>NZ_LZTB01000069.1 GCF_001665685.1 Mycobacterium sp. 852013-50091_SCH5140682
CGGCCCCAATCGGGTCGGCCCGTGGGGGTTGTTGCAGTCTCTCGCCGACGGCATCAAGCTGGCTCTCAAAGAGGGTCTGACACCGGCCGGCGTGGACAAGCCCATCTACCTACTGGCGCCGGTGATCTCGGTGATCCCGGCGTTCATGGCGTTCGCGGTGATCCCGATGGGGGGCGCGGTGTCGGTGTTCGGACACCGCACACCGCTGCAACTGACCGATCTGCCCGTCGCGGTGCTCTACGTGCTGGCCGTGACCTCCATCGGGGTGTACGGAATCGTGCTGGCCGGATGGGCATCTGGCTCGACCTACCCACTGCTGGGCGGCCTGCGGTCGAGCGCGCAGGTGATCTCGTACGAGATCGCGATGGCGCTCTCGTTTGCCGCGGTGTTCCTCTATGCAGGCACCATGTCGACCTCCGGGATCGTGGCGGCTCAGGATCGCATCTGGTACGTGTTCGTGCTGCTCCCCTCGTTCGTGGTGTATGTGACCTCGATGGTCGGCGAAACCAATCGTGCGCCTTTCGATCTGCCCGAGGCGGAAGGTGAGCTGGTCGGTGGTTTCCACACCGAGTACTCGTCGCTGAAATTCGCGATGTTCATGCTTGCCGAATACGTCAACATGACCACCGTCTCGGCGCTGGCCACCACGATGTTCCTCGGTGGGTGGCATGCGCCGTTCCCGTTCAACATGATCGACGGCGCCAACAGCGGATGGTGGCCGCTGCTGTGGTTCACCGCCAAGGTGTGGACGTTCATGTTCATCTACATCTGGCTGCGGGCCACCCTGCCGCGGCTGCGCTACGACCAGTTCATGGCGCTCGGCTGGAAAGTCCTCATCCCGGTGTCGCTGGTCTGGATCATGGTCGT
>NZ_LZTB01000070.1 GCF_001665685.1 Mycobacterium sp. 852013-50091_SCH5140682
CGCAGGATGTCCGGGGAGTTGCCGGTGGCGATGCCGGCCAGATCCGCGTCGATCTGGGTGCGGGTGGCCCCGTCCAGTGACACTGGGCAGGTGGCGAAGAACTTCTTGATGATCGCGACGTGGTCGGTGTTGATCTGACCGTTGGCCTGGGCGGCGGCGGTGGCCGGAAGCACCGGCTCCAGGGGTTCCCCCGACACCGCGGCCCGCGGGCCCAGCAGGGCGGCCTCGGTGACGCGGCGTTTGGCTTCGGTGGGGCTGATCCGCAACCGGATCGCCAGCGCGTCGGCCCAGTTTTTCGCGCCGATCTCGCGCGCGGTGGCACGTGACTGCACCTCGGCGAGCAACCGATGATCCACCGCAGGCGCACGGCGCACCTGGATTTCACGGCGGGACTGCAACTCCAACAGCTCCGGCAGACTCAACGCGTCGAAGTTCAACGTGGCCAGTTTGTCGCAGGCCGCCTCGTACTCGTCGAACACCGCCAGGACCGCTTCCCGGTCCATCACAGTGTTCGCAAGCATGTTCGAATTCTATCGCGATCGACCGACCC
>NZ_LZTB01000071.1 GCF_001665685.1 Mycobacterium sp. 852013-50091_SCH5140682
AGTCTGCCTGACGATCGGCTTCCACGGAGGGCAGTGTGTCGATCGCGGTGTGTTTGATGCGGTAGCTGGCGCCTTTGAGGGCAATAACGTCGGCGTGGTGGACGATCCGGTCGATCATCGCCGAGGCGATGGTGGCCTCGCCGAAGACCTGACCCCAGCGGGAGAACGGCAGGTTGGAGGTCAGGATGATCGAGGACTTCTCGTATCGGGTGGAGACGAGCTGGAAGAACAGGTTTGCCGCTTCGGTGTCGAACGGGATGTAGCCGACTTCGTCGATCACGATGAGCGCGTAGCGGCTGATCTTGCGGAGTTCGGCTTCGAGGCGGTTGGTGCGATGAGCTTCGGCGAGGCGGGTGATCCAACCGGTGACGGGGGCGAAGGAGACGCGGTGCCCGGCATGGGCTGCGGCGATCGCCAGCGCGGTGGCCAGATGCGTTTTGCCGGTGCCGGGCGGACCGAGCAGCACGATGTTGCGGGCTTCGGAAAGCCAGCCGCCGGCTTCCAACCGCGCGATCTGTGCGCGGTCGAGGGCGGGTTGGGCGGTGAAGTCGAAGTCGGTGATCGTCTTGATGGCCGGGAATCCGGCGTATCGGATCCGTTGGCGGGCACCGGATTCCGCGCGAGCATTGGATTCGACCGCCAGCACGGCACCAAGGTAGTCCTCCAACGACCAACCGGCGTCGCGGCCCTGCTCGGCCAACCGATGGTAGTGCGCGGCGATGCGCGGCGCCTTGAGCAGGCGGGCTTGGTGGGCGATCAGCTTGTCGGCGTCACCCGGTGCCGACGAGGGGCGCTTGATAGCCATCAGGCGACCTCCCCGGTCCCAAACCGCGCGTCATAGGCGCTCAGGTCGGCGACCTCGACATCCACCGCCAGATGCGCACCCGCGGCAGGACGAGCTCGATACTGCTCCCGCAGTACCGCTGCGGCGGCGAGGTGACTCGGATCAGTGACCAGACCCGCGCTGCCCCAGAGCCGTTCGTGATCGGCGACCAGGCGGTCCCCACAGTGGGCGGTGACCCGGTCCAGTCCGGTGGTCACGGTGATCATCCGGCCGATCGCCTCCGGATGCACCGAGTACGCGTTACCGCCGCAGCTGACGTAGTAGTCGCGGCCCAACCGAGTCACCACCGTGGTGCCGACCGCCGGGGCCACCGGTGGCAACGCGGCCATCGCCACTCGATCGGCGGCCAGCGCCTCGGCCGGGACCAGACCCGTGGTGGCGTGGACGCGGCTATTGGCGATCCCGGTCAGCCACGCCCACAGCTGGGCGTTGAAATCCGCCGGCGAGGTGAACATCCGGCCCGGAAGGAACGAGGACTCCAGGTAGCCGTTGACCCGTTCCACCAGGCCCTTGGATTCGGGGTCATACGGGCGGGTCTGGATCAGCCGGGTGGCCAGCACGCCGCAGAACCCCGCCACCCCCTCGGCCAGACGGCCCCGTTGCCCGATACCAGACTCGTTGTCCCACAACAGTGTTCGAGGCACCGCCCCGATATTGCAGGAGAGCAGCTGCCACATGCCGGCCAGCAGATCCCCGGTCACCCGCGACGGGATCATCATCGCCGCGATGAACCGCGAATACGCGGCCACCATCACCAACACCGGAAACGACCGCAACACCCCGGCGTGATCGGGCACCAACCCACCGGGGAACCACAGATCGCACTGCACCTGCTCGCCGGGCAGATGCACCAGACGATCACACGGGTCAGTCGGCGCGTACTCCGGACGGATCCGGGCGACGTTCTCGGCGAACCAGGAATGCCCGCCCGTCCAACCCACCCGCTGCGCGAGCACAGTGGACGGCATGGTCGGAAACTGCCCCAGCAGCACCCGCACCGCCATCTCGATCTGCGCCCACGCCGACGTCGTCGACGGCACGCGTTCATAACGTGGTGGCGCCTCGGCGCTGATCGCCTTGGCCACGGTGTTGCGCGACAGCGACAACCGCCGCGCGATCGCAGCCTGCGACAGGTTCTCCGACCGATACAGCCGTCGAATCTCCGCCCAATCCTCCACAGTGATCACTCTCCAATCAGAAGGGTGCTCACTTTTCGACCGGAACTACCTGCTCACTTTTCG
>NZ_LZTB01000072.1 GCF_001665685.1 Mycobacterium sp. 852013-50091_SCH5140682
AGCGTAGTCTCGTGGGCTCGGAGATGTGTATAAGAGACAGGTTCCCCCGACACCGACCCCCTGAGCGTCGGATGTGGATCGGCTGGCTGGAATTCGATCTGCTGCTCGGCGACGTCCGCTCGCTCAAGCAGAAGCGGTCGGTGATCCGGCCGATCATCGCCGAGTTGCATCGCAGGTTCGCCGTGTCGGCCGCCGAAACCGGTGCCCATGAGCTGCACCGTCGCGCCGGGATCGGTATCGCAGTCGTCGCCGGTGACCACGCCCACGTGGTCGACGTGCTCGACGCCGCCGAGCGGCTCATCGCGGCGCGTCCTGAGGTGGACCTGCTGTCCACCCGGCGCGGCTTGAGCCGCAGCGACGACTGACCGGGCGGGTGGCTAGACGCTGCCGCCGAGCTGACGCTTGCGCCGCAACGGCATCGGCGCCACGGCGCCCGGGGCCAATTTGCGCACGCTGACCAGAAAGGCGGTGTGCCCCCGCATGGTGTGTTGCGGACGCACCGCGAGACCCACGACGTGCCACCCGCGCTGCATGCTCTCCCACGCCCTCGGCTCGGTCCAGCACTGCTGCTCGCGCAGCGCCTCCACCACCCGGGACAGCTGCGTGACGGTCGCGACGTAGATCATCAGCACGCCGCCCGCCACCAGCGCCTGCGCGACCGTGGGCAGCACCTCCCACGGCGCCAGCATGTCGAGCACCACCCGGTCCACCTCGGGACCGCTGTACTCCGAGAGATCGGCGATGACCAGATCCCAGTTCGCCGGTCGCTCGCCGAAGAAGGTGACGACGTTGCGTTCGGCATGCACTGCGTGGTCGTCGCGCAGCTCGTAGGAGATCACGGTGCCACCCGGCCCGACGGCGCGCAGCAGCGAACACGTCAGCGCACCCGATCCGGCGCCCGCCTCCAAGACGCGCGCGCCAGGGAAGATGTCCCCCTCGTGCACGATCTGCGCGGCGTCCTTGGGGTAGATCACCTGCGCCCCGCGCGGCATCGACATCACGTAGTCGACCAGCAACGGGCGCAGCACCAGGAACTGGTCGCCGTTGGTGGATTTGACGACGCTGCCCTCCGGCAGGCCGATCACCCCGTCGAGCGCGATGATCCCGCGGTGAGTGTGGAATTCCCCGCCCGGCGTCAGCACCATCGTGTAGTGCCTGCCCTTGGCGTCGGTGAGCTGCACGCGGTCACCCACGGCGAACGGTCCGGTCCTTGGCACGGTCCACCAGCCTGCCAGTAGCCCCGCCGCGCCGGGTGCGCGGGTTGCCGCAAAATTGTCGGCACCCGGTCATAGGCTGCCGGTATGAGTGAGGTGACGGCGGCAACCACGCTTGCCGAGCCGGCCGGGCCGCTGCGCAGGCCGGCACTCTCGCCGTCGCGAGCCAGCGATTTCAAGCAATGCCCGCTGCTCTACCGCTTCCGCGCCATCGACCGACTGCCGGAGCCGCGGTCCCCGGCGCAACTGCGCGGATCGCTGGTGCACGCCGCCCTGGAACAGCTGTACGGGCTCCCGGCGGCCGAGCGGGTACACGACACCGCGCTGTCCCTCATCGAGCCCGCCTGGGCCCAGGTGGTGGCCGCGGAGCCCGATCTGGCGGAGACCGTATCCCCTGCCCTCTTCGACGAGGCACGTGCGCTCCTGTCGGGTTACTACCGGTTGGAGGACCCGACGCGTTTCGACCCGGACAGCTGCGAGCTGCGTATCGACGTCGAGCTGACCGACGGCACGCTGCTGCGCGGGTTCGTCGACCGCATCGACGTCGCACCGACCGGTGAGCTGCGCGTGGTGGACTACAAGACCGGCAAGGCGCCACCCGCGGCGCGCACTGCGGCCGAGTTCAAGGCGATGTTCCAGATGAAGTTCTACGCGGTCGCGCTCCTGCGGTCGCGCGACGTCATGCCGGCCCGGCTGCGCCTGGTGTACCTCGCCGACGGTCAGGTGCTCGACTACTCGCCCGACGCCGACGAACTGCTGCGGTTCGAGCGCACCCTGATGGCGATCTGGCGCGCCATCCAAACCGCGGGCGCCACAGGCGATTTCCGACCCAATCCGTCGCGGCTGTGCTCGTGGTGTGCGCATCAGGCCCTGTGCCCCGCGTTCGGCGGCACCCCGCCGCCGTACCCCGGCTGGCCCGAGCAGTTGCCTGCCCCGACAGAGCCTGCCGCATGATCGGCTGCCACTACCGTCGGCTGCCCGCCGACGGCGATTTTCAACTGTTCGAGTCCACCGCCGACACCCGGAGCAACTGGGATCCGGCGATCCAGCACGGCTCACCTCCGCTGGCCTTGTTGACCAAGGCCATCGAGGAGTTGATGGCCCCGTCGGGTCTGCGCATCGGCCGGTTGACGCTTGACATCCTCGGCGCCATACCTGTTGCGCCGCTGCGGGTCCGGGCCTGGGTCGACCGGCCGGGCGCCCGGATATCGCTGGCCGTCGCCGAGATGTCCGCACAGCGGCCCGACGGTCAGTGGCGAGCGGTGGCCCGGGTGAGCGTGTGGCTGCTTGCCACCGCTGACACGGCTGATGTGGCCACCGATCGCTTCGCCCCGCTCGTCGAAGGCGAGCAGACGGATGTGGCGCACGACTGGGAGGGCGCGGCAGGCTATCTGGAGACCGTGAGTTGGCGGCGCCAGCGCGGAACCGATGCCGGGGCTTCGGTGGTGTGGTTGCGGGCGCTGACCCCGGTCGTCGACGACGAGGAGACCACGGCGGTTCAGCGGCTGGCTCTCGTGGTGGATTCCGCGAACGGCGCGGGCGCCGCCTTGGACCCCGACAAGTTCGTGTTCATGAACACAGACACCGCGGTGCACCTGCACCGGCTGCCGATCGGATCGGACTTTGCCCTGCGCGCGCGGGGCTCCATCGGACCCGACGGCGTCGGGGTGACGACTGCGGAACTCTTTGACCGGCAAGGGTTTATCGGCACCTCAGCACAAACCTTGCTCGTGCTGCGACGCTGACGTCCCACCACGAGACAAACTTTCATGAGTCGCTACACCATTGTGGTCACCGGCACATCCGGTGGCTTCGCCCGGCTGAACGCCGAGGCGACTCTGAACGCTGACCATGGCCAACCAACCGCCGGTCGGCACTCTCCGAGAGACTGGCGGGCAACGCACCCGAGCGGCGCTGGAACGCTTCTCCATCGACCCACCAGCTGACCATGTTGCCAGCAGTTAACCAGTTAGTTCACAGCTGATTGCCAAACTGCCGTAGTTTCGCCGTCACCGGTGCTCAGCCCGCCACCGGTGCCGAGCGGAAGGATCTGCGCGCCATGGCGCTCATACCGTTGAATCTCTTTGTTGCCCACCGCGGAATGTCATCGCGCCAACACGTCACCTGTCGGTACCGGTGCGGTGACGCCTGCTCGAAACCGGTGCCGAACACCAGTAACAACGAGTACTTCGGCGACATAGTCCAGCAGATTTCCCGCCGATCACTCCTGCGGGCCGCCGGCGTCACCGTATTGGCCGTCGGCGCCGGCTCCGCATTGGCCGCGTGCGGACGTGAGGACGTTCCCGACACACCACCGGCGACCGGCGAGGCACCACCAGGTATGCGCTTTGCCTCCGTCGCCCCGAACACCGAGGACACCGTGGTGATCCCCGACGGTTACCGCCAGCAGATGGTGATCGCCTGGGGCGATCCGGTTCTGCCCGACGCCCCGGCGTTCGACGTGCACAACCAATCCGGTGCCGCGCAGCGGCTGCAGTTCGGCTTCAACAATGACTTCGCCGCGCTGCTACCCATCCCCGGCCGGGCCAGGAACTTCCTGCTGGTCACCAACCACGAATACGTCACGCCGCAGTTCATGTTCCCCGGGTACGACGCCGCAGCTCCCACCCGCGAACAGTTCGACGTCGAGATCGCCGCAGTGGGCCTCACCGTGGTCGAGGTCGAGCGCACCCGAGACGGTGCGCTGCGGCCCGTGCCCGGTCACTACAGCCGACGGATCACAGCCGACACGCCGTTCAGCCTGACCGGTCCGGCGGCGGGCACCGATTTCGTCAAGACCCCCGCCGACCCCACCGGCCGGACCGTGGCAGGCACCTTCGCCAACTGCTCCGGTGGGGTAACGCCCTGGGGCACCGTCCTTTCCGGCGAGGAGAACTTCAACGCTCAGTTCGGTGGTGTCGCCGGCGGGCCGGCGCCCGACCGACGGGACGCCGACCGCCACAAGCGGTATGGCATCACCGCCGAACCATCGGAACTCGGCTGGGAGAGGTTCGATCCGCGTTTCGACGTGACCCGAACGCCCAACGAGGTGAACAGATTCGGCTATGTCATCGAGGTCAATCCGTGGGACCCGGCGTCGACACCGGTGAAGCATTCCGCGCTCGGCCGGTTCAAGCACGAATCGGCCAACATCTACGTCACCGGCGATGGCACCGTCGTCGCCTACACCGGAGACGACGAACGCTTCGACTACATGTACAAGTTTGTGTCCGCCAAGAAGATTCGGCCCGGATGGGAAAACGGCGACCCCGCCGTCGTCGCGCACAACATGACGATCCTCGACGAAGGCACCCTCTACGTCGCCAAGCTCACCAGCGACATCCCGGCCGCAGACATCGACGGCTCCGGAAAGTTGCCGGCAACGGGCTCATTCTCCGGTTCGGGCACCTGGATTCCGCTGCTGAGGTCCGGGCCGAACGGGTCGGGCGAATCGCTCATCGACGGCATGACCGCGCCCGAGGTCGCCGTATTCACCCGTTTGGCCGCCGACACGGCCGGCGCCACCAAGATGGACCGGCCCGAGGACTTCGAAGCCAATCCGCACACCGGCAAGGTCTACGTCGCGCTGACCAACAACGACGAGCGCGGCACCAGTGGGAAGGCTCCCGCCGATGCGGCCAACCCGCGCAACGAGAACAAGAACGGCCAGATCCTGGAGATCACCGACGACCATGCCGGCACGACGTTCGTCTGGGATCTGCTGCTGGTGTGCGGTGATCCAAAAGCCGCCGACACCTACTATGCAGGCTTCGACAAGGCCAAGGTCAGCCCGATCTCCTGCCCGGACAACCTGGCGTTCGACACACACGGCAACCTGTGGATCTCCACCGACGGCAATGCGCTGAAGTCCAACGACGGATTGTTCGCCATCGCACTCGACGGGCCGAATCGCGGTGAGACCAAACAATTCCTCACCGTGCCCATCGGCGCGGAAACCTGTGGACCAGTGATCACCGAGGACCTGGTCACCGTGTGCGTACAACATCCGGGTGAAGGCGACGAGTACAGCTTGGACAACCCACTCTCACATTGGCCCGACGGCGGTTCGGCGCCCGCCCGGCCCGCCGTGGTCGCGGTCTGGCGCGACGGCGGCGCGATCGGCGTCTGAGCCGCACCCACCGCTCCCCATCCGCGAGAATCGAGATGGCCCCGCGCACAATCAGACTCCGAAACAGCCAAGTCAGAAGCCGAACCCGCCCTGTTGCGCAGTTCGCCACGCCGCGCGGTTCATGCGTTGGCAGTGCCGGCGGCGGGAATTGCGGCTTCCCATCGGCCGAACAGCTGCAAATCCAGGCGGGTGGCGAGCCCGTTCGAGGCGGCGTTGTCGAGCTGACACCGGTACTGCGGCTCGTAGCCCTCGGCGAGTGCGTAACGAAACATTGCCCGCACCAATGTCTTTGCATAGCCTCGACCGCGTGCGGAGCTGAGAGTGAGCACTCCGATATCCGCGAGTGGAAACTCGTCGTCCCATGGATACATGCTGCCAATGCAGGCGAGACGCTCGTGGTCGTCGAACGCGCCGAATACTGCCCAGTGGTCTAGCTCGACATACGCGCTGTCCCAGTCTTCTTCGGAGACACCTGCTTTGAACGCCGCAAACATGTCGGTATCAGCGTCAGTGAGCTGGCGGACGTTGGTTGATCCTGCGTCGCCCAGGACGTCCTCTGCCGCGGATTTCGTAAGATAAAACACATTGTCGGCATCGTTCAGCGCAATACCTCGATTGGCGATCGCTACCCGGATGTCCGTCTCAGTCGGATTACCCAGAACGGCGATGTCTTTAGACAACACATCTGCGACGGCAGGGGCGACGGTTATCGCTACACGGTGATCTTCGGCGGTCCACAGGACGGCGACACGTTGGTCGTCATCGAGATCGGGGTTCACAGTGATCGTCACGTATTCGTTGCTGTGCAAAGGTTTCCCGCTGAATGCCGTCGCCCAGTAGTCGATGATGAACGGAGAGAAGTCAGACACAGTGAACTCCTGGGAGCGCTAGGGGTTGGTACGACGCGTGGTCGGGACGCTTCGTATCTTCCAGGGGCTCCGCGCAATCGGCAAGGTATTTTCCCGTGCCGCTGAACACCTGCCCGTTGTCTCAACGGATTTCACGGTCGCCGCCAAAGGCCGCTGGTGATGAGAGCGATGATGATCTCACCGAGCGAGTGATTCCACTCGTAGGTCTTCGATGCCTGGATGGACTTGTCGGTCGGGACGTATGTCTGGTCGTCGTCGAAGGTCAGCGGTTCGCCGTGTTCAAAGTACGAATAGCGCAGATGCGGCCCATCGCTTAGGGATTCGTCCATTGCCCACAAGATCGGGTGTCCCTCACGCATCACCAAGGAGCCGCCGGGTGCGAGTAGTACTGCCACAACTTCAGCCCAGGCGCCTACTCGGGGTAGCCAGCACAGGGCCCCGACTCCGGTGTAAACGAGGTCGAAGCTGTGGCGTGGGAGAGCCTCCGCCGCTTGATGAACGTCGGCATGCACGAACTGCGCAGCTGCACCAGCTTGAGCAGCCAGGACGCGAGCCTCAGCTATGGAACCCTCGGAGAATCGAGTCCAGTTACCGTGGCTCCGAGACGCTCCAGAGAAATCGTGTCCGCGCCGATGTGACACTGGAGGTGTACGGCGCGCCTACCGGTGACGTCGCCGAGGATTGGCAGCTCGAACTCAACTACGTCGGACAGCAAGGACGGGTCAGCGATGAATCCCCGGACCTGGTATGCGGAGCCGTCACGCGCCGCGTGTATTGCCGCGCGTTCGTTCCAGTTCGCGCGATTGGCCTCAAACCAGTTCTACTGCAACCGATCTCGCGTCATTCTCCGGGTGGGCTAGAGGGTTCAGCAATTCCGTGGAGGGCGCCTGTCGCGGCTCAAGTACCTACTCCGCAACTATTTCCGCTTGATGGCCGCGAACTCAGGGGCAGTCAGTCGCGTGTGTGCGTGACTTTGCCGTACCGGGCATTTTTCGAGAATGCCGCGGTTGGTGTCGTGACTCCTCGCTCATACTAAGCCTAGCGACGATCAGCGCGTGCAACCGTCGACCAGTCGTGTGACTCGAGACTCTCGGAGCGTCATTGATCCAAGTCGTGCACCGCGGGATGTCGAGGCGTTCCTGCGCAGTATCCTGGGGGCGTTCATGCTCCGAGCAGATGAGCGAGCCAGGTAATGTACTTTGTTCATTACCTGGCTCGCAAGGAGCGTCCATGGCTAAGCCGAACAAGGCAACGACTCGCCGAGTCTCGCCGGACCCAGACAAGCGCCGTCATGAAATAGTCGTCGCGGCTGCTGAACTGATCGTCGAGCAGGCATCAACGGAATTCACCCACCGCCAGATTGCTGCCCGAGCGCGGGTCCCGTTGGGCTCGACAACACACTATTTCTCGTCCCTGGACGATATCCGGCTTGCCGCCATGAAGTTTCTCGCCGACAAGGTGGACGATGACATTGCCCAACTGCGGGAGACACTCGACAGCCACGGCCCGTCGCCCGCCGCGCTGGCCGACAAGTACCTTCCCCAATTGCATGACCCGCGGACGGCACGCGCGGAAACTGCACTAATATGCGCCGCCGCAAAGGATCCCAACCTGCGTCAACATGCGCTGAGGTGGTTCGACGGTCTCGTCCAGGCCCTCGAACCTCACATTGGGCGCGACCGCGCAACGGCGGTAGGGATATTCGCGGACGGCGCAACTATCCACGCTGCGCTGAATGACATCGCCATCGACCGCAGCCTGCTCATCGACACCTTGACCGCCCTCATGCACCACTGACCACATCAGCCGCGAGCGGCGGCATCCACGAGCCGATGCAACAGCTCGACGCGGGGATCTCCTTCGAGCTGGATCTCGGTATTGCACACCACGGCCGCACCTACCCCGCGCTTTGTATCAAGCATTACGTACGAAGCCGTGCCAAATTCGCTGCCCGCATGCTGCCAAACACCATCTGCATCGCCTGCCACTCGATGCCAGGCAAAGCCTTGAGAGATCATCGGCAACGGAGCATCGGATGCGGCTAGAACCGCAGCAGAGACCTGGTCCGACAGGGCCTCGGTAGCCCACCGTCTGCCAAGGATCTCCGTCCCGTCGATGGTGCCCTCGCCGAGCCACACTCGTGCCCATCGGCCCAAATCGAGCGCATTCGACCGCAGCCCACCGTCTGCCAGCAGACAACTGGTGTACGGGGCATATGCCACATGACCGGTGAAGTCATCGGGTATATCTTGCGGAATCAGATTTCGGTAATCCGGCCACATTCCCCGCTTTACGCCGTTCTCGAACCACGCATGCGGATCGGCGCGATCAGCCTCATCCAAGCTGTCCCGACTGAAATCGGAACGGTTCATCCCAGCAGGCCTGAGGATCGAATCTCGACAGTAGTCGGCGAAGTAGCGGCCCGTAACCGCGTAGACGAGGTGCCCAGCCAGATTGAAAGCAATATCGGAATACAGGTGCGACTGTCCTGGAACGGATTTCGTGAAATTCCCCATAGAGTACGTCCAACCCCGCGGCGGCGGTGTGAGGAAGTCGTGCAGCCAGCGCCCCATCTCTGCGGGGTCGGCCATCGGCCCTACGCGATACGAGTAGCCGTAAGCTCCGGGTTCAAGAGGGCTGGCCAGCGGCGTCAAATGGGTAATCAGGTGGCGAACGGTGATTGGGACGTCAGGATGGTAGGGGCTGCGCACTCTGACAGGGCCATAGACGTTGCTTTTCCCGAGAATATCGTTCACATCGGAATCCAGATCAAGCCGATGTGAAGCGGCCAGCTGGATCACAGCAGTAGCGGTAACCGTCTTGCTCACCGATCCGATGTTCAGGGTGCTGGCCGGCGTCATTTCCCGATTGTCGCGAGCGGTGCCCCATGCATCCGCAAAGACAGTCGCGTCCCGAGTTACCGCTGCAACACTGCATCCGCGGATCCGCTGAGCGTCAGTCAGACGCTGGAAGTGGGTTTTCATGCCGACGGGAAGTGGAGAGATATCACCCACGAGTCGTTCGTCCTCCTTAAAGCCGGTGCGCTGACAAGCTGCAATTCCAACTGTCGCCGCCCCCGCCACCGCAGAAAGCATCACCTGCCGCCGAGTCATCGCGCCCATGGCACTACTTTCCCTCCTGCGGTCGATTGGCCCTCATAGCAGCATCCAGCGGAATGGAACCATCCGCGCGTTCTGTCGACTCGAATGTACATATGTACATTCAGGTTCTCAAACCAATATCCAACGTCGACAAATACTCATACTGTGGCGCCGCAGGAGCCGCCCTGCTAGCGGTGCTCCGCCAAGTAGTACTCGATGATCCGCGAGAGCATCGCTCCATCGAACGTGGACCCGTGTCCCGGGTGGACACGGGCCACTTTCATATCCTTTAGCAAAGTCAACGAGCGTATGTAGTCCTCCACAGAGGAATCTGAGGTGTAGTCGAGAAGTCCGTTCTCCGCGTCCTCGTACACCACATCACCGGCGAAGAGATCGCCCGTGTGTTCATCGAACGCTACCGCGCTGTCGCGCGTGTGCCCCGGCATGTGCACGATGGTCAGCGCAGTCTTCCCGCCAAGATCGATTCGTCCTCTGTCCGGAATCGATGTCGGCTTCGCGACTGGTCGGACCCGGTACTGTTCGATGTCGTAGTCGGCATCCGGGATCGCGGTCAGTAGCGTGTCGGCCAGCGGGTCGTGGATCCCGAGTTCGCGTGCCAGGTCAGCGCCTTTCAATGACGCTTTGGGTGGCGCATTGAGCGCAGAAACGCCCCGATGGTGAATGCGCACGTCGGAGAACTCGTGCGCGCCACCGGAGTGATCGAGATGCCAATGGCTAACGAATGCAATCGGATCGCGCTTGAATAGCTCTGGAATACCGACTTCTAACGAAGCTACACCGAGGCCGGTGTCGAAGACGAGATCACGGTCGGGCCCCCGCAGATGCCAGATATTGGCACTGATGATGGAATCGGCATACGGCTCGGTATAGCAGGCCAGGCGTCCGGCATCCTCGCTCTTCCGATACCAACTGCCCTCAGCCACAGGCAGTTTCGTTCCCCTCCGCGGTTGCCAGTGTGAGCACCCGGCGACGCATGCGGAACCCACTGCCATGGTGGCGGCCGAGATTAGGAAGCGGCGCCTGATCATTGATACCTCCTGGTGTGCATAGCTGCAGGGAAAATCAAGGCAGGGCGGGAGTTCTTGTTGGTGCACTGCGCCTGTCACCGGTCGCCTCAAACGCTGCCGCGAGCGTCAAGAGGGCGTTGTCGTCGTAGGCTCGGCCCGCAAAGGTGAGACCCACCGGCATCCCGGTGTCGGCCATCGTGCCCATCGGCACCGTCACGGTGGGAATCCCCAGGTGTCGCGGCACCAGGTTGCCGTTGGCAACCCATACCCCGTTACGCCAGCCACGGTCCGCCGAGGCCGAATTGACGTCCATATCGGCCGCACCTACATCGGCGACCGCGGGGAAGATCACCGCGTCGAGACCGAGCTTGGCCATCCAATCCTCGAAATCCACACGACGGGTTTCTTCGAGACCCCGCAGACCCTCGGCAACGTGCGGGATGGTGGTGAAATCCACGATCGGGTGCGTTCGAATGAACTCTGGATACGTGCTGACGCAGTCGTTAAAGCCATCGAACCGGTCGGGCAACGCCCCGTTGGGATGCACCCAGATCAGCGTGCCGTCCACGTCGGCGAGTGTATTGAGGTTGGGATCGTTGTTGGCGCGCAAGAAGTCGTCCCAGGCCCAAGCTGACAGGTCGAGGGCTTCGCGGTCGAGGAACTGTGGGCTGACAAGGCCCCGAGTACGTATGGTGGGGGCTCCAGCGCGGTCTCCTTCGTAATTGGAGACGACCGGGAAGTCCACAAGTGTCACCTTGGCGCCGGAATCCTCGAGCACTGTCTTAGCCGCGTCGAAGAGGTCGATGATCGACTGCCGAGTCTCGATGCTCTGCCCGGTAGCCCCGCCGATTCCCTGTGCATTGCCGGTGCCGGCTTCCGGATCGTCGTTCACGTACATCTTTGGGATGCCGAATGTCCTGCTGGACAGCGTATTCCTTGCTTCGACCGCATCTTCGGGCAGCAGCGATGGATACGAGTGCGGTCGCACTAGTGAAGATCGTGGAATCTCGATCCAGGGCTGGATTCGCCAGAAATCTCCTCTGGCGTCTGGATCGTCTGCGACGATGACGTCGAGAACCTCGAGCATGTCTGCCATGGTTCGGGTGTGCGGTACGACGACGTCCATGGTAGGCACCAGTGGCCAGTTGCCCCGCGTCGATATCACGCCGCGCGAAGGCGTATAGGCACAAAGCCCGTTGTTGGACGCGGGCGCGCGCCCGCTTGACCAGGTCTCCTCGCCCAGACCGAAGGCCGCGAAGCTCGCGGCGGTCGCCGTTCCTGAACCGTTGGAGGATCCCGAGCCGAAAGCCGATGTCAGGTAAGAGCGGTTGTATGGGCTTTCCGCACGCCCGTAGACGCCCCGCTGCATACCTCCGTTCGCCATCGGCGGCATGTTGGTGAGGCCGATGAGGACTGCTCCCCCAGCGCGCAGCCGCTCAATCGTGTATGCATCACGCTGAGCGACAAGGTCTTTGAATGCGTGTGAGCCGGCAGCGGCGGTCAGTCCACGTGCGAGATAACTGTTCTTCGCTGTGTATGGGATGCCGTCGAGCGGGCCCAGCGTTTCTCCTGCCTCGCGGCGCTGATCAGAAGCACGGGCGTCAACGAGTGCGTTTGGATTCATGACCACCATTGCATTGAGGCGTGGGCCGCTGCGGTCGAAAGCCTCAATGCGCTCCAAATAGCTGCTGACCAGCTGTTCGCTGGTTGCCGATCCGTCTTCCAACGCACGGCGAAGCTGCGCAATGCTCGCTTCCACAACGTTGAACCGCGTCACTGAATCATCGTCCTTTCCGATCTTGTTCATCGAGTACAAAGAAGGATTCCGACTCGGCGCGGTGGGATCCGTTCCGCAAGGAACAACGTGGCAATGGACCGCATCCGCCTGGTCGGAGGGCCGGCGGCGAACCCTGCGCCACCTGCGTGATCATCGCGCGAACCCGCTGGAAGCGCTCGGCGACTCTGACAACCATAGACCGTCCGCGCCGGCGACGATGCGCGATTGCCTGGAACCACGCGCGGTGCGGGTCGTTTCGGCGAGTCGCTTGGCCACTAATGAAACTATTCGGTTACCGACTGTCGGGGCGTCGACCGGCGGTTTGAGTATGCCGAATGCTATTGCCGTACTGGCTAAACGCGCGGCCCAGCTAGGCCAGAGCTTGGCGGATGAGTTCAGCACGGCGACAGCGCATGCGGAGCCCACGCGTGCCTTCTGCCCATTGCACCGGTTGCATTCCGCAGCCGTCTCGCCGAGTTCGTTCGCGTCGCTAGGGCAAGCAATCCGGCACTCTGGCGCGAGCAGCGGTGGCCAAGATGCACCGCCGCTATCTATTGACTAAATTTTCAATCAACGGCATATTGGCGGCTATGGCATCACTCACAATTGACTCCACCGGCACCGCTCCTCACACCGAAGATCCCGCGATCGCACCGACCTACCGTTCAGAGCTGGCACCACATGGCTTGGAGGCTGTCCCGCGCCGCGCCAAACCGCAGGTCGACCCGCGACTTGCCAACTACCGGATGCCGGCTGAATGGGAACCACATGAACGGACCCTTCTGACCTGGCCGACGCGTGAAAGCCTGTGGCGCGGCGTATTTGACGAAGCCAAGCGCGATTATGCGACTGTCGTTCGAACGATCGCCGACTTCGAGCCAGTCACCGTCATCGCTCTGCCAGGCACCTCGGCAGAGGTCTACGACTACTGCGGCACTACCAATGTAGAGGTGCTGGAGGCCGACGTTGATGACTCTTGGATCCGGGACAACGGTCCACTCGTAGTCAAGGACGCCCAAGGTCACCGCCTCGGCGTCGACTTCAATTTCAATTCTTGGGGACGCAAGTTCTTGCCCTACGGCGCCGATGCCAATCTGGCCCGCCTAGTGCTGGACCATCTGGGGATCGAGCGAGTCGGAGTCGACATGGTTTTCGAGGGCGGGGCTCTCAGCGTCGACGGCGATGGAACCCTGATCACGACCGCCCAGTGCATTCTGCATAGCAATCGCAACCCCGATCTCTCTGCGGACGACATCTTGGCAACTTTGAGAGCTGCACTTGGGGCGAAAACCACGCTGCTGCTTCCATTCGGACACCTCGATGACCGGCACACCGACGGGCACGTCGACGGAGTAGCCACCTTTACGCGCCCGGGCCGGATCATCGCGCAGACGTGCAGCGATGCACACAACGTCAATCACGAGGCGATGGCGCGGAATTTGCGCTACCTGCGCGACCATCCCGATGCTGGCGGACGAACGGTAAAGGTGAGCGGACTGGATCTCTGGTCCGGTTTCAAAGTTGACGGTGTCGACGAATACGTCTCGTACGCAAACTTTTACGTCGCGAACGGCGTCGTAGTCGTGCCCACGAGCGGTAACGGCGAAGACGATGAACGAGCGCTAGCCGCAGTCGGAGCGGAGTTTCCGGACAGGCAAGTCCTCGGAGTGGCGGGGCAGGTAATCGCGTTCGGTGGGGGCGGCCCGCACTGCATCACAATGCAGGTTCCAGTCGCAGGCCCCACGCGGTGACCGAAATCGAGACCAGGCCGGCCAGCCAAACTGGTGCCGAAACACCAGTGGCGCCGGGATCCATCGTCGTTCAAGACCTTGCCAAGCAATACGGACGTAGGGCCGCGGTTGACGGGCTCACCCTGAGCGTTGAATCCGGTGAATTCTTAGCATTGTTGGGCCCTTCCGGCTGTGGCAAGTCGACAACGCTGCGGATGCTCGCAGGGTTGGAAGCGCCCGATCGGGGGGCGATCTCAATCTCCGGTCGCGACGTCACGCGCGTCCCGGCACATCGCCGAAACGTTCACACCGTCTTTCAGTCATACGCATTGTTCCCCCACCTTACGGTCGCCGACAATGTTGCTTTTCCGCTGCGGCAACAGGGCGTCGAGCGCTCCGAAGTCGATCGCAGGGTCGCTGAGGCATTGGCAGCCGTTCAGCTCGGCGACGCTGGACCCAAATCGGTGAGCAACCTGTCCGGCGGCCAGCAACAACGTGTCGCGCTGGCCCGTGCCGTTGTCGATCGTCCGGCGGTGTTGCTCCTTGATGAGCCGATGTCCGCGCTCGATCGCGCATTGAGGCAAGCCATGCAGATCGAAATACGGCTCATCCAACAGGAACTGGGCGTAACTACCATTCTCGTCAGTCACGACCAAGAAGAGGCTCTGAGCCTGGCGGACCGGATCGCGATCATGTCCAACGGACGGCTAGAACAAGTCGGCAGCGCGGAGGACGTGTACGACCGGCCAGCCAACCGGTTCGTCGCCGGTTTTGTCGGGGAACAGAATGAAATCAGCGGCCGATGTGACAGCCGCGGCATCCTGAGGCACCCGAAGCTCAGCGTCGCGGCGGTGGACTCTCGCACAATCGGCCCGGCGGTGGCCCTGGTACGACCTGAGCACGTCAACATAGACACCCAATCCACGTGTGCCGCTCCAGATACAGTCAACAGTGTTTGCGGGATAGTCCGTGGAGTCAGCATCGCCGGCATCTGCACGGTTGTACTCGTCCATGCCGACGGACTCAACCTCATCGCCCGCGTTCCCCGCGACGGGCGCCCAGTACCGAAAGTCGCCGACTGTGTCCGGTGCTGGTGGCACCCCTCTCAAGTCAGCATTTTTGTCGAGCCCGGAAGCCCAGAAGATTGATCCATAGAACATTCGTCAAATTGTTGTCGATCACCGTCGCCGCCGTGCTCACATTGACGGCGTGCGGCTCGGGCCCCGAAGCCGAAGGCGTCGAGGTCCCCAACTACCCAACCGAAGTGAAGTCGGGCTCCACGCTACGGATCTACTCTTGGGCAGAGTATTTCTCGCCCAAGAACATCGAATCCTTTGAGAAGGCTACCGGCGTAAAGATTCAAATCGACGCGTACGCCTCAGCTGAAGAGGCCCTGGCAAAGCTACGCCTCAGCCGGGGTACGAGCGGCTACGATCTTGTCGTGATGGACGGCGCATACGTCCCACAACTGGTAGCAGCCCACGCGCTTCTACCCTGGGATAAGCAACGTCTTCCCGGCTTATCAGGAATCACGCCGACCTTCCTGAATCAATCCTGGGATCCAGGAAACAGATACGCGATACCGAAATCAGGTGGGTCCACCGGGTACGTGTGGGACAGCTCGCTGATTGCTCAGCCGTTGCAGTCATGGAACGACTTCTTTGTTCACATGGCCGACTCCGCTGTGCGTGGACGCACATCGGTCATCGACGGGGCACCTTCAGTGATCGGCTCGTATTTCTGGGCCAACGGGATCGATGATCAGACTACAGATCCGGCTAACTACGCGGCGGCCGAGAACTACCTCGGACATAACGTCATCCCTCATCTAAAACAGTTCAACTCATATCCGAGGGCCGAATTGTCCAACGGCGCAATTGTATTGGCGCAGACGTTTACCGGCGACGCGCGTAGCGCTTTGATGGATGGGCCATCAACGCTGCGATTCGCACTCGGATCGCCGAAGACGGACCTGTACGTTGACCACTTCATCATGCCGAGAGGTTCATCGAATCCAGCTGCAGCACACGCGTTCGTCCAGTATCTCCTGGACCCTGGCCGGGCGGCCGAAGAGACGCTCCAAACCGGCTACTACACCGGTGTTCAAGCGTCGCGCGCTCAGATGCCGGCGGACACTCCGTTTCCCGAAATCGTGTTCTTCGACGACGGCGTAAGCCCAGATCGCTTCATTCCTGCCCAATTTACGGAAGATGCTCGCAAACAATCGACAGCGGCGTTCCAGCGGCTCAAAGCGAGGGCTTCGCAATGATTTTGACCAACTACAGAGCACGCCTGCGGCTCAGCTCGCGCGGCCTTCTCCCAGCGACACCCGCCTTCATCTGGTTGTGCCTGTTCTTCCTGATCCCGACTGCGATGGTCTCAGCGTTCAGTTTCGGATCTTCCAACCTATTCGGTTCGAATCTCGTTGATTTGAGCGCGCCGAGCTTGGATCGCTACCGCGAGGTGGGTAGCGCCACCTTCCGTGTGGCGTTCATGAACACCGTACAACTGTCGGCCGTTGGCACCATGCTGTGCTTGGCCATCGCGTTTCCGATGGCTTACTTGATATCGACGAAACTGACTGGCAAGTGGAAGTACCTGGCAATCATCGGTGTCATAGTGCCTTTCTGGATGCCTTTCCTGTTGCGCACATATTCATGGCGACTGCTGCTGGGTGAGCACGGGCCGTTGACGACGCTGTTCGGAATCGATTGTCACGGAATGCTCGACAGCATGTCCGGGGCTCAGCTCGGCGTGGTGTACAACTACTTGCCCCTAGCGGTGCTACCCATTGTTGTCGCCTTGGATCGCCTCGATCCAGCATTACGCATGGCTGGACGGGACTTGGGTGCTTCGCCATGGCGCGTGTTCTGGCAAGTAACGGTCCCCGCAGCCCGGCCGGGCCTGATCAGCGCCGGGGTATTGGTCTTCATTCCGCTGATGGGCGATTACGTCACCCCAGCAGTTCTGGGCGGGGTCAATGTCTTCGTTGTCGGCGCGTTGATCTCTGATTCGTTTCTGGTCACACAGGATTGGGCCCTTGGTGCGGCTGCGGCCGTTTTTCTCATCGTCCTCGTTGCCGTCGTGCTCAGCCTGGCCGGACTACTGTGTGTAGGACTACGGAGGGTGTTGCACCTGCTCCGGCCGTTAGATCTCGCCGCTCGGCTGCCTCGCCCGAACCTACCGCTCGTAAGGCGCCAGGTCTCGGAGCCTGTGCTGCGGGTATACGGCGTGGCCTTCCTCGTTTTTCTATGGTCACCCATACTGACGGTCGCCGCGTACTCCTTCAATCAAGGCAGGTCCTTGGCCGTCTGGGACGGTCCCGGCTTCCGCTGGTACGCGGCTATCCCGGAGAACAACCTGCTGACAGATGCCGTCGGGCAGTCGGTGCTTGTCGCCGTGCTATCAACGGTGATTGCCCTCCTCATCGGCACGCTTGCTGGGATAGCGCTGGCCAATTCCCATGCGGTGATCCGACGTGGTTTGACTGTCATCTTGATGGTGGTGTTCGTGACGCCCGAGATCGTTGCCGCTACAGGCTCGCTGATGCTCTACCTGCAAACGGGACCGCTGATGGCTGACGGCACGACCCGCCTGGTCATCTCTCATTCAGTCGTATCGACGGTGATGGTCGCCTTCGTCGTATCGGCTCGGTTGAAGAGCCTCGATACCAACCTCCTCGCCGCTGGCGCAGACCTTGGCGCCACTCCGCTGCAGGTGCTACGTCGGGTCCTTTTGCCGATCGCGGCACCAGCGATCGCCGCTGGCGCCGTGCTGGCTTCGACATTCTCGCTCGATGACGTCATCGCCTCGAGCATCGTGTCGACGGTAGGCTCCACCACGCTGCCGGTCGTGATCTACTCCACGCTGCGCACTGGCCTCAAAGGAGACGCGGCGGCGGCGTCCACGCTGATGATGGCCGCCACCGCACTAGCCGTCTGTCTCACAGCCGCCGTCCTTGCGCGCGCCGGGCATGGGCGCTCTTTTCTCAGCGGACTGACCGGCGGATGATGTCCAATCGTCGCCTAGAGTCTGTCACCATGGCGGAACGCTCAACTCCCACCAGCCGCGAGACACAAATCTTAGATGCCGCTGTCCGCGTCATCGCAACTGACGGTGTCAGAGGTCTGCGGATAGAAAAGCTTGCCGCCCAGGCCGGTGTTTCGCCGGCGCTCATCTACCACTACTTCAGCGATCGATCTGGCATTCTTCGCGCAGCACTCGACGCGATAAATGCCAACGCTCAGCGCTATACCGACGACGAAGTCAGGACAGCAGAGCCCAGCGCTCAGATCTGTGAACTGTTGCTTCTCGAGATGCAGCGCAAGGACGCCGTTCGCCAGAACAGCATCGCGTGGGGCGAACTACGTGCGAGCGCCGTCTTCAATGAAGAACTGCGACAACCGCTTAAAGCAACAACGGCGGCCTGGAACGCACAGGTTGCTCAGTTGATTCGCCGCGCCCAAACGGACCTGACCGTCGCAGCACATGTGCAGGCCGACGATGCCGCCGAGCGACTGACCTCCCTCGTCGAAGGGCTCAGTGAACGCTGGCATAGCGGTTCCCTCACGCTCGCGCGAGCGCGTGCGCTGTTGAGCGGCGCCATCAGCCTCGAGCTCGGTATTCCTGAGCCAATCGGTTCCAAACAGACGAAAGTCTGAACGAGCGTTTCTTTCCCGCCATTAACGACCGAACGGCGGCCTGCCCTCCCCATCGGGAGAATTGACCACATCAGCGGATGATGCCCCTCAGCTGACAGATTTCGCCCCCCTTCTATATTCGCTTGCATCTATATAGACAGCCTGCAATACTCGACGCATGGACGTCTTCGAAGCCGTCGCGGAACCCAGCAGACGGGCCCTCCTCGACGCACTCACCGACGGCGAGCGCACCGCCGGTGAACTGGTTGCCACCCTCCCCGGGCTGACCCAGCCGACCGTGTCGCGACATCTCAAGGTGCTGCGCGAGGTCGGCCTCGTCGAGGTCCGGCCCGATGCGCAGCGGCGCATCTACGCGCTGCGGGCCGACGGTCTCGTGCAGATCGACGCGTGGATCGAGCGGTACCGCCGCTACTGGACCAACCACCTCGACGCTTTGGAGCGTCACCTCGAATCGACCCACAAGGAGACGAAATGACCAGCCGCGAAGGAAAACTCACGGTTGAGGGCGACCAGGCCGCGCTGAACTTCGAGCGGCGCCTGCCTTATCCGGTCGAGGCGGTGTGGGCCGCGATCACCGAGCCGGCGCAGCGCAACCAATGGATGGGCGAAACGACGATCGACGCCCGCGAGGGCGGCACGATCGAGATGATCCCGCATTCGCCACCGATCCCGCCGCAGCAGAAGAAGATGACCGGCCGGATCCGGGTGTGGGACCCGCCGCGGGTGTTCGAGCACGAGTGGAACCAGGCCGTGCTGTCGGCCCCCGAAGCCGGCGTCGTGCGCTACGAACTCACGCCCGATGGCGACGGCACCCTGCTGCGATTCACCCACCGCGGGCTCACCGTCCGCGACGGCCAGGGTTTCCATCCCGGCACCCACGCCTACCTGGACCGGCTGGAAGCGCATCTGGCAGGCAACGAACTCCCCGACTGGGGTCAGCGCTATCAAGAAGTGGCAGCAATGCTAGGGCAGCAATGGGAAGGGAAATAGTCATGTCGCACAACGGTTCTGATATCGCAGCGCCCACCGTGGCGGTGGTGTATCACTCGGGCTTCGGGCACACCGCGACCCTCGCCGGCGCGGTGGCGGCCGGTGCAGGCGACGCAGGCGCCGACGTCAGCCTCATCGCGGTGGACGCCATCACCGAGGCCCAATGGGACCTCCTCGACGGTGTCGACGCGATGATCTTCGGTACCCCCACCTACATGGGCAACGTGTCGGCCGGGTTCCAGGTATTCGCCGAAAAGACCGGACGGCGCTGCGTCAACGGCACCTGGCGCGACAAGGTCGCGGCCGGCTTCACGAACTCAGGAGGCAAGAGCGGTGACAAGCTGAACACGCTCAGTTCCCTGGCGGTCTTCGCAGCCCAGCACCACATGCATTGGGTGAACCTGGGTTTGGGCCCGGGCTGGAACACCTCGTTCAGCAGCGAGGACGATCTCAATCGGCTCGGCTTCTTCCTGGGTGCAGGCGCTCAGACCAACGTGGACGCCAACCCCGACCAGGTGCACCCAGCCGACGTCGCCACGTGCAGACACCTCGGCGCGCGTGTCGCCTTGGTGACCCGCCAATTGAACATCGGCCGCAGCCTCAGTCCAGCGGCTGCAAGTCCTGCAGCAGCGTCGGCACCAGCTCACTGACCGTCGGATGGATGTGCATGGTGCGTGATATGGCGGTGTAGGGCAGCTTGGCCGTCATGACGTCGAGGATGCTGTGGATGACCTCATCGCCACCGACGCCGAGGATGGCCGCACCGAGAATCTCCTCGGTCTCGGCGTCGACCACCACTTTCATGAACCCTTGCGTCTCGCCTTTCTCCACCGCGCGACCCACGCGGCTCATCGGGCGCGTGGCCACCAACGCTTTTCGTCCTGACGCCCGCACCTGGTCGACGGTCAGCCCAGCCCGGCCCAGCGGCGGATCGATGAACAGCGCATAGGTGGGGACACGATCGCTGACGCGGCGCGGATCGTCGTCGAGCAGATTGGCCGCCACAATCTCGTAGTCGTTGTAGGAGGTATGGGTGAAGGCGCCCTTGCCGTTGCAGTCCCCCATCGCCCAGATGTGCTCGACGCTGGTGCGCAGTTGGTCGTCCACCACGATGTAACCGCGTTTGTCGGTCTGCACACCGGCGTTCTCCAGGCCGAGATCGTCGGTGTTGGGCACCCGGCCGACCGCGACCAGCACGTGCGTTCCCGCGATCGGCGCGGCCCCGTCGGCCGGGGTAACTTCAAACCCGTTGTTGTGCTTGATAAACCGGATTCCGGTGGCGTTGAGCACGACGTCGATCCCCTCGGCTTCGAGGATCTCCTTGATAGCGGCCGAGATGTCCTCGTCCTCCCGCGACGTCAGCCGCGGGCCCCGCTCGACGACGGTGACCCTGGCCCCGAAGCGCCGGTACATCTGCGCAAACTCGAGCGCGATGTAGCTGCCGCCGATGATGACGAGGTGTTCGGGTACCGAATCCAGTTCCAGGATACCGACATTGGTCAGGTAGTCGATATCGGCCAGGCCTGGAAAGTCCGGAGCCACGGCGCGGCCGCCCACGTTGAGGAAGATCCGATCCGCACGCAGTAGCCTGCCATCGACATCCATGGTGTGCGGATCGACGAACCGGGCGTGGCCACGGATGAGCGAGGCGCCGTCCATGTTCTCCAACCAGGCCTCCACCCCGTGGCGGTCGTCCTGAATGATGCCGTCCTTGCGGGCCTTGACCTTGACCATGTCGACGGTGACTTCGCCTGTGCCGACACCGTATTCGGCGCCACGGCGGGCGATGTGCGCGGCGTGGGCGCTGGCCACCAAGGTCTTGGTGGGGATACACCCGGTGTTCACACACGTCCCACCGACCAGTTTGCGTTCGATGACTGCGACGGTGCTGCCTGCGGCTGTGAGTCGTCCGGCCAGCGACGGGCCGGCCTGCCCAGCCCCAACGATAATGGCGTCAAACTGCTCTGGCTCGGTCACGGCTATACGACCGCGGTGAGCGCCGCAACCGCGAAGCCGCCCACCACCGCGACGGCATCCTCCACCAGGGCGACCGGCAGATCGCGACCGCCGGTAGCGGCGACCAGACGGGTGCGGGCCTCGTAGCCGCCCAGTGTTCCCAGCACGGCACCGATCATCCCCGCACCGAGTCCGCCGAACGTATGCCCCCAGGCCGTACCGATCACCGCGCCGGCGAACGCACCGACGACCAGCCGCGCGAGGAACTGGACCGGGGTCTTACGGCTGGGTGTCTTGGGCAGCTGATCAGTAATGAGCTCCACCACAAGGAGAATGGTCAACACCGTGACTGTGATCGGATGTGCCAGCCACTGCGCCCAGGTCCCGTCCAGGTTGATCCAGCGCAGGAAGGCCGCCCACGCCAGCACAGCGGGCGGGGTCAACGCGCGCAATCCGGCCACCACCCCGATGAGCAGCGCCAGCAGCAGAACGAGGTAATGGGTCATGCCCGGACGCTAACACGCACAGCGTCCGGGCACCGGGTATCAGAAGCGGCAGAACCTTATGTCAGACGCGAGAATCGCCTTGGCGCCGATGGCCGCGAGCTCATCCATGATGGAGTTGACGTCGCGGCGCGGGACCAGGGCCCGCACGGCTGCCCAGTCCGGATCGGCCAGCGGCGCGATGGTCGGCGATTCCAGCCCCGGGGTGACCGCCATGGCCTCGTCCAAAACCGCACGCGGACAGTCATAGTCGAGCATCAGGTACTGCTGGCCGAACACCACGCCCTGCACTCGCGCAGTCAGCTGATCTCGTGCGGCCGCGTTCTCGTCCGAGGCGCCGTCGCGTTCGATCAGCACCGCCTCCGAATCGCACAGCGGCGCACCGAAGGCCACCAGATCGTGCAGGCCGAGCGTGCGGCCCGAGCCCACCACGTCGGCGATGACGTCGGCGACGCCGAGCTGGATCGAAATCTCCACCGCTCCGTCGAGCCGGATCACGGTGGCATCGATTCCTTGTGCCGCCAGGTCTTTGCGCACCAGGTTGGGGAACGACGTGGCGATCCGCTTGCCCGCCAGGTCGGCTGTCGCCCACTCCCGGCCCGCCGGGGCGGCGTAGCGGAAAGTGGAGTTGCCGAATCCGAGCGACAACCGCTCACGCACCGGTGCATCCGAATCCGCGGCCAGGTCACGCCCGGTGATGCCGAGATCGAGCTGACCGGACCCGACGTAGACGGCGATGTCCTTCGGGCGCAGGAAGAAGAACTCGACGTTGTTGTTGGGGTCGACGACCGTCAGATCCTTGGGATCGCGCCGTCGGCGGTATCCGGCCTCGGAGAGGATTTCGGCGGCCGACTCGCTCAAGGCACCTTTGTTGGGAACAGCGACCCGTAGCATGCTCACAGCTTCCGGTAGACGTCGTCGAGGGTCAGGCCGCGGGCGAGCATCAACACCTGCGTCCAGTACAGCAACTGGCTGACCTCCTCGGCCAGCGCCTCGTCGCTCTCATGCTCGGCGGCCAGCCACACCTCTCCGGCTTCCTCCAAGATCTTCTTGCCGAGCCCGTGCACCCCGGTGTCCAATGCCGCGACGGTGCCACTGCCTGCGGGCCGGGTGCGGGCCTTCTCGCTGAGCTCAGCGAACAGGCCGTCGAAAGTCTTCACGGGCATGGATTGTTTCATGGTCCGCCGGCGACGCCGCGTTGGCCCTGGTCACCAGACTGCGCCGCGCGCCGTGGAGAAACAGTCCACATCTTGTGCACGGTAGGACGCCGAACCTGGGGTGCAATAGAGGGGTGAGCGCTCCAGCCGACCGTCCTCTGCCGACGTACACCGCACGGGTGGCAGCGATCAGCACGATCCTGGCCAAGCACCTGCCCCTCGACGGCCTGGTGCGGAACAACCAGGTGGCCAATCCGCTCGCGCCGTACCCGTCCTTGACGGCGGCCTGGGGCCCGGGCGCCTCCGCACCGGCGACGCTGACACTTTCCCTTCATCCCGTCGACGACTTCGCCGAGGAGGTCGCGCTGTTGCGGTCGACGTCAGGCGACGTCGGCTACGAGGTGCCCTGTCGCGAGCCGGGCACCTACGCACTGGTCCAGAAGGATCCGGCGGCAGTGTGGGTCGTGGCGACCGGTTGCGAGGTCCGCATGACTCACACCGGCATGGACCCGGCCACCCTGGTCGAGCCCGCGATGGACGTCGCGATCAGCGTCGGGTGGACGGACTTCGTCGACGACACGCGTTAGGAGTTCACCGCGGGGTTGTGCTCGTGATGCGGGATCTCGCTCTGCATGTCCTCAAGGTGTTTGCCCTTGGTCTCCTGCACCCAGCGCGACACGAACACGAACGACAGCACCGCGCAGATCGCGTAGAAGCCGTATGCGACACCGAGCGAGAAGGCGCCGAGCGCGGGGAACGACGCCGTGATCAGGCAGTTGGCGATCCACTGCGCGGCAGCCGCCAGCCCGAGGGCTGCGGCGCGGATGCGGTTCGGGAACATTTCGCCGAGCAGCACCCAGACCACCGGCCCCCACGACATGCCGAAGGCCACCACGAACAGGTTCGCCGCCACGAGTGCGATCCACAGTGGGGCTCCGGTCGGATGAGGCGCACCATCGACCACTGGAGCAGTGCCGAAGATCACCGCCATCGTGCCCAGGGTGACCGCCATACCGGCCGATCCGACCAACAGCAACGGCTTGCGTCCAACCCTGTCGATCAGTGCGATCGCGATGAGCGTGGTCGCGATGTTGGTGACCGACGTGATCACCGTGATCTTGAAAGCCTGGCTCTCGTCCAATCCTGCCGCCTGCCACAGAATGTTCGAGTAGTAGAAGATCACGTTGATGCCGACGAACTGCTGGAAGACCGACAAGCCCACGCCCACCCAGACGATGCCATAGAGACCGCCGGTCGGCTTGCGCATATCCGTCCATGACGGTGGCTTCTCGGACTTGATCGACTCCTGGATGCGGGTGATCGTCAGCTCGAGGTTCTTCTCCCCCAGCAGCATCGTGAGCACTCTGCGGGCTTCTGGAATCCGGTACGTCGCAACGAGATAGCGTGGCGACTCGGGGATCGTGTACGCGAGCGTGCCGTAAAGGACGGCGGGCACCGCCATCATGATGAACATCCACCGCCAGGCCTCCATCCCCAGCCACAGTTCCTTGTCAGAACCGCCGGCGAGATGAGCCAACAGCGCGTCGATGGCCAGCGACACGAAGATGCCGCTGACGATCGCCAACTGCTGCAGCGAACCCAGCCGCCCGCGGATCCGCGGCGGTGAGGTCTCGGCGATGTAGGCCGGCGCGATCACCGACGCCACGCCGACGCCGATACCGCCGATGACCCGGAACACGCCGAACATCCACACGTTGGCGGCGAGGCCGGTGCCGAAGGCGCTGATGAGGAACAGCACCGCGGCGATCTTCATCACCGAGAGCCTGCCGATCTTGTCTGCCAGCCGTCCTGCGACGAGCGCGCCGGCCGCAGCACCGATCAGTGCCGCCGCGACGGCGATACCGGTGACGAGCTTGCTGATCTCGAACTGTTCTTCAACCGCCGAGACCGCGCCGTTGATCACGGCACTGTCATAGCCGAACAGCAGGCCACCGAGGGCGGCCACCGACGCGATGCGGACCACCCTGCCGCTGTGTTCGGATTCCTCGTAGTCGAGGCCCGACGTGGAATCGCCTACCGGCCCGTGCGTCATGACAGGTCCTCCCGCAGCGTCGCGTGATCTGTGCCACATCACAATCGCACAGTCGACCTGCCGATAGGGGCGAAATCCGTACCGGTGATTGACGGCTCAGGCGCTGCGCTGACCCGGCTCGCGCTCCAGCTCGGCGTGGATCGCCTGGAGACCGGCCACGTCGAGGCGGCTCAGCGATTCGACGTGCCTGCGACGCGGCCCGTCGGGAACCGCCATGTCGTTGGGGACCACCAGTACGGGGCAGCCTGCGGCCTCGGCCGACGCGGTGCCGGTGACCGAATCTTCGATAGCCAGGCAACGCCTCGCGGGCAATCCGAGCAGCTCGGCCGCGCGCAGATACGGGTCGGGAGCCGGCTTGCCGCTTGGCACCTCGTCACCGCATACGGTCACCGAAAAATAGTGCCGCCCAATGCTTTTCAGAGCCCGCTCGGCGAGATCGCGCCGGGTGTTGGTCACCAGCGCCATCGGGATGCCCGCGGTGAGCAGGGCGTCGAGCAGTTCCTGGGCACCGGGGCGCCACGGCAGGCCCTGCTCGAACAGGTCGCCCGTGTAATCGTGTAGCCAGTCGGCAGACTCCGCCATCGCGACGGGGTCGGGGTCGAGCCCCACGTCGTCGTAGACGATCTGCATCACCGACTCCGACGAGCCACCCAGCGTCGACTCCCTCACCTCGGGAGTGAGCACCGCACCCATCCGCGCATAGAGCGCGTGCATCGAGACGTCCCAGAGCTTTTCGGAGTCGACCAGGGTGCCGTCCATATCCCACAGCACCGCTTTCACCCGGCGATTCTCGCACAACGGGCACCTGGCAGTCACATCGCGCAACCGGCAGGCAAACCCGCTCGCAACACCGGAGTTTCGGTGCTGCCGAGCAGGGCCTCACGGAAAGCCTTGGGACCGTTGGCATTCGTATCGTTGCCGGCGGCCACCAAGGTAGGGGGTCAGTCCTCCGGGTTGTAGCCCAGGTTGGACGACAGCCAGCGCTCGGCCTCCTGCAGAGTCCAGCCCTTGCGCCTTGCGTAATCGGCGACCTGATCCTGGGCCAACCGGCCGACCACGAAGTACTGCGACTGCGGGTGCGAGAAGTACCAGCCGCTGACGGCGGCACCGGGCCACATCGCCATCGACTCGGTCAGCTCGATGCCGGTGCGCTCACGGACGTCCATCAACTTCCAGAGCGTTTCCTTCTCTGTGTGCTCCGGGCAGGCCGGGTAGCCGGGGGCGGGGCGGATTCCCACGTACTTCTCGCCGATGAGTGCCTCGTTGTCCAGCTGTTCGTCGGGCTGGTACCCCCAGAACTCCTTGCGGACCCGTTCGTGCATCCGCTCCGCGAAAGCCTCGGCCAGGCGGTCGGCGAGCGACTCCAGAAGAATCGCGCTGTAGTCGTCGAGGGCTGCCTTGAACTCCGTGATCTTGTCCTGGCTGCCGAGCCCCGCGGTGACGGCGAAGGCGCCCACGTAGTCGGCCAGACCAGTTTCCTTAGGTGCGACGAAGTCGCCCAGCGACCGGTTCGGGATACCTTCGCGGTGCTCACCCTGCTGGCGCAGGTTGTGCAGCGTGGTGAGTACCTCGGAACGGGTCTCGTCGGTGTACACCTCGATGTCGTCGCCGACGGCGTTCGCCGGGAAGAACCCGATCACGCCGTTGGCGGTGAGCCACTTCTCCTTGATCAGGGTGTCGAGCATCTCTTGGGCATCGTCGTAGAGCTTGCGGGCAGTCTCGCCCGTCGCCGGGTTGTTGAGAATGTCGGGGAAGCGACCCTTCATCTCCCAGGCATTGAAGAACGGCTGCCAGTCGATGTACTCGCGCAGCTCGGCAAGGTCGTAGTCGGGAAACTCCCGCACGCCGACGCCTTGGGCGGGCACCGGTGGGGTGTAGCCGTCCCACTCGATCGGCGTCCGGTTGGCGCGGGCCTTTTCCAGCGTCAGCATCGGCCGCTCGTTCTTTTGCGAGTGGCGTTCACGCAGCGACGCGTAGTCGGCCTCGGTGGCTTCCAGCAGCGCCGGTCGCTGCTTGTCGTCGAGGAGTGCGGCCGCGACCGGCACCGAGCGCGACGCGTCCTTGACCCAGACCACCGGACCGCTGCGACGCGGCGCGATCTTCACGGCCGTGTGAGCTCGTGAGGTAGTCGCTCCCCCGATCAGCAGCGGGATCTCCATCCCCTCACGTTCCATCTCGACGGCGAAGTTGACCATCTCGTCCAGCGACGGGGTGATCAGGCCGGAGAGACCGATGATGTCGGCGTTGTGTTCCTTGGCCGTATCGAGGATCTTCTGCGCGGGCACCATCACACCGAGGTCGATCACTTCGAAGTTGTTGCACTGCAGCACAACCCCGACGATGTTCTTGCCGATGTCGTGGACGTCGCCCTTCACGGTCGCCATCACGATGGTGCCGTTGGTGTCTTTTTCCGCGGTCGCTCCGGAGGTGACTTTCTCCTCCTCGATGAACGGCAGCAGATACGCCACCGCCTTCTTCATCACGCGAGCCGACTTCACGACCTGGGGCAGGAACATCTTGCCTGAGCCGAACAGGTCGCCGACGACGTTCATGCCGTCCATCAGCGGACCTTCGATCACCTCGATCGGCCGCCCGCCTGCTGCGGCGATCTCGGCCCGCAGTTGTTCGGTGTCCTCGTCGACGTGGGCGTCGATGCCCTTGACCAGGGCGTGGGTGATCCGCTCGCGGACCGGCAGACCGCGCCACTCGGCCGCCTGGGGATCCTCGGACTTCCCCTTGCTGTTGAACCTCTCCGCGATCTCCAGCAGCCGCTCGGCCGCATCCTCACGACGGTTCAAGACGACGTCCTCGATGCGGTCCCGCAGCTCGGGGTCGATCTCGTCGTAGGGCACCAGCGCGCCGGCGTTGACGATGCCCATGTCGAGGCCCGCCTTGATGGCGTGGAACAGGAACACCGCGTGGATCGCCTCGCGGACGGGGTTGTTGCCGCGGAAGGAGAACGACACGTTGGAGATACCGCCGGAGATGTGCACGCCGGGCAGGTTGTCCTTGATCCAGGCGCATGCGTCGATGAAGTCGATGCCGTAGGTTGCGTGCTCCTCGATACCGGTCGCCAGCGCGAAGCAGTTCGGGTCGAAGATGATGTCCTCGGCCGGGAAGCCGACCTCCTCGGTGAGGATCCGGTAGGCCCGCCCGCAGATTTCTTTGCGGCGCTCCAGGTTGTCGGCCTGCCCTTGCTCGTCGAAAGCCATGACGACGACGGCAGCGCCGTACTTGCGGCACAGCCGGGCCTCGCGGATGAACTTCTCCTCGCCCTCCTTCATGGAGATCGAGTTGACGATCGGCTTGCCCTGCACGTTCTTCAGGCCCGCCTCGATGACCTCGAACTTGGAGGAGTCGATCATCACCGGCACGCGGCTGATGTCCGGCTCGGCCGCGATCAGCTTGGTGAAGCGGTCCATCGCGGCGACGCCGTCGATCATGCCTTCGTCCATGTTGATGTCGATGACCTGCGCACCGACCTCGACCTGCTGCAGGGCAACCGACAGTGCGGTGTCGTAGTCCTCGGCTTTGATGAGGTTGCGGAACCGGGCCGAACCGGTGATGTTGGTGCGCTCACCGATGTTCACGAACAGGGAGTCCTCGGTGATGTTGAGTGGCTCCAGGCCCGCCAGCCGGGTGGCGATCTCGATCTCCGGCACGTCGCGCGGCGGCACACCCTCGACAACCTGCGCGATCTCGGCGATGTGCGCAGGCGTCGTTCCGCAGCAGCCACCGACCATGTTGACCAGACCGGCCTGGGCGAAGTCGGCGACATAACCGGCCTGGCGCTTCGGGGACTCGTCGTACTCGCCGAAGGCGTTGGGCAGGCCGGCGTTCGGGTAGCAGGAGACGAAGGTGTCGGCGATGCGCGCCATCTCGGCGATATAGGGCCGCATCTCCGGCGCGCCGAGGGCGCAGTTGAGGCCCACCGCGAGCGGCTTGGCGTGCCGGATCGAATTCCAGAACGCTTCGGTGACCTGACCGGACAGGGTGCGCCCGGACGCATCGGTGATGGTGCCCGAGATGATCACCGGCCAGCGGCGGCCGCGCTGCTCGAACAGCGTCTCGATGGCGAAGATCGCGGCCTTGGCGTTCAGCGTGTCGAAGATCGTCTCGACGATGAGCAGGTCAGCGCCACCGTCGACCAGGCCGTTGGCAGCGTCGAGGTAGGCGGCGACCAGTTGGTCGTAGGAAACGTTGCGGGCACCCGGATCGTTGACGTCCGGCGAGATGGACGCGGTGCGCGTCGTCGGCCCCAGCGCCCCGGCGACGTAGCGGGGCTTGTCCTCGGTGCTGAACTCGTCGCAGGCTTTGCGGGCCAGGGCGGCGCCCGCGTAGTTCAGCTCGTAGCTCAACTCCTGCATGTCGTAGTCGGAGAGCGAGACCGCGTTCGCGTTGAACGTGTTGGTCTCCAGGATGTCGGCGCCCGCCTCGAGGTACTCGCGGTGGATGCCCTCGATGATCTGCGGCTGCGTCAGGTTCAGCAGGTCGTTGTTGCCCTGAACCGGGCTCGGCCAGTCCTTGAACCGCTCGCCGCGGTAGCCGGCCTCATCGGGGCGGTCCCGCTGGATCGCTGTACCCATGGCGCCGTCGATGACCATGATCCGTCGGCGCAGAGTTGCCGCCAGTTCGTCGGTGCAGTCCGGGCGGATGTTCGACTCAGAGGCGTTCACATACTCTCCTTCCGTAACGGAAGGCGTCCTTGACTCTGCCGAGCGTGGCGGATACGGGCAGAAACCCGACACCGTTGCAACGCCTCTCGACCAGAAGAGTCTACGTCGTCATCCGACAGACGTGCGGACGCCCAACGCGTCGTCGCGATCGACCCGACCAGCGTTCCCACCAACAGGGTAGTCGGTCTATGCAACCTGCTTGTTGACGCAACCGGCTCAGCGGCGCGATATGACCCGCGGCGACAAGGCACTCTTCGCCCCCACGCAGGGCTTACGCTGACAGTGTGACACCGTCGTATCCGAGCGGAGGTAGGCCGTCCGACCTGCCCGAATTGCAGAACGCCATCGTCGTGGCGGCGTTCGAAGGATGGAACGACGCCGGTGACGCGGCCAGCGACGCGCTGGACCACCTCGATGCGATCTGGGAAGCCGAACCGATCGTCGAAATCGACGACGAGGCCTACTACGACTACCAGGTGAACCGACCCGTGATCCGGCAGATCGACGGCGTGACGCGGGAGCTGGTGTGGCCGTCGATGCGAATCTCCCACTGCCGACCGCCGGGCAGCGACCGCGACGTGGTACTCATGCACGGCGTCGAGCCGAACATGCGGTGGCGCACCTTCTGCGCCGAGCTGCTGGCCATCGCGGACAAGCTCAACGTGCAGACCGTGGTGATCCTCGGCGCGTTGCTGGCCGACACGCCGCACACCCGGCCGGTCCCGGTGTCGGGTGCTGCGTACTCGTCGGAGTCGGCCAAGTTCTTCGGGCTGGAGGAAACGCGCTACGAGGGACCCACCGGCATCGCGGGGGTGTTCCAGGATGCGTGCGTACAGGCGGGCATCCCGGCGGTGACGTTCTGGGCGGCGGTACCGCATTACGTATCGCAGCCACCCAACCCCAAGGCGACAGTGGCGTTGCTGCGCCGCGTCGAGGACGTGCTCGACATCGAGGTGCCACTGGCCGATCTGCCCGCGGCCGCCGAGGAGTGGGAGCAGGCGGTCACCGAGATGACGGCCGAGGACGACGAGATCGCCGAGTACGTGCAGTCACTGGAGGAACGCGGCGACGCCGAGGTCGACATGCACGAGGTGCTCGGCAAGATCGACGGTGACGCGCTGGCGGCGGAGTTCGAGCGCTACCTGCGGCGGCGCGGCCGGTAAGGGTTTGGCCGAGTGGCCAGTTAGTGCACGCATTTTCGTGATTTGCGTGCACAACTGGCCATTCGACGTCGTCAGCGGATGGTGTAACCGCCGTCGACCAGCAGATCGGCCCCGTTGATCATCGCCGCCGCGTCGGACGCGAGAAAGACTGCGGCAGCGGCGATTTCGTCGGGGTAGGCGAATCGACCGGTCGGGATCTGGGTCTTGAGCCGGTCCCCCTTCTCGTTTTCCCACGCCGCGCGGCCGAGATCGGTCAGCACCACCGTCGGGCTGATGGTGTTGGCGGTGACGCCGCGGCCCGCCCACTCCGAGGCGAGCACCTTGGTCACGCCCACGACGCCGAATTTCGAGGCGCAATACGCGACGTGGTCGGTGAGGGCGACGCTCGCCGCCTGCGAGGCCATGTTGATCACGCGCCCGTAGCCCTGCTCGAGCATCACGGCGCCGACCTTCTGGCACATCAGGAAGGTGCCCGTGAGGTTGATGGCGATGGTCTTGTCCCAGGCCTTGACGTCGATTTCGGCGGCGGGTGCGAGCAGCGCCACGCCGGCCGAGTTCACGAGAATGTCGATGCGGCCGAAGCGTTCCCGGACCGCGTCGACGGCGTCGGCGACCGAATCGGCGGAGCTGACGTCGCAGGCGAAGGCCGCGTGGCCGTCCCCGAGTTCACGCGCACGCTCGGTGGCGGCGTCGCCCGAGAGGTCCAGGATCGCGACGGAGGCGCCCTTGACGGCGTAGGCCGAGGCGATGGCGGCGCCGATGCCCGAGGCGCCGCCGGTCACGACGGCGACCTTGCCGGTCAGCGAGAAGTCGAAGTCGACGACGGGATCGGTTGTGCTCATGGTCATCTCCTCGCTCGTCAGCAACCGGGGGCCGGCTCGTATCCGGCGATCGCGTCGACCTTGGCGGCCGAGGCCGACGCCGGGTCGAACTGGTAGTCGAGCCACTCCTTGGCCAGTCTGCGCGCCAACTCGATCCCCACGACGCGTTGTCCGAAACACAGCACCTGCGCATTGTTGGACAGCACCGACCGTTCGACGGAGAAGCTGTCGTGGGCGGTGACGGCCCGGATTCCCGGCACCTTGTTGGCACTGATGGCCACACCGAGTCCGGTGCCGCACACCAGCAGCGCACGGTCGGCCTTGCCTTCGGCGACCATGCGGGCCGCGGCCACCGCGACATGCGGGTAGGCCGTGTGCTCGTCGGTGCCCACCCCGACGTCGACGACGGACTCGACGCGCTCGTCGGCCTCCAGGTCGCGCCGCAGAATGTCCTTGTAGTCCACGCCGGCGTCATCGGCGCCGACGACGATCCGCAGACCGCTCATCACTTGCTCCTCACTGTGTCTTCTGCCGTGGTCTGGGCCAGTACCGCTGCCGCGGTGCGGACGCACAGCGCCAAGGACAGGGCTCCTGCATCGGGGGTGCCGAGGCTGCGCTCGGCGAGCGGACGTGCCCGCCCCACTTTGGGTTTCAGATCGGCCGTGGCCTGTGCGGCCTGTTCGGCGTCGGAGGCCGCCTGTGCCCAGGCGTCGGTCAGCTCGGCGCCTGCGGCGGTCTCGCGTTCGAGGCGGTCCACGAACGGGACCAGCGCGTCGAGCATCGTCTTGTCACCGACGGAGGCCTTGCCGAGGGTCGTGATGGCCTCCAGCCCGGCCCGCACCGCCGCGGCGACATCCGAAGGCGTGATGGCCTCGGCGTCGTCACCGAGGCGCGCACCGATCGCGCCCAGTGCGGCGCCCCAGAGCACGCCCGACGTGCCGCCGGCCTGGCTGGCCCAGGCCTCCCCTGCCGCGGTCAGTACGGACGCCGCCCCGGCCCCGGAGCCGTCGGCGAGCTCGGCCGCCTGTAGGGCCGCCGAGGTGCCCTTCACCATCCCGCGGCCGTGGTCGCCGTCGCCTGCGACCGCGTCCACGCGCCCGAGCTCGTCCGCTGCGTCTTCGATCGCGGCGGCCATCGCCGCCAGGATTGCGGTGGCGGTCTGCCCGCACCGGCGGGATGCCTGGGACACCTCGACGGCCTCGGTTTCGGTCACCGTCGCCGCGGCGACGACGCGTCGTGGCGCGGCGGTCGCCGTGGTCGCGACGCCCTTGCGGTAGGCCGGCGTGTCGGCGGGGGCCCGCCACAACTCGTCGAGTTCGTCGTCGAGGAACACCAAAGTCAGTGAGCAGCCGGCCATGTCGAGACTGGTGACGAGCTCGCCCACCTCGGGGTCGACCAGGGTGTAGCCGGCGGAGCGCAGCAGTGGGGCCACCGTGCGCCACACCACGAACAGCTCTTCGTACTTGGTGGCGCCGAGGCCGTTGAGGATCACGCCGACGCGGTTGGTGTCGCCCGGCGCCTCGGCCAGCACGCCCTCGACGAGCCGGCGGGCCAGATCCGCGGCGCGGGGCAGATCGCCCTCGTCGATGCCCGGCTCACCGTGGATCCCCAGCCCGACACCCATGCGGCCATCGGGAACGGTGAACAGCGGCGTGTCGGCGCCCGGCATCGTGCAGCCGCCGAACGCGACGCCGAGCGTGCGGGTGCGGTCGTTGGCGAGCCGCGCGACGCGTTCCACGCCGTCGAGGTCGTAGCCCGCCTCGGCGGCGGCACCGGCGATCTTGAACACGACGAAATCACCGGCGATCCCACGCCGCTTGTGAATTTCCTCAACAGGTGCGCTAGCAATATCGTCGGTGACGAACACGACGCGGGTATCGATGCCCTCCTGCTGCAGCCGCTGCTGGGCCAGCGTGAAGTTCATGACGTCGCCTGCGTAGTTGCCGGTGCTGAACAGCACCCCGGCACCGTTTTCGGCTGCTCGGCCCACCGAGTAGGCCTCCTGGGTCGACGGCGAGGTGAACACGTTGCCCACCACGGCCCCATCGGCGAAACCTGTTCCCACAACACCACAGAACGCCGGATAGTGGCCCGAGCCGCCGCCTACGACGACGGCCACCTTACCGGGCGTTTCGGCAGCTCGCACCACCCCGCCCTCGACGCTGAGTACACGGTCGGCGTGCAGGTCGACAAACCCCTCCAGGAGGTCGTCACTGAACGCGCGGGGGTCGTCGTACAGTTTCGTCACCGCTGATTCCTTCGCTCACGCGGATGCGTGTGTGCGTCCGCTCACTCGATTTATAACATGATTGATGCGATTTCTAATGTCAATACCTTGATAGTTCGCATGTTCGTTGTTATCTTTCTCAAATCCGAGATCAGAGGAGCAGGTATGGCCACCGCCCTACATGTCGACCACGTTGCGAAGGCCTTCGGCGGCGTGCCGGTGCTGCGTGACGTGTCATTCGACCTGCACGCCGGCGAGCTCACCGTGCTCGCGGGCGAAAACGGGGCCGGCAAGTCCACGCTGATGAAGATCGTCACCGGGCAGCTCAAGGCCGACTCGGGCGAGGTCACCGTCGACGGCACGGCGTTGCAGCACGCCGACCCCAAGCTGGCCCGCAGCCTCGGGGTGGGCATCGTGCCGCAGGAACTCGCCCCCTACCCCGAGCTGACGATCTACGAAAACCTGTTCGTGGGAAGGGAACTCAAGACGCAGTTCCGCACCCTGGACCGGCGCGGCATGGCCAGGCAGGCCCGCGAGATGCTGGCCACCTTCGGCGTCGACGTCGATCCACGGACCCGCATGGGTGATCTGCCCATCGCGCTCATGCAGCTCGTCGAGATCGCCAAGGCGACCACCTGGGGCGCCAAGGTGCTGCTGCTCGACGAGCCGACCTCGGCGATCCCCGACCGCGAGGTCGAACGCCTCTACGACGTGGTCCGCAGGCTCAAGACGCAGGGTGTGGCGATGCTCTACACCACCCATCGCATGGCCGAGATCACCGAACTGGCCGACCACGTGGTGGTATTGCGCGACGGGCAGCTCGTGCTCAACGCGCCGCTGGCCGACACCACGCCGGACGGCATCGTGCACGCCATGATCGGCCGTGAGCTCGACAACCTCTTTCCGCCCATCACCCCGGCAGGCGACGAGATCGGCCTGTCCGTCCGCGGTCTGCAACTGCACGCCGACGGGCCCGCCGTCGATCTCGAGGTCCGCAAAGGCGAGATCCTCGGACTCGGCGGACTGGTCGGCGCCGGGCGCAGCGAGATCGTCGAAGCCATCTTCGGGATCCGGCGCTCGGTCGCCGGCACCATCGACGTCAACGGCCGTGCGGTCCACCGCGGGCGCGTCGGCGACGCGATCCGCGCGGGCATCTCGCTGGTCCCCGAGGACCGCAAAGGCGCGGGCCTGGTGCTCACGCAATCGGTCCTCGACAACGGCAGCCTGCCGCATCTGGGCGCCTTCGCCTCCGCGGGTTGGCTGCGCAACCGCAAGCGCTCGTCGGCGGTCAGCGACGCCACCGCGTCGGTACGGCTCAAGTCCAGCGGCCTCGGCCAGCTCGTCGGCAACCTGTCCGGCGGCAATCAGCAGAAGATCGTGCTGGCCCGCTGGCTCACCCAGAACTGCTCGGTGCTGCTGCTCGACGAACCCACCCGCGGCGTCGATGTCGGCGCGCGCGGCGAGATCTACACCATCATCCGCGATCTGGCCGCCGAGGGGCGCTTGCCTGTCTCTTATACACATCTGACGCTGCCGACGATCGCATA
>NZ_LZTB01000073.1 GCF_001665685.1 Mycobacterium sp. 852013-50091_SCH5140682
ATGCGATCGTCGGCAGCGTCAGATGTGTATAAGGGACCGGCACTGGGCTCGGATGCAGGTGTTTCGCCTGCGTAGCCGTCCGGGTTTGTCATGCTGATCAACCTAGCGCACGGCGTGGAACGTAGAGGTCACCTCATCGCAGGCACCTTTTGCGGGTGGGGGACGTTGCTGTAACAAGAGCAGCAGGCCGATCGGTCGCTGCACGACAGGAGAGTGAAGATCGATGACCAGCCCATTCCAGCCCGGGCAGGCAACCGGTGCGACACCAGGCGCGCCGCTGCGCGGCGCGTTGCCCACACCGCCCAAAGGGTGGCCGATCGGCTCCTACCCGACCTACGCCGAGGCGCAGCGTGCGGTGGACTATCTGTCCGACCAACAGTTCCCGGTTCAGCAGGTGACGCTGGTCGGTGTGGACCTGATGCAGGTCGAGCGGGTGACGGGCCGGTTGAGCTGGCCCAAGGTACTCGGCGGCGGCGTGCTCTCGGGCGCCTGGCTGGGCCTGTTCATCGGCCTGATCCTGGGCTTTTTCAGCCCCAATCCGTGGAGTGCTCTGCTGACGGGTCTGATCGCGGGCGTGTTCTTCGGCCTGATCACCTCGGCGATCCCGTACGCGATGGCTCGCGGCACAAGAGATTTCAGTTCGACCATGCAGCTGGTCGCCGGCCGCTATGACGTGCTGTGCGATCCGCAGAGTGCCGAACAGGGCCGGGATCTGCTGGCGCGCTTGACGATCTGAGCCCGGCCGGCCGCCGCTGATGTGCCGTGTGGCAAAGTGAGCAGGTCACGATTGTGATGCGCGTGTGCCGAAAGTGTTGCACATCATGCGTATTTGGCTCTACGGTTTGCGCGCGGGCGGTTCCCGCCCGAAGTCGCAGCGGCGGCGACATGGAGTGACGGGAGGCCCAGCGGTGCGCGCTCGGCGGCTGTGTGCTGCGGCAGTGGCCGCATTGACGGCGGTCACGACCGTCTCCGCCTGTGGAGCTCCCGCCAGCGGCCTCGTCATCAACTACTACACGCCGGCCAACGAGATGGCCACGTTCACCGCCGTCGCCAAACGCTGCAACTCCGATCTCGGCGGCCGGTTCACCATCAAACAGATCAGCCTGCCGAAAGGCGCTGACGACCAACGGCTGCAGTTGGCCCGACGCCTGACGGGCAACGACAAGTCGCTCGACGTGATGGCGCTCGACGTGGTGTGGACGGCGGAGTTCGCCGAAGCCGGTTGGGCGCTACCGCTGTCCGACGATCCGGCCGGGCTCGCTGAGTCCGATGCCACCGAGAACACGTTGGCAGGCCCGCTGCAGACCGCGCGCTGGCAGGGCAAGCTGTACGCCGCGCCCATCACCACCAACACCCAATTGCTGTGGTATCGAGCCGATTTGATGGACGAACCGCCGCGAACCTGGGACGGCATGGTGGCCGAGGCGACGCGCCTGCACGCGGCAGGGAAGCCGAGCTGGATTGCGGTGCAGGCAAAGCAGTACGAGGGCCTGGTGGTGTGGTTCAACACGCTGCTCGCGAGTGCGGGCGGTCAGGTGCTCTCCGATGACGGCAAGACCGTGACTCTCACCGACACTCCGGAGCATCGCGCGGCGACCGTGAAGGCGCTGCAGATCATGAAGTCGGTCGCGACCGCACCCGGAGCGGATCCGTCGGTGACCCAGACCGACGAGGGCACTGCGCGCCTGGCGCTCGAACAGGGCAAGGCCGCCCTCGAGGTGAACTGGCCGTTCGTGCTGCCCTCACTGTTGGAGAACGCCGTCAAGGGCGGGGTGAAGTTCCTGCCGCTCAACGAGCGTTCCGACCTGACCGATGCCATCAACGACGTCGGCACCTTCTCGCCCAGCGACGAACAGTTCGAGGCGGCCTACGACGCCAGCAAGAAGGTCTTCGGCTTCGCCAACTACCCGGGGGTCCGCGCAGGCGAACCGGCGAAAGTGACCATCGGTGGTCTCAACCTGGCTGTCGCGTCCACCAGCCAGCACAGGGCCGAGGCGTTCGAAGCCATTCGCTGCCTGCGCAACATCGACAATCAGCGCTACACGTCGGTGGAGGGCGGGCTGCCCGCGGTGCGCGAATCCCTCTACGACGACCCGGCCTTCCAGGCGAAGTACCCGCAATACGCCGTCATCCGTGAGCAACTCAGCGATGCCGCGGTGCGACCGGCGACCCCGGTCTACCAAGCCGTGTCCACCCGCATCTCGGCGACGTTGGCCCCGGTGACGGCGATCGACCCCGAGCGCACGGCCGACGTGCTGGCCACGCAGGTGCAGAAGGCGATCGACGGTAAGGGGCTGATCCCGTGACCTCGGCAACCGCAACCGCACCGGCGGCCCGCACCGACGACCGCCGGTCGCAGCGCCGGTTGGCCTACGCGCTCATCGCTCCGGCGGTGATCCTCATGCTCGCGGTCACGGCGTATCCCATCGGGTACGCGGTATGGCTGAGCCTGCAGCGCTACAACCTGGCCGCGCCGGGCGACACCGCATTCGTCGGCGTGGACAACTACGTCACGATCCTGACCGACCGGTATTGGTGGACGGCGTTCGCCGTCACCTTGGGGATCACGGTCGTGTCGGTGGCCATCGAGTTCGTGCTCGGCATGGCGCTGGCATTGGTCATGCACCGCACCATCTTCGGCAGAGGCGTGGTGCGTACCGCCGTGCTGATCCCGTACGGCATCGTCACCGTCGCGGCGTCGTACAGCTGGTACTACGCATGGACTCCCGGCACCGGGTATCTGGCGAACCTGTTGCCGGAGGGCAGCGCGCCGTTGACCGAACAGCTGCCGTCGCTGGCCATCGTGGTGCTGGCCGAGGTGTGGAAGACCACGCCGTTCATGGCGCTGTTGCTGTTGGCGGGGCTGGCCCTGGTACCGCAGGAGCTGCTCAACGCCGCCCAGGTCGACGGCGCGGGGGCATGGCAGCGGCTGGTCAAAGTCATTCTGCCGCTGATGAAACCGGCCATCCTGGTGGCGTTGCTGTTCCGCACCCTCGACGCGTTCCGGATCTTCGACAACATCTATGTGCTGACCGGTGGGGCGAACAACACCGGGTCGGTGTCGATCTTGGGTTACGACAACCTGTTCAAGGCCTTCAACCTCGGGTTGGGTTCGGCCATCAGCGTGTTGATCTTCGCCTCGGTCGCGGTCATCGCGTTCATCTACATCAAGATCTTCGGCGCGTCGGCGCCCGGGTCGGACGCGGAGGGCCAACATGGCTGAGCGGGTCGGCGCGCGCCGCGCGACGGGATGGGTTGTCGTCGACGCCCTGGTGATTCTCTACGCGTTGTTCCCGGTGTTGTGGATCCTGTCGCTGTCGTTGAAGCCGACGTCAACGGTCAAGGACGGCAAGCTGATTCCGACGCAGATCACCTTCGCCAACTACAAGGGCATCTTCACCGGCGACATCTTCAGCTCGGCGCTCGTCAACTCCATCGGTATCGGCCTGATCACCACGGTGATCGCGGTGGTGGTCGGTGGCATGGCGGCCTACGCCGTGGCCCGGCTGGCGTTCCCGGGTAAGCGGTTGCTCGTCGGCGTCGCGCTGCTGATCGCGATGTTCCCGCAGATCTCGCTGGTGACACCGCTTTTCAACATCGAGCGCAGGCTCGGCTTGTTCGACACCTGGCCGGGCTTGATCATCCCCTACATCACCTTCGCGCTGCCGCTGGCGATCTACACGCTCTCGGCGTTCTTCCGGGAGATCCCATGGGATCTGGAGAAGGCCGCGAAGATGGACGGTGCCACGCCGGCGCAGGCATTCCGCAGGGTCATCGCCCCGCTGGCCGCGCCGGGCATCGTCACCGCGGCCATCCTGGTGTTCATCTTCGCGTGGAACGACCTGCTGCTGGCCCTGTCGCTGACCGCGACCCAACGCGCCATCACGGCGCCGGTGGCCATCGCGAACTTCACCGGCAGTTCGCAATTCGAGGAGCCGACGGGTTCCATCGCGGCGGGCGCCATGGTCATCACCATCCCGATCATTGTCTTTGTCCTGATTTTCCAGCGGCGCATCGTCGCTGGGCTGACCTCCGGTGCGGTAAAGGGGTAGTTGGATGGCCGAGATTGTGTTGGACCGGGTGACCAAGAGTTACCCCGACGGCGCAGGCGGTGTCCGGGAAGCCGTCAAAGAACTGTCCATGACCATTGCCGACGGTGAATTCATCATCTTGGTCGGGCCGTCGGGGTGCGGCAAATCCACCACGCTGAACATGATCGCCGGACTCGAGGAGATCTCGTCAGGCGAGCTGAGCATCGGCGGGGAACGGGTCAACGAGAAGGCACCCAAGGATCGCGATATCGCGATGGTGTTCCAGTCCTACGCGCTGTACCCGCATATGACGGTCCGGCAGAACATCGCCTTCCCGCTCACGCTGGCCAAGATGAAGAAGGACGAGATCGCAACCAAGGTCGAAGAGACCGCCAAGATCCTCGACCTGACCGAGCTGCTGGACCGCAAGCCCGCTCAGCTCTCCGGTGGGCAGCGTCAGCGGGTGGCGATGGGGCGGGCAATTGTCCGCAGCCCCAAGGCATTCCTGATGGACGAGCCGCTCTCCAACCTGGATGCCAAGCTGCGGGTGCAGATGCGTGCGGAGATTTCGCGGCTGCAGAGCCGGCTGGGCACCACGACGGTGTACGTCACTCACGATCAGACCGAGGCGATGACGTTGGGAGACCGTGTTGTCGTGATGCTGGCCGGTGTGGTGCAGCAGATCGGTACCCCCGACGAGCTGTACAAGAACCCGGTGAACCTGTTCGTGGCAGGCTTCATCGGATCGCCCGCCATGAACTTCTTCCCGGCGACGTTCACCGATGTCGGGGTGCGGTTGCCGTTCGGTGACGTCACGCTGAGCCCGGACGTGCACGAGCTGCTGGCCCGAGCGCCCAAGCCGGACAACATCATTGTCGGGATCCGCCCCGAGCATCTGGAGGATGCGTCGCTGCTCGACGGGTACGCCAGGATCCGGGCGCTGAGCTTCAGCGTGCGCGCCGACATCGTCGAGTCGCTGGGCTCGGAGAAGTACATCCACTTCACCATCGATGGCGGCGGTGCCCGCGCGGCGCAGTTGGCCGAGCTGGTCGCCGATTCCGGAGCGGGTGAAAACGAGTTCGTCGCAAGGGTTTCCGCGGAATCTCGGGCGACGGGGGGTCAGCAGATCGAGCTGGCGTTCGACACGTCGAAACTGGTGATCTTCGATGCCGACTCGGGCCTGAACCTGACCCGGGCGATCGAACCCGAGGAGGCGCCCGAGCCCGAGACGCTCGAACCTGAGCCCCAACCCGAGCCCGAGCCCGAATCCGAACCCGAGGCATCTGAGCCGGAACCCGACGAATCCGCAGAACCCACCGACGACGACCCCGAGGAGAATGCCGCGGCGCCGTCGGAGCCCAAATCCGAGTGACCGACGTTCTGGGGGCCGTGCGGACCGGTCTCGATGAGCATTTCGCAGCCGCGGGTATCACCGCGGAACCGGTCAGTGCGAGCGTCACATTTCTGGGCACCGAGCGCATCGAGGTGCTGCGCTTCGGCCCCGACCCGGCTGACGCGACCGTGTACCACTATGTGACGCTGGGTTGTTCGCGTCACCCGATGTTCGACCCGACGGAATTCGTGGCCGACCCCATCCACGGCCCGCGGGCCGAGGTGACGGTGTCCCTGCGCGGGCCGACGCCGACCGGGCTGGCCCGCTCGCTGGCGATCCTCGCCGCGGCGCCTGCGGTCGAGGGGCTGGTGCTTGAGGCTGATGCCCTGGTCGATCTGGAGACGCCGTTGTTCGCCGGTGCGCCGTTCACCGCTTTCCTGTTGTCTCCCAGCGATATCGGTGAGATCGCGTTGCCGGATCCGCTGGCCGCGGTGAATGTTCTTGCCGCGACCCCGATCACCGCGACTGAGGCGGCATGGGTGCGGCTCAAGGGCGCCGACGCGATGCGTGAGGCGTGGCAGACCGACGGTGTGGACGTGCTGAATCCGGCGCGCAGGGCCGCCAACCCGACCTGAGAGTCAGAGCCAGTCGTTCTTCCGGAAGGTGCGGTGCAGCACCAGGCACACCGTCAGCATGAGGGTGAGCACCGCGGGATAGCCCCAGACCCAATGCAATTCGGGCATGTTGTCGAAGTTCATGCCGTAGATCCCGGCCAGCGCGGTCGGTACCGCGGCGATGGCAACCCATGCCGAGATCTTGCGCATGTCGACGTTCTGCTGCATCGCGACCTTGCCGAGGGCGGCTTGCACCAGCGAGCTGAGCATTTCGTCGTAGCTGGAGATCCGCTCCGAGGCCTGGATGGTGTGGTCGTTGACGTCGCGCATGTAGCGGCGCACTTCGACGGAGATGACGTCATTGTGGTCGGTGAGCAGCCGCTGCAGGGCCAGCGTCAGCGGGCCGACGGCGCGGCGCAGCTCGACGACCTCCCGCTTGAGCAGGTAGATGCACTCGATGTTGGTCGGGGAGTCTGGGGAGAAGACGTTCTCCTCCATGACGTCGATGTCGGTTTCCATCAGGTCGGTGACGTGCAGATAGTGGTCCACCACGTGGTCGGCGATGGCGTGCATGACGGCGAACGGTCCCAGTGTCAGGATGGCAGGCGAGGCATCGAGACGTCGGCGGACGCTGGCCAGCCCGCCGTGTTCGCCGTGCCGGACGGTCACCACGAAGTCCGGTCCGACGAAGATCATGATCTCACCGGTCTCGACGATTTCGCGGGCGTTGGCCACCGAGGCGTGCTCGACGTAGTTGACGGTCTTGATCACCAGGAACAACGTTTTGTCGTAGCGCTCGAGCTTGGGGCGCTGATGGGCGTGCACCGCGTCCTCGACCGCCAGCTCGTGCAAACCGAAAACGTCTGCGACAGACTGCATCTGGTGCTCGTCGGGCTCGTGCAGGCCAACCCACGCGAACGCCTTTTTCCCGATGCTCTCCAGCTCGCGCACCTTGGCCTGGGCGGCTGCGTGGGTGTATTTGCCGGGCAACCTCTCCCCGTCGCAGTACACGCCGCAGTCCACCATGGCCCGGGCGACCGGAACGTGGATGGATTTGGCATCGGTGACCGGGGGTTTGGCCCGCGCGGTGGGGCGGAGCAGCGACGGCGGTAGCGCGCGGAACGAGGGCATTCGCTGGGCCTCCCATCAGCTGTGACCGGCACCCGATCGGGCCTGTTGAATCGTACGCGCCCAACCTGTTACCGACAGCTCACGAGAGGGGAACTCGACCCTGTGAGATTGGTCTGTGAAGTACCCTGGCGCCGTGTCGGAAAGTACTGTCGCTTCATCGCGTGAAGACTCCGCGACGACGCGCACTCCCCAGGTTGTCGTCGAAGATTCCGAGATCTTTACTGCTCACGAAGGCGGCAAGCTCTCCGTCGAGCTCAATTCGCCGCTGGACACCCAGCGGGCCTTGTCGATCGCCTACACCCCGGGCGTCGCGCAGGTCAGCCGGGCGATCGCCACGGATCACACCCTCGCCGCCAAGTACACATGGGCCCACCGACTGGTCGCCGTCGTCAGCGACGGCACCGCGGTGCTGGGCCTCGGCGACATCGGCCCGGCGGCATCGCTGCCGGTGATGGAGGGCAAGAGCGCCCTCTTCAAGTCTTTCGGCGGGCTGAATTCCATTCCCATCGTGCTGGACACCAAGGATCCCGACGAGATCGTGGAGACGCTGATCCGGCTGCGCCCCACGTTCGGTGCGGTCAACCTGGAGGACATCTCGGCACCGCGGTGTTTCGAGGTCGAGCGCCGCGTCATCGAGGCGCTCGACTGCCCCGTCATGCACGACGATCAGCACGGCACCGCCATCGTGGTGCTCGCCGCGCTGCTGGGGGCCACCAAGGTGCTCGAGCGCGACATGCACAACTTGCGGGTCGTCGTGTCGGGCGCAGGCGCGGCCGGGGTGGCCTGCACCAACATGCTGCTCGCCAAGGGCATCGCCGACATCACCGTGCTGGACTCGCAAGGCATTGTTCACGGCGACCGCGAGGGCATGAACTCCTTCAAGACCGAACTGGCGGGGCGTACCAATCCACGCGGCCTCACCGGCGGCGTCGCCGAGGCGCTCGACGGCGCTGACATGTTCCTCGGAGTGTCGGCAGGCATCGTGCCCGAGGAGCTCATCGCCACGATGGCCCCGGGCGGCATCGTCTTCGCCCTGTCCAATCCGGATCCGGAGATCCATCCCGATGCGGCGCGCAAGCACGCTGCGATCGTCGCGACGGGCCGCAGCGATTTCCCCAACCAGATCAACAATGTGCTGGCCTTCCCGGGAGTGTTCCGGGGTGCGCTCGACGCCGGGGCGCGCCGGATCACCGAGAAGATGAAGGTGGCCGCCGCCGAGGCGATCCACTCGGTCGTCGGCGACGACCTGGCCGCCGATCACATCGTGCCGAGTGCGCTCGATCCCCGGGTCGGGCCCGCGGTGGCCGCGGCAGTGGCGGCCGCATCGGGAGACTGACCCTGCCCGTGCGTCGTCGACTGGTACTGGCGCTGGCGGTCGTGCTGCTGATCGCCGGCTGCAGCTCCCACCCGCCGCCTGCCCCGATGGCCGTCGCGGCGGGCATGACACCGGAATACGCGCTTCTCGGCCAGTTGTATGCGGCCGCGCTGCGCTATTACGGCACCCCCGCCGAGGTCACCCCGACCAAGGAGGCGCTGGGCGCGCTGGACTCGGGTTCGGTGACCGTGCTGCCCGGGTTCACCGGCCAGTTGCTGGAGACGTTCGCGCCCGGCGCCGCGGCGCACTCTGATGAGCAGGTCTACCGCGATCTGCTCTCGGCGTTGCCGGAGGGCGTCGCAGCCGGTGACTACACCATGTCGGCACAGGACAAACCTGCCGTCGCGGTGACGGAACAGACCGCATCCGCGTGGGGCGGGAAAGATCTGACCGCGCTGCGGCGCAACTGTGCCAAGGTGGTGCCCGGCGCTCTCAAGGGTGCGGCCGTTCCGGCGCTGGTCGGCACTTGCCGCCTGCCGAAACCCGTCGAATTCGCTGATCGCGCAAGTCTTTTCGCGGCGCTCAAGGCCGGGAAGATCAATGCGGCGTGGACCACCACCGCCGACCCGGCCAACCCGGCGGAGGTGGTGGTGCTCGCCGATCGCACGGCGATGATCCGCGCGGAGAACGTGGTGCCGCTCTACCGGCGCAATGTACTGAACGAACGCCAGATCCTCGCGGTCAACGAGATCGCAGGCGTCCTGGACACCGGCTCACTCGCGGACATGCTCCGGCAGGTGGCCGAAGGCGCCGACCCGCGCGCGGTCGCCGACGCCTTCCTGCAGGCCAACCCGCTCGGCCACTAGCCGATCAGTAGGGCAGGATCCGGCTCATGGCGGTGGAGAACAACCGCTGGTAACCCGAGCCCGTGATGCGCACGACGATGTCGAGCAGTTTGGCGTCCGGCCCGACGAGCACCCGGGCCCGGTTCTTGTGCACGGCCTCGAGGATGATCTTGGCGGCCCGCTGCGGAGTGGTGTTGGCCAGCTTCTTGTCGAACACCTTGGCCAGTTCCTGCGGGTCAAGGCCCTCGGCGGCGGTGGCGTTGCGGGCGATCGCGGTCTTGATGCCGCCCGGGTGCACGGTGGTGACCTTGACCGGGTGCTTGGCCAGCGCCATTTCCTGCCGGAGAGCCTCGGTGAACCCGCGCACCGCGAACTTCGCCGAGTTGTAGGCGGCCTGTCCCGGCACGGCGAACAGACCGAAAATGCTGGAGACGTTGACCACGTGGCCGTCGCCGGAAGCGATCAGATGCGGCAGAAACGCCTTGGTGCCGTTGACGACGCCCCAGAAGTCGACGTCCATCACGCGCTCGATGTCTTTGTAGCTGCTGACCTCGACGTCGCCGGTGAACGCGATGCCTGCGTTGTTGTAGATCTGGTTGACCTTGCCGAAGTGCTCGACGACCGCGTTCGCGTACAGCTCGAAGGCCTCGCGCTCGGTGACATCGAGCCGGTCGGCCTTGACTGGCGCGCCGATCGCCTTGAGCCGCTCCTCGGTGACGGCGAGGCCTTCGGTGTCGACGTCGCTGATGGCGACCTTGGCGCCGGAGCGCCCGAGCTCAATGGCCAGTGCCTGTCCGATACCCGACCCGGCGCCGGTAACCACGGCGACCTTTCCAGCAAAGCCTTCCATGCGCACTCCCTCGTGTCGTTTGACTAGTGTCGAGAGTAGCCGGTACCCGCGGTTCCGTGTAATTCGGCCGGCTTGGTCGCGATGAGCTTCAGGAAAGCCGGGAACATGCGCTGATAGCCGGATCCGGTGACCCGCACGACGAGGTCGAGGAATTTGGCGTCGGGGCCTACCAATACGCGGGCTTTGTCCTTGTGCACGGCCTTGAGAATGACCTGCGCCGCGCGTTGGGGGCTGGTCCTGGCGAACTGCTTGTCGAAGCTGTCCGCCACCTCCTCCGCGTTGAGGCCGTCGGCCACGATGGCGTTACGTGCGATGGCGGTCTTGATGCCGCCGGGGTGCACGGTGGTGACCTTGACTGGATGCTCGGCCAGCGCCATCTCCTGGCGCAGCGCCTCGGTGAATCCGCGTACGGCGAACTTGGCCGAGTTGTAGGCGGCCTGCCCGGGCAGCGAGAACAACCCGAAGACGCTCGACACGTTGATGACGTGACCGTCGCCTGAGGCGATGAGATGGGGCAGGAATGCCTTCGTGCCGTTGACGACGCCCCAGAAGTTGACGTCCATGACCCGTTCGATGTCCTTGAACCGGGCGACCTGGACGTCGCCGGCGTATCCGATGCCAGCATTGTTATAGACCTGGTTGACCGTGCCGAAGTGTTCCTTGACCTCGTCGGCGTAGATCAGGAACGCCTGACGTTCGGTGACGTCGAGGGGGTCGGCTTTGACGGGCGCACCGATCGCTTCGAGCCTTCTCTCGGTGTCGGCCAGGCCGTCGATGTCGATGTCGCTGATGGCGAGCTTGGCGCCTGCACGCGCCAGTTCGACGGCCAGTGCCTGTCCGATTCCTGAGCCGGCGCCAGTGACGACGGCAACCTTCCCAGCAAAGTTTTGCATGTGATACCGCTCCATCGATTGAGGTGTTCTGGCCTGTCATCTCGGAACTGCTTCACGAGAAATTGACAGACGCCGAAGGTGGAAATGGGGTCAGCCGTGGTCCGGCTTTCGCATTCACAGCCGTATTGGCACGGTGATCCCCCGATTGTCGTCTCCTGGCACGGAAAGGCCATGATTCACAGCAATTTACGATCTGGAGCAGCGCGTCACGGGTGGCCTGTAGGGAGTTCGTACCACTGGATCACCGCAGCCACAAGTCGAGCCGCATCGCCCGCGCGGCAGTGCGGCTCATTGAAATGTGCAACCGACGGCGTCGAACCGTATCCCGAACCTGCTCAGTGATTTACTGAAATGCGACGAGCAAACAACTATGACGCGGCAGCGCTCACCGGCCGCCACACTTCGGCGAGGGCTTGCAGCGGCAGATCGAGGACATCGCTGAGTCCGACGATGGTGCCGAATGCGGGGGAGGGCAGACGACCGGTTTCGATCTTGCGCAGTGTCTCGGGGGAAATGCCCGCGCCGCGCGCGACATCTTCGAGGGTGCGGGCGCCCCTGGCGGCGCGCAATGCTGCGCCGACTCGGCGGCCTGCGGCGACTTGCTCGGGACTCAGCGGCGTACGGACCACGTCACCACGGTAGCGCTGGTATTTGTATACCGCTAGTCTTGGTATTTATATACCGCACAAGGAGTGATGACGTGATTGAACTCAAGACCGGAGCCGAGATCGAGAAAATGCGGACCACCGGCCGTTTCGTGGCCCAGGTGCTCACCGAACTCGGCGGGCTGGCCGAGGTCGGGGTGAACCTGCTCGACCTCGAACATCACGCCCGGGACATGGTCAAGCGCCGGGGCGCGCAGTCCTGCTACTGGGATTACGACCCGTCATTCGGGTCGGGACCGTTTCGCAACGTGATCTGCCTGTCGGTGAATGACGCTGTGCTGCATGGGCTTCCGTTCAACTACGCGCTGCGCGACGGCGATGTGTTGACCATGGATTTCGCGGTCTCCATCGATGGCTGGGTCGCCGACGCGGCGCGCACCGTGATCGTCGGGACGCCCGCCGACGAGGATGTGCGGTTGATCCGCGCGACCGAGGAGGCGCTCGCGGCGGGCACCGCGGCGGCCCGGCCCGGCGGGCGGCTCGGCGACATCTCCGCCGCGATCGGCGCCGTCGTCGCGGCGTATGGCTATTCCGTCAATCTCCAATTCGGCGGACACGGTCTCGGCAGGACCATGCACGAAGATCCGCACGTGCCGAACAACGGCAAGCCCGGGCGCGGCATGCGACTGAAGGCAGGCATGACACTCGCGCTGGAGCCGTGGCTCGCCCGCACCACCAACCGCATCGTCTATGACCGGGACGGCTGGACCATCCGCTCGGCCGACGGATCCCGCACCGCGCACACCGAGAACACCATCGCGATCACCGACGCCGGCCCGGTGGTGCTCACGTGCTAATACCGCGGCCTTAGCAACAGCGTCGCGACGACGCTGATCGCGGCGGTGGTGGCCAGATACCCGCAGGCGTACCAGGGCTTGCCGCCGCCCGCGGCGATCAGCGCTGTGAGGATCAGGGGCGTCAGGCCCGACGCGTACACACCCGAGAGCTGATACACCGTCGACAACCCGGTGTAGCGGGTGCGAGTCGGGAACAGCGACGCGTACAACGTGCCCTGGGCGCCGTAGAACCACGCGTGAATCACACCGAACGCCAACAGCATTGCCACCGAGTAGGCCAGGATGCTGCGCGTGCCGAACAGCGCGAACGCCGGGAACACCACGAGACCGTAGGCGGCGATCCCGGTGGCGTACATCGTGCGGGCGCCGAACCGGTCGGCCAGATGGCCCGACACAGGTAACAACGCGGCCATCAACAACGCCGAGATGGTGACCACGATCAGCACCGGCACCTTGCCCAGATGCAGCGTGCTGGTGGCATACGCGATGGTGAACACACCCCACGTGTTGAACGCGGCACCCTCACCCCACCGCGACAGCAGGCCGAGGACCGTCGACCGCAGCGCAGGCGGCCGGAAGATCTCCCGCACCGGGACCGCCGCACGGTCGTCGTCGGCACGGATCTTCTCGAACGCAGGGGTCTCGGCCACCCGGAATCGAACCACCACGCCGAAGATCACCAGGGCAATGCTGATCAGAAAGGCGATGCGCCACCCGTAGGCCAGGAAAGCGTCCGCCGACAGGGCCAGCTGCAGCACCACGAACACCCCGGTACCCAGCGCAAGGCCCAGCGCCAGCCCCACCTGGGGAATGCTGCCGAAGAGCCCGCGGCGGTGGCGCGGACTGTGCTCGACGGCCAGCAGTACCGCGCCTGCCCACTCACCGCCGAGCGCGAAACCCTGCACGACGCGCAGCACCAGCAGCAGCACCGGTGCCAGCACCCCGATCTGGGCTGCCGTGGGCAGCAGGCCCATCAACGCGGTGGCGCCGCCCATCAACAGCATGGTGGCCGCGAGCGTGCGCTTGCGGCCGATCCGGTCGCCGATATGCCCGAAGACGAACCCGCCGATAGGGCGCACCACGAAGCCGACCGCGAACGTCGCGAACGCCAGCATGGTCCCGACGAACGAACTCTGGTCGGGGAAGAACGCATGGTTGAACACCAGGCTCGCGGCAGTCGCGTAGAGGAAGAAGTCGTACCACTCGATGGTCGTTCCGAGCACGCTCGCCAGCAGGGCAGTCCGAACGGTCCTCGGGTCGGCAGACGCGGCGGGCCCCGCGGCCGGGGCGGTCGTCGTGAAGGTCACCCTTGTTGACTAGTCGCCCCGGGCCGCGGAGCCCAGCGTTGCGTGCGCGGTGATTCGAACCCGCGAGAACTAACCGATTACCCGAACGCGAGGTCGATGATCTCCTGCTGCTCCACGGCGTGCACCTTCGACGATCCGGACGACGGTGCGGACATCGCGCGCCGGGAGATGCGTTTGATGGGGTTGAAGTACTCGGGGAGTACTTCGGGCAAGGTGAGGCCGACCGAGGGCCACGCGCCCTGGTTGGCGGGTTCTTCCTGGACCCAGTACTTGTCGGTGGCATTCGGGTACAGGTCGAGGGTCTGGGCCAGCCGACGTTTTGGCAGCGGCGCGAGTTGTTCGAGCCGCACGATGGCCACGTCGTCGCGCTTGTCCTTGACCTTGCGAGCGGCCAGGTCGTAGTAGATCTTGCCGCTGCACAACAGGATTCGGGTGACTTTGCTGCGGTCACCGTCGCCGTCGGTGTACGTGGGTTCTTCGAGCACCGAGCGGAATTTCTGTTCGGTGAAGTCGCGGATGTCGGAGACCGCGGCTTTGTTGCGCAGCATGGACTTGGGCGTGAACACGATCAGCGGGCGTTGGATGCCGTCGAGACCGTGCCGACGCAGCAGATGGAAATAGTTCGCCGGGGTGGACGGTACCGCGATGGTCATCGACCCTTCGGCCCACAGCTGCAGGAACCGTTCGATGCGCCCGGAGGTGTGGTCGGGGCCTTGGCCTTCATGCCCGTGCGGCAGCAGCAGCACGACATTGGACAGCTGGCCCCATTTCGCCTCACCGGAGGAGATGAATTCGTCGATGATGGATTGCGCACCGTTGACGAAGTCACCGAACTGAGCTTCCCAGAGCACCATGGCGTCGGGGTTACCCACCGAGTAGCCGTATTCGAAACCGACAGCGGCGTATTCGGACAGCGCCGAGTTGTAGACCAGGAACCGGCCGCCGGTCGGGGTGCCGTCGGTGTTGGTGGCCAACAGTTGCAACGGGGTGAACTCTTCGCCGGTTTTGCGGTCGACGATGACGGCGTGGCGCTGGGTGAACGTGCCGCGCTGGGTGTCCTGACCGCTCAACCGGACCAGTTTGCCTTCGGAGACCAGCGAGCCCAGGGCGAGCAGTTCGGCGAAGGCCCAGTCGATCTTGCCTTCGTAGGCCATTTCCCGACGCTTCTCCAGCACCGGCTTGACGCGCGGGTGCACGGTGAAGCCTTCGGGCAGGGCCAGATGCGCGTCGCCGATACGGGCCAGCAGTGACTTGTCCACCGCGGTCGCGAGCCGTTGCGGGATCTGCTGATCGGCTTCCACCGACTCGCTCGGTTCGGCGGCGTGCTTCTCCAGTTCGCGGACCTCGTTGAACACCCGCTCCAGCTGGCCCTGGTAATCGCGCAGGGCGTCTTCGGCTTCCTTCATGGAGATGTCGCCACGGCCGATCAGCGATTCGGTGTAGGCCTTGCGGGAGCCGCGTTTGGTGTCGATGACGTCGTACATGTAGGGCTGCGTCATCGACGGGTCGTCGCCTTCGTTGTGCCCGCGCCGGCGGTAGCACAGCATGTCGATGACGACGTCCTTCTTGAATGCTTGGCGGAAGTCGATGGCCAGCCGCGCCACCCAGGCGCAGGCTTCGGGATCGTCGCCGTTGACGTGGAAGATCGGCGCGCCGATCATCTTCGCCACGTCGGTGCAGTACTCGCTGGAGCGCGAATCCGTTGGCGCGGTGGTGAACCCGATCTGGTTGTTGACCACGATGTGGATGGTGCCGCCGGTGCGGTAGCCCTTGAGCAACGCCAGGTTGAGGGTTTCGGCGACCACGCCTTGGCCGGCGAACGCCGCATCGCCGTGCAGCATCAGCGGCACCACCGGGAAGGTTTGGGAGCCTTCGGCGTCGGCGCCGGTGTCGAGCAGATCCTGCTTGGCCCGCACCAGGCCTTCCAGGACCGGGTCGACGGCCTCCAAGTGGCTCGGGTTGGCGGTCAGCGACACCTGAATGTCGTTGTCGCCGAACATCTGGATGTAGTTGCCGGACGCCCCGAGGTGGTACTTCACATCGCCGGAGCCGTGGGCTTGCGACGGATTGAGGTTGCCTTCGAACTCGGTGAAGATCTGGCTGTAGGGCTTGCCGACGATGTTGGCCAGCACGTTGAGCCTGCCGCGGTGCGGCATGCCGATGATGACCTCGTCGAGGGCGTGTTCGGCGGCCTGGTCGATCGCGGCGTCCATCATCGGGATGACGGTTTCCGCGCCTTCCAGTGAGAAACGTTTCTGCCCAACGTATTTGGTTTGCAGGAAGGTTTCGAACGCTTCGGCGGCGTTGAGCTTGGACAGGATGTACTTCTGCTCGGCGACCGTGGGCTTGGCGTGCTTGACCTCGATGCGCTCCTGCAGCCACTTCTGCTGTTCAGGTTCGAGGATGTGGGTGTATTCCACCCCGACGTGGCGGCAGTAGGCGTCGCGCAACAGGCCCAGGATGTCGCGCAGTTTCATGTACTGCTTGCCGGCGAACCCGTCGACCTTGAACGCCCGGTCCAGATCCCACAGGGTCAGGCCGTGAGTGTTGACGTCCAGGTCGGGATGGGACCGGAAGCGGGTCTTGTCCAGCCGCAGCGGATCGATATCGGCCATCAGGTGCCCGCGGTTGCGGTAGGCCGCGATCAGTTCGATGACGCGTGCGTTCTTGTCGGCGATCGAGTCGGGGTTGTCGGTGCGCCACCGCACCGGCTCGTACGGGATGCCCAGCTCGCGGAAGATCTCGTCGAAGAACTCGTCGTCGAGCAGCAACTGGTGGATGGTGCGCAGGAAGTCGCCGGATTCCGCACCCTGGATGATGCGGTGGTCATACGTCGAGGTCAGGGTGATCAGCTTGCCGATGCCGACCTCGTTGATGCGCTCTTCGCTGGCACCCTGGAACTCGGCCGGGTACTCCATGGCGCCTGCACCGATGATGGCGCCCTGCCCGGCCATCAGGCGCGGCACGGAGTGCACGGTGCCGATGGTGCCGGGGTTGGTCAGGGAGATGGTGACGCCGGAGAAGTCTTCGGCGGTCAGTTTGCCGTCGCGGGCGCGCCGGACGATGTCCTCGTAGGCGGCGATGAACTGGCCGAAGGCCATGGTTTCGCATTTTTTGATGGCGGCGACGACCAGTTGGCGGTTGCCGTCCTTGCCGGGCAGGTCGATGGCCAGACCGAGATTCGTGTGCGCCGGGGTGACCGCATTCGGTTTGCCGTCGATTTCGGCGAAGTGCCGGTTCATGTTCGGGAACTTCTTGACCGCCTGCACGATCGCGTAGCCGAGCAGGTGGGTGAAGCTGATCTTGCCGCCGCGGGTGCGTTTGAGATGGTTGTTGATGACGACGCGGTTGTCGATCATCAGCTTCGCCGGGATGGCCCGCACGCTGGTCGCGGTGGGCACCTCCAGCGAGGAGTTCATGTTCTTCACCACCGCAGCCGCAGCACCCCGCAACACCTGCGACTCATCACCCTCGGCCACCGTCACCGACTTTGCCGGCTTGGGGGCGGGAGCCGCCGGAGCAGCGGCGGCGGCCGGCGCCGCGGGAGTAGCCGGGGCGGGCGCTGCCGGAGCGGCCGGTGCAGCCGGAGCTGGGGTGGCGGGCGCGGTGGGCGTCGCCGACTGGCCGTTGGCGGCCGTGGCGTCGGTCGTTGGTTCGGGGGAGTAGTCGACGAGGAACTCGTGCCAACTCGGATCCACCGATGACGGATCCTCGCGGAACTTGCGATACATCTCCTCGACCAACCACTCGTTCTGCCCGAATGGTGAAGGTGAACTGGTCACGGCAGCTGCTCGCCTCGATTCTTGGTCTCGGCAAGCCGTGGCAAGGGGGCTCGCCGCTCGTCTTTCGTTGTGTCTGCGGTGACCTGCGTGACCGCCGTCTAAAGGCTAGCGCCTCCGAGCCGACGGCGACCAGGCACCGCCCATCTGGGCAGGGACGTGTTGTCGCGGGCCCTCAGGACTGCGCGGACGGCAGCACATGCAGGGTCGCGGGCCACCGCGGCGGGGGCGGCCCGAATGCCTTCTGTGCGTTGCCGATGATCTTCTTGCCCATGAGCCGGTTGCCCACGCCGCCGACGACGGCGCCGATGCCGACCGGCAGCATCTTGCCCAGCGCCATGGCGCCGCGCTTGAGGGTGTACTTCTTGACGAAGAACCGCACCAGTCGCGAATTGAGCTGGGACACCGCGGGCAGTGGCAGTGTTGCTGCACCGTCGGACAGCCAGGCCCCGCTGGTCCGCCCGGAGCCCAGCAGGTCGGCGATCGCGTGCTTGCTGTCCTCACCGACGAGCACCGCGAGCACCAGGGCACGTCGGCGCTCTTTATGGTCGGCGGGGATGCCGTGGACCTCGGCGACGGCGAGGACGAACACCGACGTCGCCTCAAGGAACACCACGGTCTCGCCGGCCACCGCGGACAAGGCCGTCAGGGTGCCGATGCCGGGGAACGCCGCGGCCGAGCCGACCGCCGCGCCACTGGCCATCACGGCAGCCAGATAGTGCTTTTCCAACCGGGTGATGATCTCGGCCGGGGTGGCGTTGGGCCGCTGGCTGCGCAACCGGTCGACGTAGGCCTTCACGGCGGGCGCCTGCACGCGTGCGCTGCGCTCCAGGATCGCGGACAGTACCTTCGCCGCAGCGCTCGGGTCCTCGTCCGCGTTATCGCGGACCGCAGGCAACTGTTTCTTGGTGGACCGAGCGCTCACTTCGGGGCCTCCCCACGTGCGGACCGACAAACATCGGCTGAATGTCCAGGCTAACCCTTGGGGAACGTGCGGCGACGGCTCCAGGGTTTCCGTCCGTGACACCTGTCACGGAATAAAAAACTGCGATGCGTGGCTAACCATCTTCATGGCATCATCGCCCCACGTGGACGAGACGACAGCCAGCCAGAATCCCGGCGTGAGCCGTACCCGCATGATTCTGGTGTTGGGCGCCCTGATCGCCCTCGGCCCACTCACCATCGACATGTACCTGCCCGCGCTGCCGAGGATCGCCGACGAACTCTCGGTGTCGTCGTCGGTCGCTCAGCTCACGCTCACCGGAACGCTCGCAGGTCTGGGTTTGGGCCAGCTCATCGTGGGTCCGCTGTCGGATTCACTGGGCCGGCGGCGGCCGTTGATGGGCGGCATCGTGCTGCACATGCTGGCGTCGGTGCTCTGTGTCTTCGCCCCGGACATCGTGACTCTCGGCATCGCCCGCGGCCTGCAGGGCATGGGTGCGGCGGCTGCCGCGGTGGTGGCCGTCGCCGTCGTCGGTGACCTGTTCGCGGGTTCGGCCGCTGCCACGGTGATGTCCCGGCTCATGCTGGTATTGGGTGTGGCGCCGGTGCTCGCGCCGTCGCTGGGCGCGGCAGTGCTGCTGAAGGGTTCGTGGCACTGGGTGTTCATCGCGCTGGTGCTGCTGGCCGGAGCGTTGCTGCTGATGGCCGTGTTGGCGCTGCCGGAAACGCTGCCGGTGTCGCATCGGCGCCCGTTGCACGTCGGCAGCATTCTCGGCACCTATGCCGAGCTGCTGCGGGATGCGCGATTCGTCATCCTGGTGCTGGTGGCCGCCCTTGGCATGTCGGGTTTGTTCGCCTACATCTCGGCCGCGCCGTTCGTGCTGCAGGGCCGTTACGGGCTTGATCAACAAGCGTTCGCCTTGGTATTCGCCGCAGGTGCGGTCGCGCTCATCGGGTCGACGCAGTTCAACGTGGTGCTGCTGCGGCGGTTCACCCCTCAGGCGATCACCGTGGCAGCGCTGGTCGCGGCTTCGGTGGCCGGGCTGCTGTTCATCGGGCTCACGGTTGCGGCTGTCGGCGGTTTGACCGGATTCATCGCGCCGGTGCTCGCCATCCTGGCGGCCATGGGTCTGGTGATCCCGAACGCCCCCGCCGTCGCGCTGTCCCGTCATCCCGACGCTGCGGGGACCGCGGCCGCGCTGCTCGGCGCCGCCCAGTTCGGGCTCGGCGCGGCGATCGCCCCGTTGGTCGGCGCGCTGGGCAACGGGGCGCTGGCGTTGTCGGTGGTGATGACGCTCGGTGTGATGATCGCGCTGTCTGCGTTGCTGGCTGTCGGCTTGCGGCGCGGTGAAGCGAGTGTGGACGACATCGTTCCGGCAGTCGTCGTCGAACCTGCCTGACGGGTCCCCACCGGCACGCCGACTTGTCGGGAGGGGGGTGGATCCGTAGCGTCGGCGGGGGCCAGCTCGTTGCCGTCCCCTCACTGATCACATGTTCGAGACCTTGAACGCCCGGTTCGCGGGCCGCACTGCCAGCCACAACCCGTGGAACGCGTTGTGGGCGATGATGGTCGGCTTCTTCATGATCCTGCTCGACGCCACCATCGTGGCCGTCGCCAACCCGACCATCATGCAGCGGTTGGGCGCCGATTACGACGGCGTGATCTGGGTGACCAGCGCCTACCTGCTGGCGTACGCCGTGCCGTTGCTGGTGTCGGGCCGGCTCGGCGATGTGTACGGACCGAAGAATCTCTACCTTGCCGGGCTGGCGCTGTTCACCGCGGCATCTTTGGCGTGTGGGCTCGCGGGCAGCATCGAGATACTGATCGCCGCACGCGTCGTCCAGGGGATCGGCGCGGCCTTGTTGACGCCGCAGACCCTCTCGACCATCACCCGGATCTTCCCGCCCGAGCGGCGGGGCGTCGCCATGAGTGTGTGGGGAGCGACCGCGGGTGTGGCCACGCTCGTCGGCCCGCTCGCCGGCGGCGTCCTGGTCGGTGGCCTGGGTTGGCAATGGATCTTCTTCGTCAACGTGCCGATCGGCATCATCGGCTTCGGGCTCGCGGTCTGGCTGGTGCCCGTGCTGCCGACCGCGCCGCACCGGTTCGACCTGCTCGGGGTGGCGTTGTCCGCGGTCGGCATGTTCCTCATCGTGTTCGCGCTGCAGGAAGGACATGCGCACCACTGGGCGCCATGGGTGTGGGGCACGCTGGCCGCCGGGGTGGGGGTGATGGTCGGATTCGTCTACTGGCAGTCGGTCAACACCGCCGAACCGCTGATTCCCCTGCGCATCTTTGCTGACCGCGACTTCAGCCTGGCCAATATCGGGGTGGCCACCATCGGCTTCGCCGTGACGGCGATGATCCTGCCGTTGATGTTCTTCGCGCAGTCGGTGTGCGGGCTCTCGCCGACCCGCTCGGCACTGCTGGTCGCGCCGACGGCGATCGCCAGCGGTTCGCTGGCACCGTTGGTGGGCCGCATCGTGGACCGCTCACATCCACGACCTGTGGTCGGCTTCGGCTTCGCCGCCATGGCCGTCGGCCTGACCTGGTTGTCGATCGAGATGACCCCCGTCACGCCGATCTGGCGGCTGCTGCTGCCGCAGGTGCTGATGGGTGTCGGGATGGCATTCATCTGGTCGCCGCTGGCCGCGACCGCGACCCGCAATCTGTCGCCGAGCCTGGCCGGCGCGGGGTCGGGGGTGTACAACGCCACCCGGCAGGTCGGCTCGGTGCTGGGCAGTGCAGGCATCGCGGCCTTCATGACGTGGGAGATCGGCAGGCAGATGCCGGGCCCCGCGGTGGTGCAGGCCCGCGCAGAGACTGCCGTGACGGTTTTGCCCGGGTTCCTGCACGAGCCGTTCGCCACGGCCATGGCCCAGTCGATGCTGCTGCCCGCGTTCATCGCACTCTTCGGTGTGGTCGCGGCGTTGTTCCTGCGCGGCTTCGGTGACCGTCCAGAGGTCGCCGAGGACAGCTACGACGATGAGGTCGACGACGTCGATGACGGCGACGAACCGACCGAGGTGCTGCGCGTGGTGGGCCCGGCGAACCAGTACCTGCCCGACTATCCCGACGACGACGAGTACATCGAGTACATCGTGGAGTGGGATGAGCCCGAGCCCGCGCCCGCGCTTGCATCTACACCCGATCCCGTCACGGAGCCGCTGAGCATTCCAGCGCCGCCCGCGGCCACTTCCGAGGGCGAGGTCGCGGGCGAGGACCCGTGGCAGGCAATACTGAACCGGCTCATGGCTGATATGCCCGCGAATTCGTCAGACCAGCTGATCGGCCATGCGCACAACGGGTTTCACGTTGACGCCGGGCAGCACTTCCGCCCGTTGGAGCCGCCGAGCGGGGAGCACCGGCGAGTCAACGGCAATCACTACGGCGGGGACCCCGACGACAACCCGTCTTACGGCAGGCATTCGCGGCCGGGGGATTAGCGCCGGACGTCAGTGCGCGGCGTTGTAGGCATCCATGATGGACGCCGGGATGCGGCCGCGCCGCGAGACGTTATGGCCGTTGGCCACGGCCCACTCGCGCACCGCCCGGACATGGTCGGGGCCCGAAGGTGCGGCCGCGGCTGCCTTGCGCGACGCGGCCTTGCGCGGCGTGGCCGCTTTCGGCTTGGCGGACTGTCGCGGTTCCGGCCGGGCTTTCTTGCGTGCGGCCCGGGCGTCACGAGTCTGTGCTTTCTTCGCGGCGCTGATGTAACGAGCCATGTCCTTGTCGAACTGGGCGCCGTTCTTGGTGGTCAAGACGAGCGAATAATCCTGCCCGCGATATGAAAACTCAACCGTGTCAACAACGTCCGCATCGATTTCCACCCCGTCGAGGTCGTCGACGTACTCGATTGTCACTATCTTGCCCACGCAGATTCCTTCGGTTCGGTGAACGCTTTTGTTCTGAGAGTACCGAGCCCGAGAAATGCGCCCAATTCGACGACGCCTGCCGGTGTGGCGGGTAGGTAATCGGTGAGCGCCGCCGAACGCACGATAACGGCGGTGTATTTGGCCCGGCTCACCGCCACGTTGAGGCGATTGCGGTTGAGCAGGAACGAGATTCCCCGCGGTACATCGTCGATCGACGACGCCACCATGGAGATGAAAACCACCGGTGCCTGCTGACCTTGGAACTTGTCCACCGTGCCTGCCCGAATTTCGGTCAACCCGGCGGCGTCGAGCCGTTGGCGCAACATCACCACCTGCGCGTTGTACGGCGTCACGACGAGCACCTGCTCCTGGGTCAACGGGCCGCTGCCGCTCTCGTCGGTCCACGTCGTCCCGAGGAACCGGGAAATCTCCGCGACGATGGCGTCGGCCTCCTCGGGGCTGTCGGTGGCGTTGCCGTCGTGCTCGAGAGTCAGCAGCCGCACCCCGGGCTCGTAGCCGTCGAGGCTGCGGGCCGCGGTGACCGCGTCCACCGAATGCAACCGGCCGTCATAGGACAAGCGCGACACCGCCGCACACACCGCTGGGTGCATCCGGTAAGAGCGGTCCAGGAAGTAGCCGAGCTCCGCAGGCAACGTGTGGTGCTCACCCACCAGCCAACCCAGCGCCGAGGTGTCCACCGGTTCGGGGTGAGTGCCCGCGCTGACCTGCGGCAGCTGCTGCGGGTCGCCCAGCAGCAGCAGATTGGCCGCAGCAGGCGCAACGGCGATCGTGTTGGCCAAGCTGTACTGGCCTGCCTCTTCGACCACCAGAAGATCGAGGCTGCGCGGCGGCACTCGCGTCGCATTGGCGAAATCCCATGCCGTACCGCCGATCACGCAACCCTCATGCTCGGAGATGAACGCCGGATAGTCTTTTTCGTCGAGCTCTGTCCAGCAGGGGTTCTCGGTGCGGCCCTTCTTGGCGACCCGTGCCGCGTCCACGCCTGCCTTGACGATATCGCGAAACAGGTTCTCCACCACCGCATGCGCCTGCGCCACCACGCCGATGCGCCAATGGTGGTGATTGACCAGCTTGGCGATCACCGCCGCGGCGGTATAGGTCTTGCCGGTTCCGGGCGGGCCGTGCACGGCCAGGTATGACGAGTCGAGACCCAGCAGCGCCGCCGTGATCTGCTCCTCGACCGGTCGGTCGTCGTGGGGCAGGGCGGTGCCGCTGCGGGTGCGGGGCGGTCGACGCAACAGCACGTCGACGACGCCGGTGGCGGGCAGGCCGGGCAGGCCCGCCGCGACCTGGGCCGCAGTGGCTTCGATCGATTCGCGCAGGGCCGTGGTGCGGATGGGCGGCCCAGGCGTCAACGCGAACGGGGTTTGATCGAACACCGTGCCACCCTTGGGTTCCCGCTCGGTGACCAGGACTTCGGTTGGGGCGGCGGGATCGTCGCACTCGAGTACCTGCACCGATCCGAACGCCCGGCGCTGCGGATCATCCGTCAGACCGTCGGGAGCAGGGGGATCGTAGAGGGCATACATCTCCCGGCTCAGCTCGCCGTTGGCCAGCATACCGCGCAGCAATACCTGCCGCTGCGGTTTGCGGGCCCGTGGCGGGGTGTGCCAATCGGTGACGACGGTCGCCGTCTCGGATACGAAAACCCCTGTGCTGTCCGCCCATTCGTCGACCGGATGGTTCAGCCGGTCGAAATGTCCCCACCAGTACGGCTTGTCCTCGCGGCGATGGTAGCCGCGGGCCGCCGAGATCATCGCCACCGCCTGCTGCTCGGGTTTTCGTTCGGCGTCGCCGACGAAGCGTCGCAGGGTGCGGGCCAGCTGGTCTTCCGGTTCGGTCGGCCCTCCGTCGGTCACGGGTTGGGCGCCCAGCGGCGGCACGCTCGACTCGATGGCCCGGTTGATCAGCCAGTCCCGCAGCTTGCGCGTGGACGTGCAGTCGTACCGGTTGTAGTCCTCGATCTCCTTGAGGACCACGGCTGCGTCGTCGTGGCGCCCCTGCGCACGCAGCGCACAATACTTCGCGTACTGGGTGATGGAGTCGGTGGCAGTGGTGACGTCGCCGCTGCGCAGCTGCGACCCCATGTACAACGGCTCAAGCGATTTCAGGCTGTAGTTCTTGGTGCCTATGCGAATGCTCTTGCGTACCAACGGATACAGGTCGACCAGGATGCCGTTGCGCAGCAGTTCGTCGACGGCGTCCTCGCCCTCGCCGTAGCGTCCGGCCAACCGCAGCAGCGCCGTCTTCTCGTATGCCGCGTAGTGGTAGATGTGCATGTTCGGATAGCGCTTGCGCCGTTGCCGGACCAACTTCAGGAAGTCGCGCAGGGCTTGGCGTTCCTCGGCGCGGTCGTGCGCCCACAGGGGGTGAAAGTCCTCGACCTTGGTGCCGAGCACACCGAACATGTACTCCAGACCCCACTGTCTGCCGTCGTCGGTCCACAGCGGGTCGCCCTCGAAGTCGAAGAACAGATCGCCCTTGTCCGGGTCGGGCAGTTGCATCAGCGGCGCGGCGTCGACCACCTCGAACGGTGGCTTGCCATCGACCCGGTCGGCGCGTTGCAGGCGTGCCTGCGCGGTCAGGTTGGCCAGGATGCGGGGGTGCAGGCCGGCGACCGGGCCTTCGTGACGGGTCAGCTCGGCGACCGTGGTGACCCCTGCGTCGATCAGCCGCGCCCGCTGGGTCACCCTCATGCCTGCGACCAGCAGCAGATCATCGTGGGCGCTGACCTGCTCGGCGCACTCGGGACACCGGAAGCACGCCCGCACGTCGTCGGCCCAGCTGACCGGCCTGCCTGCGGCGAGGTGCTCGTCGAGCAGCCGCTGCAGGGCCTCGCGGCGCGGCCGGTACACGCCGAGCAGCTCCTCGGCCGGGTAAGAGGCCACCGCGCCGTCACCCAACACCAGCTCGACCTCGTCGGCCACCGGTACGCCCGCGGCCGTCAGCGTCTGGTTGTAGGCCGCGAGTTGCAGCAGCGCCTCGACCTTCACCGAGCGGGCCAGCTTGGTGTCCCGCAGCCGGTAGCGTTCGCCGTCGAACATCAGGAAGTCGGCGAACCCCGCGAACCGGCCGTCGAACATGGCGGCCTGATAGATCACCGGGGCACGGTTGCGCACGGCGTCCAGCGTCTGTTCGGCCGCGGCGGTGAGTCCCGCGACGGTATAGGCGGGCCTGCCGATGACCGTCACCGACGTGTCGGAGCGCAGCTCGTCGAGGTGACGCTGCTCATGCTCATCGCCGAGTTGGGCGGTGCGAGCAAGCAATTCGTCGTCACCGGTAGGCGCGGGACCCCAGCCGAGGCGGGCGTCGAATGAGCGCAGCAAGGCATACTCGCAGCGGGCCGCGGCCGCGAGGTCCGAGGCGCTGTAGATGACCACGCGGTCCTCGGTGACGAACACGTTGTCACTGTAGGTGAGTGGCCCGACAGTGTCGGCCCGCGAAACAGCAGTGAGGGTCGCTACGCCGCCAGCTTTGCGACCATGGCTTCACGCTCGCGTCGATTCCATGCTTCGCGCACCCTGTTGAGGATGTCGCGGGGACGGTCCTCTTTGATCACCCGAATGTGCAGCCAACCCTGGCGACGCACTCTCCAGAGCCGCTTTTGGTCCCACACATACCGGCCCCGGTCGACCTGATGCTGCTCGCCGTCGTACTCGAGCGCGATCATGATGTCCTCCCAGCCCATGTCGAGGTATGCGAACGGGAAGCCATCGGGTTCGAGCACGGGAATCTGCGTCCGCGGCCGCGGATATCCGGCGTCGATCACCAGCAGCCGCAGCCAGGTTTCCTTCGGAGATTGGGCACCGGCATCCATCAGGTCGAGCGCCTCACGCGCCCGGCGTACTCCCCGTGCACCCCGATAGTGCTCGATAAGTGGTTGCACCTGGTCAGCGGCCAGGCCGGTGGCTCGGGCCAGCGCGTCGAGATGCGCCACGGCGGCTCCCCGTGGCAGGTAGCGGCCCAGGTCCAACGCTGTTCGCGGGATGGTGGTGACTGCCATCCCGTTGATCGCGGCCACCTCGTCGTCGGTGAGGCGGTCGTTGTGGGTGACGATGCCGTGTGGCGGACGGTTGTTGCGCCAGATGAGTTCGATAGGAGAGTCACCGTCGACATACTCGGCGCCGTGTAGTGCCGCTGCAGCTCGGCCGGTGATGACGGCACGCTGCCCGGACCACAACCAGGCGCCGACCGTATTGGCATACAGCGATGGTTCGGCGATCCGCGGTTGGTAGATGTCAGGAAATATCGACCGATATGCAGCCCGCAGGCGGCCCCTGGTCAGTTCGCCTCGTGCTACCGCTTCGCTGCCTACGAATATCGTCCCCATGGCGCGATCGTGGCCGGGTGGTCCGACAAGCCGCACGAAAGTGAAGCCATGGCTGCACAGGTACGGATTAAGCGACCACCACGGCTGTTTCGCGAAAAAGAAGTCAGGTATTGCCCATCAGCTCGACCCCGTTGCCGTTCCACCGGAACTTCACGACGCTGGCCAGCCCGTGGAAGCCGCCGGAGTACTGCAGGGCGACGGTGTCGCCGGTGCTGGTGGTCTTGTCGATGCCGTTGAACCCGTAGGTGTCGGGCACCCCGGTCGGGATGAACTTGCCAAGGTGGAACAGCACGGCGCGGGTGTTCGGGTTGGAGGCGTTGGTATTGGCCCGCACGATGATGGCCGACAACTGCGCGCACTCGTTGTAATTGCCTGCCAGTGGCTCCGGGCTCCAGGCCTGATTGCTGCGCGGATCGCGGGGGAGCTCGGAGACTGCACGGGCGATCTCGGGCGCGGCGAGATTGACCGCGCACGGGTCCGGCTCAGCGGTGGTCGGCTTCGGCGGTGCCGCTGCTGTCGCTGCCGACGTGGCCGTCGGGGCTGGATTCGCCGTCGGTTCCGGTGTTTTGGAGACGGTGGAATCCCCCGAGCCGCATCCCGCCACCACGAGCACAGCCGCCGAGATCATCAAGATCTCTTTCACAGTTGGGCAACCTACCCTGATCGTTGCGGCTGATCGGGCAGGCGCGGCGGCTTATCCGCCAACTAGCACTAGACTCTGTCCCGATGACCTCGACAGATTCGGATACCGGAGACGCCGAGCCGACGTTTGCCGACCTGCAGATTCACCCTTCGGTGCTGCAGGCCGTCGCCGACGTCGGCTACGAGTCGCCCTCGGCGATCCAGGCCGCCACTATTCCACCGATGCTGGCGGGCTCCGACGTCGTCGGCCTGGCCCAGACGGGCACGGGCAAGACCGCTGCCTTCGCCATCCCGATCCTGTCCAAGATCGACACCTCGAGCAAGGCCACCCAGGCCCTGGTGCTTGCGCCGACGCGCGAACTCGCCCTGCAGGTGGCAGAGGCGTTCGGCCGCTACGGCTCGCATCTGCCCGAGATCAACGTGCTCGCCATTTACGGCGGCTCGTCGTACGGGCCGCAGCTCGCCGGGCTCAAGCGCGGTGCGCAGGTGGTGGTCGGCACTCCAGGCCGGGTGATCGATCACCTGGAGAAGGGCCGCCTTGACCTGTCCCGCCTGGATTACCTCGTGCTCGACGAGGCCGACGAGATGCTGCAGATGGGCTTTGCCGAGGATGTCGAGCGGATCCTCGCCGACACCCCTGAGTACAAGCAGGTCGCATTGTTCTCGGCGACCATGCCCCCGGCCATCCGCAAGATCACCAGCAAGTACCTGCACGATCCGGTCGAGGTCACGGTCAAGGCGAAAACCGCCACGGCCGAGAACATCTCGCAGCGCTTCATCCAGGTGGCAGGCCCACGCAAGCTCGATGCACTCACGCGTGTACTTGAGGTCGAACCGTTCGACGCGATGATCGTGTTCGTCCGCACCAAGCAGGCCACCGAGGAGGTCGCCGAGCGGCTGAAAGCGCGTGGTTTCTCGGCGGCCGCCATCAACGGCGACATCGCGCAGGCTCAGCGGGAACGCACCATCGCCTCACTCAAGGACGGCAAGCTCGACATCCTGATCGCGACAGACGTCGCCGCCCGCGGGCTGGACGTGGAGCGCATCAGCCACGTCGTCAACTACGACATCCCTCACGACGTCGAGTCCTACGTGCACCGGATCGGCCGCACCGGGCGGGCTGGGCGGTCGGGGGCGGCGCTGCTGTTCGTGACGCCGCGCGAACGCCATCTGCTCAAGTCGATCGAGAAGCACACCCGGTCCAAACTGGTCGAAGCCGAGCTGCCGAGCGTCGACGACGTCAATGCGCAGCGCGTCGCGAAGTTCCGGGACTCCATCACCGACGGTCTCAGCGCACCCGGCATCGAGCTGTTCCGGCGGCTGATCGAGGACTACGAGCGCGACCACGACGTGCCGCTCGCCGACATTGCTGCGGCACTGGCGCTGCAATCGCGCGACGGCGAGGCGTTCCTGATGGTGGAGCCGCCGCCGGACAAACGCCGTGAGCGTGCCGAGCGGCCTGCGCGTGAGGACGGCCCACCACGCAAACGGCATGAGACCCGCAGCGACCTGGCGACCTACCGCATCGCGGTGGGCAAGCGGCACAAGGTCGCGCCCGGAGCCATCGTCGGCGCCATCGCCAACGAAGGTGGTCTGCACCGCAGCGACTTCGGCCACATCTCGATCCGCGTCGATCATTCGCTCGTCGAACTGCCCGCGAAGCTGCCCCGCAGTGTGTTCAAGGCCCTTGAGAACACTCGCATTCAAGGCGTGCTGATCGATCTTCAGCCGGACCGTCCCCAGCGTCGGGACCGCGACAACCAAGGCGGTGCATCCAAACCCCACCGGAAGGCCAAGTGACGCTGTCCAAGGGCGTCAAGGGGCTACCCGACCAGGGTGGGTTGGAATCGGTTTCCACCACCGACCGCGTAGCTTCGCTGACCGGTATCCGGGCTGTCGCCGCGATGCTGGTGGTGCTCACCCACGCGGCGTACACCACGGGCAAGTACGGGCAGGGCTACCTGGGGTTGGTGTACTCACGGGCTGAGATCGGGGTGCCGGTCTTCTTCGTGCTGAGTGGTTTTCTGCTGTTCCGGCCGTGGGTGAAGGCGGCCGCAACCGGCGGCGAGTGGCCGTCCGTGCGGCGCTACGCCTGGCACCGGGTGCGACGCATCATGCCCGCGTACGTGGTCACGGTGCTCATCGCCTATGTGCTTTATCACTTCCGCACGGCGGGGCCGAATCCCGGCCACACCTGGTACGGATTGTTCCGCAACCTGACGCTGACGCAGATCTACACCGACAACTATCTGTTCGCGTTCCTGCATCAGGGCTTGACGCAGATGTGGAGCCTGGCCGTGGAGGCCGCGTTCTATGTGGTGCTGCCGCTGCTGGCCTATCTGCTGCTGGTGGTGCTGTGTCGGCGGCGCTGGCGGCCGGGCCTGCTGCTGGCGGGCCTGGTGGTGCTGGCTGCGGTGTCGCCGGCCTGGTTGACCATCGTGCACCGCACCACGGGGCTGCCCGACGGCGCGCGGTTGTGGCTGCCGACGTACCTGGCGTGGTTCGTGGCGGGCATGGTGCTGACGGTGCTGATGCAGCTGAAAGTGCGGGCATACGCCATGGCGTGCCTGCCGGTGGCGGCGGTCAGTTACTTCATCGTGTCGACGCCGCTCGGCGGTGCGCCCACCACGTCGCCGGCCGGGCTGGGCGAGGCGCTGGCCAAGACTGTGTTCTACGCGGTGATCGCGGCGCTGATGGTGGCTCCGCCTGCGTTGGGGGACCGGGGTTGGTACGTGCGGATCCTGGCCAGCCGACCGATGGTGTTTCTCGGGGAGATCTCCTACGAGATCTTCCTGATTCACCTGATCATCATGGAGCTGGTGATGGTCGAGGTGCTTGAGCATCCGGTGTACACGGGATCGATGATCGACCTGTTCGTGGTCACGATGGTGTTCACCGTCCCGGCGGCCTGGCTGTTGCACCGGTTCACCCGTGTCAGAAATTAGGTTATGCTTACCTTATGACCGAATGGGTTGGTAAGCAGGCATCGCGCGGCTTGGAGGGCGCGCTGGTGCGGCTGTGCCGTGGTGGTGACTACGAGCTGACCGTCGTCGGCCGTACCGAGCTGACGTCGAACTACCTGCGGCTGCATTTCAGCGCCGAGCGCCTGCTGGCCGAGCAGCGGCTGCATCCCACGATGTGGGTGCGGGGGTGGTTTCCCGACGGTGGCAAGGCGCATCAGCGTGGCTACACGCTGGTCAATCCGGATCCCGAGGCGGGCACCGTCGACATCGACTTCGCGATGCACGACGGGGTGGCCACCCGGTGGGCCGCAGACGCGGCCCCTGGAGACGTCCTTGAGGTGACGGTGCTGGGCAGCAACTTCGCCCTCCCGCAACCGCAGCCGGCCGGCTACGTCATCGTCGGTGACGCCGCGTCGCTGCCTGCCATCAACTCGCTGCTCGATGCCATCGGTGACGCGCCCGCCCGGGTGTTCCTGGAAGCCGGGCACGATGACGATCCGAAGCTGCCGATCACCGGAGCGGCCGACGTCACCTGGGTCGACCGCGACGGCGACGGCCTGCTGCACGCTGTCAGCTCGTCTGCGTTCGACGCCGCCGATCACTTCGGCTGGGTGGCGTGCAACAACCGGACGACTCGCGAGGTGGCCCGCGTGTTCCGTGAGGAGTACCGCATCCCACGCAAGAACATCAAGGCCCAGGCGTACTGGGCGGCCTGACTCAGTCCGCCGGTTGGTGCGCCGGCACCACCAGGGGTGCCACGAATTCCGCAAGCATGGTCCGTTCGTCGGCTTCGTCGAGGCCGGGGAAGACCAGCAGCGAGACCATGACGCGGACCAGCCAGCGGGCGCGACGCTCGATCCCGTCGCCGCCCCCGCCCAGTGACCGCACGAACGCCTCGACCAGAGCCCGGATCACCTCGGAGTGCTCGGCCATCTCACCGCCGATGGGCGGCGAGGCCGTGGCGAACCACGATGACAGCGCCGGGCTGTCGCGCACGGCCCGCAGCCCGGTCATGACGCCTTCGATCAACCGTTGCGTAGGGTCGCTCACCCCGGCGACCTGTCGGGTCAGTTCTTCGTAGAGCCGACGTGCCTCCCGGTGCACATACGCCGTGTACAGCGCCTCGCGGTTTTCGAAATAGCGGTACAGCGTCGCGCGGGAACACCCTGCGGCCGTGGCGATCTCGTGCATGCCCACGGTGGCGGCGTCCTGCCGCGCGAACAGTTCGTCGGCGGCGTCGAGGATCCGATCGGCCGCCACCTCCGAGCGGCGCGCGGCGAGCCAGTCGCCGGCCATCACGCGCCGGCCCGGAAGGGGACCGACAGCGGCCGGCGCACATAGCTGCCGCCGGCCCACACCACGGCGTCGAGGTCCACCTCGAAATCTGGGCACCGCGAGAGCAATTCGGTCAATGCGACGCGCGACTGCATCCGGGCGGCGGCCGCGCCCAGGCAGAAATGTGCGCCGTGGCTGAACGTCAAGATATTGCGGGGTTTACGCCGGACGTCGAGTTCTGCTGCGTCATCACCGAATTCGCGCTCGTCGCGGTTTCCCGACCCGTATAGCAGCAGGGTTCTGCGGCCCGCGGGGATGGTCGTGTCACCGATGGTGACGTCGCGGGTGGTGGTGCGGGCCAGGCCTTGCACCGGTGAGGTCAGCCGGAGGAACTCGTCGACCGCCTCGGGGATCAGCTCCGGATCGTGCGCCAGCAGTCGCCGCTGATCGGGCCGCTGCTGCAGCAATTGCACTGCGCCACCGAGCATTCCGGTGGTCGTGTCGTTGCCGCCGGTAACCATGGTGAACGTGAACGCCAGGATCGACAGCACCCCCGAGGCATCCCCGTCGGCACCCACCCCGGCGGCGACCAGATGCGAGATGGTGTCGTCGGCGGGCTCGGCTCGGCGGCGTTCGATCAGCTCGGCGAAGTAGCCGGCCATCGCCGTGACGGCATCGGTGGCGCTGCCCAACGCGCCGGCGATGCCGTCGGGGGAGGTGTTGGCGGCGACGATCGCTTCGGTCCAGCCGTCGAATTGGGCTCGGTCCTCCTCGGGCACCCCGAGGTAGTGCGCGACGACCATCGACGGCAGCGGTTTGAACAATGCCGTCACGATGTCGCCGCCGCCGTTGGCGCGCAGCTCTTCCAATCGCGATACCACGAACTCCCGGACCTTCGGTTCGACGGCTTCGACCTGGCGCGGGGTGAAGCCACGGGAGACCAGCTTGCGGAACTCGGTGTGCGCGGGAGGGTCTTGCATGACGAACGGTGGGTTGTCGGCCAGCCCGATCATCTCCATGTCGCCGTAGGTGACGGTCAGGCCCTGCGCCGACGAGAACGTCTCGTGATCGCGTGCGGCCGCCCAGATGTCGGCATGCCGGGACAGCACGTAGTAGTCCTGATCGGGGCGATCGGCCGGCACCACGTGGTGGACTGGATCGTGTTCGCGCAAAGCGGCGTACATCGCCCATGGGCTCGCCCAGGTGTCGGCATTGGCGAGTTCGAAGCGCGCCGGACAGTTGGAGAGTTGAGACAGAGAAGCTGTCATGTCTTATTCGTACGACAGTTCGTTGTTATGTGTCAATGCCAGATCGCCGGACGTTTGCGGGTGCCGACTAGGCTCGGCGCCGTGAGCATCCCCAACACGCCGCAGTCACCTGCCGCGACGCCGACGTGTTACCGGCATCCCGACCGCCAGACCTATGTGCGCTGCACGCGTTGCCAGCGCTATATCTGCCCGGAGTGCATGCGCTCGGCCGCTGTCGGTCATCAGTGCGTGGAATGCGTCAGCGAGGGCGCCAAGTCCGTGCGGGCACCACGCGCCCAATTCGGCGGGAAGCTGAGCAACGGCACACCCGTGCTCACGTACGGACTCATCGCCGTCAACGTACTGATGTTCGTGGCGCAGATGACGTCGAAGAATCTGGAGAGCGAACTGACGCTGTGGTCGCCCGGCGTCGCCATCCACGACCAGTACTACCGGCTGATCACGTCGATGTTCCTGCACTACGGGATAACGCATCTGCTGTTCAACATGTGGGCGCTCTACGTGGTCGGGCCGCCGCTGGAGGCGTGGCTGGGAAGACTGCGTTTCGGCGTGCTCTATGCGCTGAGCGGCTTGGGCGGTTCAGTGCTCGTATATCTGCTGTCCCCACTGCAATCTGCCACGGCGGGAGCCTCGGGCGCGATCTTCGGCTTGTTCGGCGCGATCTTCGTGGTCGCCCGGCGGCTGCGTCTCGACGTCCGCTGGGTCGCTGCGGTCATCGGCATCAACCTGGTGTTCACGTTCGTCGGCCCGACGCTGGGGACCGGAGCGATCAGCTGGCAGGGCCACGTCGGTGGGCTGGTCACGGGAGCGGCGGTGGCAGCGGCCTTCGTCTATGCCCCGCGCGCACATCGCAATGCGATCCAGGCCGGCGTGTCGGTCGGTGCATTGGTGATATTCGTGGCGCTGATCGCATTCCGCACCAACCAGCTGTTGACGTCGTTCGGGATGGCCTGAGATCTAGATGGCCGCACCCGGATTGAGGATGTTGTCCGGGTCCAGTGCCTGCTTGATGCGGTGGTTGAGGGCCATCGCGTCGGGGCCGATCTGACCGGCCAGCCACGGCCGCTTGAGTCGGCCGACGCCGTGTTCGCCGGTGATGGTGCCACCCAAACCGACTGCCAGGTCCATGATTTCGCCGAAGGCCAGCTCGGCGCGCCGCGTCATGTCGGGGTCGGCCGGGTCGAACACGATCAGTGGATGCGTGTTGCCGTCACCGGCGTGTGCGATCACCGAGATCAGCAGATCGCGCTGCTCGGCGATCTTGGCGACGCCGCCCACCAGTTCGGCCAGCGCGGGCAGTGGCACCCCGACATCCTCCAACAGCAGTGAGCCCTTGGCTTCCACGGCCGGGATCGCGAAGCGTCGGGCGGCGACGAAGGCCTCGCCTTCATCGGGATCCGACGTCGAAAACACCTCGGTGGCACCGCATTCGGTGAACACCTCGGCCATGAACGCGACATCGTCAGCTCCCGCGGCGCCGCGGTCGTCGGAGGCGGCCACCATCATGGCTGCGGCGGTGCGGTCCAGGCCCATCTTCAGCTTGTCCTCGACGGCGTTGATGGCCGCGGAATCCATGAATTCCAGCATCGACGGCCGGATCTTGCCGGTGATCTTCACGACCGCACCTGCGGCGGCTTCCACCGAATCGAAGGTTGCGACCACCGTGCACGGCGAGTGTTGCGGCGGCAGCAGGCGCAGCGTCACCTCCGTCACCACGCCGAGCGTGCCCTCACTGCCGACGAACAACTTCGTCAAACTCAGGCCCGCAACGTCTTTCAGGCGCGGGCCACCGAGGCGCACCGCGGTGCCGTCGGCCAGCACGACCTGCAGGCCCAGCACGTAGTCGGTGGTGACGCCGTACTTGACGCAGCACAGGCCGCCTGCGTTGGTGGCGACATTGCCGCCGATGCTGCAGATCTCGAACGACGACGGGTCAGGCGGATACCACAGGCCATGGGCGGCAACGGCTTTCTTCACCTCGGCGTTGAGCAGCCCCGGTTGCACGACCGCGGTGCGGGTGACCTGTCTCTTATACACATCTGACGCTGACGACGATCGCATA
>NZ_LZTB01000074.1 GCF_001665685.1 Mycobacterium sp. 852013-50091_SCH5140682
CAACAACCCAACAAACACCAACGTGTGTGGGTTTTCAGTAAGACACGCACATCATTCTGACCTCGCAACCACCATCCACACACACCCCCACACTCGTGTGCCGGGAGTGCATTGCACCCCACCACCAAAACACACACAGTTTTACACCCAGAAACGGGTGAATAAAGTTACGGCGGTCCATAGCGGCAGGGAAACGCCCGGTCCCATCCCGAACCCGGAAGCTAAGCCTGCCAGCGCCGATGATACTACCCACACGGGTGGAAAAGTAGGACACCGCCGAACACACATTAAGAATCGCCCCCCACCCCACGGTGGGGGGCGATTCTCATATTCACGTTTATTCAATAATGCATTCCCGAATTCCGCGATTATGTCGGCTTCGCGCCTGCCAGTATCCTTTGCGGGAGGGTAGGCAGAAAGGCACACGTGGTCGGAGACAGACAAGGCGGCGGCGAGCGTCGGCCGCGGCGTGCATCGGGCGGCCAGGGTCAGCGCCGGCAGTCAACTCCGCGCTCGGCCGGTCCCAACCGTGCGCGCGGAGCACAACAGCGCACCGATGACCAACGGGCATCAGACGTCCCGTTACTCGGTTCCGATATCGAGGCCAAGCAATTGGCGCCGGAGGTCCGGCGTGAACTGATCACCCTCGACAAGGCCACCGCGGATTTCGTTGCGCGCCACCTGGTTGCAGCGGGCAATCTCATCGATGAGGATCCTGATGCGGCGTTGGCGCACGCGCGTGCCGCGCGCAACCGGGCCGGGCGTATCGCCGCGGTCCGGGAGGCAGTGGGCATCGCTGCCTATCACGCCGGTGACTGGGCTCAGGCGCTCGCCGAGCTGCGCGCCGCCCGTCGGATGGGCAGCAAGTCGGCGCTGTTGCCGATGATCGCGGACTGCGAACGCGGCGTTGGTCGTCCGGAACGCGCCATCGAGCTGGCCCGTAGTGACGAGGCCGCCGCACTCACCGGCGATGACGCCGACGAATTGCGCATCGTGATCGCCGGAGCCCGGTCCGATCTGGGCCAGTTCGAACAGGCTCTCGCGATTCTCTCGACGCCGCAATTGGATCCGTCGAAAACCGGCCAAACGGCGGCGCGGCTGTTCTACGTCTACGCCGATACGCTGCTGGCGCTCGAGAGGCCGGACGAGGCGCTGCAGTGGTTCATCAATGCGGCTGCGGCCGACGTCGAGGGCGTCACCGACGCCGAGGACCGGGTCACGGAACTCGCCTGACGTGATGACGCTCGCCCGGCACGCGCGGCCGCGGTGGTCGTTGCCGTCCACGTCCATCGACTAGCGTGACAAGCGCTATGACTACCGATCCAGATCAGGTGCGGTCACTGGTGGCCGCGGTGCTCGCTCAGCTGCCGGAGATGAGCGACGCAGACGGCGCCGATGTGGCCATCGAGGAGATCGAGGCGGTGGCGTCCCGGCTGGAAGAAGCCCACGGAGTACTGGTGGCTGCACTCGAGTCGGTCGACAGAGGTGTGGCCGGCGGCAGCGCCGAGCCCGGTAGGTGAGTGGCGGTGGCTCGTCGGGCTCGTGTTGACGCCGAGCTGGTCAGACGCGGGCTGGCCCGGTCACGCCAGCAGGCGGCGGAACTGATCGCGGCAGGCCGGGTTCGTGTCGACGGCATGCCTGCTGCCAAGCCGGCGACAGCCATCACGGTCGACGCCAACATCGTCGTCGCCGAAAGCCAGGAGCGCAGCTGGGTGTCCCGCGGCGCACACAAGCTGATCGGCGCGCTGGACGCGTTCGGGCTGGACGTCTCGGGTCGGCGGTGCCTGGATGCCGGCGCCTCGACGGGAGGATTCACCGAGGTGCTCCTGGACCGGGGAGCGTCCGAGGTGGTCGCGGTGGACGTCGGCTACGGGCAGCTGGCCTGGTCTCTGCGCTCCGATGACCGCGTCCGGGTGATCGAACGCACGAACGTCCGTGAGCTGACGCCTGAGGCCATCGACGGGCAGGTGGATCTCGTCGTCGCCGACTTGTCCTTCATCTCGCTGGCGACTGTCCTGCCCGCGCTCACCGCGTGTGCCCGGCCCAGCGCCGATATCGTTCCCATGGTGAAGCCCCAGTTCGAGGTCGGTAAGGATCGCGTCGGGGCGGGCGGGGTGGTGTCCGACCCGCAATTGCGGGCCGAGGCGGTGTGTACGGTCGCACGCAGGGCCGCGGAACTGCACTGGCATGCTGTCGACGTGACGGCGAGCCCACTTCCCGGACCGTCGGGCAATGTCGAGTACTTTCTGCGGCTGCGCGCCGAAACAGATGAGCCGCTGCAGGGTGAATCGCTGGAACGGGCGGTACACCGGGCGGTCGAGGAGGGCCCGCAATGACCTGCGAGCGCACGATACTGCTGGTGGTACACACCGGACGGGATGAGGCCACCGAGGTCGCCCGCCGGGTCGAAAAGGTGCTGGGCGACAACGGGATCGGCCTGCGCGTGCTGTCGGCTGAAGCCGTCGACCGGGGGCCGCTGCACCTGGCTCCTGACGACATGCGCGCACTCGGCGTCGAGATCGAGGTGGTCGACCCCGACGAACGCGCCGCCGAAGGCTGCGAGTTGGTGCTGGTGCTGGGTGGCGACGGCACCTTCCTGCGGGCCGCCGAGTTGGCGCGCAATGTGGAGATCCCGGTGCTCGGGGTCAACCTCGGGCGGATCGGCTTCCTCGCCGAAGCCGAAGCCGAGCACATCGACCACGTGCTCGACCATGTCGTCAACCGGGCCTACCGAATCGAGAACCGGATGACCCTCGACGTGTCCGTGCGCGTCGGGAACGACATCATCAACCGAGGCTGGGCACTCAATGAGGCGAGCCTCGAGAAGGGGCCCCGGCTCGGCGTACTCGGCGTCGTTCTCGAAGTCGACGGTCGGCCGGTATCGGCGTTCGGTTGTGACGGGGTTCTGGTCTCCACGCCCACCGGGTCCACGGCATACGCGTTCTCTGCGGGCGGTCCGGTGCTGTGGCCGGACCTGGAGGCAATCCTGGTGGTACCCAACAACGCCCACGCATTGTTCGCTCGACCGATGGTCACCAGCCCGGATGCGTCGATCGCCATCGAGATCGAGGCCGGCGGTCACGACGCCCTGGTGTTCTGCGACGGCCGCCGGGAGATGGTGATACCGGCCGGCGGCCGGTTGGAGGTGACCCGATGCGGGACGCCTCTGAAGTGGGTCCGGCTCGACAGCGCACCGTTCACCGACCGGCTCGTGCGCAAATTCCAACTGCCGGTCAGAGGCTGGCGGGGGAAATAGGCACGTGCTAGCTGAGATCCGAATCGAATCGCTCGGCGCGATCAGCGCTGCCACCGCCGAGTTCGACCGTGGACTGACCGTGTTGACCGGTGAGACCGGCACGGGCAAGACCATGGTGGTCACGGGCCTGCATCTGCTCGGCGGTGCTCGCGCCGATGCCACCCGGGTGCGGTCGGGCGCCGACCGAGCCGTCGTCGAAGGGCGTTTCAGCACCACCGAACTGGGCGCCGACGTGGCACTGCGGGTCGACGAGCTGCTGGAATCGTCTGGCGCCGACCGCGACGACGACGGAACGGTGATTGCCGCGCGTTCGGTCAGTCGGGCGGGGCCGTCACGGGCGTATCTCGGTGGCCGCAGCGTGCCGGCGAAGTCGCTGAGCAGTTTCACCGCCGAAGTGCTGACACTGCACGGACAGAACGATCAGTTGCGATTGATGCGTCCGGACGAGCAGCGCGTGGCGTTGGACCGGTATGCCGACGTCGACAAGCTGTTGGCACGGTATCGCCGTATCCGCGAGGAATGGCAGCTTGCCCGTAAGGACCTGGTAGACCGTCGGCAGCGGGCCCGCGAACTCGCCCAGGAGGCGGACCGGCTGAGCTTCGGGATCAACGAAATCGACGCAGTGGCACCGCAGCCCGGTGAGGACGAGGCCATCGTCGCCGACATTCGACGGCTCTCGGAACTCGATGCCCTGCGGGAGGCCGCGCAGACGGCACGGGTGGCGCTGTCCGGTGCGCTCGACGATCCGTCACCGGACGCGGTGTCGGCGACTGACGGTGTGGGACAGGCGAAGTCGGCGCTCGAGTCCACCGATGACGCATCACTGCAAGCGCTGGGCGTGCGGTTGGCCGAAGCGGTCGTGGTGATCAGCGACGTCGCCGCTGAACTCGGTCACTATCTGGACGAATTGCCCAGCGACGCAAGCACATTGGAAACCAAGCTGGCGCGGCAGGCGGAGCTGCGCACATTGACCCGAAAATATGCGGCCGATATCGACGGCGTGCTGGCCTGGGCCCGCGACGCCGCCGACCGACTGGCGCAGTTGGACGTGTCCGAGGAGACGTTGGCCACGTTGGAGCGCCGCGTCGGCGCACTGGAAGGCCAGGTGGTGGCGGCCGCAGGCGAGCTGACCAAAGTCAGGGTCAAGGCCGCCAAGGGGCTGGCCAAGGCGGTTACGGCAGAACTGGCCGGCCTGGCCATGGCCAACGCGATCTTCAGCATCAACGTGACCCCGATGCCCGCGCGGGCTGACGACTCCTCACCGGTGACGCTGCCGGACGGGACCGTCGTGCACGCCGGGCATGACGGGGTCGATGCCGTCGAGTTCGGCTTCACCGCGCACCGAGGCGCCGATGTTCTCCCGTTGACCAAGAGTGCGTCGGGCGGTGAGCTGTCGCGCGTCATGCTCGCCCTCGAGGTGGTGCTGTCGGCATCCGCCGAGGGCACCACGATGGTGTTCGACGAGGTCGACGCCGGTGTGGGCGGGCGCGCGGCAGTGCAGATCGGCCGCCGGTTGGCGCGCCTGGCTCGGACCCATCAGGTCATCGTCGTCACCCACCTCCCACAGGTGGCGGCCTACGCCGACGCCCATCTGCTCGTCGATGCCGGTGACGGGCGGCGCAAGTCCAGTGGCGTGCGGCGTATCGACGACGACGAGCGGGTCGCCGAGCTGGCCAGGATGCTGGCGGGTCTCGGGGAGTCCGACAGCGGCAGGGCCCACGCCAGGGAACTGCTGGAGGCGGCGCAGCAGGAGCGCAGCGCACCGTAACCGCTCAGGTTGGGTTGGCCGGCGAGAGTTCAGCGACGCCCCAACGCAACGGGCTCACATTGCTGAGCTCCACTGCTTCGGTCAGTGTGAAGTCGATCCAGCACTGGGCGCCCGGCGCGGCGGGCCCGTCCCAGACGATCCCGGCGGTTCCGGTCAGCTGCAGAGTGGCGCCCGTGTGCCAGTCCGGTATCAGCAGACCGCAGCGTGGATTGGCGCTGATGTTGCCGAGCGTCATGAACATCGAGTTGCCCCGGTAATCGGGCCAGCGCAATCGCGTCGGCGAAAGTACCTGCAGGAAACCGGGATTGCCGCCGCGGTGGGACGCATCGGTGTTCCCTTCGAGGTCGGCGGACCCGATGAAGAACGTATCGCGTGCGGCGATCGTGGTGCGCTGAGTCGCGGAGAGTTCTGCCGCGCGGCGCAGTTGCGGTACGACGGTCGCCGGCTGCACCGCCTCGACGCGGCGGCGCGTGATGTATTTCGGGCAGTTCGAGTACACCTGCTCGGTACGGATGCGCACCCCACCGTCGATCGGTTCGGCTGTCCCGTTGACGCGCATCCGCCGTCGCGTCTGCGGCTGGACGGCGATCAGGCCCACTGGGCGCGTGCGCTGCAGGGCATCGCGCAGCGGGTCGCCGGCAGCGGGGAGCCCGCCGATGGTGATGGTTCGCGTGTCGTCGGCGCGCACGAAGCCTGGCGGCCCGGCGATCAGGCTGGTCCACATTCGGCCGGCGTCGTCGGCGGCGGCCAGCACGATCTGGGGTTGTTCCACCAGAAATGCGGCCGCGGCAGCAGGAATCTCGTGGCGAACCATCTTGCCGACGCGCTCGGCGATTGCGGTCTGACCCATGCGCTGCTGTACCGCGAGCTCGCCCCGGTGATAGAGACCGGTCACCGTAGCCGACTCAGAAGAAGCCGCAGGTGGGGGCAGAACCGGTAGGCGCGGGGGCGTGCTCTGCGCCGCTGGGTGCGTACACCTCGAGCCGGATGCCGTCGGGGTCGGTGAAGAAGATGGCGCCCGATGCGGTGCCTTCCCCGTGGGCGACGACCCCGTCGTGGGCGAAGTGGACGCCGCGCTCTTTGAGGACCGATTCCACTGCACGCACCGCGTCCAGGCTGTCGACCTCGAACGACAGGTGATGCAGGCCAGGCGTATTCGCCGAGAACGAGCCGTCGCTCTGCTGCCAGAGGGTCAGCCGCAAGACGCCCTCGGAGCCGAGGAACGCGTACCGGCGCTCGCCGTCGGCACTGATGCCGAGCGGTTCGAAGCCCAGAGCCCGTCGATAGAAGTCGACGGACCGCTCGAGGTCGGTGACGTTGAGGCCGACATGGCCGGTGGCGAGGCGGGGGGTGATGGCGGTGGTCATCGCGCTCCTCCAAGAGGTGTAACCGATAAACTGACAAACGAAGGTTAGGCATGATCTCGATCGGGTGTCAACCGGTTAAACTTATTTTAGTGGTTAGCTGGTCGGGGCTCGGTTCGCTGCGGAAGGAGGCGGGTTAGTGTCGGGTATGCGCGATCCGCGCCCTCACCTCGGCGAACCCCTCGCGCTGGACCTGTTGAACACGCGATGGATGTCGAGCGACGGCCCCCAAGATCTGTTGTCCGATCTGGACGGCGTGCGGTGCTGGCTGACGACCAACCACCTCGCCGACCGCTGCCAGGCCGACGAAGACGTTCGCGAGGCCCTCGTGGTCACGCGCGAGGCGATCCTGGCGGTGGTCGAGCGCCGGTCCACAGATGATTTCAATGCCGTGCTCGACCGTGGCCGCATTCGGCGGACGCTTACCGAATCCGGGCCGCAGGAGCTGGCCGACGTGCCGCAGCCGTGGCTCGCGGCTTGGCTGGCTGCCGACAGTCTGTTGAGCCTGCTCGGCGAGGCGCCCGATCGCATCAAGCAGTGTGCGCACCCGCACTGCATCTTGTGGTTCCACGACACCTCGAAGAACGGCGCGCGGCGGTGGCATTCGATGGCGGTGTGCGGTAATCGGGCGAAGGCTGCGCGGCACTACGCCGCGAAGCGCGATTGAGACCGTTTGGCTGTTACGGATGTGACTGAAGGTCACTTCTGAGGCTGGTGTTACGGCGCGCCTCCATGGCTTGCCCGTTGATCCCCGACAGAATCGGCGCATGAAGATGTCAGCGCTGCTTGCCCGCAATGCCAGTTCGCGCCCGGGGATCACGGGAACTGCCCGGGTGGACCGCGACATCGATCGGTTGCTTCGCCGGGTGGGAGCCGGGGACATTGTCGTGCTCGACGTTCAGGATCTCGACCGGATCACCGCAGACGCGCTGGTCGAGGCCAATGTCGCCGGGGTCGTCAACGCATCCCCGTCGATCTCCGGCCGCTATCCCAACCTCGGCCCAGAGGTGCTGGTCGCCAACGGCGTGGTCCTGATCGACGAGGCCGGCCCCGAGGTCTTCAAAAAGATCAAAGACGGCGCGCGGGTGCGGTTGAACAACGGCGGTGTGTACGCCGGCGACCGGCGTCTCGCCCTCGGCACCGAGCGCACCGACCATGAGATCCACGACCTCATGCATGAGGCCAAAAGCGGTCTGGTGGCGCATCTCGAGGCCTTCGCCGGCAACACCATCGAGTTCATCCGCAGCGAGAGCCCTCTGCTCATAGACGGCATTGGCATCCCGGATGTCGACGTCGACCTGCACCGCAGGCACGTGGTGATCGTCGCCGAGGAACCAAACGCTGCCGCGGACCTGAGGGGCCTCAAGCCGTTCATCAAGGAGTACCAGCCGGTTCTCGTCGGTGTCGGGGTCGGCGCCGACGTCCTGCGCAAAGCCGGGTACCGGCCTGCGCTCATCGTCGGCGACCCGGACAAGCTGAGCGTGGAGGTGCTGCGCTGCGGCGCCCAGGTGGTGCTGCCCGCCGACGCCGACGGTCACGCCGCCGGACTGGAGCGCATCCAGGATCTCGGGATCGGCGCGATGACCTTCCCGGCCGCCGGGTCGGCCGCCGACCTCGCGCTACTGCTGTGCGACCACCACGGCGCCTCGCTGATCGTCACCGCCGGTCACGCCGCCAACATCGAGGAGTTCTTCGACCGCTCCCGGCAGGCCAGCAACCCGTCGACCTTCCTCACCCGGCTGAAAGTGGGGGAGAAGCTGGTCGACGCCAAGGCGGTCGCGACGCTCTACCGCAGCCGGGTCTCCGGCGGTGCGATCGCGCTGCTGGTGCTGGCCATGCTGGTGGCCGTCATCGTCGCGCTGTGGGTGTCGCGGGCCGACGCCGCGGTGCTCGACTGGGCGGCCAACTATTGGCACCAGTTCGTCACCTGGGTGCAGGGCCTGGTCAGCTAGTCGACGGTTGAGCTGTGATTTCCCTACGCGCACACGCGATTTCATTGGCGGCGGTGTTTCTCGCGCTGGCCATCGGGGTCGCCCTCGGGTCCGGACTGCTGTCCAATACGGTGCTGTCCGGTCTGCGTGACGACAAACAGCAGCTTGCTCACCAGATCGACTCGCTCACCGAGGACAAGAACGCGCTCAACCAGAAGCTCACCGCCGCAGGCGAATTCGATGCGCAGCTGGCCCCGCGGATGGTGCGCGACGCGCTTAAGGACAAGTCCGTTGTGGTATTCCGCACGCCCGACGCCGCCGACGGCGATGTCGACGCAATCGCGCGCATCATCGGACAGGCCGGCGGTACCGTCAGCGGCGCGGTGTCGATGACCAAAGAGTTCGTCGAGGCCAACTCGGCCGACAAGCTGCTCTCGGTGGTCAACTCGCCCGTGGTGCCCGCGGGCAAGCAGCTCAACACCGTCGCCCTCGACCAGGGCTCGCAGGCCGGCGATCTGCTCGGGATGGCGCTGCTGATCGACAGGAACCCGACGGTGCCTCCGGTCGACGACACTTCACGCAACACCGTGTTGACCGCGCTGCGCGATACCGGGTTCCTGAGCTACAACGGCCACGTCGGCGCCGCCAACACCGCGGTGATCGTGACGGGAGGTCCGCTGGGCGACGACGGCGGCAACCGCGGGACCACGGTCGCGCGGCTGGCCGCCGGGCTGGCCCCGCACGGATCCGGTGTCGTCCTGGTCGGTCGGGACGGGTCGGGCTCGGGCACGGGCCCGGTCGCCGTCGTCCGGTCCGATGCGGGTCTCACCGCCGCCGTCAGCACTGTCGACGACGCCGACACCAGTGCCGGTCAGATCACCACCGTGTTGGCGCTCGGCGAGCTCGCCGCCGGCGGGCGCCCAGGTCAGTACGGCACGGGCCGTGGTGCGGCGTCGGTCACCCTGCCGCAGTAGCGGCCCGTATTCATTTGCTCACGTCCGCGGTGCCCAATTGCTCCTCACGTCCGCGGTGCGTCTGCGACAGCTTGTCCGCGACGGTGTTAAGGTGAGATTCCGTGGGTCGGCAGGCCCCAGGCCAGTTCGGCGATCCCCTGCCCGTCGTCACGGAGGTTGTTTTTGCCCCCCTTACGCAAGCACCCGCAAACCGCCACCAAGCATCTTTTTGTCACCGGTGGTGTGGTGTCATCGCTCGGAAAGGGTCTGACCGCATCCAGCCTGGGTCAGCTGCTGACCGCACGGGGACTGCAGGTGACCATGCAGAAGCTCGACCCGTATCTCAACGTCGACCCGGGCACCATGAACCCGTTCCAGCACGGCGAGGTCTTCGTCACGGAGGACGGCGCCGAAACCGACCTCGACGTCGGCCACTACGAGCGCTTCCTGGACCGCGATCTGTCGGGCTCGGCCAATGTGACCACGGGCCAGGTCTATTCGACGGTCATCGCCAAGGAACGCCGGGGTGAGTACCTCGGTGACACCGTCCAGGTGATCCCGCACATCACCGACGAGATCAAGAACCGCATCCTGGCGATGGCTGAGCCCGACGCCCGGGGGCAGCGGCCCGATGTGGTGATCACCGAGATCGGCGGCACGGTCGGCGACATCGAATCGCAACCGTTCCTGGAGGCGGCCCGGCAGGTCCGTCACGACGTGGGTCGCGACAACGTCTTCTTCCTGCACGTGTCGCTGGTGCCCTACCTCGCGCCGTCCGGTGAACTGAAAACCAAACCCACCCAGCATTCGGTGGCCGCGTTGCGCAGCATCGGTATCACCCCCGACGCGTTGATCCTGCGCTGTGATCGCGACGTGCCCGAACCGCTGAAGAACAAGATCGCGCTGATGTGCGACGTCGACGTCGACGGGGTGATCTCCACGCCCGATGCTCCGTCGATCTACGACATCCCCAAGGTGCTGCACCGCGAGGAACTCGACGCCTATGTGGTGCGCAGGTTGAACCTGCCCTTCCGGGACGTCGACTGGACGGAGTGGGACGATCTGTTGCGTCGCGTCCACGATCCGCAGGAGACCGTGCGGATCGCCTTGGTGGGCAAGTACATCGACCTCTCCGATGCCTACCTGTCGGTAGCCGAGGCGCTGCGCGCAGGCGGCTTCAAACACCGCGCCAAGGTGGAGATGCGGTGGGTGGCCTCCGACGATTGCGAGACGGACACCGGAGCCGCGGCGGCCCTGTCCGATGTGCACGGCGTGCTCATTCCGGGGGGATTCGGCATCCGCGGTATCGAGGGCAAGATCGGCGCCATCAGCTATGCGCGCAAGCGCGGGCTGCCGGTGCTGGGACTGTGTCTCGGGCTGCAGTGCATCGTGATCGAGGCCGCGCGGACCGTCGGCATCACCGGTGCGAACTCTGCCGAGTTCGACCCGGCCACGCCCGACCCGGTGATCTCCACGATGGCCGACCAGCAGGACGCGGTGGCGGGCGAGGCTGATCTCGGTGGCACCATGCGCCTCGGTGCCTACCCGGCGGTTCTGCAGGCGGGTTCAGTGGTCGCACAGGCCTACGGAGCGACCGAGGTGTCCGAGCGGCACCGGCATCGCTACGAGGTCAACAACGCCTACCGGGATCGCATCGCCAAGAGCGGTCTGCGGTTCTCGGGCACTTCGCCCGACGGTCACCTGGTCGAGTTCGTCGAGTACGCGCCCGAGGTCCATCCGTTCCTGGTGGGCACCCAGGCGCACCCGGAGCTCAAGAGCAGGCCCACCCGGCCGCACCCGCTGTTCGCCGCGTTCATCGGGGCGGCGCTGGCCTATAAGGCCGAGGAGCGACTGCCCGGCATGGACCTGCCAGAGTCGTACACCGAGGACACCGAGGGCGCTGACGAGTCGGTGGACAACTCCTTGGAGACATCGGAGATCCGTGGCTGAACACGACTTCGAGACGCTCGCAAGCGAAACCGTTTACGTCGGAAAGATTTTCGCCCTGCGGGCCGATGAGGTCAGCATGCCTGGCGGCGGATCGGCCCGGCGTGAGGTGGTCGAGCACTACGGTGCAGTCGCCGTGGTCGCGCTCGACGACGACGGCAATGTGGTGCTGGTGTACCAGTACCGGCACCCGCTGGGCCGGCGGCTGTGGGAGCTGCCCGCCGGCCTGCTGGATCTCGGTGGGGAACCACCCCAGGTCACCGCGGCCCGCGAGCTCGAAGAGGAAGTCGGCCTGGTCGCCGAGAACTGGCGGGTACTCGTCGACCTGGACTCGACGCCCGGGTTCTCCGACGAAAGCGTGCGAATCTTCCTGGCCACCGGCCTGAGTCACACCGACCGGCCCGAGGCGCACGACGAAGAAGCCGATATGCGCGCGGAACGGGTTCCGTTGGCACAGGCGGTATCCCGGGTGTTCTCCGGTGAGATCGTGAATTCCATTGCGGTGGCCGGGATTCTGGCCGCTCACACGATGGCGGATATGGATTCGTTGCGTACGGTCGATGCACCGTGGACTGACCGGCCGACGGCATTTCGGCGGCGCAAAGGCCTGCAGTGACGCTGTCGTCTCCGCTTCGCCCAAGCGGCTCATCGGCCTCGTCTCCTCTTCGCGCAAGCGGCTCATCGGCCTCACCGACCGTGCTGGAGACCCAGATCCGCAGCTACCTCGACCATTTGACGGTGGAGCGGGGAGTGGCGGCCAATACGCTGAGCTCCTATCGGCGTGACCTGCGGCGGTACGCCGAGCATCTACACCGGTGTGGCATCGAAGACCTGGCCAAGGTGGCCGAGTCCGACGTCAGCGACTTCCTCGTCGCGTTGCGTCGCGGGGACCCGGACGCCGGTCAGGCCGCGCTCTCGGCGGTGTCGGCGGCGCGGGCAGTGGTCGCGGTCCGCGGCCTGCACCGATTCGCCACCGCCGAAGGCCTCACCGAGCTCGATGTGGCCCGGGAGGTTCGGCCGCCCACCCCCAGCCGCCGCCTGCCGAAGAGCTTGACGCTCGACGAGGTGCTCGCGCTGTTGGACGCCGCAGGCGGCGAGAGCGAGGCGGACGGTCCGCTGACGCTGCGCAACCGCGCGCTGCTGGAGTTGCTGTACTCGACCGGGGCCCGCATCTCCGAAGCGGTCGGGCTCGATGTCGACGACATCGACAGCCACAACCGATCGGTGTTGCTGCACGGCAAGGGCGGCAAGCAACGGCTCGTGCCGATCGGCCGCCCGGCGGTCAGCGCCCTCGACGCCTATCTGGTGCGTGGTCGGCCTGATCTGGCACGCCGCGGTCGCGGCACCCCCGCGATCTTTCTCAATGCTCGCGGCGGCCGGCTGTCGCGCCAGAGCGCTTGGCAGGTGTTGCAGGACGCGGCCGAGCGCGCCGGGATCACCTCCGCGGTGTCACCGCACACGCTGCGGCACTCGTTCGCGACGCACCTGCTCGACGGCGGCGCCGACGTGCGCGTCGTACAGGAACTCCTCGGGCACGCTTCGGTGACCACCACGCAGATCTACACCATGGTCACCGTGCACACTCTGCGCGAGGTGTGGGCCGGTGCGCATCCGCGGGCCCGCTAGCCGCGCAGGAGTTCGGACTCCAGCATCAGATCGCGCAGCAGGGTCTGGTACTCGCCGTGGGTCTTGTGCTCGACGGTATTCCACCGCCTGCCTTGTTCGGCGCGCATGTACGCCAGGTAGTCCGGTGCGCCGGGAAGTTTGACGTTGTCGGCGACCACGATCGCGCCGCAGCCTCTGTTGCCCGTCGCTTCCGCGGAGCGCAGCCAACCCCGGTCCAGCACACTGTGCAGGTCGGCCAGATATGCGCTCTTGTCGTGGTCGATGAACATGAAATCGAGTGTGCCCGTGTCGAATCCGTGCTGCGCGAGGGTGTCCAGGGTGGCTCCGCCGTCGCCGATGGTCCCCACCACGCACGTGATGCGGTCGGCCAGTCCGGCGTGAGCCCAGATGCTGCGGGCGATCTCGGCGTTCGCCGCGGCCAGTTCGATCGAGAACACCCGCGCCGCAGGGGCCGCCCGGGCGATCCGCAGGGCGCCGTAGCCGCAGTAGGTGCCCAACTCCAGCGCGAGCCGTGGCTGTGCGCGGGCCACCGCGGCGTCGAGCAGCGCGCCCTTCTCGTCGCCCACGTTGATCAGAAACGATTCCTCGTAGGCGAAGCGGTCGATGGTGGCGATGACGTCGTCGGGATCGCCGCGACGTGCGTTGGCCACGACGTAGCGGGCCGCTGCGGCTTCCCGGCCATCGCCGATCTGGCCGATGGTGAAGATGTTGCGCTGGTGTAATGCCATGCGCCAAAAGGACGTTCGGAGAAACGGAGCGTGGCGCTGCCAGCTCACAACCGCCCCATCCAGCTGTTGAACAGCCCTTCTGGATCGTATTTGGCGCGCAGTATGTCGAGCCGCGCCATGTTCTGATCGGTGGCGAACCGGGCGGGCCGTCTCCCGAGGTTCTCGTCGGCCAAGCCGACTCCGGTGGCCAGGTGCGCCATCGCCGCCATGTTGTCCCGGGGCCAGTCGCGGTAGCGCTCGTCGTCGGCCGGGTCCGGCCACACGGCGTAGAGCGCCATGTTGATCTCGTCCTCCAGTCCGTAGAACAACTCCTCCCGCGCCGGCGAGGGACTCCAGTTGTACATGAGGAAGTGCGACGGTGGTGGCGGCATCGTTTCGATGATTCGGTGAATGCCCGGCAACAGATCCTCAGCCGAGGCCGACGTCCACATATTGTCGGCGACGTAGCGGTGCCCGGTGGGGTAATTGCTCATCACCGCGCCATACCATCCGGTCAAATCGGTTGTGGTGTAGGGGAGCTTGACGATTGCGCGGTCGACGGCCGGGCAGCTGGACAGGATCGACAGGGCGGCTTCCGCCTCGGCTTCGGTGTCGGCGAACGCGGGGGAGGCCACCACGATGGTCGGGGTTTCGAGCCCGAGCGCGGGCAGATTGCGTGACGTGATGATCTGCAGTTCCACCCGGTCGTCGATTTCCGGGCTGACGCGACGCGCCCAGGTGAAGACATCGTCGAGCACTTCGACGGGGTAGATGTACAGACAGCTGCCGCATACCGCCGGACGGGGGTGCAGTTGGAGATGAAAAGCGGTCACCACAGCGAAGAACCCCGGGCCCGAACCGCGTGCGGCCCAGAACAAGTCGGAGTTCTCGTCAGCGTCGCAGTACAGCCGCTGGCCGTCAGCGGTGACGACGTCGATTCCGATGACGCTTTCACATGCCGGCCCGACCACTTTGCTGTTCCAGCCATATCCGCCCTGCAGCAGATACCCGCCGAGGCAGATGCCCTCACAGTGCCCGGCCGGGAAAAACAGGCCGAGCTTGTCGAGTTCGGCCGCCAGCTCGCTGCCGATCTTTCCCGGCCCGACCACGGCCGACATGCGTTCGGCGTCGATCACGCAGTGATCGAGGCGGCTGACGTCGAGCAGCGTGCCACCATCGCGCAGGTGACTGGCGGCCCAGCTGTGTCCGCCCGACACGATGCTGATGGGCCCGGGCGCACCGGTGACCGTCGCCACGACGTCGTCGACATCGTGGGCCTGAACGATCAGCTCGGGGTAGCGGTCGGGGACCAGACCGTTCCAGACGGAGGCACGGCGCGCCTCTTCATAGCCGTCAGCGCCTCGACGGAACTGCCGTGCATCTGTTGACATTTCACCTCCAGAACCGGCGGCGGACGGGTGGACTCAGTAGCGATCGATCACGTCGAGGTCAACCTCGCGTGCCGGGGCCACGGCGATTCCCCGCGCCACGCTGCGTGGCGCGGGACGGGCGCGGTCTCGCGCCGGCATCCGCAGCTCCAATGTCTTCATGATGATCGCAATCGCGATGGAAAGTTCGGAGTTCGCAAATGCTGCACCGATACACCGCCGATAGCCGCCGCCGAACGGCGCGAACTCGAACGGCGAGATGCGCGCGTCGAGGAATCGTTCGGGACGGAACAGCTCGGGATCGGTCCAGATTTCCGGGTTGAAATGTAGTGCATACAAGGCTATTCCGACGACATCGCCGGGAACACAGTCGGTGCCGCTGATAGTCAGGGGACCGGTCAGCCGCCGCAGCACGATCGGCACCGGCGGGTGCATGCGCAAGGCCTCCTTGATGACCGCACCCAGGTAGGGCAACGCGGCCATCTCGGCAGGGGTGTGCGCTTGGGCCACCTCGTCGGCGACCCGCTGCCGCAGCGACTCGTCGCGATAGATGTGGTACAGCGCCCACACCATCGACGTCGCGGTGGTCTCGTGGCCTGCGGCGAGCAGTGTCCTGAGCTGGTCGTGCATGCCCTGGCCCCGGCGCCCGCGACCGCAGTCATCGGTTGCGGACAACAGCACGTCGAGCATGTCGGCGCCGGCGCGGCCGCCGCGGGCCCGACTGTCCATGTCGTCGGAGAGCAGGCGGTCCAAGTCGTCGCGCAGCCTTAGCAAGCGAGCCCACGGGCCGTGGCCGCCGAGTTCTCGGCGCAGAGCGGGCACCAGCATCAGCGGCGCGGTGTTGGCTCGCATCAAAGCGGTGATCGCTTCGGTGTACATGGCACGGCGGTCGGGCTCGGCGACACTGAACACCACCCGGATGGCGATGTGCAGGGTGACGGCGACGGCCAACTGGCGCACGGCGATCGAGTCCCCGGGCCGTACGTTGCGGATCTCCTCGCATGTCGCCGAGGCGATGATGTCGCTGTACTTCTTGACCCGCTCCCCGTGGAACGCAGGCATCAACAGGCTGCGTTCGCGGTGATGCTGCTCACCGGACAGCAGGATCAGCGATCCCGGCCCGACGACCGGCTCGATCGGATTCGGCGTTGGCGCCTCACACTGGGCCGCGGGCATCGTGAGGATGTCGCGTGCGGCATCGGCGGTACCGAAGAACTTCACCTCTCCGAGACCGGGAAAGGTCAGTACGAAGGGGCTGGGACCTGTGGCGTGACGGTGGAAGAACCCGACCGGATCGACCCCGGCAGCGGCCGCGCGGAGCAGACCGGCGGGTGACTTGATCAACTGAGTCTGCATTGCCGCAACCTTCCGGACAGGGTTTGGCAACGATCTGCATGATTGCGAAACCGTCTCATTTGGGTCACACACCGGTGCTCAGTGATCGGCTGCCTGGTGGTACTGGTTCGAGGTAGCCGGAATGGACACAAAATTGCGTGTCGATAACGGAGTTTGCGCGTGCCGACGGTTCCTTCGGCCGAGTTCTCGGTGCCGGGGCGCTGAACCCGAACAACGTCGACCTTGCCAGGTTTTCGCAGGTAGCGGCGGCAGGTGACGGTTCTGGGCAGCGGCCGAACGTCATGCCTGGGCGCGTCCGGCGGGTACGGCCCAGTGTTTTGCGCGCGCGTGTGGGCGCGGCTGTCGTCCGACAGTCCGCCGTGACGATTGAATTCGCGGAATTCGCCGCCGATTTGCCGCATGCAATAGGCAAGAAAATTTGCATTCCGGTTAATTTTATTTGTTTTGCGGGATTTGTCAAAATTAACGTAAGAAATGGTGAATTTGCACGGGGAAGTGCCGGGCCGGATGAATGCATAATTGTTGTCATTATTACCCTCACCTTCCCCTGTCGGATTGCCCGATCGGGCATCTGTGGTGATTTGCGAGATACAGGATGGCACACCTGTGGCACGTCGGGCAATCGTTAAGTCAGCAAATAATAGGAGGACATGCACCCTTGCCCGTTCGGGCGGCCGTTGGGCCTCGGTTCCCTGTCGTAAATAGTTCGCTCGGCGGGCCAAATGTACGCGAACTCTTCCCCTGGATCGGTGGTGGGTACCCGTCGGGCGCCATCCGAAACTGGGTCATCAATTTGAATCTGCACAGAATTCGCTGAAAAAGCCCTGCGCAGATGGTGTGCCATCGTTCAGGGCCTGCGCGCCGTCTCCGGCGTCAGGACTGCCGCATGGGGCTCGTAAGTCCTGAGCGATGCGGTTCGGTGCGGACTGCTGCCTGGTTGCGAGAACCTCCAATGATGCGATGTTTGCATGCGCAAATAGATCCCCGTATTCGGTGCTCAGCGCGGGTTACAGCGCATGTATGAAGTGCCTTCTGTTTAGGCGACTCCCGCCGTGGGAAGTATTGCTACCGATAGGTAAAGAGCCTGCTCGGTAGCGTGGCTCACCGATCTTGAAAGGAAGAGGTTACGACCAGATCTTTGCAGGCGAAACGATCGGAAAGTCGACGCTGTGTTTTCTCTTATCTGTGCATTGATGGCGTTGTATGTTGTTGCTCTCCGCGTCGTCGCGAACGGGGATCGCGACTGTCGCCGTTGTTTCACATCGCTGACCCGAGGGTGAAATATGGCCGTTTCAGCTAGAGGCGTATCTGAACGCCCAACCGTGTACCGCGTCGTCGACCACATCGTCGACTATCTGGCAGCGGGCGGGGTGTCCCATATATTCGGGGTGGACGGCGCCAACATCGAAGACTTGTACGACGCCGCATACTTCCGTGACGGCATCACCGCGGTGCTCGCCAAGCATGAATTCTCCGCGGCGACCATGGCTGACGGATACAGCCGCAGCGGAGCGGGTCTCGGCGTTGTCATGGCCACCTCGGGCGGCGGCTGCCTGAATCTGATCCCCGGGCTCGGCGAATCGCTCGCGAGCCGGGTCCCGGTCCTGGCGCTCGTCGGCCAGGCGCCGACCGCTCTCGACGGCCGCGGCAGCTTCCAGGACACGAGTGGGCGCGCAGGCTCGCTGAACGCCGAGGCGTTGTTCGGCTCGGTATCGGTGAGCTGTGAACGTGTGCTGCGGCCCGCCGACATCGTCACCGCACTACCCCGGGCCGTCGCCGCCGCGCGCACCGGCGGCCCTGCCGTATTGCTTTTGCCCAAAGATATTCAGCAACAACCGCTGGGTTTCAGCGGACCCAAGTCGCACAACGGCCAGGCGCTGGGACAACGGCAGGTGGGGGATCCGCATCCGTTGGTGCGCGCTCTGCGCAAGGCACACGGGCCGATCACGATCATCGCCGGCGAGCAGGTGGCCCGCGACGACGCGCGCGCCGAGCTCGAACAGCTGCGTTCGGTCCTGCGGGCACGTGTGGCCTGCGTTCCCGACGCGAAGGATGTCGCAGGCATTCCCGGTATGGGATCGTCGTCGGCGCTGGGGGTCACCGGGGTTATCGGGCACCCGGGAACGGTCGACGCGGTCGCGCAGAGTGCGGTGTGTCTGTTGGTCGGAACCCGAATGCCGGTGATGGCCCGGACCGGACTGGACGCCGCGCTCGGTGCGACGCGCACGCTGTCGATCGGGTCGGCCCCGCCGTACCTGCCGTGCACCCACGTGCACACCGAAGATCTGCAGGCCTCACTCAACCGGCTCACCCGCGCGCTCACCGGCCACGGCAGGCCGCTCGGCGTCCGAGTGCCGGATATGGTGCCGCACAACGAACTTGCCCCACCGGGGTGTTCCGACGAGGGCGTGCGCTACCGCGACGCGATGCTCGCGCTCGACCAGGCCCTTCCGGACGGGGTGAACATCGTCGTCGACGCAGGCAACACCGGCGCATCCGCGGTGCACTATCTGCCGGTGCGGCGCGGCGGGCGGTTCATCGTCGCGCTGGGCATGGGTGGCATGGGCTACAGCTTCGGCGCGGGAATCGGCATGGCGTTCGCCGATCGCAAGCGAACGGTGATCATCGCAGGCGACGGGTCCTTCTATATGCACGGGATGGAGTTGCACACCGCCATCCAGCACCGTCTGCCGGTGACCGTGGTGCTGTTCAACAACAACGCACATGCCATGTGCGTGACCCGTGAGCAGCTGTACTACGACGACCGCTACAGCTATAACCGGTTTTCACCGAGTCGGCTCGGCGCCGGTCTGGCGACGATGTTCCCGGGCCTGGCCTCCACCGACGTCACCACCATCGCCCGACTGCCCGCCGCGCTCGCCGATGCGTTGGATACCGACGGCCCGTCGGTCGTCAGCATCGAATGCTCTGCGGACGAAATCCCGCCGTTCGCACCATTTCTCACCGCGATCGGTGCTTCCTCAGCCCAGAACAACCAATCGACAGAACAGGAGGGCACGGTCAATGTCCCTGCCAGCGCTTGACGATATCGCCACCCATTCCGGCAGCTCCGAAGCCATTCCCGGGGTCCACCGCATCGAGACTTCGCCGCGGGACAAGGCGACCCCGATCATCCTGGAGATGATGCACTCGGTGTATCCCCACGACCAGGTGTTCGGTGAATACTGCACGGTCAACGACTACGTCGACTGCCCGCCCGACGAGCTGTACGAGTACCTCTCCGACACCCGCTGTCTCGAGGAATGGACGTACAGCTTGCGGGGTTTCGAGGAGATAGACGAGCCCGCGGACGTGAGGAGCAGCAACGGCGGAAGCTTGTGGCTGGCGTGGGACAAACTGGGCTCGGAGACCGAGATCTACACCAGGACGGTGGCCAACCCGGTGGCCCGGACCGTGGATTACCACTGCGCGTGGGATCAGGGCAAGCACCTGTGGATGATCTATCTGATGCGGGTCGTCGACGCGCAACTTGTGCTCAACAAGCCGGGATCGGTTGTGCTGTGGACCAATTGCCATCATCCGTTCTACGACCACAACGCCTATCCGGAGACGGCGCCTGCCGGCCGGCCGGTGTGGGTCGGTGACTTCTGGGACATGTTCGGTGCGGGGCATCTGCTGGAACTGCGGAATCTGAAGGCCATCGCCGAGTACCGGCACCACAACGGGCTGCCGATCACCCCGGATTGGATGCGGGAGTCCAACCGGCACAAGACAAGTGTCGGCTGATGGTGAGGACCACCCGCACCCCGGCCGTCAGCCTGCTCGATGTCGCGACCTACCTACCGGAGAACCGCGTGCCGGCGCAGTGGTATGCCGACCACGCGGAAACCGATACGTTGCGCGACAATCCAATGTTCGCGCCGCCGGAGTACCGCCATCATTCGGCATTCGAGGAATCCAACGTCGACATGATCGAGCGGGCCGTTTCGGCACTGACGGCCAGGCACGGCCGCGGCATGCTCGACGACGTCGACATCCTGCTGACGCATTCGCAGATGCCCGATCTACCGATCGTCGGTGCCGGCGGGGAGACAGCCGCCCGGCTGGGCATCAAGCCCAAGTGGATCCTCGATGTGCACAACGGCGGCTGCGCCGCTTTCGTGTACATGCTGAGCCTCGCGCGTCAGCTGCTGTGGTCCGGAGCGGGCCGTACCGCGTTGATCGCTGCTTCGGTCAACGCCGCAGGCAAGATCTTCGAACAGGATCAGGTCGTCAAGCTCGCACAGGCGTCGGTTCCCGGCGACGGGGCGGCGGTGGGCCTGGTTGCGCTCTCCGATCAGTCACCCGTCCTCGACATCGAATGCCGGTTCTTCGGTGAGAACGCGGTCGACATGACCCTCGACACCGATCCGCCGCGGAAGTGGTGGGAGGCCGGGCCGGGGCAGGGCTACGTCGGGTTCAACGAGGCCAAGATCATGAAGGTGCTCTCGCGCGGCAATCGCCAGGTGCCCCAAGTGGTCAAGGCGGTGTGCGAGCGGATCGGGGTGAAATCCAACGACCTCGACCTGCTGGTCACCAACCAGCCCAATCGGCTGCTGCTGCGCAACTGGGATGAAGCACTTGAACTTCCGCGGGAGCGGCATCGTGACACCTTCGGGCAGTGCGGCAATCTCTTCGCGGTCGGCATACCGGCCAACTTGGAGGCCGCGATCAACGACGGCGAGGTCAAGGACGGCGACGTCGTGATGATGGCGGGCTTCGCCCACGCCGGGGACTTCGCAGGCGCTGCCGCAATTCAATGGGGCGGGAGGCCACAATGACATCCCCTACGGAGCAGGCGCCGAGTCTGACCGCCGTGACCGACGACATCATCGCGATGATCAGGGCCGAGATGCCGACTCTCAAATTGACGGCGGAATCCTCGCTGCTTGACGGCGGATTGGATTCGCTGCGGGTGATGTCGCTGGTCCTGCGGATCGAAAACCGCTGGGAGATCGATCTGGACGCCGACGATGCCGATGAGCTGCTGACCGTCGGAGACCTCGGTCGGCTCGTGCTGCGGCGCATCATGGAGAAGCAGTCATGAAAGGCCCTGATGCCGTAATCCCGAAGCATGACACGCTTCCCGCTGCTCTGGCGGCCGCCGCGCACACCGACCTGAGCCTGTTCTTCGTCAACGCGAAAGAAGAGGACCAGCAGGTGCCCAAGGCGCTGGTCCAGGAGCGGGCCCTGTCGATCGCCGCGGATCTGATGAAACGCGGTGTGCGGAAAGGGGATCGGGTGGCACTTGTGTTGCCGACGTGCCCTGCGTTCGTCGACAGTTTTTTCGGGGTGCTGTGCGCGGGTGGTATTCCCGTGCCGCTGTACCCGCCGGTGCGGTTGGGCAAGATGGACGAATACCACCGCAGGACCGCGGCGATGCTACGGTCGGTCGATGCGACGCTGGTGGTGACCGACGAACGCATCCGCCGGCTTCTCGGTGTCGCAGTGGAGGCCGCAGCGCCTCGGCTGGGCTGCGTTACCGCATCGGATCTGGGGGGTGCTGACGCCGACCAGGTCGATGTGGCGCCCGACGACGTCGCATTGATCCAGTTCTCTTCGGGCACAACGCACGACCCCAAGCCGGTGGCGCTGACACACCGCAACCTGCTGTCCAATCTCGCCTCGATCGACAGCCGGCTCGCGGAGGAGGGGACCGCCACTCCGGTAGGCGTGTCCTGGCTGCCGCTGTACCACGACATGGGTTTGATCGGTAATCTGTTGTCGGTCTTCTACATTGAGGCGCCGCTTGTGCTGCTGCCGCCCGAGTTGTTCGTCACCACACCTGCCGCCTGGCTGCGGGCCATCTCGCGCTATCGGGGCACCTATTCGGCGGCGCCCAATTTCGCGTTCAACCTGTGTGTCAACCGGATCAAGGATGAAGAGCTCGACGGGGTGGACCTGTCGTCGTGGAGTGTGTGTTTCAACGGCGCGGAATCCGTCGTGGCCGCTGTGCAGCGTCGGTTCGCCGAGCGGTTCTCGCGATGGGGTTTCGATCCGCTGGCGTTGACGCCCTGCTATGGGATGGCTGAGGCCTCACTGGCCCTGACGTTCAAGCCGTCCAGGACCCCGTTCAGAACCTTTGGCGTGGAGGCCGACACCTTGGCCTACTCAGGACGCGTCGCGGCGGGACGCAAAGAGCTCGTGAGTGTGGGCCGGCCGCTGGCCGGGGTCGAGATCGAGATCCGTGACGACATGTCGCGAACGATGGACGCCGACAAGGTCGGCAGCATCTTCGTCAAGGGTCCCAGCGTGATGGCGGGGTACTTCGGTAGGCCCGATCTCACCGATCAGGCTTTGCACGAGGGCTGGCTTGACACCGGTGACCTCGGCTTCGTCCATGACGGCGAACTGTTCGTGTGCGGGCGGGCCAAGGACACGGTGATCATCCGAGGCGCCAACCACGCACCGCAGGACTTTGAGGCGGCACTGGACGGGCTGCCTGGGGTGCGTACCGGATGTGCGGTGGCGGTCGGCTATCTTCCGGCCGGCGAGGAGGAGGAAGCGCTGGCCCTGCTGGTCGAAACCACCTCCGAGGCACCGCCCAGCCTGGCGGGCGACGTATCCAAGCGGGTCTGGGAGCGTACCGGCATCCTGGCCAGTCATGTCGAGCTGCTCGCACCGGGAACACTGCCCCGGACGTCGAGCGGGAAGCTGCGCCGGCGGGAATCGGCCAGGCAATGGCAGGCCGGCACCCTCGCGGCGCCCAAGAAGGTGTCCGCCATGCGGTTGGTGTGGTACGCGGCGAAGGGGCAGGTGTCACTTGCCAAGGCCACCTATACCCGGCTGTCCGCCAACAAACGACCGGCTGATCGCGCTGTCGGCGCGGGTGGGAGGGAATCATGACTGTGGTCGCTGAATCACGACCGGTGCCGCGCGTCACCAAGCTTCCGCTGAACGCCGACATCGGCGCCCTGCCGATGGCAGTAGACCCGATGGCGTTGTCGCTCAACGAAAATCCGTACCCCCCGCTGCCGGCGGTGCGGTCCGCGCTGATCGAATCGATCGATGCGGCCAACCGATATCCGGAGTTCCTGCCCGAGCGATTGCGCCACCTCATCGCCGATCACATCGGGATCTCCGACGAGCAGGTCATCCTCGGGCCGGGCGCGACGGGCGTCATGCTGCAGGTGCTGCATGCCATCACCGACCCGGGCAACCGGATCGTCTTCGCGGATCCGACCTTCGAGGGGTATGCGATCATCTCGGCGATGGTCCGGATATCGCCGATCAAGGTGCCGCTCAACAGTTTCGGCCGCCACGATCTGGATGCCATGGCCGATGCGGCGTCGGAGGCCAAGGTGGTGGTGATCTGTCGGCCGCACAATCCCACGGGCACGGTGGAATCCGCGGCCAAACTGGACGCTTTCCTGCAACGCATCCCCAGTGACACCGTCGTGCTGATCGACGAGGCCTACGCGGAATTCGTCGGTCCGGACCACCGCATCGACTCGGTCGATCTGGTGCGCAGGTTCCCGAATGTCGTTGTGATCCGCACCTTCTCCAAGGCGTATGGGCTCGCCGGACTGCGCATCGGGTATGCGTTCGGCTCGCGCGAACTGGCTGCCAAACTGTGGGCGATGCAGCTGCCGTTCGGGATGAGCACCACCAGCCTGGTCGCGGTGGCTGCCTCGTATCGAGCGGAATCGCAACTACGGCAACGGATTCGACTGCTCACCTCGGAACGCCGCAACCTCCAGTCGCGGCTGCGGGGGATGGGTATCGCCAGTACCGAGGCCCATGCCAACTTCATCTACCTCCCCGCGAACGGCGTCCCGTGGCACGACGTGTTCGACGACGCGGGTGTGCGGGTCAAGCATTACCCCGACGGTGGCGTGCGCGTCACCATCGGTGGCAGGTCGTCAACCGGGGCGGTCCTGACCGCGCTGCGGAACAAGCTCTAGGAGGCCACCGTGCGCGAACATCAGGTTGTCGTCATCGGTGCGGGACCCTCGGGTGTCGCCGCGGCTCTGAGCCTGAGCGACAGGGGTTTACGCCCGCTGTTGATCGACCGGGCCGACCATGTCGGGTCGTCCTGGAAGGGCCGGTATGACCGGCTGAAGCTCAACACCGGTCGGCAGACGTCGCATATGCCCAACCGGCCGTTCCCCAAGGGCACCGCGATCTTCCCGACCCGGGACCAGGTTGTCGCGCACCTGGATCATCATGCGCACGAGGACGGCCTCGACCTGATGCTCAGCACCTGTGTGGCCAGGATTGACAGGATCGCGGGTAACTGGGTACTGGCCACCTCGTCGGGGGATATCAGTGCGCCGCAGATCGTCGTGGCCACAGGCTACGAGCACACCCCGAAAATCCCGGAATGGCCCGGCATGAGCACCTACCGAGGCACTGTGCTGCACTCGGCGACCTACCGAAACCCCAAGCCCTACGCCGGGAAACGGGTGCTGGTGGTGGGTGCGGGCTCGTCGGCCATGGAGATCGTGCACGATGTCGCGACCGGGGGAGCGGCGCAGGCCTGGCTGGCCGTGCGCACCGCGCCACACATCTTGTTACGGGCACTGCCCGGCGGATTCCCGTCGGACTACATCGCCAATCCGCTCTACGACGCGCCGCTGTGGTTGGCCGACGCCGTCTCCCGGGTGGCGCTGCGAGTCGACGTCGGCAATCTGTCCGAATACGGTCTGCCGACACCGAGCGAAGGCGTGTTCGCCCGCGGAAAGCGACTCGGCCGGGCGCCGGTGATCGTGGATCGCGAGGTGATCCACGCCATCCGGGCCCGCCGCTTCGAGGTGGTGCCCACCATCGAATCCTTCAGTGGGGATTCGGTTCAGCTGATCGACGGGCAACGTCTGCAACCTGACGTGGTGATCTGTGCGACCGGATACCACCGTGGTCTGGAACCGATCGTCGGCCATCTCGGCGTGTTGGACGACCACGGGCTGCCACGCGCGACCGGGCCGGTGGCTGCCGCACCGGGGTTGCGGTTCGTCGGCTTCCTGTCGCGACCCGGGCTGATCTCGTTCGTCGCCAAGCAGTCCGTTCAGGTCGCCAAGGTCATCGCCGACGAACTTGACCGGGCACCGTCACTCACGCCATGACGCGCGTCACCCGGCTTGCCATGGCCGCGCCCCGGCGAGTCATCGCGGTCGCGCTGCTGGTGATGCTCGGCTGCGCGGTGTTCGGCGTTCCGGTGGCAAAGCACTTGTCCGGCGGGGGATTTCGAGACCCCGGTTCCGAATCATCGTGGGCCTCGGCCGTGTTGGCCGACACGTTCCACCAGCCCGACATGCAGTTCCTGATCACGGTCAGCGACCCAAAAGGAATCGACAGTTCCCGGGCCAGGGCAGTAGGAACCGATATCACCGCGCGGCTCAAGGAATCGCCCTACGTCGCCCATGTGGAATCGCCGTGGAATACCGCGCCGCAGAACGCCGCTCAGTTCACCAGCACTGACGGCAAGACCGCATTGATCGTCGCCGGTCTGAGCGGAGGTGAGACCAACGCGCCGACGTACGCCAAGGAACTGACCGACCAGCTCGCCCACGACCGTGACGGTGTCACGGTGCGGGCGGGGGGCTCGGCGACCGTGTACGCACAGATCAATGAGCAGACCGAGAACGACCTGTCGCTGATGGAGTCCATCGCGATACCCATGAGCTTCCTGGTGCTGGTCTGGGTGTTCGGCGGGCTGGTCGCGGCGGTGCTGCCACTGGCCGTCGGGGCGATGGCGATCTTCGGGGCCATGGCGGTGCTGCGGGCCATCACGTTCGTCACCGACGTGTCGATCTTCGCGCTCAACCTCGCGGTCGCCATGGGTTTGGCGCTGGCCATCGACTACACGCTGCTGCTGTTGAGCCGATACCGCGATGAGTTGGCCGACGGGCATTCCCGCGACGACGCGTTGCTTCGGACCATGTCGACGGCCGGGCACACGGTGATGTTCTCCGCGCTGATCGTCGGCCTGTCGATGCTGCCGATGGCGTTGTTCCCGATGTACTTCCTCAAATCATTCGCCTATGCCGGTGTCGCGGTGGTGGCCTTCGCGGCGTGCGCGGCCCTCGTCGTCACACCCGCGGCCATCGCGCTGCTGGGAGCGCGGCTGGACTCCCTCGACGTCCGCCGGTTGGTGCGGCGGATCCTGCGGCGGCCCGACCCAGTGCGCCTGCCCGTCGAGCAGATGTTCTGGTACCGCAGCACCAAGGCGATCATCCGTCGGGCCGTCCCCGTCGGTCTCGTCGTCACCGCGTTGCTGCTCGCGCTCGGTGCACCGTTCCTCGGAGTGCGGTGGGGTTTCCCCGACGACCGCGTACTACCCACGTCGACCACGGCCCGTCAGGTGGGCGACCAGCTACGGACCGACTTCGCCACCGATTCGGCGAACAACATCAGCGTCGTGGTGCCGCATGTCACCGGTGTCAGCCCCACCGAACTTGGCCGCTATGCCTCCGCGCTGTCCTCCGTCGCCGATGTGTCCTGGGTCTCGTCGCCCGTCGGGATGTTCAAGGGTGGCCATCAGGTGGGTCCCGGCGCCGAGGGCACCACGGCCGACGGGACGGCCTATCTGACCGTGGCCAGCACGGCGCCACTGTTCTCCGACGCCTCCACCACCCAACTCGATCGGCTCCACGCGGTGCCCGGGCCGAGTGGCCGCGGTGCCTTGCTGACCGGCACCACTCAGATCAACCGGGACATCGTCGCTGCGGTCACCTCGGGGCTGCCCAAGGTGCTGGCCCTGATCGCGGTGACGAGCTTCGTGCTGTTGTTCCTGCTGACCGGCAGTGTGGTGCTGCCGCTCAAGACGTTGGTGCTCAACGTGCTGTCCCTGACGGCCGCGTTCGGCGCTCTGGTGTGGATCTTCCAGGACGGCCATCTCGGAGCGCTGGGCACCACGGCCACCGGGACCCTGGCCGCCAACATGCCGGTGCTCCTGTTCTGCATCACCTTCGGGCTGTCCATGGATTACGAGGTGTTTCTCATCTCACGCATTCGCGAGTATTGGCTGGCCTCGGGTCACCCCGACGAGGGGCAAGCTCTGGAATCCGCGCGGATGCGTACCGACGAGGCCGTCGCCAAGGGGCTGGCCCACACGGGTCGCGTGATCACCGCCGCAGCCGTCATCATGTCGATCTCTTTCGCGGCGCTGATGGCCGCGCAGGTGTCGTTCATGCGGATGTTCGGGGTGGGGCTGACCATTGCCGTCCTGATGGATGCGACGCTGGTCCGGTTGATCCTGGTGCCCGCGTTCATGCACGTGATGGGCGGGGTGAACTGGTGGGCGCCGGGCCCGCTGGTCCGGCTGCACAAGCGCATCGGCATCAGCGAGGAGGGCGGCGGGCGCCCGACAACGGGGCGCCACCGGGCCCCGGATTCCGACCGTCCGGCCGAACCGGTGCAGGCTTGATCCGCACGTTGACCGCGGGTCGACCCGGTACAGGCGCGTTGCAACGTTAAACTTGCCCGGATGTTCGCCAAGTGTGGGTTGCCCGGCCTGTGGTGGCCGCGCACACAGCGCTTGCGTGAGGAGCCGAAGTGACAGACGGCGACGGACACGACCCGCTACCTGAGCTGGGCCTGACCGGACGGCCGTCGCGCACCATCCCCGAGCCTCTGCCTCGCACCAGCCATGGTCCGGCCAAGGTCATCGCGATGTGTAACCAGAAGGGCGGGGTCGGCAAGACCACTTCGACCATCAACCTGGGCGCCAGCCTGGCCGAATACGGCCGCCGGGTCCTGTTGGTGGATCTGGACCCGCAGGGAGCGCTGTCGGCGGGCCTGGGTGTGCCGCACTACGAACTCGACAACACCGTGCACAACCTGTTGGTCGAGCCGCGCGTATCGATCGATCAGGTGCTCATCAAGACCCGGGTCAGTGGCCTCGACCTGGTCCCCAGCAATATCGACCTGTCGGCCGCTGAGATCCAGCTGGTCAACGAGGTGGGCCGCGAACAGTCCCTGGCGCGGGCGCTGTATCCGGTGCTCGACCGCTACGACTATGTGCTCATCGACTGCCAGCCGTCGCTGGGTTTGCTCACCGTCAACGGCCTCGCGTGCGCGGACGGTGTGATCATCCCCACCGAATGCGAGTACTTCTCACTGCGTGGGTTGGCATTGCTCACCGACACCGTCGACAAGGTGCACGACCGGCTCAACCCCCGGTTGCGGATCAGCGGCATCGTCGTCACCCGGTATGACCCCCGAACGGTCAACGCCCGCGAGGTCATGGCCCGGGTGGTCGAGCGCTTCGGCGATCTGGTGTTCGACACCGTCATCACCCGCACTGTCCGGTTCCCCGAGACCAGCGTCGCGGGCGAGCCGATCACCACGTGGGCACCGAAGTCCGGCGGCGCGCAGGCGTATCGATCGCTGGCGGCCGAAGTCATTCATCGGTTCGGCGTGTGAAAGATGTCGAGCGCACCGAGGTAACCGATGCCGCCGCGGCCGCGGCATCGGCCGATGCTTCGGGCGAGAGCCAGCCGAGCCGGTTCCAGGTCAGGCTGAACAATTTCGAGGGCCCCTTCGACCTGCTGCTGCAGCTCATCTTCGCCCACCGCCTCGACGTCACCGAGGTGGCGTTGCACCAGGTGACCGACGATTTCATCGCCTACACCAAGCAGATCGGCGCACAGCTGGAGCTCGACGAAACCACCGCGTTCCTGGTGATCGCGGCCACGCTGCTGGACCTCAAGGCAGCCCGCCTGCTGCCCGCCGGTGAGGTGCACGACGAGGAGGATCTGGCCCTGCTCGAGGTGCGGGATCTACTGTTCGCCCGGTTGCTGCAGTACCGGGCGTTCAAACACGTCGCCGAGATGTTCGCCGAACTGGAGGCGGCCGCGCTGCGCAGCTACCCGCGCGCGGTGTCGCTGGAGGACCGGTACTCCGATCTGCTGCCCGAGGTGATGCTCGGGGTGGACGCCGAGAAGTTCGCCACCATCGCCGCGGCCGCGTTCAGCCCACGCCCGGTGCCCACGGTCGGCACCGATCACATTCACGCGCCCAAGGTTTCGGTCCCCGAGCAGGCACACCGACTGCTGAGCCTGCTCGAACAGCGGGGGATCGGCGAATGGGCCACCTTCACCGAGCTGGTGGCGGACTGCTCGGCCGGCATCGAGATCGTCGGGCGGTTCCTGGCACTGCTCGAGCTGTTCCGGGCCAGGGCGGTAGCATTCGAGCAATCAGAACCGCTTGGTGTGCTCCAGGTTTCGTGGACCGGGGATCGACCGACCAGCGAACACCTGGCAACCGCTGACGCGGAAGAATAGAGAACGATGACTGACGAGATTGCCGGCGGCGATCCTGGCGTCGACCTGGGCTTGGACCCGGATGTCGACGTCTCCGCCGTCCCCGAACTCGACGACGGCGAACTGGGCGCGGTGCTGGAGGCGCTGCTGCTGGTCGTCGACACCCCGGTGACCATCGACGCGCTGGCCAGCACCACTGAACAACCGGCCTACCGCATCGCCGCGAAGCTGCGGTTGATGGCCGAGGAGTTGGCCGCCCGGGACAGCGGCATCGACCTGCGCGAGGCAGGTGGCGGCTGGCGGATGTACACCCGTGCCCGCTACGCCCCGTACGTGGAGCGGCTGCTGCTGGACGGAGCGCGCTCCAAACTGACCCGCGCCGCGCTGGAAACCCTCGCGGTCGTGGCTTACCGGCAACCGGTGACGCGGGCCAGGGTGAGCGCGGTGCGCGGCGTCAACGTCGACGCGGTGATGCGGACCCTGCTGGCGCGCGGCCTGATCACCGAGGCCGGTACCGATCCCGACACCGGTGCGACGGCGTTCGCCACCACCGAGCTGTTCCTGGAGCGGCTGGGCCTGAGCTCACTGACCGATCTGCCCGACATCGCGCCGCTGCTGCCTGATGTCGACGTGATCGACGATCTGAGCGAAACACTCGGCGATGAACCGCGATTCGCCAAACTCAACGGCGGCGCGCCCAAGACCGGTCAGCCGCAGACTTTCGACGTGGACAAGGACTGACATGGTTGACGAAGGTGTGCGCCTGCAAAAGGTGTTGTCGCAGGCGGGAATTGCGTCCCGCCGAGTCGCCGAGCGGATGATCACCGACGGCCGGGTCGAGGTCGACGGCCGGGTGGTCACCGAACTGGGCACCCGGGTGGATCCCGCTGTCGCGGAGATCCGGGTGGACGGCTCTCGGATCGTGCTCGACGACACCCTGGTGTATCTGGCGATCAACAAGCCCCGCGGCATGCACTCGACGATGTCCGACGATCGGGGCCGTCCGTGCGTGGGCGATCTGGTGGAGCATCGGGTTCGCGGTAACCAGAAGCTGTTCCACGTGGGCCGTCTGGACGCCGACACCGAAGGCCTGTTGCTGCTGACCAACGACGGAGAGCTGGCCCATCGGCTCATGCACCCGTCCTTCGAAGTGCCCAAGACCTACGTCGCGACCGTGCTCGGCACGGTGCCGCGCGGGCTGGGCAAGAAGCTGCGGGCCGGTGTCGAATTGGAGGACGGTCCGGCCCATGTCGACGATTTCGCGGTGGTCGACACCCTGCCGGGCAAGACCATGGTGAAGGTCGTCCTACACGAGGGCCGCAACCGGATTGTGCGGCGGCTCTTGGCCGCGGTGGATTACCCGGTGCAGGAACTCGTGCGCACCGAGATCGGCACAGTGTCGCTGGGTGATCAGCGTCCCGGCAGTATCCGAGCGCTCAGCCGCAAAGAGGTCGGCGAGCTTTATCAGGCGGTGGGTTTGTGAGCGGGTCATTGGTGGTAACGGTCGACGGTCCGGCCGGAACCGGAAAGTCTTCGGTGTCAAGGGGTTTGGCGCGTGCCCTCGGGGCGCGGTACCTGGACACCGGGGCGATGTACCGGATCGTCACGTTGGCGGTGCTGCGCGCCGGCGTCGACCTCACCGACGTGCCTGCCATCGAGGGCGTGGCTGCTGACACGGAAGTCGGGGTGGGATCGGATCCCGACGAGGACCGGGCTTACCTCGCAGGTGAGGACGTCTCGACCGAGATCCGCGGCGACGAGGTGACGCGTGCCGTGTCGGCGGTGTCGGCCGTGCCGTCGGTGCGGACCCGGCTGGTGGATCTGCAGCGTGCGCTGGCGGCCGGCGGTGGCCGAGTTGTGGTGGAGGGGCGCGACATCGGCACTGTCGTCCTGCCGCATGCCGACGTGAAGATCTTCCTGACGGCCTCGGCCGAGGAGCGGGCGCGGCGACGTAACGCACAGAACATCGCGGGCGGGTTGCCCGACGATTTTCCGACCGTGCTGGCCGATGTGCAGCGGCGGGATCATCTCGATTCGACCCGGGCGGTATCGCCGCTGCGCGCCGCCGACGACGCACTGGTGGTCGACACCAGCGATATGGATGAAAGCCAAGTGGTCACACACCTTTTGGACCTCGTGACCCAGCATGCAGGAGTACGACGATGAGCTCGGACGAGTCCGACGGAACGTGGGCTGACGAAAGCGACTGGGAACTCGGTGCGGCCGAGGTCGCCGAAGCGATCGAGGAAGCCGCGGCACCACCACCCGTGGTTGCCGTGGTGGGCAGGCCGAATGTCGGCAAGTCCACCCTGGTGAACCGGATCCTCGGCCGCCGGGAAGCTGTCGTCCAGGACATCCCCGGCGTGACCCGTGACCGGGTGTCCTATGACGCCAACTGGCTGGGCCGGCGATTCATGGTGCAGGACACCGGAGGATGGGAACCCGACGCCAAAGGGCTGCAACAGCTCGTGGCCGATCAGGCCCAGGTCGCAATGCGCACGGCCGACGCCATCATCCTCGTCGTCGACGCGGTGGTCGGCGCGACCGCGGCCGACGAGGCCGCAGCCAGGCTGCTGCGCAAGTCCGGCAAGCCGGTTTTCTTGGCGGCCAACAAGGTTGACACCGAGCGCGGCGAGGCTGACGCCGCTGCATTGTGGTCGCTGGGCATCGGGGAACCCCACTCGATCAGCGCGATGCACGGGCGCGGGGTCGCCGACCTGCTCGACGAGGTGATGTCGAAGCTGCCCGAGGTGTCGGAACTGTCCGGCGGGGGCGGCGGCCCGCGGCGCGTCGCGCTGGTCGGTAAGCCGAACGTCGGCAAGAGCTCGCTGCTCAACCGACTGGCCGGCGATGAGCGGTCGGTGGTGCACGACGTCGCGGGCACCACGGTCGATCCGGTCGACTCACTGATCGAATTGGGCGGCAGGGTCTGGCGTTTCATCGACACCGCGGGGCTGCGCCGCAAGGTCGGGCAGGCCAGCGGTCACGAATTCTATGCCTCGGTGCGTACGCACGGTGCGATCGACGCCGCCGAAGTGGTCATGGTGCTGATCGACGGATCCCAGCCGCTGACCGAACAGGACCAGCGGGTGCTGTCGATGGTGATCGAAGCGGGCCGGGCGCTGGTGCTGGTGTTCAACAAGTGGGATCTGGTCGACGAGGACCGGCGTTACGAGTTGGACCGCGAGATCGAACGGCAGCTGGCGCAGGTGCAGTGGGCGCCGCGGGTGAACATCTCGGCCAAAACTGGCCGCGCGGTGCAGAAGCTGGTGCCTGCGCTGGAGACGTCGCTGGCGTCCTGGGACATGCGTATCTCGACCGGGCAGCTCAACACGTTCCTCAAGGAAGTGATCGCCGCGACGCCGCCTCCGGTGCGTGGCGGCAAGCAGCCCCGCATCCTGTTCGCCACCCAGGCCGCGACTCGGCCGCCGACGTTCGTGCTGTTCACCTCGGGATTCCTCGAGGCCGGTTACCGCCGGTTCCTGGAGCGCCGGCTGCGGGAGACGTTCGGATTCGAGGGCAGCCCGATCCGGATCAACGTGCGGGTCCGCGAGAAGCGGGGCGCTCCCAAACGTCGCTAGCCGTGATTTGTGGAGTCTTCGCCGCACCGGGTGCGGTTAAGACTCCACAAGCCGGGCCGATAGGGTGGCCCGAGTGTCTGTAACCCACATGATCTTGATTGCCTTGGCGGGAGTCGGGGCGGGCGCGATCAACGCCGTCGTCGGATCGGGCACGCTGATCACCTTTCCCACGCTGGTCACGCTGGGCTTTCCGCCGGTCACGGCGACGATGTCCAACGCGATCGGCCTGGTTGCCGGTGGCGTGTCCGGCACGTGGGGGTATCGCCGCGAACTGCGCGGGCAGTGGAACCGGCTGCGATGGCAGATTCCCGGCTCGCTGATCGGCGCCGGGTTGGGTTCGTGGCTGCTGCTGCACCTGCCGGAGAAGGTGTTCGTCCAGGTGGTGCCGGTGCTGCTGATCCTCGCACTGGTGCTGGTGATGGTCGGCCCGCGGATTCAGGCGTGGGCGCGACGGCGGGCCGAGGAGTCCGGGCAGTCCGCCGATCACGTGAGCCCGCGACGGATGGTCGCGCTGGTTCTGGGGACCTTCGCCGTGGGTATCTATGGCGGATATTTCACTGCGGCACAGGGCATCCTGCTCATCGCTGTGATGGGTGCGCTGCTTCCGGAGTCGATCCAGCGGATGAACGCCGCCAAGAACCTGCTGTCGCTGCTGGTGAACATCGTCGCCGCGGTGGCGTACACGATTGTCGCGTTCGACCGGATCAGCTGGACCGCGGCGGGGCTGATCGCGGTGGGTTCGCTGATCGGTGGATTCCTCGGCGCGCACTACGGGCGGAGGCTGTCGCCCAACGCGCTGCGGGGCGTGATCGTGGTGGTGGGGCTGATCGGGCTCTACCGGCTGGTGACTGTCTGACCTAGGTCGGCTGCCGGAGCCCGACGTACATCGTCTTGTGCAGGGTCAGGACGTGGTTGCGGGCGATCTCGGAGGCCGCCTTGCTGTCGCGGTGGCGTAACGCGTCGACCAGCTGGGCGTGTTCGAGGTTGACCTCGTGCAGATAGCTGATCGGGTACGGAATGAAGTAGCGGTACAGCCCGTGCAGCACATCGCAGTAGGTATGGATCGCCCAGTCGAGATGACTTGCCGCGGCCACTGATTCGTGGAAGCGCTGATCGGCGTTGTGGTAGCTGGTCCAGTCGGTCGTCGCGGCGGCCTCAGCGACGATGGCCGCGAGCGCGTCGATTTCCTCGTCGGACGCGGCATGCGCTGCGGCAGCACTGAGTGCGTCTTCGGCTAAGGCTCGCAAATCGATGAGGCGGTGTACCTCGGCGGCGTCGGCGCGGAAGGTGGCCGATGGGCGGTCGGAGCCCGGGCTCACCCCGGTGCCGCTGCGCGCGACGAAGGTACCGCCCGCCCGGCCGCGCCGGCGGATCACCAGGCCCTCGTCGGCCATCGACTGCAGGGCACGGCGGACCGTGGCGACGCTGACGTCGAGTGCTTCGGCGATGTCGGGTTCAGCGGGCAGCTTTTCGCCGGCGGCCATGAGTTCCAATTCCATGGCCAGTTCGAGCCGGGCCCGGACGGTATCGGCCGCACTCAGGCGCGTGATGCCCGCGACGGCGGGTGCGCTCAACGCCGGGTGTGCATCCCCGGCCTGCAACGTCATGGCTTTGAGAGTACGGGACCTATTGCTTTATTTGTTCATCCTGAACTAATATCTGGTTCAATTCGCTCATCCTGAGCTATTAACTTTCTCGGAGGTCCCGGTGTCCGGATCGATCACAGTCGCTGCGGTTCAGGCGACACCGCTGCCGATGGAGGGCCTGCCGGTGTTCGGCCGGACCGACACCGTCACGGAGTTCGCGGCCGACGTCACGCGCGTCCGCGATGCGGTGGCTGGCCCGGCGTTGATCGTCTATCCCGAGATCCACCTGTTCGGCACCGACGACGCCGACACCCTCGCCAAGGCCGCCGAACCGCTGGACGGCCCGCTGATCGCCGCACTGGGCGAGGTTGCCCGCGCCGCCGACGCGTGGCTCGTGCCCGGCTCGGTGCTTGAGCTCGGAGACGACGGCGAGTTGTTCAACACCGCACCGGTTTTCGCGCCCGACGGGCGCTTGGCCGGGTCCTACCGCAAGATCTTCCCGTGGCGCCCGTACGAGAAGTTCACGCCGGGAGACACGTTCGTCACCGTCGACATCCCCGACGTCGGCCGCCTCGGGTTGTCCATCTGCTACGACGCCTGGTTCCCCGAACTGAGCCGCCACCTGGCCTGGATGGGCGCCGACGTGATCGTCAACGTCGTCAAGACCACCACCCCGGACCGCTTTCAGGAACTGGTGCTGGCCCGGGCGAATTCGATTGTGAACCAGGTATTCACGGTCAGCGTCAACTGTGCGGGCCCCGTCGGGATGGGCCGCAGCATTCTCGTCGACCCGGAAGGCGCTGTGCTGCAAGAAAGTCCGGATGAGACGCCCGCAGTGTTCTACCAGCACATCGACTTCGGTGCCGTCGCCTCGGTACGCGAACGCGGCACCGCCGGAACCAACCGGATGTGGGACCAGTTCGGGCCGTCCGATCGCCCCATACCGCTACCGCTCTACGACGGGCGCATCGATCCGCAGCACTGGTCTCCCTCGAACCACCACGCCGAATGAAAGGCACCGCAATGACCCAAACAGCCGCAGGGCAGCCAACTTTGGTGCGTGCCCTCGGGTTGCGCTCGCTGGTGCTGTTCGGCCTGGCGTACATGACACCGCTGATCGTGCTCGGCATCTTCGGTGTGGTTGCCGCAGCGACGGCAGGCGCGTCGGCGTCGGCGTACCTGATCGCGTTGGTGGCCATGCTGTTCACCGCCTCCAGCTACGGCCGGATGGCGGCCGCCTATCCGGTATCGGGCTCGGCATACACATACGTACGGCGCACCATCGACACCCGCATCGGATTCCTCACCGGCTGGGCGGTATTGCTCGATTACCTGTTCCTGCCCATGGTCATCTGGCTGATCGGGGCGGCGTACCTGGAAGCGCAATTCCCCGCAGTGCCCGGCTGGCTGTGGGTCATCGGGTTCATCTTGATCACCACCGCGCTCAACGTCATCGGCATCAAGGTCGCCGACAAGGCCAACTACCTGCTGATGGCCTTCCAGCTGTTGGTCATCGTACTGTTCGTCGCACTCTCGATCGCCTCGGTGTTCCGCGCCGCCGGTGCCGGTGGTCTGGTGAGCGCGAGCCCGTTCAGCGGGATCGGCGCCAGCATCGGGGGAGTGACCGCCGGTGCGGCCATCGCCGCCTACTGTTTCCTGGGTTTCGACGCGGTCACCACATTCACCGAGGAGGCCGTCGAACCCCGCAAGAACATGCCGCGCGCCATCATGCTCATCGCGCTCATCGGCGGCGCGATCTTCCTGCTCGTCGCGTACACCACCCAATTGGTCCATCCCGGTGGTGAATTCAGCGATTCGTCGTCGGCGGCGCTGGAGATCGCCAAGCAGATCGGCGGCAACCTGTTCGGAGCGGTGTTCCTCGCCGGTCTGGTCCTGGCGCAGTTCGCCTCCGGGATCGCCGCACAAGCCTCGGCCTCGCGGTTGCTGTTCGCGATGGGCCGCGACGGCACCCTGCCGCGCTCGGTGTTCGGCAAGATCAGCGTGAAGTTCCGCACCCCGGCGGTCAACCTGGTGATTGTCGGCGTGGTCGGTCTGCTCGCGGTGTTCCTCGACGTCGCGACCTCGACGTCGTTCATCAACTTCGGTGCGTTCGTCGCGTTCACCCTCGTGAACGTCTCGGTCATCGTCTACTACTTCCGCCAGCGCGCCGCGGGCGTGGCGCACAACCCGCTGCTCTACGTCGTGGCGCCGGCGATCGGTGCGGTCATCACGTCATATCTCTTGATGCAGCTCGACAGCCGGGCGATCGTCCTCGGGCTGAGCTGGCTGGGCATCGGCATCGTGGTGCTGGCCGTGACGAGCCACGGGTTCAAGGAGCTGCCACCGGAGATCGCAGTCGATGAAGCGGAGATCGAGATCGCCGAACCTGCGGCACAGTGAGAGCGTGAAGGTCGCACTGGCGCAGATCGGTTCGGGCACCGACGTCGCCGCCAACCTCGAGCAGATCGCTTCTGCCGCCACCGCGGCTCAGGCCGACGGCGCCGAGGTGGTGCTGTTCCCCGAATACGCGATGTACGAAAAGCCCGTCGTGGACGGCACTTTCGCTTCGGTGGCCGAGCCGCTGGACGGGCCGTTCGGTTCAGCATTGGGGGCGCTGGCTGCCCGGCTCGGCATCGCGATCGTGGCGGGCTTGGTCGAGGCCAATCCGGACGAGCCCGCGCGGCCGTTCAACACGCTGGCCGCCTGGAGTGCGTCCGGGACGTTTCTGGGTCGACATCGCAAGGCGCTGCTCTATGACGTCGGGGTGTTCAGCGAGTCGACGTGCATCAGCCCCGGAAATGTCGCGGACCTGTCGGTCGTGCGCATCGGCTCTGCATTCTTCGGACTCCAGACCTGCTACGAGCTCCGCTTCCCGGAGATCAGCCGGCGCCAGGCGCGGGCAGGTGCGACGGTTCTCGCCGTGCTGTCCTCGTGGGTGCCGGGTCCGGGCAAGGTTGCGCAATGGTCGACGCTCGCCGGTGCCCGCGCGATCGAGAACATCTGTCACGTCGCCGCGGTGACCCAGTCCGCGCCCGTGTCGACCGGGCACAGTCTGGCCGTGGCGCCCGACGGGACTGTGCTGGCCTCTCTCGCCGACGCTCCCGGCCTGGTCACCGTGACGATCGATGAGTCCCTGACCGAACGGCAGCGGCAGGCCGACCCTCGCGCGCTGACCGTCGACGTGTGACGGGTGGGGCGATTACGGAAACAGCGGGCGGCTGCGGTAGGCTTTCGACCGCTGCCGGAGTGATCCGGAAGGCACCACGGGCTGTGGCGCAGCTTGGTAGCGCACTTGACTGGGGGTCAAGTGGTCGCAGGTTCAAATCCTGTCAGCCCGACAGATGGAAACCCGCTCTGACCAGTGTCGGAGCGGGTTTTGTGTTTCCAGGGGCCGAGGCCAATCGGGGACAAGCTTGCCAAGAACTTGCCAGTGAGTCTGTGGGCTTGCCGCCAACGTGCCGAGCGGGTCAGAGCGAAAGTATGCGGTCGATGTCCGGCTCGCCGCGGAGCCAGGGGTATCGAGCAGGCGGATACACGTTGGGTTCGCGCGTGACTCTGGCAAAGCGCGCTTTGAGTGCGGCGAGCAGCGTCGGGCGTACGTCGTCTTCATCGGGGGCCACCGCCAGAGCACAGAGAATGATCTGAACCGCAATTTCTGGGTCGTCCCATCCCCGAACCGCCGAAAACAGTGTGTTGGATTCCCAAATTAGTGGCGGCCATCCGGCGGGGGTGTCGAAGTTCAGCCCCGGTGCGTGCCCGCCGCCGACGCCCGCGGGCGTGATCATCGGACGGGCCTGCGCCACGAGGTTCTCCGGTGAATCGGCATACTGCGGTCGCTGGATCATCTCGACCTCCGCGTCGCCGGACAGCCAATGAAGCTCGTTGCTGTGCAGCAGTACACCGCGCACATCGACCTCGGCGAATACGTCGTTGCTCTGACGAAGGTCCGTCCAGGGGTCACCGTTGCGCCGACCAGCTCGGTGTCTTTGGCGGTCGTGTCGAGGCTGCCGAGCGCTGTCAGCCGGACTATAGAAAACACCGGTGTCTGGTCGATCCTCATGGGCACTCCGTTCGGAGCGATACGGGTATGGCGCGCATGCTATCTGGTCGGGCCGAGCAGTTCAGCCGAACAGAGACGACCCGGCGGCGCGTAGCTCGTCGGCCTTGGCGTCGCTGTAGATCGACAGTGACACCGCCGGGTCGTGGCCATGCCACGCCGCCACGATGTGTACCGGGTGGCCCTGGTCGAGCATGAGGCTCACGCTGGTGTTGCGCAGGCCCTTCAGGTGGATTCGACGCAGCCCGGCGCGCTCGCGCAGGCGGTGGAACTCGTCGGTGTACCACTCGTGCCGCACCGCGGTGCCGTCGGCCTGCGTGGCTACGAACTGGTCATCCGACCACGCAACGCCAAGCGCCAGGGACTCGGCCTTCTGCCGCGTGCGCAGTGTCCGCAGCGCATCAGACAGCTCGGTGGGCATCGGCAGGTCGCGGCGGCTGCGGCGCGACTTCGGCTTGCCCAACTCCGAGTCGGCACCAACGGCAACACGGCCCTGCTGCACGCGCAACGTGTCACCGTCGATGGACGACCACCGCAGGCCCAGCACCTCCGAGCGGCGCAGCCCGTAGCACGACAGCAACCAGCAGGCATACAGCCGCTCATCCATCGCCGTCTCGCGGAACTGCTGTACCTCGGCAACCGTCCACGACTTCGCGGTCTCGTCGTCGGCCGCCTCGTCGCTGTCGCCGGGACGCTCGACCAGGGCAATCACGTTGCGCGGCAGTAGGCCCTGGTCGGTAAACGACTGCGCCACCATCCCGAACGTGGTGAGCGTGGAGCGCACCGTCACCGGCTTGACGCCGCCTCGGTTCTCCTCGGCGGCGGCGGGCTCGGCCAGGACGTAGACGGCCCGGCGCGGCCGGGTGACGCGCCCCGCACGGATCAGACCCGAGAGGCACGTGTGCACATCCTCGCCTGGGAACGCCGCCTTGATCGCCGCGGCGGCGATGCCCTCGGGGTGCACTGCGATCAGCGCAGCCACCCGGCCCGATAGTGACTCTGGCTGGAAGTGTTTGGGGGACTGGCGGCCCGCGGTGAGCATCCATTCGACCAGGCCGTCACCGTCGGCCTTGGTCAGCTGTTGGAGCTTCTTGCCGCCCAGGTGCCGCCGCACCGGCTTGAGGTCGTGGCGGTAGCCCTCGAGGGTGACGCGCCGGATGCCGCGCCGCCCTTCCAGCCATTGGTCGCAAGCCTCATCCACCGTGATGGCCGTTTGCTTGGTGTAGGTGCCCGCTGCCACCTCGCTGGTGATGCGCCGCAGCTCGCGGCGCGCCTCGGCCTTGGTGCGGTAAGTGAACCGGCGGCGGTCACGGCTGCCGTCGGGCTTGGTGCCTACGTCGGCCTGGAACCAGTAGCTCACGGTCCCGTTCTTGGCGATGTGCTGGCTGATCGGCTCGGCCCGCCGGGTGCGCTTGGGCTGGTCGGTGCTCATCGGTCGTTCCCCTGGTCGGTGGTGGTGTCGGTGGTCCAGTCACGGCGCAAGAACCCGCGCTTCTTGGCCTCGGCAATCCAGCGATCGCAGCTGGGTAGCGACGTGCCCAGCTGCTCGGCCACGTACTCGCGCGGCGATTCCCCGGCCTCGCGTGCGGCGGTGAGCAGGTACGCGACCTGACGGTAGTGGGTGTCGTCCAACTTGCGGCGCTTGCCGCCGTTGGCCGGGCGTTCCGGTTGTAGCTCCAGCGTGGGGTCGCGAAGCTCGGCAACGCCGGTGAACGCGCCGTCGTGGCGTGCGATGAACCGGGCGGCGGCCTTGGCCAGGCGGCGCACCGGCACCTGCCGGATGGCAGCGGGGTCGATGTCGGCGGCGGCGTTGGGATCGGTGGGCAGGAGGTGCAGCTCGACCAACCGCGGTGCGCCTGTGCCCATTTCAACGCGCACCTGGTAGCGGTGAGGATGGCCTACCAGGATCGACGGTGACACCGACGGGCTCGGCAATTGCCTTCATGGATGCCGTGACGACGCCATGATCACGGCTGCCGGTGGCCGCCTCATCGTCTCTCCTGAGACGCCGCGGTTGGTCGAGCGGTGCTGGACGAGCGTGCTGGCCTTGGCCGGGCAGTTGTTCAAGAACGGCGAAGCCAGCCACGCCGACGTGCTCGATGCGCTGGGCCTGGCCGGTCTGAGCGAGCAGGCCGCCGCGTTCGGCCTGGCGAACATCCGTAGCGGCAGCGCACCGGGTTCGTTCACCATCGGCGGGACGGTCCCGCTCATGCGCTTCTAGGGCCAGCCGCCGCCACCTGCGAGCCTCGGCGCAGGTTGCGGTGGTGCATCACCAATCCGGTTCGACACCAACCGATCACCAACGACACCGACCGAGGAGACACCATGACCAGCCCTGCACCCGTGCAGACCCCAGACCACGAAATCGACACCGCCATCCTGGCCGCCCTGACCCCGACCGGCACCGAGTTGTTGGCCTGGCGCTCCATCCGCGCAGGGTTGCCGGGGCTGTGGTGGCAGCACACCCGCGCACTGACCCGGCTGTTCGAGTCGCGCGCGGTCTACGTCGTCAAGATCGGCGGCATGAACTACGTCTCGCTGGAGCGCGGGACGAACGCACCTGGCCCCGAACGTCGTCCGCGCGAGCTGCGGGTGCTGTGATGACCGCCGAGCACCTGGTTACCCTGACCGCCGCGGGCGTGCTGGCCGCCCGGCGCGCCCGGCGACGGCCTGCCAGCCCGGCAGAGCTGGCCACAATGCTGGTCCCCGGCTACCACGTGACGCCGACCATCCAACTGATCAGCGACGAGCTCGCGCGGGCGGTGGAGGAGCCCAACGCCCGCGTGGTGCTGACCACCCCACCACGTACGGGCAAGTCGGTGCTGGTCTCCCAAGTGCTGCCGGTGTGGGCGCTGATGCGTAATCCCGACACCGAGGTCATCGTGAAGTCCTACGGCGATGACCTGGCAGAGGAGCATTCCGCGGCTGCGCGCCGCCTGGTGGCCGACAACCCCGATCTGGTGGGCATCGCACTGGCCGCCGACAAGAAGGCGGTCGGCCGGTGGCGCGTCGAGGGCCACCGCGGCGGAATGCTCGCCGGTGGAATCCTGTCCAGCACCACGGGGTTCGGCTCGGACTTGCTGATTGTGGATGACCCGGTGAAGGGTGCCCAGGAGGCTGACTCTGCGGCGTACCGGCGGCGGCTGGTCAACGAGTTCCGCGCCTCGCTGCTCACCCGCCTGATGCCCGGCGGTAGCGCCATCGTGGTGCTGACCCGCTGGCATGAGGACGACACCGCCGGGTCGCTGCTGGCCGAGCCCGGCAGCCGGTGGGTCCACAGCAACATCCCGGCGGTATCGACTGCCGGCGTGCCCGACGCGCTGGAGCGGGAGTACACCGGCACCGCCATGGTGTCGGCAATTGGTCGCACGGCAGAGGACTTCGCCGAAATCCGCCGCGGTGTCGGTGAACGAGTGTGGGCCGCCATGTATCTGGGGGTACCGAGCACACCGGAGGGCGGCCTGATCGAGTCGGCTTGGCTGGACACCTGGCGGCTGCCCGCGGCACCGCTGGCACCGATCAAGACGGTGGTGGGCGTGGACCCCAGCGATTCCGGCAGCGGCGACAGCTGCGGCCTGGTCGCCGCCAGCATCACCACCGAGGGCGTGGTGGCCGTCATCGCGGACAAGTCCGCGCCGATGACCAGTGACCAGTGGGCGCGCGAGGCGGTGCAGCTGGCCGCCGACGTGGGCGCGTCCGAAATCGCCGTCGAAGGCTTCGCCGCGCGCGAGACGTACACCCGTGTGGTCACCGAGGCGTTGAAGCGCGCCCGGCTGAACCACCCGGTGCGCGTTACCTCCTGGCCGCCCAAGGGGCCCGGCCGCGGTGGCGGTGACGCGATGGCCCGCTCGGCGGCGCTGCTGCAGGGCTTGGAGGTGGGCACCACCCGCATCGCCGGGCACCTGCCCGCGCTGGAGCAGGCGGCGGTGTCCTGGCAGGCCGGGCAGCACCAGCCCGACTCGCTGGCCGCTGTCGTGGTCGCACACGACGTGCTCGTGCATGCCGCCGGTGCCCACGTCACCATCGCCACACCGCTGGGTGCGAGCCTGGGCAGCCACACCGGCGGCCAGGTGCATCCGCTCAACCCCTGGGCGCGCCGGGTCACCCGGCGAATGTCTTAACGTACGCGCCGCGGCGGTGAATCGGAGTGTCGTTCCGACGGCCTAGCATGTGATGAGTGACCGAAGGTAACGAACCAGTGACGACGGATACCTCTACGCGCTACAAGGTGCGGCAAGTCTTCGTTCCCGGTGGCCGTCCCACCATCACGTACGTGCCACGCGGTGACCTGCGTTTGGAAACCGAAGTGATCGACTATCTGGAGAGCCGACACAAGATTCTGAGCGTGTCGGGCCCGACGAAGACCGGAAAGACCGTTCTACTGAGAAGCCAAGTAAACGACGACTTCGAGCCGATATGGCTCTCAGGCGGCGCGATCACTACGGTCGAGGACTTCTGGTCAACGATCGCCGACGAGCTCGAGTTGCCCACCGAATTCGGGATGGATGGGGGGCTCAGCCACACACAGTCCGGCAAGATCAGCGGTGAGTTGTCTGGCGGATTCATCAAGGGTGGCGGTGATAAGGGCAGCAGCGTTACCCGAGACCGCAAGATGACGGAGCGCACGACGGTATCGCCCAAAAGGGCGAGTCGAAAGAAGCTGCAAGAGGACCCCAACCGGGTAATCGTGGTCGACGACTTTCATTACGTACCTTCGGACGTACAGGTCGAGATCGTCCGCGGGATGAAGGACTTGGTGTTCGACGGGGTGGGTCTCATCGTGGCGGCTGTACCGCACCGGGCGTACGACGTCGTAAAGGTCGAAAAGGAGATGACCGGCCGGGTCGCCCAGCTGGAAGTTGGCTTCTGGAGTGAGGACGACCTGAAGAAGATTGCCAAAAGAGGGTTCGCCGCGCTGAACCTGGTGGTCAACGATGCGCTCGTCACACGCCTTGTGCACGAAGCGTTTCAGAGTCCGCACCTCATGCAGGAGTTCTGCCGACAGCTCTGCGCCGACAACGCCATCACTGAGACATCCGATGCGCCGGTGGGTATCGGTGAGCCCGACTGGGACGCGTTCTTCAAGCGGCTCGCCCCAGGCGCATCCAAAGCTGCTTTTGACCTCCTCGCGCGTGGGCCCCGTCAGCGGTCCGACCGCAAGGTTCGGCATCTACGCGAAGGGCAGGAGACCGACATCTACGGTGCCGTCCTGCGAGCTATCGCCTACACAGGTCCGCTAACGGAACTCACCTATGAGCAGCTTCGCGCTGCACTTCGTGCGGTTCTAGCCGCGTCCGATGAGCCACCGCAAAAGCACGAGGTCACCCGAGTCTTGGACGAAATGACCCGCATCGCCCGCGAACAGATTGACGGAGAGCCGGTAGTTGACTACGACGGCGAACTTGCCACGCTGTACATCTCCGACCCCTACTTCGCTTACTGGCTTCGATGGGGCACCCGTGTGACTGGTGGTGGCGAGGCGGGCTGATACGCGTCGGTCCGACGCGCAATGCTGACTGACTTACGCGGGCTGTGTGCGCCAAAAGCGAGTGCCCGCCGCACCGACGACGGTTATGTCTGTGTATTCAGTCGCTGTCGCTCAGAGCATCGTGCAAGCCACCTTCCGGCCCTCTCGGTGGAATCGACAGTGCGCGCTGAAAGCCATGTGGCGCATCCGTTGCCGCAGATTGTGGGCGGTCGGCGAGCCAGTCGTTCACCCTGAACACCGCGTCCTCAACCTCTTCGGCCGAAACGGTGATGATGTAGGTCTGTGCTTCGTCTCCGGCAGGATCGACGGCTGGGAGTGTTAACCGTTCGAGTGGCTCGCCAAGCCCATGAATGTCGATATTCGCGAGACCCCACGCAAGCTCGCTGCGCCGCCAGCGCACTGGCCGATCCACCCGATTCATATTCGCCACAACCGACAATTCTGTCAGCCGCTCCTCTCCGTCGAATAGGTGTTCGCCAGCTTGCCTAGAACTTGCCAAGACGCGCACATACGGAGGTGTACTGCGAACGACACAGTTGACGCCGGCAGTGCACCTACCTGCACGTATGTGACGCCGTAGAACTGTTGTTCACACTTGCCGATCTACTGGGGGTCAAGTGGTCGCAGGTTCAAATCCTGTCAGCCCGACCATCAGAAAAACTCGCCGGCGAAGCCGAGCGAGTTTTTTGTGGTCGGCGGACAAGATGCTGGGAGCCGGGGTGCCCACCGCGTCAGCGGTGGTCATGACGGCGGCTCCTGTCAGCCCGACGCAGGTCAGAGCGGTTTCCGAGATACGGAAGCCGCCTTTTTCGCTCCCGTACCCAGACGCTGTACCCACACCGGGTCACGACGGAAGTTTCGCGATGCGGCGAAAATCCGCAATCAGCTTTCGATGCCGCTCATCCAAGCCGTCAGCCGAAAGCACCTCGAGTTCTGTCATCGGATCGACCTGGTCGTGAAGCGATGCGTATTCCCACTCGGCATCGGAGTGGGCTTTCCACATAGCCTTCGCACTCTCGGCGAGTTCATCGTCTAACAGCCGAATCTGCTCGACGATCAACTCCATCTGCCATACGTGCTGCCTCGTTGATCGATCTCGACCTGGCAAGGGCGTTCCGAAATTAGACCCGAACGCCTCATATTCCTTGCCGAGGTCACTCTGTCGGTCCCGGGAGAGCTGGAGAAGATTGCTCACTAGCTTCTGCAACTCTTCGCGTCGCCATTTGGCGGTGTCTCTACGCGTCGTCGCCCACTGGGTATACAAGAAGTTTGCGACAGTCCCGACGACTGCTAACCCCGCGAATACAGTTGCCCACACAAGTGCGGTATGAAGGTCGACTCAAAGCCGAGTGCGGCACCCACACCATCGACGGCAGCACGCGCTGTGTCGTCGGAGGTGTGCCCGTAGAGGTCGCCGGTGATGGCGATCGACGAGTGCCCGAGCAGGTCGGCCGCGGCCTTGATGTGCACGCCGGACTCGAGCCAGGCGACTGCCGCACTGTGGCTCATCGTGTGGGCACGCGAGCAACGTCGCGGACCACGTCGGCGACGATTCAACTGGCCGCCGCCGTATACAAAGGATTCGGCCAGTTCCAGCGGGAATCGTTCTGTCGCGCTTCCGCTGCCGTCCGTCCAGCCACCTTCCATGTAGACGACATCAATTTCGTCAAGTGCTTCAGCTGACAAGGGCCAGTCACCGACTCGGCCGTTCAGTAGATCGGATTCCGGCTTGACGATGGCGCCGTAAACCTCCAATGCGTGTTCTGTGCTGAGGTGCCCGGTAAGCGAGATCTCGCTGATCGAGAGCCGGTGATGGACTAGAACAGCCCGATGCCCGGGTTCCACGCCGTCGTCCGTTTGGTCCACTATCTCGATTGCCGGGTCTTATTCGGCTGCCCCATCGTCGCTACCGCAACTGCCATCGAGTTCGTCGGGGCCAGAACGACATTTAGTGAGATGCTGGATGACAGCCAGTGGCATCCTCGGTGCGAGAATTAGTCACGCATGTCCAGCGCAACTTCTCGCTGACGCCCCAAAAGGGATGAACACCGACCTATTTGCAACTGCAACTTATGTGAGACCCGGAAATTCTGCGAGTTTGGTGTGGAACCAAGCGAGCGTCTGCGGTGTGTTCGGTCGCCCATTACTCTTATTGCACTGTGGACTGACCAAAGGGGGAAACGTGACCTTCGAAGCTACGCCGGGCGGATCATCACGCGGCATATTCAAGACGGTTCAGGTGGATGCTAGAAATGTGGTCATGATACAAAGATTGCACGACGAGGGTTATCAAGACAATTGTGCTTATTACGACCCTTATAGAGGTGAATTTATCATTCAACTTTATAAGATAGATAGTGATGATGGCCAACCTGCGGTAGATATTGACTCGCCGTACGTGCCCGTGGACTTAGTATTCCCACGTTGGGGTCACCGTCATATCGGAGGGATAGATGTAAGGGGAATAGTTGGTCCCGAAATAATACCCACATTGGGTCAAGTCTTTGTCGAGCCTGCTAAGGCGGATCCAAAGTCGGGAAGCGGAACTGATGGTGGCTCCGGTAATAGCCCCCCTCCGCTCAATCCCCCGAGTGCTCCACCATCGCCGCCAAATAATGACCTCGTGATGACCCTGTTGAATGAAGTCGATATGTACAAGCGCTCAGGGATTGCCGAACAGTATCTGAAGGACATGAACCGCCGCGAGAACTGGAAAGTAATGCCAGAAGCCGTGCTTCTCGACGATGCGACAACTGCTGCTATAGAGAGGAGGGACATCATTCTATCCAAACTTGGCCTCCCAGCCGGTGAGCATGAGAAGTTCCTTGCCCAGGTGGTCGAAGCTGCCAAGGAGACAAACAATCAAATCAAGACATGGCGCAAGCTCGCTTGGGGTGCGGTGATCTTGTTGGTGCTTGGGCTCGTTGCGGCTGTGTTCTTCACATATTGGAGCTTTCAACTTGTGGCCGACGGCAAGATAAATGGCTACGAACTAATCGCCATCGTCTTTGTCCTGGCGCTCGTCGCCATATCACCAGCAGTCCTGCTTCTGTTGCAAAGACCGTTGAAAGGCATAGATCAATGGGCGCCCACGCTGTCGAAACCTCACGACGACGGAGGGAAAGACAAAAGCAAGGAGAAGGATTGAACGGGCGAGCGAGAGGCCCAGCTTGAGCCGCGGCACGACATTCTCGTGGGGTGAAGCGCTCCGGTGGCGGGCCGTGCGCCGTCCACCGGCGGGAGACCGACGGCACCATTCAGGGTTTCCTCGCGGCTCCTAGAGCAGCGCGCTCGCAAGAGCCCGTTGATAGCGCACCTCGTCAACTGCGTTGTCGCCGATCGAATCTGTTCGACAGGTGCCGTCCCAATCCCACCCGGCCAGTTCATAGAAGCGGCGCGCGCGGACATTCCCGGAGAGAACCCACAGCGATGCACGGTGATACCCCTGGCGGCTCAGGTGGTCGCAACCCGCGTCGATGAGCAACCGGCCGATCCCGCCACTCCACCTGGGGGGATCAACATAGATCGCCCAGATCTCCCCGCCGCCTTGCAGGTCGTAGTCGCGGCCTGAGCCGGTGGTGACGTGACCGCAAATCGCGTCGCCGTCGACGGCGACCTGGGTGAACGGGCCAGCGGGGTCCATGTGTTGAAAGCCGTAGCGACTGGCCCTGTCTTCGGGGCTGAGCGCATCTAGATAGTCCTGCGGGAGAAGACCTTTGTAGCCCACTTGCCATGACCGCACGTGTGCCTGTGCGACGGCCAACTCGTCACCTGCCACTGCCTGCCTGACGTGAACCATGAGCCGATCGTGACAGTTCGACTGGACGGTCTCAAAGGATTATCGCGATTCAGGAACTCACCCGTGGCCGTCTGCGCCGCAGCAACGCGACGACGAGCGCGGCGATGATGCTCAGGCCGATCAGGCCACCGCCGACAATGATGCCTGCGACTCCGCCGAAAATGCCGCCCGCCCCGGGGTTTTCACCGATGCGGAAACGATCGGACGCTTCGCCGATGCATCGTATGTCGTAGTTGCCGGGCTCTTTGGCGCTGACGGTGAGCACGGCCTGCCACCCGTTGACGATCAAGGTGCCCTGGTACGTGTCGATCGCGGTTCCACCCGTGTCGTCACGGAACTGACAGCGGACCGGATGTGCACCGGACTGCGAGTGTGCGAACACGGTCTGGCTGATCCCAGGCTGAAGCGCGACGGTTGTGGAGCCTCCGCTTTCGAACTCGTTGGCGTTGCCGGGCAGGGCGGCTGCGGTATGTGCGAGTAGCCCAATACCTGTTGCGAGGAGCGCGATCCCGATCAGGGCGAGCGCCGCGGCGGTGGCGTACCAGCGCTTGCTTGGCGGAGGCTTGGGTGGTGCGCTCGGGGGAGTCGGCCACGAATTGCCAGCCGGTGGGATGCCCTGTCCGGGAATGGGTCCTGGGTGGGGCGGCTGGGTCTGCCACGGCTGGGTGAACCCGCCGTTGCCCGGGTCGGCTTGGTAAGGCGACGGGCCACCTGGTGTCATCGTCTGAGCGTAAACGAGACGAATCCGGTGCCCGTGCACCAATTTATCCATCGACCGTGAGCGGACCGGCAAGACCCGCAGGGCGTTTCATGGGGCTGCCACAGCATCCCTGGCGAGAGTCTTACCGCGGCGGCTGCCAGGGCCAGGTGCCTTCCTTGAGACGCCATCTGACGAATGCGATCGTGAACGCCAGCACCGAAAGCCACAGTGCCGTGGTCCATTGCATACCGAACGACATCATGGCGAGAAAGATCACGACTGGTGCGACAACCAGCATGACGAAGCTGGCCACGCGGACGCGTCGTCGGCGAACGGCCTCGAAGTCTTCGGTCATGTCTGGGACCCTACCGAGGCCCAACCTGGCTGCCGTGCACCAATTTTCTTGAGGCCGCGATCTCGGTTACCGTCACGGCGCCGACGGTTCAGGAGCGGGTTCGCGCGCCGGCCTGAGCACCCGGTGTGCGATCACGCCGATCACCAGAGCCCAGAATGCCGCGCCGACGCCGGCCACCGTCGTCCCCGAGGCTGCGACGACCAGCGTCACCGCTGCAGGGACCCGCGCCGAGTCGTCGGCCATGGCCCCCGCGCAGGCTCCGGCGAACGCATTGAGCAGCGCCACGCCGGCGACGGCCTGCACGATGCCGGCGGGGGCGGCGAGCACAGCCGCGGTCAGTCCCGTCGAGACCAGGCCCAGTGCGCAGTAGACCGCGCCAGTGGTGAAGCCCGCGATCCAGCGACGCCGGGGATTTGGGTCGGCGTCCGGTGCGGCTGCCAACGCGGCACTGATCGCGGCCAGGTTGACGGCATGCCCGCCGAACGGGGTCGCCAGCAGGGAAGCGATCCCGGTGACCGCCAGGGCCGGGCGCCAGGGGACGCGGTAACCGAACCCTGCCATGACCGCGACGCCCGGGATGTTCTGCGCCGCCATCGTCACGATGTACAGCGGGAGCGCGATGCCGGTGAGGGCCTGCAGGGTCAGGCTCGGCGCCGTGACCTGTAGGTGCGGGATCCATGCGGTGGCCGCGGGCAGGCTGTGGTCCCGGACCAGCGTCACCGCAATCACCACCAGGGCTGCGCCGAACGCGGCCGGTACTGCCCACCGGGCCCGGAGCACGAGCACGATCAGCCACACCACCAGCACCGGCGCGATCGCCCCCGGATTGTGGGCCAGGGCGGTGACCGGGGCGATGCACAGCGGGAGCAGCACCCCCGCGAGCATCGCCTGTGCGATCGCATTGGGGATGCGGGTCACGAGGCGCGCGAGCGCCGGCCAGAGTCCCGTCGCCAGCAGCAGCACCGCCGTGATCGCGAACGCACCGACCGCGGCGGGCCACCCGCCGGCTACCGCGCCGGTCGTGATCAGCAGTGCCGCGCCGGGCGTCGACCACGCGCTCGTGATCGGCATCCGGAACCGCCACGACAGCACCATCGAGGCCGCGCCCATCGCCAAACTCACCGCAACCAGGCCCGAGGCCGCCTGCATCGGATTGGCGCCGGCTGCTCTCAATCCTCCGAGCACGACCGCGAACGAGGAGGTGAAGCCGACCAGCGCACACACCACGCCGGCGGTGATCGGGACCGCTTTCGAGACGTCCTGTTCCATCGCACCTCCGTTCTGATTACGGAACGTTCTGTAGACGGAACGTAGCATGAGGGAATGTCTGCGGGAGAGGTCGGTCGTCGGCTGCGGGAGCTACGGGTGGAGCGCGGTCTGAGCCTGTCGGAACTGGCCCGTCGCGCCGGGGTCGGTAAGGGATCGTTGTCCGAGATCGAGTCGGGCGGGCGTAATCCGACGGTCGAGACCCTCTACGCCCTGTGTGAACCCCTCGATGTGCCACTGACGGCTCTGGTCGGTGAGTCCCCGGGTGTGCACTCGGCTGCCGACGGCGGGATGCGCACGGTGCTGTTGTCGGTGCGACACCTGCCCCGGGTTACCGTCGAGGTGTTCCGCCTCGAGTTCCCCGTTGGCGCCGAGCACATCTCACCGTCGCACGGGGCGGGCGTGCGCGAACACCTCACGGTGGTTGATGGCAAGGTGCTGGCCGGCCCGGTCGGGGAGGAGACCCTGATCGAGGAGGGGGCGACGGCGAGTTGGCTCAGCGATCGCCGCCATCGGTTCGCTGCGCTCGACGGTGCCGCCGAAGCGGTGGTGGTGATCACCACCCCGCGATGACAGTTGGAGGGCAACAGTTTTCGCGGATCGGCCGACGTCTCGCACCGATGTCGGTGCGTCCACGAGGGCCGACTTGGGTTGCGCGGCTTGGTAATCTGCCAAGGTGGTCAAATCAGTGACAGTTGGTGCGGTGGTTGCCGTGTTGGTGCTTGTGGCCCCGGGCTCGACGAGCGCTGATCCGGCAAACCCCGACCCGTTCAACCCCGCTGATTGCATTGGCAACGCGAATGCAATCTGCAACGTCGGTCCTTATGGGCCGAACAGCTTGACGAATCCGGCCAATCCGATGAGCCCGCTGAATCCGGCCAATCCCGCCAATCCTGCTAGCCCGCTGAATCCGAACAACCCTGCGAACCCGGCTAGCCCGCTGAATCCGAACAATCCGGCCAACCCCATGAACCCGATGAACGGGATGGGGTAAATCTCGGCTCAACAATAGGGGATCTGCCGGGTTGCGGTGCGGTCGCCGCATCGAACTGCGAATGCGGGCCCGACTGCACGGGCCGGTTGGTCGAAACTGGCCCCGCGGATCGTGGCAGCGTGATCGGTATGGATCTCGGCGAATTGGCACGGCTGATGCGCGTGCCGGCGGTGCGCATGTTCGATGGCGACAGGCCGGTGCCCGACGGGGTGGTGAGCGCGATCGTGGACGCCGCTCGGTGGACGGGCTCCGCTCGTAACCGCCAACCATGGCTGATCGTGCGGGTGCGGTCAGGGGCGTTGCTCAGGGACATCTCGGAGCTCGGTGCCTACGCGGGCTTTGTGCGGCGATGCTCCGGTCCTGCTTGTGGTTGCCGCAGCTGACGACGGTTTCTCCGACACCATGTTCGATTGCGGGCGACTGGTGCAGTCGCTGCTGCTGGCCGCGGCGGCGGAGGGCCTGCGTGGCTGTCCGGCCACGGTGTTCCCGGATAGCAACGTCAAACGCGCCGCCGAGCTGCTCGGGCTGGAGGTGGGCTGGCTGCCTCGGCACCTCGTGGCGCTCGGCCACCCCGTGCCGCGACCACCGGCTCGCGGGCGGTCTGCGGTGCCCAGTGGTCGCAAGGAGCTGAGCCAGATCTACCGAGACCAGCAATAGACGAAAACTGAAGGGCCGCAGGGTGTGCGAGCGCTCAACGGTTGCGAGGTCCGGCGGCTCGGCCGCTGGCGATCGCCAACAGGGTCGACATCACCGCACGCGGCGTCGCCGACGCCCGCCACACGGCACGCAGTCGTCGATGTAGGTCGACCCCGGTCACCGGAATCTCCACCAGCCTGCCGTCGCGCAGCTCGGCTGCCACCGCCAGTTCGCTGAGCACCGCGGCGTGCGCGCCGGCGGCCACCATCACCTTGATCGCGGCGTTGCTGCCCAGGCTCACGGCCGCGGCGTGCGCTGCGAGCCCCACCTTCGCCAGCGCGTGCTCGAAGGTGTCGCGGGTACCCGCGCCGGGCTCTCGGATGACCAGCTCCAGTTTCGCCAGTTCGCTGGCCTCGACCGGTTTCCGGCGCCGGGTGAGCGGATGCCCGGGGGCGGTGACCAATGCCAGCCGATCGGAGCGGACCACCCGACTGGTGAGCCCCGCAGGCACGGTCGGGCCCTCGACGAACCCGAGGTCGGCGTCGTGCCCCAACACCGCCGTGATGACCCCGGCCGAATTCGCCACGGTCAGGTGCACCGGTTCGCCGGTGTGCTCGCGGACCCGGGCGAGCCAGGCCGGCATCAGGTATTCGGCGATGGTCTGGCTGCAGGCGACTCGGGCTGTCTGGTCGGCCCGCATCGCCGCGGCACCGGTGAGTAGGTCCTCCATCGCGGCCACCGCGCTGCGCGCCCACTCGGTGACCGCCCGCCCGGCCGGTGTCAGTTCGGCACCGCGGGTGCGGCGATCGAGCAGCTCAAGCCCTAGCCGGCGTTCAAGATTACGCAGCCGCGCGGACGCGCTGGGCTGACTGATCCGCTCGGCGCGGGCGGCGGCCGAGATCGAGCCTGTGTCAGCGACCGTGATGAGCAACCGCAGTGCGTCGATCGATGGCGCCGGTCCCTGATCCATAGAGTAAGCCTATGGGTAGATAGCTGTCCTGTGGGTACCGGTCGGGTTTCGTTGGCGGGATCGTCGACTGACATGAGCACCACCGCCATCGACGCCGCCCCGAGCCGCACGCACCGTCGCATCGCCAAGGCACTGCCCGGCGCGGCACTCGCCCTCGGCGTCGCTGCCGTCGCCACCGTCGTCGGCAAGGCGATCCCCGTCCTCGGCGGACCGGTCGCTGCCGTTGTCATCGGCGTGGCCCTGGCCACCTGGCTGCGCCCCGCCAAGCGGTGGCCGACGGTGCCGCACGGCCTGCGGCTCACCGGCGGCCTCGCGCTACAGACCGCGGTGGTGCTGCTGGGAACCCAGATCTCGCTGCAACAGGCCTGGCAGGTCGGCGGCTCGGCGCTGCCGGTGATGTGCGCGACGCTGGCCGCGGCATTCGTCTGTGCTTGGCTGTTCGGGCGCTGGTTGGGCATCGACAGTGACCTGCGCACCCTGATCGGCGTCGGCACCGCTATCTGCGGCGCCTCCGCGATCGCCGCGGTGACCCCGGTGCTCAAACCCAAGCCGAGCGCCGTGGCGTACGCGCTGAGCACCATCTTCCTGTTCAACATCGCGGCCGTGCTCACGTTCCCGCTGCTGGGGCATCTGCTCGGCCTCGGTCAGCACACCTTCGGGGTGTTCGCCGGGACGGCGGTGAACGACACCTCCTCAGTGGTGGCCGCCGCCGCGGTGTACGGCGACCAGGCGGCACACACCGCCGTGGTGGTGAAGCTGACCCGTTCACTGGCGATCATTCCGGTGGTCATGGCGGTCGGTGCCCTGGTGGCCCGCCGCGACGGTGCCGCCGGCTCCGGTGCGCAGCGACCGAAGGTGTGGAAGCTGGTGCCGTGGTTCCTCATCGGTTTCGTGGCGCTGGCGGCGCTGAACTCGGTGTGGCCGCTGCCGTCGATGATCCGGGTACCGGGGGCGGAACTCGCGGGTCTGTTGATCACCTGGGCGCTCGCGGCCATCGGGCTCTCGACCGATCTGAGCGCACTGCGCCGGACGGGCCTCAAGCCGGTGCTGTTGGGCGGGATGCTGTGGCTGGTGGTCGCAGGTACCAGCCTCGCGGTGCAGTTCCTCACCACCGCAAGCCTGCAAGTGTGATTCGAGCAGCGCTCGCAAACCGCCTGTGCGGGTGAGGACCCCGATCGCTCCCGCGCTGCGGTGGGTCCTCCGGCTCCGGCCCGGCTCGAACGGGCGGCCACCCTCACCGGTCGCGGGTTGGTTGCGCCCTTACCGGGTAGGCGCAACTTGGGCGGAGTCGATCAAAACGTTAGGCACCAAAGTCGGCGACGACAACTGGATTTCGCTTGTCGACGATTGTCAGGTTCCCGAGTTCTCTATAGCGCCTTCGTGATTCGCTCAGGTCAGACGGCTTTGGTGACGCCGTAGTACGCGACCACATCATCGGTGTCGGTGGTGGAGCTGGTCAGGGTGGCATACGAGCGGAGGAAGGATTGTCCGACGCAGCCGTCGACCTTGATGTGGACGTCTTTGAGGGTGACGCGCACCGGGGCGGCTTTGAAGGATTTCTTGTCCACCGAGACGTTGGTGACGGTGCCGGGCTTGGGGTGAATTTCCAGGGTGCCTGACAGGGGCATGCTCACACCGGTCGGGATGATGCCGGCCAGGGTGGATCCGGAGGTGCTCAGACCGATCGACCCGACGAGACGGACCTGGCCCAGTTCGATGCCGCAGCCGATTTGGTAGCCGGTGTCCAGGGTGCCGCCGGTGAGGGTGGTGGAACCACCGCCGGTGACGGTGCCGGTGAAGGTGCCGGCGACCAGGTATTCACGCGAGGACGCGGCGGTGGTCAGCGGGGCGATGGGCAGCTGGCT
>NZ_LZTB01000075.1 GCF_001665685.1 Mycobacterium sp. 852013-50091_SCH5140682
TCGAGTTTCCTCAAGCACGCCATCCGTCAGTCCGAGCGCTACGGGGTGCCCGCGCACCAGCTGCTGCACCGGGCCGGCCAACGCAAACTCATCGGCGGCCAGGAAGACCAGCTGATCGATATCGCGCTGGAAATCAAGCGCGAACAGGAGCAGGCAGGTAGAAGCGCTGAGGCCCAAATGCAGCACCGAGGTGTCGCTTTACTACCTATACGAACATATGTTCGATAAACTGGCGCAGTGGGTTGGCACAACGGGCCGCCGAGCTGGGCCGAGATGGAGCGGGTGCTTACGGGCAAGCCGCGTCGGTCCGGGCTCCCGCTGGAGGAATCCGGCGACGGCGGCGACAGTCCGGCCTGGTCGCGTAAGCGCGGGGTCTATCAACCGCCCGAGGTGTCCCGCGCGTCCGGCGCAGTGCCCTATGCCGAGCTGCACGCACATTCGGCGTACAGCTTCCTCGACGGCGCCAGCACCCCCGAGGAGATGGTCGAGGAGGCGGCCAGGCTGAATCTGCGGGCCATCGCGTTGACCGACCATGACGGGCTCTACGGGGTGGTGCGGTTCGCCGAGGCCGCGCGCGAACTCGACGTGGCCACGGTGTTCGGCGCCGAGTTGTCGTTGGGCAACACGCCGCGCACCGATGTCCCGGACCCGCCCGGCCCGCATCTGCTGGTGCTGGCCCGTGGGCCCGAAGGCTACCGGCGGTTGTCCCGGGAGATCGCCAGGGCGCATCTGGCCGGCGGTGAGAAGGGAAAACCTCGCTACGACCTCGATACTCTCACCGAGGCGGCAGGCGGGCACTGGCACATCCTCACCGGCTGCCGCAAAGGCCATGTCCGCCAAGCATTGTCCGACGGTGGCCCGGAGGCCGCCGCGCAGGCGCTGGCCGACTTGGTGGACCGGTTCGGGCGGAGCCGGGTCAGTGTCGAACTCACCCACCACGGCCAGCCGTGCGACGACGAACGCAATACCGCGCTGGCCGGCCTGGCGCCGCGGTTCGGGGTGAACATCGTCGCGACCACGGGTGCGCACTTCGCCGCCCCCTCCCGGGGGCGCCTCGCCATGGCCATGGCGGCGATCCGGGCGCGTAACTCGATGGAGGCCGCGGCAGGCTGGCTGGCGCCGTTGGGCGGGGCGCACCTGCGCTCGGGGGAGGAGATGGCGCAGCTGTTCGGTCCCGAAATCGTTTCGGAAGCAGCGGATCTGGGTGATCAGTGCGCGTTCCGGCTGGAGCTCATCGCCCCGCAGTTGCCGCCCTTCGACGTTCCCGACGGACACACCGAGGACACTTGGCTGCGACACCTGGTCATGGCGGGTGCGGCCGAACGCTACGGGCCGCCCGCGCAGGCGCCGAAGGCCTATGCGCAGATCGAGCATGAGCTGAAAATCATTGAGCAGCTGACATTTCCGGGTTACTTCCTGGTGGTGCACGACATCACCCGGTTCTGCCGCGAGAACAACATCCTGGCCCAGGGCAGAGGATCGGCGGCCAACTCGGCGGTCTGTTACGCGCTCAAGGTCACCAACGTCGACCCGATCAAGAACGAGCTCCTGTTCGAGCGGTTCCTGTCCCCGGCCCGTGACGGTCCACCGGACATCGATATCGACATCGAATCGGACCTGCGCGAGAACGTCATTCAGTACGTCTACGAACGTTACGGCCGGGATTACGCCGCCCAGGTCGCCAACGTCATCACCTACCGCGGGCGCAGTTCGGTGCGCGACATGGCCCGCGCGCTCGGATTCTCCCAAGGGCAGCAGGACGCCTGGAGCAAGCAGATCAGCCGGTGGAACGGCAAGGTCGACTCCCCGGAGGTCGAGGACATCCCGGAGCAGGTGATCGACCTGGCCACCCAGATCGCGAACCTGCCCCGCCACATGGGTATCCACTCCGGCGGCATGGTGATCTGCGACCGTCCCATCGCCGACGTGTGCCCCGTGGAATGGGCCCGCATGGCCAATCGTAGTGTCCTGCAATGGGACAAGGACGATTGCGCGGCCATCGGCCTGGTGAAGTTCGACCTGCTCGGGTTGGGCATGCTCTCGGCGCTGCACTATGCGATCGATTTGGTGGCCGAGCACAAAGGCATCGTGGTTGATCTGGCCAAGCTGGACCTGAGCGAGTCCGAGGTCTACGAGATGCTGCAGAAGGCCGATTCGGTCGGGGTGTTCCAGGTCGAGTCGCGGGCTCAGATGGCGACGCTGCCGCGGCTGAAACCGCGCGAGTTCTACGACCTGGTGGTCGAGGTGGCCCTGATCCGTCCCGGCCCGATCCAGGGCGGCTCGGTGCACCCCTACATCCGGCGGCGCAACGAGATGGAAGAGGTTACCTACGACCATGATTCGATGAGGCCCGCGCTGGAGAAGACCCTGGGCATTCCGCTGTTCCAGGAGCAACTCATGCAGCTGGCCGTCGACTGCGCGGGTTTCTCGGCGGCCGAGGCTGACCAGTTGCGCCGGGCCATGGGCTCCAAACGCTCCACCGAGAAGATGCGCAGGCTGCGTTCGCGCTTCTACGACGGTATGAGGGAGAAACACGGCATCACCGGTGAGGTAGCCGACCGGATCTACGACAAGCTGGAGGCCTTCGCCAATTTCGGTTTCCCGGAAAGTCATTCGCTGAGCTTCGCGTCGCTGGTGTTCTACTCGTCGTGGTTCAAGCTGCACCACCCCGCCGCGTTCTGCGCGGCGCTGCTGAGGGCGCAGCCCATGGGGTTCTACTCGCCGCAGTCGCTGGTAGCCGACGCCCGGCGGCACGGCGTGACGGTGCACGGGCCCGACGCCAACGCCAGCCTGGCCTACGCCACGTTGGAGAACCACGGGATGGAGGTCCGGCTGGGCCTCGGCAGTGTGCGGCATATCGGCGACGATCTGGCCCAGCGCATCGTCGACGAACGGGATGCCAACGGGCCGTTTGTAACTCTGCTCGACCTGACCGGCCGGATGCAGCTGAGCGTCCCGCAGACCGAGGCGCTGGCCACCGCGGGCGCGCTGGGGTGTTTCGGGATCACCCGACGGGAAGCACTGTGGGCGGCGGGTGCGGCCGCCACCCAGCGTCCGGATCGGCTGCCCGGGGTGGGGTCGTCGTCGCACATCCCGACCCTGCCCGGGATGACCGATCTGGAACTGGCGGCCGCCGACGTGTGGGCCACCGGTGTCTCGCCGGACAGCTATCCCACCCAGTTCCTGCGGGAGGACCTCGAGGCCCTGGGGGTCGTGCCCGCGAGCAGGCTGCTGGAGATCCCGGACGGAACGCGAATCCTGGTGGCGGGGGCCGTGACTCACCGGCAACGCCCGGCGACGGCGCAGGGTGTCACCTTCGTCAACCTGGAAGACGAGACCGGCATGGTCAACGTACTGTGCGCGCCGGGGGTGTGGGCGCGCCACCGCAAGCTGGCACAGACGGCCTCGGCGCTGGTCATCCGGGGGATCATGCAGAACGCCAGCGGCGCAGTCACCGTCCTGGCCGACCGGATGAGTCCCGTCGACCTCAAGGTGGCGTCCCGCTCCCGGGACTTCCGCTGACGGCCAGTCGGTAGGGGACTTCCTCCGATCGGAGGACACCACATTCATCGGGTATATCCACCACTAGGGCGACAGACCCGGACCGCGTTGGGCGGCATTCTTATCTCAACGGCGAAACAAGCCGAAGAGACAAACGAAAACCCAACTCATCCAAAGGATTACAGAAATGATCCGCATCACCAGCGCCATCGCTCTCCCGATCATCTCCGCAGGCATCATCGGCGGCGCCGCCCTCGGCCTGGCCGGTACCGCGTCGGCAAGCACCACCTCCACGGCTCCGTCCGGCTCGGGCCATTCCTACAGCCCGCACACCTACGCCCACCCGGCGCCCAACGCCCAGCCCGGCTGGCACAACCACCACGGGGCGTGGCATATCGCGGCCCGGCAGGCCAGCTGAGCCAGCGCTCATTCGCCGGTCGGAGTGGTCCACACCTTGTCGATGGTGATCCGCAGCCGCGTGCTGTACGTGGCCATTGCCTCGGTCAGGCCGAACCGCTCCGCATCGGTGGCGTACTTGGCCCAGTACGCGGTGTCCTCGCGCGGATCCACGTCGGTCGCGTCGACCGCAGCGCGACCCCCGAGGGCGATCACGCCGCCACCGTTTCCGTCCGAATCCAGATTCAGGCTCAATTGCGGATGCGCCGTCACATGGCGGACCTTGGCTGCGCCCGGCATCGAGTACACGACGACGTCGGTGCCGTCGAAGTAGAACCACACTAACCGTGGGACGGGCAGTCCGGATTTCGCGACGGTGGTCAACCAGCCGTAGTGATCGGAGGTCAGGCGTTCGGTTACTTCCGCTGTCAATTCAGCACTCATGGCCCGAATGTAGTCTCGCGCCATGACAGCCGATTCGAACCTGAACTTGTCCACTGATGAACTTCTGACCACCACCCGATCGGTTCGCAAGCGACTCGACTTCGACAAGCCGGTGTCGCGCGAGGTGATCATGGAGTGTCTTGACCTTGCGCTGCAGGCGCCGACCGGTTCCAATGCTCAGGGCTGGCAGTGGGTGTTCGTCACCGACCCGGCAAAGAAGAAGGCGCTGGCCGACATCTACCGCTCCAACGCCAACCCCTACCTCGACATGCCCGCACCCGAGCGCGGCGACATCCGCGACGAGCAGGTCGGCGCCGTGATGAGCTCGGCGAAGTTCCTCAACGAGAACTTCGAGAAGGCACCCGTGTTGATGGTGCCGTGCCTTGAGGGCCGCCCGGACGGAGCGCCTGCCGGCATGCAGGCCTCGTACTGGGGGTCGCTGCTGCCCGCGGCATGGAGCTTCATGCTGGCGCTGCGCTCGCGGGGCCTGGGTTCGGCGTGGACGACGCTGCACCTGCTGGGCGACGGCGAGAAGCAGGCCGCCGAGGTGCTGGGCATTCCGTTCGACAAGTACGCGCAGGCCGGGCTGTTCCCGATCGCCTACACCAAGGGCACCGACTTCAAGCCCGCCAAGCGGCTGCCTGCCGAGCAGCTCACGCACTGGGACACCTGGTGACCCGCCCGCGGCTCCTTATATAAGGAGAATTCAGACGGCGCCGCTGAAGCCGTGTTGCCGCCACGCCTCGTACGCGGCGACCGCGGCGGCGTTGGACAGGTTCAGTGAGCGCCTGCCGTCGAGCATCGGGATGCGCACGCGGCCCGTGATATGCGGGTCCGCGAGCGTCTCGGCGTCCAATCCGGTGGGTTCCGGTCCGAACATCAGCACATCGCCCGGTTGGTAGCTGACATCGGCGAACGGCGTCGAGGCGTGCGCGGTGAACGCGTACACGCTGGCCGGCATCAGCGCCGACCACGCGGTGGCCAGATCCGGGTGCACCGTCACCGACGCCAGGTCGTGGTAGTCGAGCCCGGCACGGCGCAGTTTGGGCTCCGACAGATCGAATCCCAGTGGCTCAACCAGATGCAATTCGCAGCCGGTGGCCGCGACCATCCTGATCGCGTTACCCGTGTTGGGGGCGATTCGAGGCGAGAAAAACAACAACCGGAACATGTCGAGGTCATCGTACGGCGGGCCGGTGCACCGTACTCCGAGCGACGGCGATCGACAAGATCAGCGATGGTTGCGAGGTTTGCTCAATTACCACACGACTGCGCTACGGCTCGGTCACGAACTCTGTCTGTTCAGTAAGAATTGTGGAAACGCTCGCCAGTGGCTGTCATACTCGTCGAATTGCCAGGCGTAGTGACGCCCGCCCAAGCGTGGGCGAAATTAGCAGGAAGCCTAATGAATCACGCCTCAGGACCGAAGTGCCGAGACGCGGCCGGTAGCAGGGTTGGATGCCGATGACCGCCTTTTCGCAGCTCAAACAGGCCGACGGAACGGTGGTCGAATTTGCGTCGACGCCACATGTGCCGGCAAAGCGCCCGTCTCGTTGGTCGCCTGCCAACTGGCCCGTCCGCGGGAAAGTGCTCGCCATCGTTCTGGTGCCGCTGATTCTCGCCATCGTGTTCGGCGGATTGCGCATCTACGGCAGCTCCGTCGAGGCCTCGCGCCTGCGCCTGGCGGCAGACCGCGCCGAGATGATCCCGGACATCGACAAATACATGGCGGCGCTGGAAAGCGTCATGGTGGCGGCTACCGAGGGTGGTGACGCCCAGGCCGCCATGGCGGAGTTCACCGCGCGCAAGAACGACCTGCGTCAGCGTACGGAGTCCACCCAGGTCGCCGACGACGTCGCACAATCGGTCAACAGCTTGATCGACAAGGGCCAGGAACTGGTCGGCGCGGTGACGGCCAACGCCGTCGACCTGCGCACGCGGGTAATGGGGTACGGGTCGCTGCTGCTCACCGCGGAGACCGCGATCACGGGATCGGCACGTACCGACGACCAGGACGTGCAGCTGAAGGCCGACGCGTTGTCGCGGGCCATCGGCGCCCGCGGGCAGATGATGATGCAGCGGCTGCTGGTCACCCGCGGCGGCGACCTGCCCGAACCGGTACTGCGCAGCTCGATGGTCGCGCTGGCCGGTACCGAACCGTCGACCGTGACGGCGATGGCAAAGGTTCTGGGTGGAGCCTCGGAGCAGGCGGCGACGCTGCGCTCGGAGATGGTCAAGCGGCTGGGCATGCTGTCCGATCCGACGGTTCCGCTCGTCGACAACCCCGATCTGCTCGCTTCGTTGCAGGCCACCGACAAGGTCGCCGAACAGATGATCGCGGACTTCACCCGGTCCATCCCGGCCGCCGTCGACGCCGAAGCCAACCATCAGCGCAGCGCGGCCATCCGCGACGCGATTCTGGTTGCCATCGCCATCGTCAGCGCATTGGTGATCGTGTTGCTCGTCGCGCGATCGCTCGTGCGTCCGCTGCGCACCCTGCGCGACAGCGCCCTGCGCGTCGCCCACGAGGATCTGGCGACCGAGATCGAACGCGTCCGCAGCGGCGGTGAGCCCGGCATCGTCGAGCCGCTGCCGGTGTACACCACCGAAGAGGTCGGCCAGGTGGCGCACGCCGTCGACGAACTGCACCAGCAGGCCGTCTTCCTGGCCGGTGAACAGGCGCAACTGCAGTCGCAGGTGTCCGACATGTTCGAGACCCTGTCGCGCCGCAGCCGTTCGCTGGTGGACCAGCAGCTGTCCCTGATCGACCGGCTCGAGCGCGACGAGGACGATCCCGAGCGGCTGGAAAGCCTGTTCAAGCTGGACCACCTGGCTGCCAGGATGCGACGCAACGGCGCCAACCTGCTGGTGTTGTCGGGCTCGAAGGTGACCCGCGAGCACAAAGACCCCGTCCCGATCGACACGATCATCAACGCCGCGGCCTCCGAGGTCGAGGACTACGCCCGGGTCATCACGGCCACCGTCGCCGAGGCCGAGGTGGTCGGATCGGCATCCGGTGACCTGATCCACCTGCTGGCCGAACTGCTCGACAACGCGCTGCGCTACTCGCCGCCCATCTCCCAGGTCCGCGTGTCGGCCGTGTATGCGGACACCGGCGGGCTGGTCATCGAGGTCAGCGACATCGGCCTTGGCATGACCGAGGCCGACCTGCGGGTCGCCAACACCCGTCTGCAGTCCGGTGGTGAGGTCAACCCGTACACCGCCCGCCACATGGGCCTGTTCGTGGTCGGGCGGCTGGCCACCCAGCACGGGCTCGTGGTCCGGTTGCGCAGCACCATCCCCGAGGAACCGAACTCCGGCACCACCGCCGGGATCTACATTCCGGCGGAGCTGCTGGTGCGTGACGGGGTGTCTCTGGCGCCCGCGCCGCGCCCGACGGTCAATACGTCCGGCGACGCCCCGATGGGGCTGGCCGCGGCGATGGGCCTCGACACCAGGCCGGGCGGTTCGGCGGCCGATGTCGCCGAACCGCTGCGCAACGGTCACGCCGACGGGCAGTTCGGACTGCTGCCGCAGCGCAGTCCCGGGGCCAGCGGTATTTCCGACCTGCCCCCGACGCTTGCCCCGATCACCTCGTCGGAGCCCGAGGCGGAGGAACCCGCAGCGGAGCCGGCCGCCGAGGCGCTGCCGGTCCGCGAACCGGCCGCCTCCTGGCCGCAGCAGTGGCCGACCGAGGAGGACGAGCATCCCACCCAGGACACGACGAACGGGGCGTTGACCAACACCGCGGTCACCAACACGTCGGCGTTCTTCGCCTCGCGGGCACAGGCCGCCTCCAACGGCGCGCCGCCGGAGTTCACTCCTCCGGCTCCTGCCGCCGCGCCGCAGCCCGCGACCGACGAACCGCAACCGGCGACGACCGCCGGGGACGGCGACGCGATCTACCAGTCGATGGTGACCGAGTGGGACATCGACCCGACGACGCACGTGCGCAGCGCCGACCTGGACTGGAAGACCGTCTGGGAGAAGGGCTGGACGGTCGCAGCCGCGGCGCAGGATGCGCCCGTCGAGCAGCACACCGAGGAAGGTCTGCCGATGCGTACGCCGGGTGCCCGCCTCGTCCCTGGCGGTGTTGCGGCGGTCGCCGGGCTCAACGGCCGGCACCGCAACGGCGGAGCACACCGGTATGACGACAGCGCTGAAGCGGTAGCATCGGCTGACAAACCTGACAGCGGCGTATTCGCGGCGTTCCAGCCGCGTGATCCCGAGGCCGTCCGCGCGAGCATCAGCAACCATTTCGGCGGCGTGGCCGCCGGCCGGTCGCACGCCCGAGAGACCAGAGGAACAGATAGCGAATGACCCGTGGAGGAGCGCAACGCGATTCTCTGGACTGGTTGGTGTCCAAGTTCGCCCGCGAGGTGTCCGGAGTGTCGCACGCCGTCCTGGTGTCGGCAGACGGCCTGTTGATGGCGGCCAGCGAGGACATGCCGATCGAGCGTGCCGACCAGCTCGCGGCGGTGGCATCCGGGTTGGCCAGCCTGGCCACCGGTGCGGCGCAACTCTTCGACGGCGGCAACGTGCTGCAGTCGGTGGTCGAGATGGACAACGGCTACCTGCTGTTGATGCGGGTCGGTGACGGTTCGAACCTCGCGACACTGGCCGGCCGATCCTGCGATATCGGGCAGATCGGGTACGAGATGGCGATCCTGGTGGAGCGCGTCGGCGCCGTTGTGCAGTCGTCGCGCCGGGCACCGCAACCTTCGTGAGCTGTCCATGGACGCATCTGATCCCGCCGAGCAACCGAGCCTGGTCCGGCCGTACACGCTGACCGCAGGCCGGACCGATTCGCGCGTCCACCTGCCGTTGGAGGCACCGGTGGAGGCATTGGAGTCCCCGGCGCGGGAGCCGCGCTGGTCGGCTCGTGATGTCCGTGGTCAAATCGTGGAGCTGTGCGTCGAGCGCCCATCTGTGGCGGAGATCGCGGCACATTTATCCCTGCCGCTCGGCGTGGCGCGCGTGCTAATCGGGGACCTGGTGACGCAGGGTTATCTACGGGTGCACACCACCCTCGACGACTCGGCGACCTTCGACGAGCGCCGCGAATTGATAGGAAGGACCCTGCGTGGTCTACGGGCACTCTGACCGCGCCGACGGCAAACCGCGGCGGCGGGCTGCGTCGACGAAGATCGTCATCTCAGGCGGCTTCGGGGCAGGCAAAACGACGTTCGTGGGTTCGGTCTCGGAGATCATGCCGCTGCGGACCGAGGCGTTGGTCACCAACGTCTCCGAGGGCGTCGACCTCCTTGACGGCACCCCGGACAAGCGGACCACCACTGTCGCGATGGACTTCGGCCGGATCACCCTCGACGAGGATCTGGTCCTGTACCTGTTCGGCACTCCCGGCCAGCGCCGGTTCTGGTTCATGTGGGACGACCTGGTCCGCGGCGCAATCGGTGCCATCGTGCTGGTCGACATCCGCAGGCTGCAGGACAGCTTCGCCGCGGTCGACTTCTTCGAGGCCCGCCACCTGCCGTTCATCGTCGCGGTCAACGAATTCGACGACGCGCCGCGGCACCCCACACAGGCCGTGCGCAAGGCGCTCGCGTTGGCCGACCACATCCCGGTGATCACCGTGGACGCCCGGGACCGCAACTCGGCCAAGGCGGCGCTGATCGCCATCACCGAATACTCACTGAGCAGCCTGACAGCGCTGCCGGGCTGAGCCCGTGGCGGACCTGACCTGGGCCGACGAGGAATTCGTCGGCGTCGATTTTCGTGCCGACGAATACGACGGAGCCCTGAGCCGGTTGCGCACCGAGCGCGTCGTCTTCACCGAATGCGATTTCAGCGGCGTCGACCTGTCGGAGTCCGAGCATTCCGGCTCGGCGTTCCGCAACTGCACGTTCCGCCGGGCCACGCTGTGGCACAGCACGTTCACCAACTGCAGCCTGCTGGGGTCGGTGTTCACCGAGGCGCGGCTGCGGCCGATCACCCTGGTGGAGTCCGACCTGACGCTCGCGGTGCTCGGCGGGTGCGATCTGCGCGGCGTCGACCTGTCGGACTGCCGGCTGCGGGAAACCAGCCTGGTCGGTGCCGATCTGCGCAAGGCAGTGCTGCGGCGTGCCGACCTGACCGGCGCCCGCGTCCAGGACGCCAAGCTCGAAGAGGCTGATCTGCGCGCCTCCCGCGTCGACCCCACGTTCTGGACGACGGCGAAGCTGCGGGGCGCCAAGGTCGACATCGAGCAGGCGTTGGCCTACGCGGCAGCCCATGGGCTCTCGGTCGGCGGGTAGCTTTCTTCCGCCGAGCAGACGTAGCGGTACCCGACACGCCGCGTTTGGCGCACCCGAGCGTCTGCTCGCGCGACAAACTCAGCCTTTGAGGCGGATCTTCCATCGGACGAAGCCGGTGTAGAAGATCGACAGCCCGGCGAGCATGGCCATGTTGAACAGCCATGCGCCTGCCGTGTGCTTCCACAGCGCGTCGTCGGGCATGATCGGCGGCTTCACCAGATCGGTGAGCCCCACGGTCGATGCCGTCGTCGCAAAACCCCAGCGAGCCGGGGTGATCCACGACAACTGATCCAACCCGGCGCGGCCGGTCACCGGGATCATGCCGCCCGAGAACACCAACTGGCTCATGACCGCGACCACCAGCAGCGGCATGATCTGCTCGCTGGTCTTGGCCATCGACGACAGCGCGAGGCCGACGGTGGCGGCGCAAACGGTACAAGCGGCCATACCGACGAACAGTTCGAACGACGCGTTGCCGAGCACGTTGGCGCCCTGGGTGGGCGCGCCGACACCGATGATCGTGATGGCGGTGACGATGCCCGCCTGGATCACCGCGAAGACGCTGTACACACAGATCTTGGCCAGTAGATACGCCGACGTGGACAGGCCGACGGCCTGCTCACGCAGGAAGATCGCGCGCTCACCGATCAGGTCGCGCACCGTCAGCGCGGTACCCATGAAGATGGCGCCGACGTTGAGCAGCACCAGCACCTGCCCGGGCTGGTTCGGCGCGTCGCTGGCCGGGTTCGGCGGTCCGAAGCCCGTCTCACCGGGCACCGACAGTGACAGCACGCCCATGATGAACGGCAGCAGCGCCAGGAAGATGAAGTAGCCGCGGTCGGAGACGATCAACCGCATCTGGCGGCGCGCGATGGTCGAGAACTGGCGCAGCAGGCTGGTGTGGACGGGCTCGCCGAGGTTGGCGGGCTTGTCGGCGGGTGGTCGCTGCGGAGGCGGGCCGTGGATGGCCAGATACCGCTGCTTGGCCGCTTCCGGGTCGCCTGCGACGGAGCTGAAGATGTCGGCCCAGTTGGTGGTGCCCAGCTCGGTGCCGATCTCGCTGGGCGGCCCGCAGAACGCGGTCTTGCCGCCGGGAGCCAGCAGCAGCACCTGATCGCACACGTCGAGATAGGTCAACGAGTGCGTGACGACGAGCACCACGCGGCCGGCGTCGGCCAGCTGGCGCAGCATGGTCATGACCTGCCGGTCCAGCGCCGGGTCCAGGCCCGAGGTGGGTTCGTCGAGGATCAGCAGTGACGGGCCGGTCAGCAGTTCGAGTGCCACCGACGCGCGTTTGCGCTGACCGCCCGAGAGCTTGTCGACGCGGGTGTCGAGGTGCTTGGTCATCTCGAGCTCTTCGAGCACCTGCATGACGACCTGTTCGCGGTCGGCCTTGGTGGTGTCGGGCGGCAGGCGCAGCTCGGCGGCGTACATCAGCGCCTGCCGGACGGTGAGCTGGCCGTGCACCACGTCGTCCTGCGGCACCATGCCGATACGGGACCGCAGTGAGGCGTACTCGGCGTGGACGTCGTGACCCTCGAACGTGATCGTGCCGCTGGTCGGATGGGTCAGGCCCGCGACCTGCTTGGCGAAGGTCGACTTGCCCGCGCCGGACGGGCCGATCACGGCCGTCAGCGTGCCGGGCCGCGCGTCCAGCGAGATGTTGTCCAGCAGGGTCTTGTTGCCCTCGATGGTCCACGTGAGGGCACGGACCTCCAACCCGCCGGTGCGGGTGTCGGCCTCGGTCTCGCTGCGCCGTACCAGCGTGCCGCCGGTGTAGGTCAGGTCGACGTTGCCGATGGTGACCACGTCACCGTCGTGCAGGATCGCCGAGTCCACCCGGGCGCCGTTGACGAACGTGCCGTTGATGCTGCGTTCATCACGGATCTGGGTGCCGCCGGGCATCGGCAGCAGGGTGGCGTGATGGCGGGAGGCCAGCACATCGGGGATGACGATGTCGTTGTCGGTGGCGCGACCGATCTTCACCGCGCCGGTGGCCGGCTCGGGTCCGCGGCCCGGCCGCAGGATCTTGAGCATGCTGGTCGCCTTATTGGCGATCGGCTCGTTGCCGCGCGGCGCCGACGCGGCGGGGCTCATGGTGGTCGGGGCCTGCGCCGAGGGCGGGCCTGCGGGCCGCGGCGGTGGCGGCGGTGTGTACGACTGCGGGCTGCTGGGATAACCGGTGTGCGGACCGTTCGGATACCCGGTCTGCGGGCCGCTCGGGTAGCCCGCCTGCGGACCGCTGGAGAACCCGGACTGCGTCCCGGTGGGATAGCGCTGCTGCGGGCCTGACGGATATCCCGGGCGCTGGGCGCCTGCCGGGGGCTGAGAGTGCGGCTGCTGCCAGCCGCCGCCCGTTGGCGCCTGCGTGGGCCAACTGCCGGATTGCCGCGTGGCGATGGGCACCGCGACCGTCGGCGTGCGACCCACGTTGCCCTGGTGGTGGCCGACCTCGAAGCTCAGCTGCGGGCCGTCCGGGTTGCCGATGTTGATGACCTGGCCGTCCTGGATGTCCACCGAGGGCACCCGGCGGCCGTTGACGTACATGCCGTTGAGGCTGCCGTTGTCGATCGCGACCCACCGGCCCTGATCGAACCGCAACACCAGATGGGCACGCGAGATCAACGGGTGGGCGATGCGAACGTCGGCGCGTAGATCGCGGCCTATGACGACATCGTTGCCTGCGGCGAAGGTACGGGTCGACCCGTCGTACCGAACGGTCAGCGCGGGTGGGGCTGGTCGGCTCATCGGCACCAACTCTAACCGTCCGGCCGCGTTAATTGCCGCGCCACGATCGTGTGGCGGCATGTGTGACGATGGCCCGCATGTCCCGGGATCAGGCGACCGAACGAATTCGTGCCGTGCTGCGGCCGGCGGTGACCGTGTGCGCCGGTGTGGCGGTGGGGTTGCTGGCATGCGCCGTCGTGCTGGGGTGGTGGAGCCGGTTGGGCCCGCAGCGCCCGCTCGGCCTCGACGCCTGGTTCATCGGTGGTTTGCACCGCTGGGGTGCGGATCTGCCGAGTCGCATACCGCTGGCTGTGACGGTCATCGCGCTGCTGCTGATCGCATCGATGGTCACTGTCTGGCAGCGTGGGCGCGACGGCCGGGATTTGCCAGGCATCCCCGTGGTGTTGGTGACGCTTGCGGTGCTGGGGTTCTTCGCCTACTTCAGCCAGGGCATCCCGGCGTTCTACCGCACCCTCACCCAGGCGTATCCGGTGTCGCCTGCACTGTCCGCGGGCGTGGCGGCGTGGCTGCTGTGCCTGGCAGGCGCGATCGCCACGCTGCTGGCGACCACTGCCTTTGGCCGGCTGGGCCGCGACAGTGTGCGGTTGGTCGTTGTCGGGGTGGTCATCGCGGTGGTCGCCGGCGCGGTCGTGACCGTGGGCGCGCTACGTGCAGGCAACGACGATCGCTTTGTCGACGGCTCCACGGCGGCGGCGGCCGACGTGCCCGCGCTGCCGTCGGAGCTGGGCACGCGCAAATTCGGCGTCACGGTCGCGGGCACGTTCGACGCCGAGGCCCCCGGCACGCTCGGCGGCAAACCGGGGCACTATCAGATCGCCGCTGCGGGAGCCGGTTTCGTCGTGTTCGCCAACCGTCGGGTGACGGCGTACGGCGCCGACGGCACCGAGCGCTGGCATTACGCACGCACCGGACAGAGCGACGTCGCGGCAGACGGCATGTCGGTCTTCGACAACGGAGCCACGGTCGTGGTGTCCCTGGGCCGGGCCTTGGTGGGCCTCGACGCCGTCACGGGGGCTCGGCTGTGGACGACCACCGACTCTCAAATGCTCGAAGCCGTCGGGCACGCCGCCGACCGCGACGTGCCGTACCTGGTCTCCCGGGACGCGGTGTCGTGGACGCGCTTCGACACCCGCACCGGCAAGCCGGCGTGGACGGTGTCGGACCCGAACCCCGCGGAGTGCGTCGACGGGCAGATCGATGCGGACACCCGCTCGTGGATGGTGTCGGTCGCCCGATGCCCGTCGGCCTCAGGCGTCGACATCCGGCTGGTCGCAGTCGACCCCGCCAGCGGGGGGACTCAGTGGGACACGGTCGTTCTTCACGCGGCACCCCCGCAGGATCCGCAGGCCAGACCGCTCGATGTCATCGCCGCCGCGGCCAACGCCGTCGGGGTGTTCGTGCAATTCGCCGGCTTCGGGGCGCCCGCAGCGCCGTCGTACGCGAATGTCGTGCAGAAGACGGTCACGGCGCTTCCCGAGCGCGGCTACCCGCAGCCGTCCCCGGGGCCCGGCGACGACTTCGTCGTCTCCGACCGGCAGATGACGCTGTTCGGTGCCGACGGCACGCCACGCTGCACGGTCAACGGGACGGTCAGCGGGTTGACCAACCGGGTGCCCGGTCGCGGCGCCGGGCTGTCCTATGTGGTCTTCCCGCACAGCTTCGTCGTCGCCGACCGCGGTATCCAACCCGCGCTGCGCACCTACGACACCGCGACGTGTGCGGAGTCGGGTTGGGCGGTGCCCGCAGCCGCGGTCGAGGGTATGGTCCCGGTTCCCGGCGCCGTGCTCGTGCTGCGCCGCGACGGGCAGAACTTGCTGATCGACGGTTACCGAGCAGGCTGAGGCGGGTTGGCCAGCGCGGGCACCGCCTCGGGCGGGTACTTGTCGCGCGGCTCCCACACGTCCCACGTCTGGACCGCCCAGAACAGCGCGAACTCGCCGATCAGGAGGAGTTCGACCAGCAGCAGGCCGAACTGGACATGCCTGACCAGCAGCACCACGGCGAGGACCACCGTGACGAGCATGAGCACCGCGATGACGGCATAGAACCGGGCCCGCTGCTGGCGGCCTGCGGCGCGGGCGTAGCAGGCGTGGTAGACCGCGACCATCGTGATGGCCAGGAACATGCCGACTGCGGCGAACGCGTGTGCCCGCGCCATGAACCAGTCCGAGAACAGTGCCAGGGCGCCGATGACGGTGATCGCGAACAAGGCCTTCGGCAACCAGGATTCGGTCTTCAACAAGGCCTTGGCCAACCACTTCCACAGGGCTGCTGCGGTGGCGCACTCGTCGTCTTCGGCGGTGGGCTCCGGCTGCGGCGGCCGCCATCGGCTCAATGCCAGATACAGCGCGATACCCGCGGCCGCGGCAACGAACAGGGCGATGATGTTGTTGGCGACGCCCCCGAGCGGATCGGCCACCGACGGCAGCCAGGGCTTGCACAGCCCGTCCGTTCTCGTCGGGATCAGGGCCACGACGAACGCCATGAACCCGGAGAAGTTCAGCAGTGCATCCTCGGCGGTGCGGCTGCCCTGGTAGGCGATGAGGCACACGCCGATGGCGCACAGCGCGGCCACGAACACCGCATGCGTGCGGGTGTAGAAGAACGCGCTGATCGAACCCTGCAGACATGTCCGGGTGGCCGTCAGCACGAGTGACACCACCAAGAACACCACGAGGGCGACCAGACCGACCCGCACGTAGCGGTAGGTCACCATGGCGTCGTCAGCGGTCTCCCGCATACCTCTCAGATTGACAGAGAATCGGGCGCTCCGGTGACCACACAGTGGGTGTGGCGGTAAATCGTCGGCATGCACTGGTTGCAGTGCGTGCACAGCGACGTGACCGATCCCGCAGTGTCCTCGTTCTTGATGCGGTTGATCAGATCGGGTTCGGCGAGCAGCGCGCGGCCCATGGCGACGAAGTCGAAGCCCTCGGCCATCGCGAGGTCCATGGTGTTGCGGTTGGTGATGCCGCCCAGAAGGATCAGCGGCAGCTGCAGTTCGGCGCGGAACAGCTTGGCGTCGCGCAGCAGGTAGGCCTCGCGGTAGGGGTATTCGCGGAAAAACTTATGGCCACTCATCCGGATGCCCCAGCTGATCGGCGGTTTGAAGTTGGCCGCGAACTCCTTGACCGGCGCGCCGCCGCGGAACAGGTACATCGGGTTCACCAGTGAGCTGCCCGCGGTCAGCTCGATGGCATCCAGTCCGCCGTCCTCCTCGAGCCATTTGGCGGTCTGCAGTGACTCCTCGGTCGAGATGCCGCAGCGCACCCCGTCGCTCATGTTGAGCTTGGCGGTCACCGCGATCCGGCGGTCGCCGTGTTTGTCGACGGCGTCGCGTACCGCGCGCACCACGCCGCGCGCCACCTTGGCGCGGTTCTGCAGGGAACCGCCGAACTCGTCGGAGCGGCGGTTGATCAGCGGGCTGAGGAACGAGCTGGCCAGATAGTTGTGGCCGAGATGTACCTCGACCGCGTCGAATCCGGCGTCGATGGCCAGCCGTGCGGCGTTGGCGTGGGCCGCCATCACGTCGCGGATGTCGTCGACGGTGGCCTTGCGGGCGAACCGCATGGACAGCGGGTTGAAGAACCGCACGGGAGCCAGCGCCGGGGCCTTGTTGGTGCGGGCGTTGGCCACCGGTCCCGCGTGGCCGATCTGGGCGCTGATCGCCGCGCCTTCGCCGTGGATCGTTTCGGTGAGCCGCCGCAGTCCGGGCAGGGCCTCCGGGCGCATCCAGATCTGCCAACCGTCGGTGCGGCCGCCGGGGGAGACCGCGCAGTAGGCCACGGTCGTCATGCCGACCCCGCCTGCCGCGGGCAGCTGGTGGTACTTGATGAGGTCGTCGGTGACCAGGGCGTCCGGTGTCGACGCTTCGAACGTGGCGGCCTTGATGACGCGGTTGCGCAACGTCACCGGGCCCAACTTGGCCTCACTGAACACATCCGCAGAACTGTGCATAGCGGGAGCCTGCCACGCGGCCTGCAAGAATGACAGTGTGGGTGCGATAACGCTGGATGGTAAGGCCACGCGCGACGAGATCTTCACCGATCTCAAGGAACGCGTAGCGAAGTTGACCGCTGCGGGCCGCACGCCCGGCCTGGGCACCGTACTGGTCGGTGACGACCCAGGGTCGCAGGCCTATGTGCGCGGCAAGCATGCCGACTGCGCGAAGGTCGGCATCAACTCCATCCGCCGCGACCTGCCCGCCGACATCTCGCAGGCCGAGTTGGACGCAACCATCGACGAACTCAACGCCAACCCGGACTGCACGGGCTACATCGTGCAACTGCCCCTGCCGAAGCATCTCGACGAGAACTCCGCGCTTGAGCGCATCGATCCGATGAAGGACGCCGACGGGCTGCATCCGACCAACCTTGGCCGGTTGGTGCTCGGCAAAGAGGCGCCGCTGCCCTGCACGCCGCGCGGCATCGTGCACCTGCTGCGCCGGTTCGACGTGCCGATCGCCGGGGCCCACGTGGTGGTGATGGGTCGTGGTGTGACCGTCGGCCGGCCGATGGGTCTGCTGCTCACGCGGCGTTCGGAGAATGCCACGGTGACGTTGTGCCACACCGGAACTCGCGATCTTCCCAGCCTCACCCGGCAGGCCGACATCATCATCGCCGCGGTCGGTGTGCCGCACCTGCTGACCGCGGACATGGTCAAGCCGGGCGCTGCGGTCGTCGACGTCGGCGTGAGCCGGGTGAACGACAAGCTAACCGGCGACGTGGCTCCCGACGTCTGGGAGGTGGCCGGGCACGTATCACCGAATCCCGGCGGTGTCGGGCCGCTGACGCGGGCGTTCCTGCTGACCAACGTCGTCGAGCTCGAAGAGTCGAAACTGGCGTGACCGCCCGGGAATTCGTCCGCAAGGTGTTCGCCGGGCAGTGGCCGATCCTCGTGGTCGGGCTGATCTTCGTCGCGGCGTTCGCCTTGGTCGTGGCGGGTTACTGGCGCCGTGGCGCGCTCGTCATCGGCATCGGTGTCGGGGTGGCCGCGGCGTTGCGGCTGACGCTGACCGACGATCGGGCCGGTCTGCTGGTGGTGCGCACCCGGGCGATCGATTTCGTCACCACCGCCACCGTCAGCGCGGCGGTGCTCTACATCGCGTGGACCATCGACCCGCTGGGCACCAGTTAGCGGTCTGTCCCCGGTGTGAGTCTCGGCGATCCGCCAAAACTTGCCCGATAGGAAATATTGCCCGACGGGCAAGATTGCGTTACCGTGGTCGGCGTGGGGCTGAGGGAACGCAAGAAACTCGACACCCGGCGGGCGCTCAGCGACGCCGCACTGAGACTCATGTTCGAGCGTGGGCTGGAGAACGTCACCCGCGAAGACATCGCCAATGTGGCGGGTGTCTCGTTGCGCACCTTCACCAACTACTTCGCGGGCAAGTACGACGCACTGGCATACCGTCAGGTCGAACGCATGCGGCGCAGCATCGAGACGCTGCGTAACAGACCGGCCGACGAGCCATTGTGGACATCGGTCATGGAGGCCGTGTTGGAGCCGCTCGACGAGGACTTCGAGGACATGTACGGCGCGGAGAATGTGCTGCCGACCCGTCAGCAGCTTGCCGAGGTCCGAAAACTGTTGATGGTTCCGGAGATCCGCGATGCGACGTTCCGCGCGATGTTCGACGAATGGGTGGCCGTCATCGCCGAACGCACCGGCACGGACCCCGTGCACGACATGTATCCACAGCTGGTGGTGGCCGTCGTCCGCGCCATCGGCGACGTCGCGATGGATCAATACGCAAACGCCGACCCACCGGTGTCATTTCCCGCACTACTGCGTCAGGGGTTCGCGGCCGTCACCGCCGGGCTGCCTGAACCCGAAAGGAAGAAATGAACGAGAAGACGGACGTCGTCATATCGGGTGCCGGGCCCAACGGCCTGTTGCTGGCGGGGGAGCTCGCGTTGGCAGGCATTCGTCCCGTCGTGCTCGAGCAGCTGCCCGCTCCGAGTACCGAACTGAAGGCCAACGGGATTGTCGGACAGGCGGTTCGGGCGCTCGACCTGCGGGGCCTCTACTCGATGCTCAGCGGCTCGGCCGACCCTCCGCAACCGATGCCCGGCTACATCTTCGCGGGTATGCGGCTGCCTTTCCTTGGCGTGTCCGACAATCCCATGTACGGCATGATGATTCAGCAACCCCGCGTGGTGCGCACCCTGGTCGACTGGGTGGAATCCCTCGGCGTGAAGGTCCGCTGGGGCCATGAGCTCACCGGAATCGATTCGCGCGCCGACGGTGTCACGCTGTCGGTGACCTCTGCCGGGGGCTCCTACCGGCTGGACGCCCGCTACCTCGTCGGCGCCGACGGCGGCCGCAGCTTCGTCAGGAAAAGCGTCGGCATCGAGTTCCCCGGGTTCACCACCGACGTGGTCGGCCGGATCGCACATGTCAGCGTGCCGGATGAGCTGCGCTCCGGCGACGGCGGTCTGAACCTCCCCGGGTTCGGGCATATCCCGTTCGGGCACAACAGGTTCGACGGTGGCGTGCTGATCTACGCCGAGTTCGAGCCGAGCCGGCCGATGGTCGGGACGATCGAGTACGGTGGCGTGCTGCCCGACGACGCTCCGCCGCTGACGCTTGCGGAACTGCGGGAGAGCGCGGCCCGGGTGATCGGGGTGGATCTGCCCCTCGGGCCGCCGCCCGGTGAGGGGCCACATGCGTTGCGGCGCATCAACGGCCAGAACACTCGGCAGGCCGACCGGTACCGGGCCGGCAACGTGTTCCTGGTCGGCGATGCCGCCCATGTGCACTCGGCGATGGGTGGTCCGGGGCTGAACCTGGGCATGCAGGACGCGATGAACCTCGGCTGGAAGCTGGCTGCCGAACTGAACGGCTGGGCTCCGCCAGGACTGTTGGACAGCTACCACACCGAACGTCACCCGGTCGGCCAGCGGGTGATGACGCAGTCGATGGCGCAGGCCGCGCTGATGGCGGCAGGTCCCGAAGTTGCCGCGCTGCGAACACTTTTCGCTGAACTGCTGGCGACACCGGACGGCTCGACGCACATCGCGAACGTGATTGCCGGCTCCGATCTGCCCTACGACATGGGCTCCGGGGGACACCCGCTCGGCGGGTCGATGGTGCCCGAGTTGGTTCTCGACGACGGGCGTCGGGTCGCCGAACTGATGCGAGCCGGCCGGTCGGTGCTGATCGATTCGTGGGGCGGCTACGCCGATACCGCGCAGGGATGGTCCGACCGCGTCGAGACCGTCCGGGCGCGGGTGGTCGACGGGCCGGTCGCGGTGTTGATCCGGCCCGACGGCTACGTCGCCTGGGCCGCAGACGGATCCGATGATGGTGGTTTGACCGACGCGCTGCAGCGATGGTTCGGCGCCCAGGACGCGGGCGCCGCCGAGCTCAGCGCCTGAGGCGACCTTCGAGAACCTGGTTTGACCGTGTGACCAGGTGGAAATCCCTCCGGGTATGCACGAGGTTCTCGAGCGGGAACGCAAGTGGGACGTCGATGACCAGTTCCAGTTGCCGGATCTCCCCAATATGTTCACGGATGTTCACGTCGAGCATGACGTCGTCGACTTGACCAGTGAGTACTACGACACCGCCGAGCGCGACCTGCAGACCCACGGCATCTTGCTTCGTCGTCGCACCGGTGACGACGACGTCGGATGGCAGGTGAAGGTGCCGGCGGCCGAGGGACGCGTGGAGCTGCATTGGCCGCCCACCGATGGGCTGCCTGAGGCCGTCAGTGAGCTGCTCACGGGGGTGAGCCTCGGCAAGCGTCTGGACAGCATCGCGACGGTCCACACCGTCCGCAACCGCTACCGGCTCCGCACGGCCGAAGACGGGGAACTCTACGCAGAAATCGCCGACGACTCGGTGCGTGCGTGGGCGGACGAGCGGCTGCTGGCGTGGCGTGAGGTCGAAGCCGAACTCGGTCCCCGGACCCGATCGATGCCCAAGCGATTGGCGAACCGGCTGGCGGCCGCGGGCGCTCGGCCGTCCTCCTATCCGTCGAAGCTGTCCCATATCGCGCCTCCGCTGCCGACGGTCGAGCCCGTGTCGCGGGCGGCGCAGGCGTTGTTGCGGTATGTGGGCACCCAGATCGACCAGATCGTCGCCGGTGATATCGGGTTGCGGCGCGGTCAGGACCCCATCCACGACACGCGGGTGGCGATCCGGCGGTTGCGGAGCACGCTACGGGTGTTCGGCAAGGTGTTGGACCAGTCGGCCATCGGTGATCTCGACGGCGAGCTGCGATGGTTCGCCGGGCTGCTCGGTGACGTGCGCGATTGCCAGGTCCAGCACCGCAGATTCATGACGGCGCTCGACGAGTTCCCCGAGGACCTGATCCTCGGCCCGGTGCGCACCCGCGTGCGAAGCGACCTGCAGGCCATCGAGCTTCCCGCGCGCGCCAAAATCACCGAGGCCATGGACTCTCCGCGTTACCTCGCGATCTTGGCGGCGCTGCGAACGTGGCGCACTGCGCCGCCGGTGGATCCTGAGATGACGACGAGGGAACTGATCAAGCGGGCGCGCAAAGCCCAGCGGAAAGCCGATCGACGACTGTCCGCTGCCCTCGGTGACGACGACGTAGACGACGCGCTGCTGCATCGCGCACGCAAAGCAGCCAAGCGCGCCCGGTACGCCGCCGAGCTGTGTGCAGATATCGGTGGCTCCACGAAAGCCAAGCGAACGACCAAGCACTACAAGCGCTTTCAGTCAGTTCTGGGCGACCATCAGGACACCGTGGTCGCGTCTGCCCATTTGCGCCGCATGGCACTGTCGGGTGGAACGACCGTCGGTGAAAACGGCTTCACCTTCGGCCTGCTGTTCGGTCGTGAGCAGCGGCTGGCCGACGAGTGTCGTCGGAAGGCACGCAGCTTGTTGTGATCCGCCGACGATCAGGACAGCGTCGACCGGATGGACACCGTCACGTACGGCAGCGCCAAACCGGAGCTGTTGGCCAGCGCCGGGTGCGTGGCCAGCAGCTCGCGGACCTGCCCCAGCGTGCGCGTGCGCACCTGCTCGGGCGAGGTGATGCAGTAGCTACGTGAGGCCACGAGATCGATAAGAGCTTGCGGCGTCAGATAACTCGTCCACTCGACCTGCTGACGTTCGGTATCGGCGAACGGCGCGGGCAGCGTCACCTCGTGGTTGAACGGATCATTTTCGTGACCGATGAGCTGCCCCAGGTCCTTGACCCAGCCCATCCGCTCGTCGCGGGTGTTCCACACCAGGCCCAGCCGCCCGCCCGGGCGTAGCACCCGGCTGACCTCGGCCGCCGCCCGCTCCGGATCGAACCAGTGCCAGGCCTGGGCGACCAGCACGGCGTCGACACTGTTGTCCGCCAACGGGATCTCCTCGGCGGTGCCCAGCAGCGCCGGCGTGTCGGGCAGCGAATTCGTCAGCAACTCCAGCATTTCCGGGATCGGATCGACGGCGATCACGTTCAGACCACGCTCGACGAGCCGGGTGGTGAGCTTGCCGGTGCCCGCACCCAGGTCGAGCACGTCCGTCGCGCCTGCGGGTAACAGCCAGTCGATCGCTTCTGGTGGATAGGACGGGCGGCCGCGTTCATAGGCTGCGGCCTCCGAGCCGAATGAGAGGGAACGCTGCGGACCCGACACGCTCACCTCGGTATCAGCTCCAGTGTTCGGCGCACCAGCTTGCCGACCACCTCGGTCTCGACAAGGAATCCGTCGTGCCCGTACTCGGAGTCGACGACGTCCAGTTCGCGGCACCCGGGAAGCAGTTCGGCGAGCTCCTCCTGCAGGCGGATCGGGTAGAGCCGGTCGGAGGTGATCCCGCCGACGATCACCGGAACCGGGCAACCGCGCAGCGCGGCCCGCACCCCGCCGCGGCCGCGGCCGACGTCGTGGCTGGACAGTGCGTCGGAGAGCACGACATAGGTGCCGGGATCGAACCGGGCGGCGAGCTTGCCGCCCTGGTACTCCAGGTAGCTCTGCACGCCGTAGCGGCCGCCGTTACCCGGATCTTCGCCCCCTTGCGCGTCGTTGCGGAACCGGGCGTCCAGTTCCTCTTCGCCGCGGTAGGTGAGGTGTGCGAATCGCCGGGCGATCTCCATGCCGGTCAGCGGTTCGCGGCCGGTGCCGTAGTAGTCGCCGCCCTGCCAGTCCGGGTCGGTCTTGATGGCGGCGACCTGGCTGCTCTGGGTACCGATCTGGTCGGCGGTCGCGCGTGCCCCGACCGCGAGTACCAAACCGGCGCCGACCTCGTCGGGATGGCCGACCAGCCACTCCAGCGCGCGGGCGCCGCCCATCGAGCCACCGACCACGGCCGCGACCTTGGTGATGCCGAGCGCCGCAAGCGCGGCCCGGTCGGCCTCTACCTGGTCGCGGATGGTGATCTGGGGAAACCTTGAGCCCCAAGGCTTTCCGTCAGGAGCAAGCGAGCCGGGTCCCGTGGAGCCTCGGCACCCGCCGAGCACGTTGGTGGAGATCGCGCACCAGCGGTCGGTGTCGATCGGGGCACCCGGGCCGGCGACACCGTCCCACCACCCGGGGGTGGGGTGGTCGGGACCGGCAGGACCGGTGATGTAGGAGTCTCCGGTCAGTGCGTGCAGCACCACCACGACGTTGTCGCGGTTCGGGGACAGCTCACCCCAGCGCTGCACGGCGATGGTGGCATCGGGTAGGACGGTGCCGTTCTCGAGGCGCAGCGCGCCGATGTTCACCAGACCCAGCTCGCCTTCGTCGGGCAGCTGGGCGGGGGAATGGTCAGGGGACACGGTGGGGATCTCGGTGATGGTCACTGTGCTGTTCTCACGTTCCTCACACCGTCGCCGTGGCCTGATCGGCGGCGCGGAACGGGCGGGCGGCAGCGAAACCCTGGTCCAGGTCGGCCAGGATGTCGTCGATGCCCTCCAGGCCGACGGCAAGGCGCACCAGCCCGGGGGTGACACCGGTGGCCAACTGCTCCTCGGGGTTGAGCTGCTGGTGGGTGGTCGATGCCGGGTGGATCACCAGCGAACGGACGTCACCGATGTTGGCGACGTGGCTGTGCAGGGTGAGCGCGTTGACGAAGGCTTTACCGGCTTCGATGCCGCCAGCCAACTCGAACGCCAGCACCGCGCCGGTGCCCTTGGGGGCCAGCTTGCGGCCCAGCTCGTACCAGGGGGAGCTGGGCAGCCCGGCGTAGTTCACCGAGATCACGTCGGGTTGCCCTGCGAGGTACTCGGCGACCTTCTGGGCGTTGGACACATGGCGTTCAACGCGCAGCGACAGCGTTTCCAATCCCTGCGCGATGAGAAAGGCGTTGAAAGGTGCGGCTGCGGACCCGAGATCCCGCAGCAGCTGTACCCGCGCCTTGAGCGCGTAGGCGGGTGCGCCGAGGTCGGCGAACACCACCCCGTGGTAGCTGGGGTCCGGCTCGGTGAACCCGGGGAACTTCCCGTTGGTCCAGTCGAAGTTCCCGCTGTCGACGATGACGCCCGCGATCGCCGAGCCGTGTCCGCCGAGGTACTTGGTGGCCGAGTGCACGACGATGTCGGCGCCGTGGGCGATCGGCTGGATCAGGTACGGGGTGGCGATGGTGTTGTCGACGATCAACGGCACGCCGTTGTCGTGCGCCACGGCGGCCACGTTCGGGATGTCGAGGATGTCGATCTGCGGATTGGAGATCGTCTCCGCGAAGAAGGCCTTGGTGTTGGGCCGGATGGCGGAACTCCAGGACTCCAAGTTATCGGGGTCCTCCACGAAGCTGACTTCGATGCCGAGCTTGGGCAGCGTGTAGTGGAAGAGGTTGTAGGTGCCGCCGTACAGCCGCGGGGACGACACGATGTGATCGCCTGCGCTGGCGAGGTTGAGGATCGCGAACGTCTCGGCGGCCTGCCCGGAGGACAGGAACAGCGCCGCGACACCGCCTTCGAGAGCGGCGATGCGCTGTTCCACTACGTCGGTGGTGGGGTTCATGATCCGGGTGTAGATGTTGCCCGGCTCAGCCAGTCCGAACAGCGCTGCCGCGTGGTCGGTGTCGCGGAAGGTGTACGACGTGGTCTGGTAGATGGGCAGGGCTCGGGCGTTGGTCGCGCTGTCGGGTGTCTGGCCCGCGTGGATCTGCTTGGTTTCGAACGACCAGGCGTCGGGGGTTGTCATGGTCGGTGTCTCCTATGAAGTCGGGTGAATCGGCTACCGGGCGTCAGGCCTGCACGTGCAGACGGCGGACGGACGCGAACAGTTCACGGACGACAGCACATGGGTGGCCTCCATCAGGTTTCCCTGTCTCTCTGGGGGCCCGTACCTTCGGACCCGCGCTTGCCTTGCAGCCGCGGACGGCTACTCAACCTGGTCATCACCCGGGGCACCCCACCGCGGTTGGAGGGTTGCCGGCCAGCAAGCCGGGGCTTATCGCTGGCACTCATGACCGCGTCCAAGAATATCTCATGACGGCGGGCGGGAACCAAGTGGTCGTTCTGGCGGGTCGGTGCCGAGGGCCACTGGAACGTGTTCCAATCGGGCTGCGGCGGGGCCGGCACACTACTTCCGGGTAACGGAAGCGGCCACGTCATCGAGGCTGCCCGCCCTTGTAGGGTGGCCGCGAGAGACGTTCGACGAGCAGGAGGGTGCGGGCTCACATGTCCAAGATCAAAGTCGAAGGCACTGTCGCCGAACTCGACGGTGACGAGATGACCCGCATCATCTGGCAGATGATCAAGGACCAGCTGATCCTGCCGTACCTCGACATCGACCTGGACTACTACGACCTCGGCATCGAACACCGCGACGCGACCGACGACCAGGTCACCATCGACGCGGCCAACGCCATCAAGCGCCACGGTGTGGGCGTCAAGTGCGCGACCATCACGCCCGACGAGGCCAGGGTCAAGGAGTTCAATCTCAAGAAGATGTGGCTCTCGCCCAACGGCACCATCCGGAACATCCTGGGCGGCACCATCTTCCGCGCCCCGATCGTGATCAAGAACGTGCCGCGCCTGGTTCCGGGCTGGACCAAGCCGATCATCATCGGCCGCCACGCGTTCGGCGACCAGTACCGCGCCTTCAACACCAAGGTGGACAAGCCAGGCACCTTCACCGTGACGTTCACCCCGGACGACGGCAGCGAGCCGATGGTGCACGAGGTCGTGCACATCCCGGAGGCCGGCGGCGTCATCATGGGCATGTACAACTTCAAGAAGTCCATCCAGGACTTCGCCCGTGCGTCGTTCTCCTATGGGCTGCAACAGGATTACCCGGTCTATCTGTCGACCAAGAACACCATCCTCAAGGGCTACGACGGGATGTTCAAGGACGAGTTCCAGCGCATCTTCGACGAGGAGTTCAAGGCGGAGTTCGACAAGCGCGGCCTGACCTACGAACACCGCCTGATCGACGACATGGTGGCCTCCTGCCTGAAGTGGGAGGGCGGCTATGTCTGGGCTTGCAAGAACTACGACGGGGACGTCCAATCCGACACCGTCGCACAGGGTTACGGCTCGCTCGGGCTGATGACCTCGGTGCTGATGACACCGGACGGCAAGACCGTCGAGGCCGAGGCCGCCCACGGCACCGTCACGCGGCACTACCGGCAGTTCCAGGCGGGCAAGCCGACCTCCACCAACCCGATCGCGTCGATCTTCGCCTGGACCCGGGGCCTGGAACACCGGGCCAAGCTGGACGGCACCCCCGAGGTGGCGCGCTTCGCCGAGACGCTCGAGCACGTGGTCATCGAGACGGTCGAGGGCGGGGCGATGACCAAGGACCTCGCGCTGCTGATCGGGCCGGACCAGGCCTGGCAGACCAGCGAAGCCTTCCTGTCCACCATCGCCGACCATCTCAAGGGCGCGTTGCAGGCGTAGCCGCGGCTCGCTGGCTGTGGGTTGGCTGTCGTCTCGTGCCAGCAGCATGTGCGGCGCGCCGACCTGTGCGATGGTTCGGCTGTGTCCCTGCCGCCCGGCCAGTATGTGATGCGCAAGCTGCCGCACATCACGGCGTTGTTCTGGGCGATCAAAATCCTGGCCACCACACTGGGCGAGACCGGCGGTGACTACTTCTCCCAGACGCTGGGGCTGGGCACTCTGCACGCCGCGATGGTGCTGCTCGCGATCTTCTTCGTCGCCGTGACCATCCAGTTGCGCGCCAGGCGCTTTCATCCGCCACTGTTCTGGCTTGTGGTGGTCCTTACCAGCACGGCAGGCACCACGATCTCCGACTTCATCAACTACACGTCCGGCTTGGGTCAGGCCACCGGCGCGCTGATCCTTGGCACTGGACTGGCAATCGTGCTGATGGTCTGGTGGCGCAGCGGTCAAACCCTCAACATCGAGAACGTCGCCGCCCTGAGCGGTGAGGTGCTGTTCTGGATCGCCGTCGTCTTCTCCAACAGCCTGGGCACCTCGACCGGTGACTACCTGGCGGGCGGGCTTGGGGTCGGTCTGCGCACCTCGGCTCTGGTGCTGACCCTGGCCATGCTCGTGCTGTTGGCCGCGCACTACCTCACCGACATCAACGGCACGTTGCTGTTCTGGATTGCTTTCATCCTGACCCGCCCGTGGGGTGCCGAGGTGGGCAACATCCTCAGCAGGAGCCCTGCCCGCGGGGGGCTGGGGTTGGGTAACGCCGGGGCCTCCGCGGTGCTCGTGGCCGCCATGGTGCTCCTGATCGGCTATCAGACGCTCGATATCCGCCGGCATCCCCTGCAGCCGTTGCCGCTCCCGATCGACCGCAACACCGGGCAGCCGCAACGGCCCAACGGGGAAGTGATCACCGTCGCGGCTGGTTGATCGCTAGCCGGTCGCGCGGGCCGTGTCGGTTTTGCGATCGATGAACTCGCTGATCACATCGGTGATCGTGGTGGGCGCCTCGAACATCGGCACGTGGCCGACGCCGTCGAGGCGCTTGATCACCGAGCCCGGCGCGAGGCTGTCGGTGAAATGCCGGGTGAACCGGGGTGCCGGCAGCACCCGATCCTTCTCGCAGATCACGAGCTGGGTCGGGGTGCGTGAGTGGGCGATCTCCAGCAGGCCCGGCGTGGTGAGAGCCCTGATCATCAGCTTGTAGTAGGCGCGGCAGTGGGCCACGTCGTCGACGAGGTCGCGGCGGTCCCCGTCGTTGAGGCCCTCGGGGGTGGCGCTGACGGCGGGGTAGGTGATCTGCCGTGCGAACGGCAGGCTCAGCACTCGCTGCCGGAGCAGCGCGGTGGCGACCACGATCGGCAGCGCGGCCATGAATTTGGCGATGATCTCGTACTTGACGGGCGTGAACCGGGCCCAGCCGCCCGCGGGCGCGATGCCGGTGAGGGTGCGCGCCCGGCCGCGGCGATCCAGTTCGAACGCGACCCAGCCACCCAGTGAGTTCCCGACGATATGTGCTGTGCCCCAGCCCAGCTCGTCGAGGCGGCGCTCGACGTCGTCGGCCAGCGACGCCACGTCGAGGAGCGCCGGCCCCGGGATGCCGCCGTTGTGCCCCGCCATGGTCGGGGCGAATACCTCGTAGCGCTCGGCGAGCCCCGGGGCGACGTACTTCCATACGCTCTGTGACAGCAGGAACGGGTGCAGGAGCAGGACCGGCTCGGCATCCGGGTTGTCGGCGCCAAGGTGGATCGGTGCGCGTTCGGCCATTCGCCCGACATTAAGGTGATACCGCCGGTACCGCAAGGGTGTGTCGGTGCGGGTCGGTAGGGTCTCGGCCGTGGCATCACCAGGCTCGCTGATCGTCAGCACCATCAACGTCAACGGCATTCGCGCCGCGGTCAAGCAGCGCTCCACCGACAACCTCGGCCTGCTGCCGTGGCTCAAGGAGACCGACGCCGAGGTGGTCTGTCTTCAGGAGACGCGTGCCGACGACGAGCAGCTCGCCGACGCGCTCGCCCCGGCCCTGGCCGACGGTTGGTCACTGGCCTCGGCCGAGCCGCATGTGAAGGGCCGCAACGGGGTTGCCGTGCTCTCCCGGCATCCCATCAGCGCCGTCCGGCTGCTGGAATCCGACGAGTTCAACGCGCACGGGCGCTATCTGGAGGCCGACACGGCAGGGGCCACGGTGGTCAGTGTGTACTTCCCGACCGGCGAGGCCGAGACCGACCGCCAGCGGGAGAAGGAGCGGTTCATGGCGACGGTCGCCGACCGGATGGCTGCGCTGCGCCGCAAACGTAGAGAAGCTGTCGTGTGCGGGGACTGGAACATCGCCCACACCGAGAACGACATCAAGAACTGGAAGGGCAACGTCAAGAAGGCCGGGTTCCTGCCCGCCGAACGCCAATGGCTGACCGAGCTGCTGGCCACCGGCTGGGTCGATGTGGTGCGTCAGCTGCACCCCGATGTCGCCGGCCCCTACAGCTGGTGGTCATGGCGGGGCAAGGCGTTCGACAACGACGCGGGGTGGCGCATCGACTACCACCTGGCCACCCCGGGGCTGGCCGCCAGGGCGGTCAGCGCCCGCGTCGATCGCGCTGAGTTGTATGCGCTGCGGTGGTCCGACCACTCCCCGGTGACCGTGCACTACGCCTGAGCCCAGTCGGGCCGCCGACCGAGATGTGCCAGGATTTTCTCGAAATCCGTTGTGCCGGAGGCGGTGACGGCCGGGCCGAACGGCGCGTCCGGAGTGCCGCGAAAGTCTCCGTCGGGAATCATCATCACCAGCGGCAGGACCGCCGCGACGACGTCGGCCGCCGGTTCGTAGGGCACGCCCAGGGTTGCGGCGACGTCCCAGCCGTGCACCACGTAGTCGACGAAATGAAACCCGATCGCCATCGCGCCCGGGAACGTCGCGCCCGGTCCGAAGTCGGGTAGTGCGAACTGCGCGTCGGTCACGCCGTCGGCGGCGAACGCGTCGAGCACGTCCTGTGCGGCGGCGGCGTACGTGCCTGCCGGATCGGCCCGCACGGCGTCGGTGACCGTCGTGGGTCGCCAGAGTTCGGCGTCGGCGCCGTTGCCGCGGGCGGCGGCCGCGAAGCCCCGGTGCTGCACAGTCATGTGATCGAGCAGGGTTCCCAGATTCCAGCCCACACACGGCGTGGGCCGGTCCAGGTCTGCGGGCGTGACGGTGTTGACGACGTCGACGGAGTGCAACACGGCGCTGCGGTGGTAGGGGCGGACATCGGCATTAATAGTAGGCATATGCATACGATAAGCGACAGCTTATGAATTGACAATGCCTACGATGGCGCGGTGGCGAAGCGTCCTGACCTGGCGGCGATGCTGGCCCCGCTGTTGCGCAAGCTGGCGGCCGCGGAGCTCCCCGTGTTGGCCGCGCACGGCCTGAGCATGTGGGGCTACGTCGTGCTGCTGGCACTGGACCGGGCGCCCGTGCGCACCCAGGCCGCGCTGGCCGAGGCCATCGGTGCGGACAAGACGCGCATCATCGCGACCCTCGACGAGCTGCAACAGCAGGGGTACATCGAACGCAGTCCCGACCCCGAGGACCGCCGGGTGCGGTTGCTGGCCATCACCGAAGCCGGGCGGGCCGTCAAGGACGCCGCGCAGGCCGAGATCCAGATCGGCGAGGAGCGTTGGCTGGGAGAACTCGCCGCAGGCGACCGGGAGGTGTTCCTGCGCGTGCTGCGTCAGCTGACCGGTGAATAAACCGGATGACGGCAGTGCGAAAATCGACCCCATCATGACTAGCGGAAGCAAACGCGTCGTGTTCTCCGGCGCCCAACCCACCTCCGACTCTCTGCACCTCGGCAACGCGCTGGGCGCGGTCACCCACTGGGCTCAGCTGCAGGACGGCTACGACGCGTTCTTCTGCGTCGTCGACCAGCACGCCATCACGGTCCCGCAGGACCCCGCGACGCTGCGCCGGCGCACGCTGGTCACCGCGGCGCAGTATCTGGCCCTCGGCATCGACCCGGCCCGCAGCACGGTGTTCGTGCAGAGTCACGTGGCCGAACACAGCCAGTTGGCCTGGGTGCTCGGCTGCTTCACGGGCTTCGGGCAGGCCTCGCGGATGACGCAGTTCAAGGACAAGTCGCAGAAGCAGGGCACGGACGCCGCGACCGTCGGCCTGTTCACGTACCCGGTGTTGATGGCTGCCGACATCCTGCTCTACGACACCGACCTGGTCCCGGTCGGTGAGGATCAGCGCCAGCACCTCGAACTGGCGCGCGACCTCGCGCAACGGCTCAACGGTCAGTTCCCTGGCGCCTTCGTGGTCCCCGAGGCGATGATCCCCAAGGCCACCGCCAAGATCTACGATCTGCAGGATCCGACCGCCAAGATGAGCAAGTCGGCGGCCACCGACGCCGGCCTGATCAGCCTGCTCGACGATCCCAAGGCCACCGCCAAGAAGATCCGCTCGGCGGTCACCGACAGTGAGCGGGAGATCCGGTTCGATCCGGAGAACAAGCCGGGCATCTCGAACCTGTTGACCATCCAGTCCGCGATCACCGGAACCGCGATCGACACGCTGGTGCAGGATTACGCCGGCCGCGGATATGGCGATCTGAAGAAGGACACCGCCGAGGTGGTCGTCGAGTTCGTCGCACCGATCAAGACCAGGGTCGATGAGCTACTGGCCGACCCGGCCGAACTCGACTCTGTCCTGGCGGCAGGCGCTCAGCGGGCCCGGGAGGTTGCCGGCAAGACCCTCGCCCGGGTTTACGACGCGATAGGGTTTCTTCAGCAAACGTCGTAGGCGCCCGGGGGAGGGTGGTGCGTGAACGATCAGGAGAAACCGGGATTCCTTGACCGGCTACGGACTCGCTTTCCGTGGTTCGACCGGGTGATGCGTGCGCAGGATCGCTATAACGACTGCAACGGCAACTTCTACGCCGCCGGAATCACCTACTTCACCATCTTTTCGCTGTTCCCTCTGCTCATGGTCGGGTTCGCGCTCGGCGGTTTCGTGTTGGCCAGCAAGCCCGACCTGCTCGCCGACATCGAGAACCGGATCCGGTCGGTGGTCTCCGGTGACCTTGGTCATCAGTTGGTCACCCTGATGGACTCCGCCATCGCGTCCCGTGGCACCGTCGGCGTGATCGGTCTGGCCACCGCAGCCTGGGCCGGGCTCGGCTGGATGGCCAACCTGCGTGAGGCGTTGAGCCAGATGTGGCTGCAGCACAAGACCGATGCCAGTTTCGTCGGCACCAAGCTGTCGGACCTGGTGGCCCTGGTGTCGGCGTTTCTGGCGATGGTGCTCACCATCGGGCTCACCGCACTGGGCGACCCGGAGTTGATGCGGAAAGTGTTGCGGTGGATAGGCTTACACGACTTCGCCGCGCTGGGTGGCGGACTGCGCGTGGCGTCCATCCTGGTTTCGGTGCTGATCTCGTGGGTGTTGTTCAGCTTGATCATCGCCCGGTTGCCGCGCGAGTCCGTGCACTTGCGCAGTGCTCTACGGGCCGGGTTGCTGGCCGCCGTCGGGTTCGAGCTGTTCAAGCAAGTGGCGTCGATCTATCTGCAGTCGGTCACCCGAGGCCCGGCGGGGGCGACCTTCGGTCCCGTGGTGGGCCTCATGGTGTTCGCCTATGTCACCGCACGGTTGATCCTGTTCGCCACGGCGTGGGCGGCGACGTCGGCGGAGAGCCTGGCCGAACAGACCGTGCCACCGCCCGACCCGGCGCAGATCACGACGCGCGTGCAAATCAACGAGGGGCCCGGCGCCTCCGGGCTGATCGCCGCTGCGGTAGCCGGTGCGATTGGCGCGCTGGGCATTTCACGGCTGCTGCGGCGCTAGCCGCCCTCAGAGGACCTTCGACCCGTACATCTCGCCCAGCGGATCGGCGATGAGCTCGATGCGCGCGCCGTCGGGGTCGCGGAAGTACAGCGACACCTCGCTGTGTTCGGCGAGGTCCACACCGGCGGCGGTGAGCTTGTCGCGCAGATGCTGCCAGCGCTGCGGTTCGACGCTTATCGCGATGTGGTGCAGGCCGCCGAGAACCTCCTGGTACGGGCCGACGTCGAGACCGGGAAAATCGAAGAACGCCAGCAGGTTTCCGTTGCCGATGTCGAAGAAGAAATGCGTCGAGCCCGGATAGTCCCGGTTCTCGATGATCTCGGTCAGCGGAAACTCCAGCAGCTCCTGGTAGAACCGGACGGTGCGCTCCACGTCGCCACTGACCAGTGCGGTGTGATGCAGTCCGCGCGCCGATGACGCCGGGCGGGCGTCGGCCGGCTTGAGGTACTCCTCGGCGATCCGGTCGCGGCGTTCCTTGAATTGTTGTACACGGTCGTCGGAACTCATATCCGAATCCTCCCGCCGCCCGCCGTCGGCCGGTGCGCTTTCGTCGAACCCGATCTAGTGGGTGACGACCTTGAGCCCGACGATGCAGCCGACCACGCCGAGCATCAGCAGCACCTTGATCACCGACGCGGATTCCGCCCCCGTCACCATGGCAAAAGCGATGGTCAGCACGGCCCCGATGCCGACCCACACCGCATAGCTGGTGCCCGGCGGCAGGCTACGCATCGCGATGGCCAGACCACCCATCGACAGCGCCAACGCGACGACGAAGATCGCGGACGGGACCAGACGGGTGAAACCCGCGGACTTGCTCAAGGCGGTGGCCCACACCGCCTCCAGCACACCGGAAACAACCAGAATCCACCAAGCCATGACCGACCTCCAAGGCCCGTCTTGTCGCTGTCCGGGTACGGTGCCACCCTCGTCCGGTGCCAGATCCTGGCAGGCCCGAGTGTAGCATCGGCCGGTGTGAGCAGGGTTACCGGCTGGGCGCGTGAGATGGGCCTGGATGTGCCAATTGTCAACGCGCCCATGGGCGGTGCGGCCGGCGGCCGGTTGGCGGCGGCCGTGTCGCGGGCCGGCGGACTCGGGATGATCGGCATGGGCAGCGCCGCGACGGCCGAGTTGTTGAAGCGCGAACTCGCCGCGCTGGGCTCCCTCGACCGACCGTTCGGCATCGGCCTCGTGCACTGGGTGATGAGCAATCAGCCGGAGCTGCTCGACGAGGCGCTGGCCGCTCGGCCCGCGTTGCTCAGCGTGAGCTTCGGTGAGGACTGGGAATGGGTGCGGCGGGCCCACGACGCCGGGGTGCGCGTGACGACGCAGGTTGCCACGGTCGACGCGGCGCGGCGCGCCGTCGACGCCGGGGTGGATGTGCTGGTGGCCCGCGGCGCCGAGGGTGGCGGGCACGGTAAGCCGCTCGTCGGAACCCTGCCTCTGCTCACCGAGGTGCTCGACACCGTCGAGGTACCGGTCCTCGCTGCCGGTGGTATCGCCTCGGCGCGCGGCGTGGCCGCGGTGCTGGCGGCAGGGGCCGCCGCGGCGTGGGTGGGCACCGCGTTCTCCACCTGTGTCGAGGCCATCACGCCGGAATCAGCGCGGGATGCGTTGCTCGCCGCCGATGCCGGGTCGACGACGCTGACCTCAGAATTCGACATCGCCTCCGGATACGGTTGGCCCGCAAGCATTCCCGAACGCGTACTGGTCGATGCCACAGGCCACGCCACACCGGTGAACGCCGGTGAGGGGGTCGGCATGGTGACCCGGTCCCTGACCGCCGCGGAGACGATTACCGCCCTGATGAGTCGAGGCTGATCGGCTCGTCCAGCCACTGACCGCTCGCCATCACGGCGTGCACGGCAAGGTCCGCGTCGAGCACCACGAGATCGGCGCGCAGGCCCGGTGAAATGCTGCCGACGTCGGTGAGCCCCAGGGTTCGGGCCGGTGTGGTCGCCGTCATCTGTACCGCGGCAGCCAGCGCATCGTCGGACGTCGAACGGTCAACGGCAGCCCGGAATATCCGGTCCATCGTCGCCGTGCTGCCTGCGATGGTCGACATGCCCCGCACGCGCGCGACGTGGTCGGCGACGTCGACGTCGAGCGTCCCGAGCCGGAACGACCCGTCGGCCAGCCCAGCCGCGGCCATGGCGTCGGTGATCAGCGCGACCCGTTCTGCGCCGGCGAACTCGATGACGTGGCGCAGCAGGGCGCGGTGCACGTGCACACCATCGGCGATCAGCTCCACGGTGACCCGCGGATCCTCCAGCAGGGCCATGGCGGGCCCGGGGTCGCGGTGGTGCAGCGGCCGCATGGCGTTGAAGAGATGCGTGCCGACCGTGGCGCCCAGTTCTACCGCCCGGTGGGCCTGCTGATAGCTGGCATCGGTATGGCCAACCGCGACAACGACTCCGGCGTCTACCAGCAGCCGGATCGCGTCGTCGCCGCCGGGCAGTTCGGGTGCGATGGTCACCATGCGGATGGCACCGTCGGCGGCGGCCAGCACGGCCTTGATCTCCGTCGGATCGGGCTCGCGCAGCTGCGCGGCATCCTGGGCGCCACAGCGTGCCGAGCTGAGCCACGGGCCTTCCAGATGGATGCCGGCCACCACACCGGCAGCGGTGGCTTCGGTGAGCGCCGCGACCTCGCGCAGCAGGTCGGCCGGCGACGCGGTGACCAGACTGGCGAGCGTGGTTGTGGTGCCGTGGCTGCGGTGAAACGTTGACGCACGGACGATTTCGTCGGCCACGCCGTCGGTGTAGGACGCACCGCCACCGCCGTGCACATGCATGTCGACGAATCCGGGCACCACGACCGCGTCCGGGTGTTCGACATCGGCGGGTCGTGGGGGAGCACCGGCGCCGCAGCCGATGATGCGGTCCGCGTCCATCTCGATCCAGCCGGGCCGGTGCACTGCGTCGGCGGCCACCACGGTGCCCGCCGCGACCAGTGTCACAGGGTCTCCGTAACCTTGCGCAGCCCCCGCGGCTGGTCCGGGTCACCGCCGCGGGCCAGTGCCAGATGCAGCGCAAGTTGTTGCAGCGGAAGGATTTCCAGCAGCGGGGACAGCTCGTCGGGCACCCCCGCGGGCAAGGCGATGCCGCCGGCCAGCCCGGCCAGTGCCGCCGGTGCGCCCACGCCGAACACGTCGGCGTGCCGCTCGGCCAGCCGCTCCAGCACCGGCAGCATGGCCTGCCCGCCTGCCCCGTCGGGCACGATGGCCAGCACCGGCACCTGCGGGTCGACGGTGGCCAGCGGTCCGTGGAGCAGGTCGGCACCCGAGAATGCCTGTGCCGAAAGGTACGACGTCTCCATCAGTTTGAGAGCTGCTTCCCGGGCGGTGGGGTAGGAGTAACCGCGCGCGGTGGTGATGAGTCGCTGGGCGAAGCGGTAGCGCTGCGCGACCTCGCGGACCTGCTCGCCCGCGGCCAGCACAGCCTCACCGAGTTCGGGCAGAGCCTCGGTGCTGCCCCCGTCGGCGCCGCTGAGCAGCAAGCGCAGGGCCAGCAGTTCGGCGGTGTAGGACTTGGTCGCCGCCACCGAGCGTTCCGCACCGGCGAGCACGTCGATGTGGATCTCGGCGGCCGCGGCCAAGTCGGATTCGGCGTTGTTGGTCACGGCGACCGTCAAGGCCCCCTGGGCCCGGGCCACCTCCACCGAGCGCACCAGATCGGGCGAACCGCCGGACTGGCTGACGGCGATGTAGAGCACGTCGCGCAGATCGGGGCGCGCGCCGTAGACCGTGACGGTCGACGGCGACACCAGGCCCGCGGGCAGGCCGTGTTTGATCTCGATCAGGTACTTGGCGTACAGGGCGGCGTGGTCACTGGTGCCGCGGGCCACCAACTGGGCGAAACGTGGTGCGGCCGTGGTGATCCGGTCGGCAGCGGCCCGGATCGCGTCGAGCCCTTCGGTGAGCAGACGGCGCCAAACCTGCGGTTGTTCGGCGATCTCGGCGGCCATCAGGTGGCCGGGGGCGCTCACGGGGCCGGCTTCAAGGTTGCTCACTTTTTCTCCTTCTCGGGATCACATGTCAGTAGTAGTCGTTGGGCCAGTTCCACCGCACCCCGTACGGGGTCGACGGACAAAACCCGCACGTCGGTGAACTGCTGTTCGGTCAATCGGGTGCGCACGGCCTTCTGCAGTGCGGGCTGATGCACGGCCAGGCCGCCGGCCAGCACCACCGGGCCGGGCGATCCGAGCCGCGTGCCGACCGACACCGCGAGCTCGGCCAACGCCGCGGCGGCGGCGTCGATGATGTCGCGGCTCGCCGGGTCGCCGTCACGGGCCAGCTCGAACACCACTCGGGCTCGTCCGGCCCAATACCGCCGGTCCGGCTGGGCGTAGAAGTGGTCGAGTAGTTGTTCGGGCAGTTGCAGGCCGCAGTCGGCGGCCAGCTGCTGGCCGAGCCGGTCTGCGGGCTCACCCCGGTCGGCGCGGATCAGGCTGCGCCGCAGCGCTTCCCGGGCCACCCAGTAGCCGCTGCCTTCGTCGCCGAGCAGGTAGCCCCAGCCGCCGGCCCGGCTCTGCTGATCGCCGTGGCGCCCCCAGGCCACCGAGCCCGTGCCGGAGATGACGGCGATGCCGTCCATGACGCCGGCGGCGGCCAGGATCAGCTGGCTGTCGTGCACCACCCGGATGCGGGCGCAGGGCAGGCGACGAGCCAGCAGATCACGCAGCCGGGCCTCACCGTCGGGGGTTTCGACGCCCGCCGCACCCGCACAGACTGCCTTGACGCCGTTGGTGCCCAACTGGTCGAGGATGACGTCGAGCTGCCGGCCGGCTTCTTCGAGCCCCACCGACGAGATGTTTGCGCTGCCGGCCAGGGCCTCGGCGACCACCGTGCCATTCTCCACCCGCAGGGCCTGGGTCTTCGATCCGCCGATGTCCAGACCGAGCACCGCTGCCGAGCTCATCGCCCGGTCGTCTCGGCCTCGGCGCCGCTGGCGGTCGCGGCAGGCCACTGGCCGCCGTTCTCCCAGAAATGCCGGATGTCCTCCAGTTGGCGGCCTTTGGTCTCCGGCGCGAATTTGTAGACGAAGGCGAAGGCCAGCAGGGCCAGGACGCCGAACACCATGAACGTGCCCGACCCGCCGAGCGTCTGCAGCATGGTCAGGAAGAAGCCCGCGACGATCGCGTTGGCCACGAGGTCAGAGGTGAGCATCGCGCTGGAGCCCATCGAGCGCAGCCGCGACGGGAAGCTCTCGCCCGCGTACACCCAGACCAGGGCGCCGAAGCCGAAGGTGAAGCCGACGGTGAACAGCAGCACCCCGACGAAGCCGAGCGCCGTCAGCGCCCCGCCGAAGTTCTCGCCTGCCATGAAGACTCCGATCAGCAGCACGTTGGCCAGCACCATCATGGCGATGCCACCGAGCAGGATCGGCCGGCGGCCCAGCCGGTCGACGAGCACCAGCGATACGAACACCGCGATCAGGGCGGCGACCTGGACCAGGGCGGGCAGGATCAGCAGCGCGAAGTTCCCGTGAAAACCCATGGCTTCGAACAGTTTCGGGCTGTAGTACACGATCGCGTTGATGCCGGTGATCTGGATGAAGAACCCGAGTACGACGACGAACACGGTGGCCCGCAGATACGGCGGACGCAGCATCTCGCGGAATGCCCCACCGCGTTCTTCGCGCAGTGCCTTGCTGATCTCGGCCAACTCGGCGTCGACGTCCGCTTCGGGTTCGACCATCTGCAGCGTGCGGCGCGCTTCTTCGGTGCGGCCTTTGAGCATGTACCAGCGTGCGGTGTCGGGCATGCGCATCAGGATGAGCGCGACCACGACGGCGGGCACGGCGGCCAGGCCGAGCATCCAGCGCCAACCGCCGGATCCGGCCAGTGCATAGGCGGCCAGATAGCCGATGATGATGCCGACCACGGTGGCCACCTGATAGGCGACCAGCAGTGACCCGCGGATGTCGGCGGGGGCAGACTCGGCGACGAACACCGGCACCACCACCACCGAGACGCCGATGGTGACGCCTAGCAGCAGCCGGGCGACCATGAGCATCGGCACCGATACCGACAACGCGCACATCAGCGCGAACACCGCGTAGGTGACTGCGACCAGCACCACGGACTTCTTGCGGCCGATCCGGTTGGCCAGCCACCCGCCGATGATCGCGCCGGCGATCTCACCGATCACCACCATGGTGGTGATCCATTGCACGCCCGCGGTGTCGAGGTCGAACTCCTTGGGGATGAACAGCATGGCGCCGGCGATGTTGGACAGGTCGTACCCGTATATGACACCGACGCTGGCGGCGGCGATGCCGACCAGCACCGCGAGCCGCGGGGTTTTTCGAGTTTCGGTAGAGCCCACGTGCGGTTCCTCTCGGGTGAATGTGACGGGGTCAAATTGGTATACGCCAATATGATGGAGGTAACATTGGCATACACCAATTTCGTCCGTCAAGAGGTAAGGGAAAACTGATATGGCCGAACCTGCCCCGCCGCGGTATTTCCAGGTCAAGCTCGCGCTCGCCGACCTCATCGCAGGACTCGACCGAGGCGCGTCGTTGCCACCGGAGCGTCAGCTCGCCGAACAGCTCGGCACGTCACGAACCACGCTGCGCAAGGCCCTGGCGGAGTTGGCGGGGGAGGGCGTCCTGCGCCGTACCCAGGGCAGCGGTAACTTCGTCGCGCCACCCAAGGTGGTCCACGTCCGGCAGCTGTCGTCACTCACTGACGATCTGAAAGCCGAAGGGATGCAACCTACTTCGCAGATCCTCGGGCTGGAGCGCGTGCGTGCCGAGCCCGCCGTCGCTGAGCATCTGGAGATCGCGCCCGGCGAGCGGATCCATCTCCTGACGCGGCTGCGCGAGGTCGACGGTGAGCCGTTGGCCATCGAGGAGGCGCATCTGCCCGGCGCGCTGCCGCGGCTTGAGGCGCGGCTGGCCGAGACCGGGTCGTTGTACGCAGCGCTGCGGGATTGCTACGACCGCGGGGTGCACTCGGTGGAGGACACCGTCGAGACCGCGCTGGCCAATCCCGATCAGGCGGAGCTACTGCGGATCGCGACCGGGCAGCCGCTGCTGCTGGTGCATCGCACCAGCCGGGACAAGACCGGCCGCATCGTCGAATGGACCAGGTCGGTGTACCGCGGCGACCGGTTCCGCTTCGTCGCGCGGGCCTGAGTTCTCCAGCCGAGCACTTTCCTCTGGCGAGCAGACGCTGCGGTTCGCGACACGCCGCGGTTGGCGAACCTGGCTGTCTGCTCGGCGGATCAATCCCGCGCCGGCAGCCCGGCCGCCTGACGTGCTGCGCGCACGAACGAGCGCTTGGTCGAATCGATCCCGTCGAGGTACCCGCCGACGAGCGCGGCGTCACGCAGCAGTACCAGTGACGCGGCGATGTCCGCCGGGTCGTCGCGGCCTGCCGCGGCCTGCTCGAGGGCGCCGCGAAACCAGCTCCGGTGCGACGCGATGAGCTTGCGGACCGAGCTGTCGGGGTCGGGGTATTCGGCGGCGGCATTGATGAACGGGCAGCCGCGGGTGTGGTAGCGCGCGATGTCTTCGGCGATCCCGTCGATCACGAGCTCGAGCATGTCGTCGTCCGGGCCGGCATGCATCTCTGCGTCGGAGAAGTAGCCGCGGATCGTGGCATCCTCCAGCGCGAGATAGGCCTCGACGAGACCTTCCTTGCCTGCGAAGTGCCGGTACATGGTGGCGCGGGTGACGTTCGCGTCGGCAAGGATGCGGTCCACGCCGACGGAGTGGATGCCCTCCCGGTAGAACAGCTGCGCGGCGGTGCGCAGGAGGCGTTCGCGGGCCTGGGAGACGGGCGTCGACGATTCCATATCCCGACGGTACGCCGCGAGGCAGAACGTTCTTTCTGGAACCGGGAACAGATCGGGAGGGTCGCTGGTTACAGCGAACAGAACGACCGTTCTTTCTATCGACAGGAGACCGTCATGACCACCACCATCACCCCGCGGGAACAGGCCGAGATCGACCGCGCCAACAGCTCCGGAGCGCAGCCCGTCGTCTTCGTCCACGGCCTCTGGCTGCTGCCGACGAGCTGGGACAACTGGCGCGCACTGTTCGAGGAGCAGGGCTTCGTGACCCTGGCCCCGGGATGGCCGGACGATCCGGCAACGGTCGCGCACGCCCGCCGCGAGCCCTCGGTGTTCGCTCGCAAGACAGTCGGTGAGATCACCGAGCATTACGCCGAGGTGGTCCGTGCCCTTGACCGCAAGCCCATCGTGATCGGGCACTCGTTCGGCGGGCTGATCACCCAGAAGCTCGCCGGCATGGGGCTCGCCGCGGTGTCGGTCGCCATCGACCCGGCGCCGTTCCGCGGTGTGCTGCCGCTGCCGCTGTCGGCGCTGCGGGCCGCATTTCCGGTCCTCGGCAATCCGCTCAACTACGGTCGCGCGATCGCCTTGACCCGCAAGCAATTCCGCTTCGCCTTCGGCAACGCCGTGTCCGAGGAGGAGTCGAACCGGCTCTACGACGAGTACTCCGTCGCCGGTTCGGGAGCGCCGCTGTTCCAGGCTGCCATCGCGAACTTCAACCCGGCTTCGGAGACGAAGGTCAACACCAAGAACCCCGAGCGGGGTCCGCTGCTGGTCATCTCCGGCGAGAAGGACCACACCGTCCCGTGGGCGATCGCCAACGCCTCCTACAAGCTGAACAAGAAGAACCCCAATGTCACCGAGATCGTCGAAATCCCCGGTCGCGGACACTCATTGGTGATCGACAGCGGCTGGCGTGACGTTGCCGAGCAGGCGCTCGGCTTCATCAAGCAGAACGGCTAAAGCTGAGGGCGGCGATTCAGCGACCGGGCACCCATGATGAGCAGGAACACGATGATGCCCCCGACGATCGCCACCCCCACGCGCACCGGTAGCGCGTCGGCCGCGGGCAGGACCGACGCCGCTTCCGCGGCCGACGGCGCATCGGGCTGCTTGGGTGTCGTCAGGGACGGGTCGGGGTCCACCAGGGTGCCGATCTTGGTTCCCTTCGAGGTGGCGAAACCGTAGTCGAGCAGATGTGCTGCCTGCTCCCACGGGGCGATCGGCAACCGCGTGCCGTGCATCAGGATCGCCACCAGGCGGCGGCCGTCGCGATTGGCTGCGCCGACGAAGGTCTGGCCGGCGTCGTCGGTGTAGCCGGTCTTGCCGCCGAGCGCGCCAGGGTAGTTGTCCAGCAGCTTGTTGTCGTTCTCGATCGGATACGTCGGATTGCCGTCGCGCCCAGGGAAATCGAAAGACTTGGTGGCGACGATGTCGGCGAACACCGGGTTCTGCCAGGCGTAGCGGTAGAACAGTCCGATGTCGTAGGCCGAGGTGCTCATGCCGGGGCCGTCCAGCCCGGACGGGGTGGCCGCGCGGGTGTCACGGCCACCCAGCTTGCCCGCCAACAGGTTGATCTTCTGCAGTGCGGTGTCCATGCCGCCGAGTTGCATGGCCAGCGCGTGGGCGGCGTCGTTGCCCGAGTGCATGAGCAGGCCGTGCAGCAGGTCGTTGATGGAATACACGCCACCGGGTCCGACGCCCACGCGGGTGCCCTCGGCGTTGGCGTCTTCCTGGGTGCCCTGGATGCGCTTGTTGAGATTCAGTTCGTTGAGTGCGGCCGTGGCGACGAGCACCTTGATGATGCTCGCGGGCCGGTGCCGGGCGTGCGGGTCGCGCGCGGCGATGATGTCGCCGCTGTCGAGGTCGGCCACCACCCAGGCGTCGGCGGAGATGTCATTGGGCACCGGCGGGGTGTCGGGTGCGGTGATGATGCCGCAGCTCGAAAGTGCTTCGCCCCCGATGGTTTTCGTCGGTACCGGCAGTGGTAGCGGAGGATCGCCTGCCTTCGGTACCTCAGATGAGTCCACCGCGGGCGGCGTCGTCACCTTGAACGGGCAATCCGGTGGCGGCGGTGCCGGGGCCGGTGCTGCGACCGGGTCCGCCGTTGCCGTCGGCGCGATCACCAGGGCCGGTGCCGCGAGCATCGTCAACGCCGCAAGCACCGAAGATCCGCGCATGAGCGCGCGCGTCGAGATACTCCGCAAGGTCGCCATCGTGTCCGAAGGTTAGGCGATCCGGGACCCGATTCCGGGGAGCCACGCTGTGACGTATGTGACTCGTGTTAAAGCTGGGTATTAGCCAGAGCAGGGAACTCGATGGTTGACATCCACAGTCTTCCGCCCGTTTCGACGACGCCGGTGACCGCCCCGAAGGCCGGGTGCTGAGTCCGGATGCCCGCGACGGCCGCACCGGTCTCGGCGTCGAACGCCACCACCCACACCTCGGGCTTGATCTTCGGCAGCAGGGCGTCGGGCAGTCGCCACACCACTTTGCGCAGCACCGGTGGCAGCGGGGCCAATCGCTCGGCCGCGGGAACGATCGGGCTCACCAGCGCGACCCAGATCCGGCCATCGGGCGCGGTGGAGATGTTGTCCGGCATGCCGGGCAGATGCTCGGCAAGCGGTGTCACGGTCCCGGCCGCAGGCCCGCTCAGCCAGTATTTGGACAAGCGGCGGCCCTGGGTTTCGGCGAACACCAACGCCGATTCGTCGGCGGTAGGGGTCACCCCGTTGGCGAAATAGAGCCCCTCGACCAGCGTGGTGACCGTGCCGTCCGGTGCCAGCCGAAACAGGCTGCCGCTGCCGCGGGCCTCCAGGATCGCGCCCTGGTAGTACTCGAAGTGGAACCGGCTGGTCGACTCCGTGAAATAGATTGTGCCGTCCGATGTTTCGGTGACGTTGGAGCAGAACATCAGCGGACGCCCCTCGATCGAGTCGACCAATGTCGACAACGCTCCCGTCGTCGGATCCAACGCCAGCAGCCCGCGGTGGCTGTCGCAGATCAGCGCCCGGCCGTCGCGCGCCACGTGCATGCCGAGCGGACGCCCGCCGGTGTCGGCCACCACCGTCGCAGACCCGTCGGGAGTCACGCGCACGATGCGGCCGTCGACCAGCCCGGTCCACAGCTGCCCGGTGGCGTCGACGACGACATCCTCGGGGCCGTCGCCGGGCATCGGCACGACTGTCAGCTCGGCCGGTGGGAAGTCGGGGAGCGCGCCGACGGGCGGCGGGGTCCAGCGAACGGGATCGATGGGTGGCTTGCGCGGCACAAACCGACCGTACGCGCTCGCGGGCCGCTCCCGTGAACGACAAACGGCCGGGCGGTTTCCCGCCCGGCCGCTGCGTCGTCGAACGCTACAGCAGGTTGCTCGCCTCGCTGAGCACGCGGTGCAGGATCTCGTAGATCGCGTCGAACTCGGCCTGCCCGCTGATCAGCGGCGGGGCCAGCTGGACGACTGGGTCGCCACGGTCGTCGGCGCGGCAGTACAGCCCGGCATCCCACAAGGCCGGCGTGAGGAACCCGCGCAGCAGTCGCTCGCTCTCCTCGTCGTTGAACGTCTCCTTCGTGGCCTTGTCCTTGACCAATTCGATGCCGTAGAAGAAGCCTTCACCACGCACGTCGCCGACGATCGGCAGGTCGTAGAGCTTCTCCAGAGTGGCCCGGAACGCCGGCGCCAGCTCCTTGACGTGATCGTTGATCTTCTCGCGCTCGAAGATGTCGAGGTTGGCCAGCGCGACGGCCGACGAAACCGGGTGTCCGCCAAAGGTATAGCCGTGACCGAAGACGGTCTTGCCGTCGTCGAACGGCTCGAACAACCGGTCGCTGGCGATCATCGCGCCCAGCGGGGAGTAACCGGATGTCAGGCCCTTGGCGCTGGTGATGATGTCCGGTACATAGCCGAAGTCGTTGCACGCGAACATCGAACCGATCCGGCCGTATGCACAGATCACCTCGTCGGAGACCAGCAGCACGTCGTAGCGGTCGCAGATCTCGCGGACGCGTTCGAAGTATCCGGGCGGCGGCGGGAAGCAGCCGCCCGCGTTCTGCACCGGCTCGAGGAACACCGCGGCGACCGTGTCGGGACCCTCGAACTCGATGGCCTCGGCGATGCGGTCGGCGCAGTAGCGGCCGAATGCCTTTTCGTCATGGGCGAATTCGGCAGGTGCCCGGTAGAAGTTGGTGTTCGGTGCGCGGAAACCGCCCGGGGTCAACGGCTCGAACGGAGCCTTGAACGCCGGGATGCCGGTGATCGCCAGCGCGCCCTGCGGCGTGCCGTGATAGGCGATCGAACGCGAAACCACCTTGTGCTTACCGGGTTTTCCGGTCAGCTTGAAGTACTGCTTGGCCAGTTTCCAGGCGCTCTCGACGGCCTCGCCGCCGCCCGTGGTGAAGAAGACCCGGTTGAGATCGCCCGGGGCGTAGCCGGCGACGCGCTCGGCCAGTTCGATGGCCGGCGGGGTGGCGTAGGACCACAGCGGGAAGAAGGACAGCGTCTCGGCCTGCTTGGCCGCCGCCTCGGCAAGTTCCTTGCGGCCGTGGCCGACCTGAACGACGAACAGCCCGGAGAGCCCGTCGATGTAGCGCTTGCCCTTGTCGTCGAAGATGTAGACACCTTCGCCGCGGGTGATGATCGGCGGCGTGATGCCTTGCCCGTGTCGGGCGAAGTGGCCCCACAGGTGCCGGTTGGCCTTGGCGCCGAGATCGGACGCTGTTGCCTCAGTGGTATCGGTAATTGTCATCGTGTACCCCAATTGTATTGCTGTTTAACGAGTTTCAAGTAGACAAGGGTTTCGGTTGATATCACTCCCGGCAATGAGCGGATCTGCGTGTTGAGCAGTTCGAGCAGGCTGTCGTCGTCCTCGCAGACGACTTCGACGATGATGTCGAACGATCCCGCGGTCAGCACGACGTAGTCGACAGAATCCATGGCGGCCAGCTTCTCGCCAAGCTTGGTGGTGTCACCGGTGCAGCGGATGCCGATCATCGCCTGGCGGGCGAAGCCGAGTTGCAGCGGATCGGTCACCGCCACGATCTGCATGACGCCAGCGTCGACCATCCGTTGCACCCGCTGACGCACGGCGGCCTCGGACAGCCCGACGGCCTTGCCGATCCCCGCGTAGGAGCGGCGGCCGTCCTGCTGGAGCTTCTCGACGATCGCTTTGGACAGTTCATCGAGCTGGAAGGCGGCTCCCGGCCGAGAATGGTTGACACGAAACGGGACGGGGGCGGGCGCCAGCTCGTGACCATCGGGGTTGGTCATACTGTCGATTCTGCACGGAATTCGTTGTTTGGGGCAACTATTTCGATGAAATCCCTTGTTTTGGGGGTTTCCCGCTGCGGTATCCCGTAGAGATCGGTGCCCTCATCCGATACCGTATGGCTCCATGAGTGTGGTAGTGAACGTGGCGGGCAGTTGGATCAATGGTGCGGCAGTGGCGACCGGTGGGCCGGCGCACACCGTCATCAGCCCGGCAACTGGCGAGGCCGTCGCGGAGTACACCATGGCCACCCCGGCCGATGTGGACATCGCCGTCGCCTCGGCACGGGCGGCGTTGCCACAGTGGTCGGCGGCAACGCCCGCGGAACGCTCCGCCGTGCTGGCCAAATTGGCGAAATTGGCTGACGAACGAGCCGACGACCTGGTCATCGAGGAGGTCAGCCAGACCGGCAAGCCCATGCGGCTGGCCCGCGAGTTCGACGTGCCGGGCAGTATCGACAACATCGACTTCTTCGCCGGGGCGGCGCGACACCTGGAGGGCAAGGCCACCGCGGAGTACTCGCCCGATCACACGTCGAGCATCCGCCGTGAGGCCATCGGCGTCGTCGCCACCATCACGCCGTGGAACTATCCGCTGCAGATGGCGGTGTGGAAGGTGCTTCCCGCGTTGGCGGCGGGCTGCGCCGTCGTCATCAAACCCGCTGAGATCACCCCGCTGACCACGCTCACCCTGGCCGGGCTGGCCAGCGCCGCCGGGCTGCCCGACGGGGTGTTCAACGTCGTGACCGGCGGCGGCGCCGACGTCGGCACTGCCCTGGCCGGGCACCGCGACGTCGACCTGGTCACCTTCACCGGGTCTACGCCCGTCGGCCGCAAGGTGATGGCAGCCGCGGCCGCGCACGGCCACCGCACCCAGCTCGAGCTGGGCGGCAAGGCCCCGTTCGTGGTCTTCGACGACGCCGATCTGGACGCCGCGATCCAGGGCGCGGTCGCGGGCGCGCTGATCAACACCGGCCAGGACTGCACCGCGGCCACCCGGGCCATCGTCGCGCAACCGCTCTACGACGACTTCGTCGCCGGCGTGGCCGAGGTGATGAGCAAGGTGGTGGTCGGCGATCCGCACGATCCCGACACCGATCTGGGACCACTGATCTCGATCGCGCACCGCGACAAGGTGGCGGGCATGGTGGCACGCGCCGCGGGGCAGGGCGGCCGCGTGGTCACCGGCGGCGTGATCCCGGATCTGCCGGGCTCGTTCTACCGGCCCACGCTGATCGCCGACGTCGCCGAGGACTCCGAGGTGTACCGCGACGAGATCTTCGGTCCGGTGTTGACGGTCCGTGCGTTCAGCGACGACGACGACGCGCTGCGCCAGGCCAACGACACCGACTACGGCCTGGCCGCCTCGGCGTGGACCCGCGACGTCTACCGGGCGCAGCGGGCCTCACGTGAGATCAACGCAGGCTGTGTGTGGATCAACGACCACATCCCGATCATCTCCGAGATGCCGCACGGCGGCGTGGGAGCCTCGGGCTTCGGCAAGGACATGAGCGACTACTCGTTCGAGGAGTACCTCACCATCAAGCACGTCATGAGTGACATCTCCGGGGTGGCTGAAAAGGGTTGGCACCGGACGGTTTTCACGAAGCGGTGAGCAGCTCCCCGAGGCACTGCGTGGTGGTCGGTGCCGGGGCCTGGGGGCTGCCTGCCGCGGCCGAACTCGCTCGCCGCGGGCACCGGGTGACGCTGATCGACCGCTACGGCCCGGGCAATGCGCTGTCGTCGTCGACGGGCACGACGAGGTTGTGGCGGCTCGCCGACCCCGACCCGCTTCGCGCCCGGGCGGCCCAGCGCGGCGTCGAGGCGATGCGGCGGCTGACCGAACGTGCGGGCAGCCCGGTGTTCCTCACCTGCGGCCTGCTGTGGCGTGACGACGCGTCGATACCCGACGTGGTGTCGACCCTCGACGGGCTCGGGATCCCGTATACGAGCGTGCCTTCCGGCGACGTCGACCGATTCTTTCCTGGTCTGCGTAACGACGGACGGGATGCGCTCTGGCAGCCGGAGGCGGGGGTGGTGCTCGCGGCAGTGTCGCTGCGGGCGCAGCTGACGAGCTTCCAGAGTGCCTCCGGTGCAACACTTCTCAAGCGGGAGGTGGTTTGCGTCGAGCGGACGTCCAACGGCGTCCGGGTCGTGCTGACCGACGGTGACACGGTTGACGCCGACGTGGCGGTGCTCGCAGGGGGTCCGGGAGCCCGCGCGTTGCTGTCGCCACTCGGCGTCGACGTTCCGCTGCACCCCTATCTGGAGCAGGTGGTGCATTTCGGCGATCCCGCCAATCCCGGTGCCACCGACGGCTTTCCGTGTCTGTTCGACGGGCCGGACGGTGACCGTCCCGGCATCTACGCGATGCCAGCGCCCGGTGCGGGTTTCAAGGTGGGGTTGGACCAGCCGCTGCGGGACTACCGTGCGGATGACCTCGACCGGACGCCCGACGCCGGCCGGACCGCCGTCATCGGCGACCGGGTACGCGCCGACCTGGGTTCGGTGGTTCCCACGGTGCTCAACGCCCAGGTCTGTAGCTGGACGGATTCGCCCGACGGCAGTTTCATCGTGGACCGGCTCGACGGCGGGATCGTCATCGCGTGCGGCGATTCGGGGGAGGGCTTCAAATACTCCGCCCTGATGGGAGAGGTACTCGCCGACCTGGCCGAGGGCCACACGGTGGATGCCGACGTGGCGTCGTGGTCACTGGCACGCTTCGCCCGGGGTGTCCCCGAGCGGAGCGGACCGCACGTGCTCGGCAGGCACTGACTCCGAAAGCCAAGCGCCGGCGGGACGTTGGTCCCGCCGGCGCCACGGATCAGACGATCCTGATCAGCTTCTTGTTGACGAATTCGTCGATCCCGTAGCGGCCCAGCTCGCGGCCGTAGCCGGAGCGTTTGACACCGCCGAAGGGCAGTTCGACACCTTCGGCGCCGACCGCGTTGACGAACACCATGCCGGCGTCGATCTTGTCGGCGACCCGGCGGGCCTGATCGATGTCGGTGGTGAACACGTAGGAGCCCAGCCCGAACGGCGTGTTGTTGGCGAGCTCGACGGCCTCGTTCTCGTCGGCCACTTTGTACACCGAGGCGACCGGGCCGAACAGTTCCTCACCGAAGTCGCCGGCCAGGTTGGTCAGCACGCCGGCCGGGAAGAACGCGCCGTTGCGTTCGCCGCTGGAGGTCAGCTTGGCGCCACCGTCCACGGCACGTTTGACCTGGTCGTCGAGGCGTTCGGCGGCGGCCGCCGACGACAGTGGCGCCAGGCCATCGGCCTTGGCGAGCACCTTCTCGGTGAACTTCTCGACGAACTCGTCGTAGATGTCGGCGACGACGATGATCCGCTTGGCGGCGTTGCAGGCCTGGCCGGTGTTCTCGAATCGGCCGTCCACGGCCGCATCGACGGTGGCATCCATGTCGGCCGTGCTCAGCACGATGAACGGATCGGAGCCGCCGAGCTCCAGGACGACCTTCTTGAGATTGCGCCCGGCGATCTCGGCAACGGCAGCGCCTGCGCGTTCCGAGCCGGTCAGGGACACGCCTTGGATGCGCGGGTCGGCGATCACGTCGGCGATCTGCTCGTTGGTGGCGTAGACGTTGACGTAGGCGCCCTCGGGGAAGCCTGCGTCAAGGTAGATCTGCTGCAGCGCGGCCGCGGATTCCGGGCACTGCGGGGCATGCTTGAGCACAATGGTGTTGCCCAGCACCAGGTTTGGGCCGGCAAAGCGGGCCACTTGGTAGTACGGGTAGTTCCACGGCATGATGCCGAGCAGCACGCCGACCGGGCCGCGCTTGATGACGGCCGAACCCTCGCCGTCGAGCAGTTCGATCGGTTCGTCGGCCAGGAACTTCTCGGCATTGTCGGCGTAGTACTCGTAGATCGCGGCGCTGAACTCGACCTCACCCACGGACTGATCCAGCGGCTTGCCCATTTCGCGCTGGATGATCCGGGCCAGCTCGTCCTTGCGCTCGTCGTGCAACTCGGCAACCCGGCGGATCAGTGCCGCGCGCTCGGCGATGGTCGAAGACTTCGACCACTGGCGAAACGCCGTGGCCGCCGCCGCGACGGCCTGCTCGATCTGCTCGTCGGTCGCGGTCGGGTACTCCTCGACCAGCTCGCCCGTCGACGGGTCGACCACTGCATACAGGGACGCACTCATGTGTTCTCTTCTCCTCGGTCGGGCCAGCGTGGCCCGACTCGTCGCTGATCGTTCGGTGCTCTCGTGCCATGGGGCGGCCTACGCGCACCCCGCAAATCCTCCACGAAATCAGTCGCGTAACGCAATATTTACGACGATATTCGTTGTGTTTGACCATGTCATATGACGATCCCGATTGCCGTCTGAATGCCGCCTGTCCTGCGAAGATGCCACTTTCCGGGGCTGTCGTGACGGGTGTTACGGCGCGCGGCGACTGTGATCGACGTCTTGCGCTCCTGGCTCGCCAGGCCTAGGTTCGTCCCAAGCGAACAAAGTGTTCGTTATCACGGATCTTCTTGTTCATGTTGAGCGAACGGACATTTCGATATGGGTGCACCGGTCGAGCCTGATCCCGCTGCCACGGCCAACGCCGCGGTCGGCGACCGGATCCGCCAGTTCCGGATGGCGCGGAAGATGTCCCTTCGGCAGTTGGCGGATCGAGCCGGTATCTCAGCCGGCTTTCTCAGCCAGGTGGAGCGTGGGCAGGTCAACGCGAGCGTCGGAACGTTTCGCCGGCTCGCCGAGGCGCTCGGCATCGTGCTGCCCGACCTGTTCACCGACGACGAGGTCACCGATGTCCGCATCCTCAGAAAGGCGGCCCGTCCGGCGATCGAAGTGTCGGAGCTGAGTGCGAAATACCTGTTGTCGCAGAAGCCGCTTCGCAACCTCGAGGTGTATGCGGGGGAACTGGCGCCGGGATCCAGCGCGGGCGAGGCCTATGTCCACGGCGATGCCCAGGAGATCCTCATCGTCACCTCCGGCAGCCTGACTCTCGAACTCGACGGTGTGCGTTACACACTCGACGCCGGAGACAGTGCCGAATACCGCACCTCGAAGCCACACACCGTGCACAACACGAGCGACACGTTCGCCGAGCTGCTCTGGATCGTCAGCCCTCCGACCGAGTGGTCGACGTGACAGATCGGTTGCCGTCACGGCTATGTCCCGATTCCTGTAACGCCCTGTCGCACAGATCAAAAGGAGATTTCCATGCCGATGTCACCTGCTGCCCGCTGCGTGTCTGCGGCGTTGGCCGCCGGCGTTCTGCTCACCGCGGCGTGTAGCCCGGCGGGGCCCGGCAACGCCGCCGAGGTCGACCTCGGCAGCGGGCCGCCGCAGGCAGGCACCGTGAAGAAGGACGCGCTCAAAGGCGTGACCCTGACGTTCGTCTCGTACGGCGGTATCTTCCAGGACGGCCAGACGAAGGCGGCGATCGAACCGTTCGCCCAGCAATCCGGCGCAAAAGTGTTGCAGGACGGGCCAACCGAGAACTCGAAGATCAAGGCCCAGGTCGACACCAAGAACGTGACGTGGGACGTGGTCGACAGCACCAACGTGTTCACGGCCAAGAACTGCGGCAAGCTGTTCGTGCCGCTCGATACCAGCATCGTGGACATCAGCAAGCTTCCGGCGGGGACCAAGACCGACGACTGTTCGGTTCCGGCAATGGGATACGGCCTCATCGTGGTCTACAACACGAAGAAGTACGGCGCGAATCCGCCGAAGACCTGGGCCGACTTCTACGACACCGCGAAGTTCCCCGGTAAGCGGGCCATCGAAGGCGTGCCGGGTGAACTCGACCCGGGCGTACTCGAAGGTGCCCTGCTGGCCGACGGCGTCGCGCCCAACGCGATCTACCCGATCGACCTCGACCGGGCCATGGCGAAGATGAACACCATCCGCAAGGACACCATCTTCTGGACCACGGGCGCGCAGTCCCAGCAACTCATCGAATCCGGCCAGGTCGACATGGCGCTGGTGTGGAGCGGTCGCGCATACTCGGCCGTCAGGAACGGGGCGCCGTTCGCGCCGATGTGGAACCAGTGGATGCCGGAGGCCGACACCATCGCCGTGCCGGTGGGCGCCAAGAACCCCAAGGCGTCGATGGCGCTCATCAACTTCTACCTCGGGGCACAGCAGCAGGCCAAGCTCGCCGAGTTGACCTCCTACAGCCCGATCAACGTGGACGCCAAGCCCCAACTCGACGATCTCGCACGGTCGTATCTGACCACCACACCCGAGCGGGACAAGGACAAGTTCCCCCTCGACCTCGGGTACTGGGCCGAACACCAGGAAGAGATCGCTGCCAAGTACACCACCTGGCTCGCAGGCTAGGAGGGTTCGACGCATGTCGATGGTCGACGTTCTCGCGGGCGCGCCCGCGCAGAAGACCCAGCCGACGACCGCGGGTCGGCGGCTGGGTGGAGTCGGTCTGCTGTTGCCGTCGATACTGCTGATCGTCGGGGTGTTCGGCCTTCCGCTGGCCATCATGTTCTGGCAGGCGTTCAGCGATCCGGTGCCCGGCTTCGGCAATTTCCATTGGTACCTTGGCGATTCCGTGCAGCGCGAGGTGTTGCTCCGCACGTTCACCACGGGTCTCGAAGTCACGGCGATCTGCCTGCTGCTCGGCTATCCCTATGCCTACGCCATGGTCGCGTTCGGGCCCACCGTGCGCATCGCGCTGACGCTCATCGTGCTGGTTCCGTTCTGGACGAGTCTGATGGTGCGCACCTTCGCGTGGGTGATCCTGCTGGAAGACGGTGGGCCGATACACACTGTGCTGTCCGTCGTCGGGCTGGGCGGTGTGCCGCTGCTGCGCACCAATCTGGGCGTGGTCATCGGCATGAGTCAGATCCTGCTGCCCTTCATGGTGCTGCCGCTGTATGCCGTGATGTCGGGCATCGACCGTCGTCTCGTCCTCGCGTCGTCGAGTCTCGGTGCGAGGCCGGTCATCTCGTTCGTGAGGATCTGGGCTCCGCTCTCGTTGCCCGGCGTCGGAGCAGGGTGCCTGATGGTCTTCATCAGCAGTCTCGGCTTCTACGTGACGCCTGCACTGCTCGGCGCGCCGGACGATGCACTGATCAGCCAGCAGATCTATGTCCAGGTCACCAGCCTGCTGGCCTGGGGCAGGGGAGGAGCCATGGGCGTGGTTCTGTTGCTCATCACGTTCCTCGTGCTCGCGGTGCTGATGTACCTGTTGCGCCGGAATCGTAAGGAGCGCACGGCATGACGCGACGGGCCAGGACGTTCTGGCGTGTTCTGCTCGGCGTGTTCTGCGCAGGGGTCGCGTTGTGGCTCGTCGCCCCGTCGCTGATCGTGGTGCCGCTGAGCTTCACCGACCGACCGTCGTTCACCTTCCCGCCGACCGGCTGGTCGACGCGTTGGTACCAGGCGTTCTTCGCCGACCCCGCGTGGCTCGCAGCCCTGCAGGCCAGCCTTGAGGTCGGCGTCCTGGTAGTCATCGTCGCCACCACGTTCGGCACCGCCGCGGCTGTGGCGCTCAGCCGCACCGGACTGGCCGGCCGGCAGGGCATCCGGGCATTCCTGTTGGCGCCCATGGTCGTTCCGGTGATCGTGGTCGCTGTCGGCCTGTACGCGTTGTTCCTGCGGCTCAATCTGCTCGGCACCCTGTTCGGCTTCGTCGTCGCGCACAGCATGTTGGCGCTGCCGTTCGTCATCGTGCCGGTGATGGCGAGCCTGCAGGGATTCGACAGGCGCCTTGAGGACGCGGCCGCGATCTGTGGTGCCAACCGCTGGACTACCTTCCGTACCGTCACGCTGCCGCTGGTGGCCCCGGGCGTGCTCTCGGGTGCTCTGTTCGCGTTCGCGACGAGCTTCGACGAAGTGGTGTTGTCGTTGTTCATCCAGAATCCGTACCTGCAGACGCTGCCGGTGAAGATGTACGCCTCGGTCACGCGCGACACCGATCCCACGATCGCTGCCGCTGCCACGCTCATCCTCGTCCTCACGACGTGTCTGACCGTCGTTGCGGGCGTCTACTCGCGCAGGAGGAACCGTGTCCACTGACCACACCCCACACGGCGCATCGATCACGTTGCGGCGCTTGACCAAGCGCTACGGATCGGTGACCGCTGTCGACGCTGTCGACCTCGACGCGCGGCCGGGTGAATTCCTCACGCTGCTCGGGCCCAGCGGTTCGGGGAAGACCACCACCCTCAACATGATCGCCGGATTCGTCGACGTCACCGAGGGTGCCCTGCTCATCGACGGCCGGCCGGTCGCCGATCTGCCGCCGTATCGCCGAAACATCGGCATGGTGTTCCAGCACTACGCGCTGTTCCCGCACATGACGGTGACCGACAACGTCGAATACCCGCTGCGCCAGCGCAAGGTCGCCAAGCAGCAGCGCCGGGAGAAGGTGACCGCGGCGCTGCGAACGGTCGGCCTCGACGGCTACGGCACCCGGATGCCCAAGGAGCTGTCGGGCGGTCAGCAGCAGCGAGTCGCGCTCGCGCGGGCCATGGTCTACGAACCGAGCGTGCTGCTTATGGACGAACCACTCGGCGCACTGGACAAGAAGTTGCGTGATTCGCTGCAGCTCGAGATCAAGCGCATACACGGCGAACTGGGCACGACGTTCGTCTACGTCACTCACGATCAGGACGAGGCGCTCGTGCTGTCGGACCGCATCGCGGTCTTCAACAACGCTCGCATCGAGCAGATCGGGTCGCCCACCGAACTCTACGAGTGCCCCAACAGCGTGTTCGTGGCGCGCTTCCTGGGTGAGTCGTCGCTGTTCTACGGGACGCTCAAGGACGGGCTGGTGGTCAACGCCTATGGCCGGAGGATCGTGGCCGGCCGCGGCGACGTACCCAGCGGTGCCTCGGTGGCAGTCGTCGTCCGACCGGAACGGCTTCGCATCGTCACCGGTGACGAGGAGCCCGACGTCGTCAACGCCGTGCCCGGCACGGTGATTCAGGACATCTACCTCGGGAACTCTCGCAAGGTCGAGGTCCGGCTACCCGACGACACTGTCGCACTGGTTCGCGAGAGTGCCGGAAGCATCACGGAGGCCCAAGCCGGGCAACGGGTCTGGCTGACGTTCGATCCGGACGTCGCGGCCATCCTCCCCGCCGACACATGATGCGGGCGGCCCACCATATTTCACCAACCAGTATCGATGAATGCAGGAGAATCTAGATGTCCCCCGATGGTCGCAGGCCCAGCAGTCTTGCGAATGACTTCGTGAACGGCAGTGTGTCGTTCTGGTACCGCGCGGCGGGCTGGCCCAAGTCGCGGCCGCCGCTGCCGAACTCGCTCGATGCCGACGTGTGCATCGTCGGAGCGGGCCTGACCGGCTTGTGGGCCGCGTACTACCTCAAGCGTGAACAACCTGATTTGCGAATCGTCATGCTGGAGAAGGAGTTCGCGGGGTTCGGCGCTTCCGGTCGCAACGGCGGATGGCTGTCGGCCGAGCTGGCTGGATCTCGCGATGCGTACGCCTCGACGCACGGCCATGACGGTGTCGTCACGCTCATGCGGGCCATGCGCGGAGCCGTCGACGAGGTCATCGGCATCGCCGAGTCCGAAGGGATCGACGCCGACATCGTCAAGGACGGCGTGCTGCACGTGGCCCGAAACCAGGCCCAGATGGGCCGGTTGCGCGAATCGCTCGACTTCGAACGGAGTTGGGGCGCGACCGAAGACGATTTCGTGGTGCTCACCGGTGACGAGTCGAACTCCAGGATCCGGGTCGAGGGTGCCATGGGTGCGCTGTTCAGTCCGCACTGCGCCCGTGTGCAGCCCGCGAAGCTGGTCCAGGGCCTGGCGCGCGTGGTCGAGGGCATGGGCGTCGCGATCTATGAACAGACCGAGGTGACCGACATCAAGGCGGGCCGCGCACTCACCGCTCGCGGCGATGTCCGGGCACCCGTCATCCTCCGTTGTCTCGAAGGCTTCACCGCGACGATGCCCGGGCAACGCCGGGAGTGGCTGCCCATGAACTCGTCGATGGTGGTGACCGAACCCCTTCCCGAATCCGTACTGCGGCAGGTCGGTTGGCAGGGTGCCGAACTGCTGGGCGACTACGCGCACGGGTACATGTACGCCCAGCGCACAGCTGACAATCGAATCGCGCTGGGCGGCAGAGGCATTCCCTATCGCTACGGGTCGAAACTCGACCATCGGGGTGCCACCCAGCAGTGGACCATCGACGCTCTGACCGCCCTGGTTCGGGACATGTTCCCTGCCACGCGCGACATCCCGATCGCACACGCGTGGTGTGGCGTGCTCGGGGTGCCGCGGGACTGGACGGCCACGGTCGACTTCGACCGGGCAAGCGGCTTCGGTACCGCGGGCGGCTATGTCGGCAGCGGGCTGACCACCACGAATCTGGCAGGCCACACGCTCGCCGACCTGGTCCTTGCGCGTGACTCCGATCTCGTCGGGCTGCCGTGGGTGGGCCGGCGGGTCCGTAAGTGGGAACCAGAGCCGTTGCGCTGGTTGGGAGTTCAAGCCATGTATGCGCTATACCGAACCGCGGACCGGCGCGAGGCCACGAACGGCATGACCGGAACAAGCCATCTAGCACGTATCGCCAACAAGATCACGGGACGCTGACGCAATGGAGACGAGTGTGAACCTGAGGCATGTAGACACGACCACGGTCGAACTCTCTGAGCCGCAACCGAAACCGACCAGCCGCACCGGCCAGCTGGAGTCGGCCGTCGAGGTCTGGGCCGATTCTGTGATCGACACCGGGGTGTGGGAGTGCGACCCGGGGGAGTTCACCGCTGATCGGTCGGCAGCGACCGAGGTCTGCCACATCATCTCCGGTTCCGGCATAGTGGTGGGCGACGACGGGACGAGCGCCGACATCGGGCCCGGCTCACTGCTGGTGCTGCCCCGGGGCTGGCGCGGAACGTGGTTGGTCAAGGAGACAATCCGTAAGACGTACGTCATCATCGGCGCCTGACGGGTGTCGTCGGCCCCGCCCTAGACTGGGGCCATGACCGCGAGCACTCGCGTCGATGAGTTCGAGGAGTTGCGGCCGAATCTCCTTGCGGTCGCCTACCGGTTGACGGGCACCTACGCCGATGCCGAGGACATCGTGCAGGAGGCCTGGATCCGGTGGGACGCCAACCGCAACGAGATCCATGACCTGCGTGCCTGGCTGACCACGGTGGTCAGCCGACTCGGCCTGGATCGGTTGCGGTCGGCCGCGCACCGGCGCGAAGCGTATGTCGGCGAGTGGCTGCCCGAGCCGGTGGTGACGCCCTTGGATCTCAACGCCGGGTCCGGCACCGTCGACCCGCTCAATGCCGTCGTCGCAAGTGAAGACGCCCGGTTCGCCGCCATGGTGGTGCTCGAACGCCTGACCCCGGACCAACGGGTCGCGTTCGTCTTGCACGACGGCTTCGCTGTGCCGTTCTCGGAGATCGCCGAGGTGCTCGGCGTCAGCCCGGCCTCGGCGCGCCAGCTGGCTTCGCGTGCCCGCCGGGCGGTGGCCGACGCCCCGCCGCCGGTTCCGGCCGACACGCACAATGAGATCGCCGGCGCGTTCATGGCGGCGTTGGCGACCGGGGACCTGGAAGCCGTTGTGCGCCTGCTGCATCCGGAAGTCACGTTCACCGGGGACTCCAACCGCCGGGCGCCGACGGCTGCGCGGGTCATCCACGGCCCCGACAAGGTGGCACGTTTTCTGCTCGGGCTCGCGAAGCGGTACGGGCCGAATTGGCATGCGCAGGGGCAGCTGGCGTTCATCAACGGCGAGTTGGGCACGTACACACCGGGGGCACCGGCCCGCGACGGCTACCCGGAGATGATGCCGCGCGTCACCGCAGTGACGGTCCGCGACGGAAAGGTCTGCGCGGTATGGGATATCGCCAATCCTGACAAGTTCACCGGTTCTCCGCTACGTGGAGGTGTGGCCGCCTACATCGAGATCACGCCTGCTGTTCAGACGCCGCCCACGGAACCCGGCACGCATCACCCGAATTGAAGCCCTGCTCGGTGATCCCCAGCGCCGAGTACATCCGGGCGCGCATGTTCTCCACCCCGATCTGATACGTCAGCTCGATCACGCCGTCGTCGCCGAAACGCTTCTTCAGATCGGCGATCTGCTCGTCGGTCACGGAGTGGGCGTCGGTGGTCATCGCGTTGGCGTACGCGATGGCGGCGCGCTCGTCGTCGGTGTACAGCGGTGAGGTCGCGTAGTCGTCGATGGACTTGAGCCGGTCGACATCCAGGTTCTCCAGCCGCATCAGCATCGAGCCGAAATCGACGCACCACGAGCAGCCGACCGTGCGGGCGGTCCACAGCACCGCCAGTTCACGGACGCTGGCCGGCAGCTTCTTCGAGCCGCTCTGCAGCAGAGTTTCGTGGACGGCATTGGCCACCAGCAGCCGGGGATGGTGTGCCACCACGGTGAACGGCTCGGGCACCTCACCGAAGCGACGCTTGGCAACGCGGTACATCACCCGGGTCAGCAGGCCGGCTTGTTTGGGGGTCACAGGGGCGATTCGTGTGGTCATACCAGTCAGACGAGACAGCCCCGCGATGTGTGACGGGCGAATGTGAACATGATGGCGAGATTCTCGAGATTTCTCGCCATCATGTTCACACTGGCGGGCGGTGGAACCGCGTTTACCTCCGCGGCGTCCTATTCGCATGGCATTGCCCTTCGTCGGATCCGAGGCACTCGCGGCGGGGTCGCTCAACCGGTATCAGCTGAGCACGCGCTACCACATGCTGCATCGGGATGTTTATGTCCCGCGCGATGCAGAACTGAAACCCATCGACAAGGCGGTCGCGGCGTGGTTGTGGTCGGGGCGGCGCGGGATCGTCGCTGGGCTGTCGGCGGCCGCGCTCCATGGTTCCAAGTGGATCAACGCGGAGCTGCCCGCCGAGCTCAATCACTCCAGCAGACACAAGACCAACGGCATCGTGTTGCACAGTGACCGCCTCGCCGACGACGAAGTCTGCACGGTGCGTGGCATCCGGACGACGACGCCGGCGCGCACGGCATTCGATCTCGGCCGCCGACGTGGGCTGGAGACGGCCGTTATCCGGGTGGACGCGTTGCTGCAGGCCGCCGACCTGAAAGTCGTTGACGTGCAGGCACTCCTGGCGCATCACCGGGGTGTGCGAGGCCTGGTGCAACTGCGCGAGGTGCTCGACCTGGCCGATGCCGGCGCCGAGTCACCGCAGGAAACCCGGCTCCGCCTGCTGTATACCGAGGCCGGGATGCGACCGTCGCAGACCCAGATCGAGGTGTTCGACCATGGGCTGCAGGTGGGCCGGATCGACATGGGGTGGCCGGAGTGGACGGTCGGCGTCCAGTACGACGGTATCCAGCATTGGGCCGACCCGAGACAGCGCACCAAGGACATCGACCAGGATGCCGAGTACCGCGCACTTGGCTGGCGCATTGTCCGGGTAGGCGCCGACTTGCTCCGACACCGGCAGGGCACCATCATCGCGCGCACCCGGGAAGCACTACGCGCACGCGGGTGCCCAGTGTGAAGAAGATCGCGAGATTTCTGAAAAATCTCGCGATCTTCTTCACACTCGGCGAATCAACCTAGCGCGCAAACATCAACGCGCGCTTGACCTCCTGGATGGCCTGGGTGACCTGGATGCCACGCGGGCAGGCCTCGGTGCAGTTGAAGGTGGTGCGGCAGCGCCACACGCCGTCGACCTCGTTGAGGATGTCGAGCCGCTCGGCGGCCGCCTCGTCACGCGAGTCGAAGATGAAGCGGTGCGCGTTGACGATCGCCGCCGGGCCGAAGTAGGACCCTTCGCTCCAGTACACCGGGCAGCTCGTGGTGCAGCAGGCGCACAGGATGCATTTGGTGGTGTCGTCGAAGCGGGCCCGGTCGGTGGCGCTTTGGATGCGCTCGCGGGTGGGCGGGTTGCCGCTGGTGATCAGGAAGGGTTTGACGGCGCGGTAGGCGTCGAAGAACGGTTCCATGTCGACGACGAGGTCTTTTTCCACGGGCAGGCCGCGGATGGGCTCGATGGTGATGGTCAGTGGCTTGCCGGGCTTTTTGGGCAGCATGTCGCGCATGAGCACCTTGCACGCCAGCCGGTTGACCCCGTTGATACGCATGGCATCCGAGCCGCACACCCCGTGAGCACACGAGCGGCGGAAGGTCAGGGTGCCGTCGAGGTAGCCCTTGACGTAGAGCAGCAGGTTGAGCAGCCGGTCCGACGGCAGGCACGGCACGCGGAAGCTCTGCCAGCCGGCGGCGTCGGGGTTCTCCGGGTTGAACCGGGCGATCTTGAGGGTGACCATGACCGCACCCTCGGGCACCGGGGGCAGGGGCGGGTCGCCGGCTTCGGGCTTGTCGATGACAGGTGCACTCATCAGTACTTCCTTTCCATCGGCTCGTACCGGGTCTGGACCACGGGTTTGTAATCCAACCGGATGTCGGCCAGCAGACCGGGGCCTTCCTTGTAGGCCATGGTGTGGCGCATGTAGTTGGTGTCGTCGCGGTTGGGGTAGTCCTCCCGGGCGTGCCCGCCGCGGGATTCTTTGCGGTTGAGTGCCCCGACCACGGTGACTTCGGCCAGTTCCAGCAGGAAGCCGAGTTCGATGGCTTCGAGCAGGTCGCTGTTGTAGCGCTTGCCCTTGTCGTGCACGGTGATCCGCGAGTAGCGCTCTTTGAGGGCGTGGATGTCGGTCAACGCCTGCTTGAGGGTTTCCTCGGTGCGGAACACCGCGGCGTTGTTGTCCATCGACTGCTGCAGGGAGGTGCGGATGTCGGCGACGCGCTCGTTGCCGTGCTCGGAGAGGATGTCGGCGACCCAGCCCACGACCATGTCGGCCGGGTTGTCCGGCAGGTCGACGTGGTTGTGGTTGTTGGCGTATTCGGCTGCGGCGATACCGGCCCGGCGACCGAACACGTTGATGTCGAGCAGCGAGTTGGTGCCAAGGCGGTTGGCGCCGTGTACCGACACGCAGGCGCATTCCCCGGCGGCGTACAGGCCGGGGATGACGTTGGTGTTGTCGCGTAGCACCTGGCCGTGCACGGTGGTGGGGATACCGCCCATGACGTAGTGACAAGTCGGGTAGACCGGCACCAGTTCGGTGACGGGGTCGACGCCGAGGTAGGTGCGGGCGAATTCGGTGATGTCGGGCAGTTTGGCTTCCAGGACGTCTTCGCCGAGGTGGCGCACGTCGATGTAGACGTAGTCCTTGTTGGGGCCCGCACCGCGGCCTTCGAGGACTTCGAGCACCATCGAGCGGGCGACGATGTCGCGCGGCGCCAGGTCGACGATGGTGGGCGCGTAGCGTTCCATGAACCGCTCACCCTCGCCGTTGAGCAGGCGGCCGCCTTCGCCGCGCACGGCTTCGGAGATCAGGATGCCCAGCCCGGCCAGGCCTGTCGGGTGGAACTGGTGGAACTCCATGTCTTCCAAGGGAAGTCCCTTGCGGAAGATGATGCCCAGGCCGTCACCGGTCAGGGTGTGGGCGTTGGAGGTGGTTTTGTACATGCGCCCGGAGCCGCCGGTGGCGAACACGATGGCCTTGGCGTGGAAGATGTGGATGTCGCCGGTGGCCAGCTCATAGGCGATGACGCCGGTGGCCACCGGGCCCGCGGGGGTGTCGGTGAGCGCGACGTCCAGCGCGTAGAACTCGTTGAAGAACTCCACGTCGTGCTTGACGCAGTTTTGGTAGAGGGTCTGCAGGATCATGTGGCCGGTGCGGTCGGCGGCGTAGCAGGCCCGGCGGACCGGGGCTTTGCCGTGGTCGCGGGTGTGCCCGCCGAAGCGGCGTTGGTCGATGCGGCCCTCGGGGGTGCGGTTGAACGGCATCCCCATCTTTTCCAGATCCAGAACGGCGTCGATGGCTTCTTTGGCCATGATTTCCACGGCGTCCTGGTCGGCGAGGTAGTCGCCACCCTTGACGGTGTCGAAGGTGTGCCATTCCCAGTTGTCTTCTTCGACGTTGGCCAGAGCGGCGCACATGCCGCCCTGGGCCGCGCCGGTGTGGCTGCGCGTGGGGTAGAGCTTGGTGAGCACGGCCGTGCGGGCCCGGGGGGCGGCTTCGACCGCGGCGCGCATGCCTGCGCCGCCTGCGCCGACGATGACGACGTCGTAGCGGTGTTGGTGAATCATGGTGTTAGCCCCCGATGTTGGCGTCGAAGGTGACCAGGACGTAGGTGCCCAGTACCAGGGTGAATCCTGTGGCCAAGAGCAGCAGTGAGTTCAGGTAGAACTTGGTCACGTTCTTGCGGGCGTAGTCGCCGATGATGGTGCGCATGCCGTTGGCGCCGTGGATCATGGCCAGCCACAGCAGGGCCATGTCCCAGATCTGCCAGAACGGCGACGCCCAGCGCTGCGCGACGTAGTTGAAGTCGATGCGGTACACGCCGTCCTGCCACATCAGCATGATGAACAGGTGCCCCAGGGCGAGAAAGACCAGCGCCACTCCGGAGAACCGCATGAACAGCCAGGCGTATTTCTCGAAGTAGGGGATACCGCGGGGGCGCCGGGGAGCGCGCGGGTGATCGAGTGCGGCGGGACGGTCGTGTTCGCGCTCCAGGACCGGGGCCAGGCGGCCGAGGCGGGATTCGCCCGGGGTGGGGGCGCTCACAGGAATCGCTCCGTCATGTGCATACCCAGAACTCCTAGTCCGGCGATGAGGGCAACAGCGAACACGGTCACCGCCACGGCGAGCATGTGGCGTTGATAGCGCGGGCCTTGGGCCCAGAAGTCGATGAGGATGACCCGGATGCCGTTGAGGGCGTGGAAGAGGACCGCAGCGACCAGGCCCATCTCCATCAACCCGACGATCGGGGTTTTGTAGGTCTCGATGACCGCGTTGTAGGCCTGCGGGCTGACCCGCACCAACGCGGTATCCAACACATGGACAAACAAAAAGAAGAAGATCGTCGCCCCGGTGATGCGATGCAACACCCACGACCACATTCCTGGATCTCCGCGATACAACGTGCGTCGCCGCGATTTCCCGGACCGCGCCGCCGGCACCTCCGCCTGAGTACTCACATCGCCCTCCAACGCCATCGGTGGACGTTCGGGACCTGGTCTGCCGATTAGCCCCAAACCTCGGGGCGACTCTAAACCCATTTGCACTGGCGAACGAATACGGTGTCGAGGTATGGCGCGCAGAACTGGGAAAAGTTAGGTTTACCTATCCACATCACACGTCGCTGAGGCGGAGGTTTCGGAATGCATTCAGAACCCATTCTCGAGGCGCTGACGTGACGCGGGAGATTGACTGGAAAGTGTTGCGCGAGAAGGCAATTGCCGCATCGGAAGCCGCGTACGCGCCATATTCGCAATTCCCGGTCGGCGCTGCGGCACTGGTCGACGACGGCCGGGTGATTACCGGCTGCAATGTGGAGAATGTCTCATATGGCCTAGGTCTCTGTGCGGAGTGCAGTGTGGTCTGCAACCTGCATTCTTCGGGCGGCGGACGGCTGGTCGCGTTGAGCTGTGTCGGGCCCGACGGCGCGCTGTTGATGCCGTGCGGCCGGTGTCGACAGGTGCTGCTGGAACATGGCGGCTCCGCGTTGTTGATCGACCATCCGGGTGGCCCACGCCCGCTCGCCGAGTTGCTTCCGGACGCATTCGGGCCCGCTGACCTCGAGCGATCGAACAGAGCGTGATGTCAAGCGGGTCAACGGCTCTCATCGGTGTCCAGATATCCGCGATCACGGAACAACCAAAGCGGTACCAGCAGTCCGCCCATCGCCGCGACGCCGGCCGCGAGCGAAAACGCCACGGTGAAACCGGTGTTGACGTCGCGGGGAGCTGCCCAGCCGACCAGCACCGCGGCCGCGAGCTGGCCGCCGAGCGCGCCGCCGATGGTGCGCGCCACCGTGTTCAGACCGTTGGCGCTGCCGCTCTGTGCCTGCGGGCAGGCGGCGTTGACCATCCTGGGTAGCGCCGCCATCGCCAATCCCCAACCGACGCTGGCGATGGCGTAGTACAGCACCGCGTGCCACACCGATGCGTGGGTGACGGCCAGTAGGGCGGTGCCTGCGGCCGCAAGCGTCAGTCCGGCGGTCAGCGGGGCCCGCACCCCGAACCGGTCGGCTAGTGCCGGTGCGGCCCAACTGGCAGGCATCGTCATCAGGGTCCCGGGCACCAGGACCAGTGCGGCGCCTGTCACCGACAATCCGAACCCTGGGTTACCCGTGGGTAGTTCGGCCAGTTTGGGCAGCGCCACGTACACCGCGAACTGGTTGACCCCGAGCAGCAACGCGCCCAGATGTGCTGCCGTCAGCGGCGGCTTGGTGAGCAGGGCGAGGTCCACGATGGGATGGGCCACCCGTCGCTCGACGGCGACGAACACCGCCAACATCGCGACGGCGGTGCCGAACAGGCCGAGTACGCGGGCGGTCGTCCAGCCCCACGCCGGCCCCTGTGTGACGGCGAGCAACAGCGCCAGCAGTCCTGCGGTCATCGTGGCTGTGCCCGCCACATCGAGCCGGCCGGGGTGGCGCTCGCGGCTTTCCGGAATCCACCGTGCCGTCATGATCAGGGCGGCCGACACCGGAACCGTGCCGATCGCGAACAGCCACCGCCACGACGCGTGGTCCACCACCAGCCCGCCGAGCAGCACGCCGACTCCGGCGGTGCCGGTCACCAGTCCGGATGCCACGGCCAGCCCTGCATGAGCCCGCGATGCGGGGAGTGCCTCGCGCAGGATCGCAAACGTCAGTGGCAGCAGCGTGAGGCTCACGCCCTGGACGGCCCGGCAGGCGATGAGCGTGCCGATGTCGGGTGCGGCGATCGACGCCAGCGTGGCAGCCAGGTAGATCGCCAGCATCCAGAGCAGCACCCGGCGCTTGCCGAACCTGTCGCCCAGGCGGCTGACGACGGGTGTGACCACTGCGCTGGCCAGCAGCATCGCCGACAGCACCGCCCATGATGCTGCGGTGGTGGTCGTGCGCAGATCGCGTTGCAGGACGCCGAGGGTCGGCACGAGCATGGTCTGCAGCAGTCCGTAGGAGACGACGACCATGCACATCGCGGCAAGGATGCGCCCCGAACCGTACCGTCGGGAAGCTCCGGATGCGGCATGCTGGCGAGCGATGACGTCCATGGATCTCCTTGCCAAGAGGCCTGTCACGTGCGCGAACACTGTTCGCAACCGCTCTCACGGTAGCGCGAACGCTGTTCGCGTAGGGGTCTACCCGTGACGCAACCGCTGAACAAGGCGACGATCGTGGCGGCGGCGCGCCGGATCGCTGACCGCGACGGCCTGGCCGAGCTGACGCTGCGCCGCATCGCCGGGGAACTCGGCACGGGTGCGGCCTCGCTCTACCGGCACATCGCCGACCGGCAAGAGCTGCTGCTCCTGCTCGTCGAGGATCTGGTGGCCGGCTACCCGTTGATCGACCCTGCGGGCGCAGACCCCGTGGAGGCCGTGGTCCGGCAATGGCACGCCATGTACGACCACCTGGTCGCGCACTCGTGGAGCGGACCCGTCATCGCCGACGGCGACTACGCGCTGCCGTCGGCGAAACCAGTGGCCGATCACTGCATGGCGCTGCTGCGCGGCGCCGGACTCGACGAGATGGCCGCGCCACGCGTCTACCGCGCCGCGTGGCGCCTCCTGATCGGTCACCTGATGTCGCGGCACCCGTTCGGACATTTGCAGGGTGCTCCGCCCCAGCAGGACGATTTCGACTGGGCGCTACGGACATTGCTGCGGGGCGCGCTCGCCGAATGAGCGGTTAGGATTTGCGCCATCGACGCCCCCACCATCATCCGAACCAAACGCGACGGCGGTGTGCTGTCCGACGCGGCCATCGACTGGGTTATCGCCGGGTATACGCATGGCCGGGTTGCCGACGAGCAGATGTCGGCGCTGCTGATGGCGATCTTCCTGCGTGGCATGACGCCCGCGGAGATCGCCCGGTGGACCGCGGCCATGGTGGCGTCGGGGGAGCGGTTCGACTTCACCGATCTGCGCCGGGCCGGTAAGCCGCTGGCGCTGGTGGACAAACATTCGACCGGCGGAGTCGGCGACAAGATCACCATCCCGCTCGTCCCCGTGGTGCTGGCCTGCGGTGGCAGTGTGCCGCAGGCTGCCGGACGCGGCCTCGGGCACACCGGTGGCACGCTCGACAAGCTGGAGGCGATTCCCGGATTCACCGCCGAGCTGTCCAAAGACCGTATCCGTCAACAGCTTTGCGAGGTCGGCGCGGCCATCTTCGCGGCCGGGGACCTGGCACCGGCCGACCGCAAGATCTATGCGCTGCGTGACGTCACCGCCACCACCGAATCGCTGCCGCTCATCGCGAGCTCGGTGATGAGCAAGAAGCTCGCCGAGGGGGCCGAGGCACTGGTCCTCGACGTCAAGGTCGGGCGCGGCGCGTTCCTCAAGACTGAGGCCGAATCCCGCGAGCTCGCCCGCACCATGGTCGAGCTCGGCAATGCCTACGGGGTTCCGACGCGGGCCCTGCTCACCGATATGGACCGGCCGTTGGGGCGCACGGTGGGCAATGCGGTCGAGGTGGCCGAGTCGCTGGAGGTGCTGGCAGGCGGCGGCCCGCCCGATGTGGTCGAGCTGACGGTGGCGCTGGCCGCCGAGATGCTCGCTGCTGCAGGCATCGACGGCGTCGACCCGGCCGCAACGCTGCGCGACGGTTCGGCGATGGACCGGTTCCGTGATCTGGTGACCGCGCAGGGCGGCGATCTGTCCCAGCCGCTGCCCGTGGGCGCCTGTTCGGAGACCATCACCGCGGCGAGCGGCGGCGTGATGGGCGACATCGACGCCATGGGTGTGGCGATGGCCGCCTGGCGACTGGGCGCAGGCCGTGCCCACCCGGGCGACCCCGTGCAAGCGGGCGCAGGGGTCCGGATTCATCGCACGCCGGGCGAGCCGGTAGCGGCCGGTGACCCGATCTTCACGCTCTACACCGACACAGCCGACCGGCTCCCGGCAGCGCTGGCCGAACTCGAGGGGGCGTGGGCGCTCGGGGACACCGCGCCGGTGCTCGGCCCGCTGATCATCGACCGGATCGACTGACGGCAACGCGGCAGGCGCCTCACGACGCGTAGAGCCGCGTGACGGCGTCGATGAGAGCGTCGAGCCCTTCCGGGCGATCGTCGTGGCGCCACACCAGCCGGACGGCGATGCGCGGGCCGTCTTTGATCGGCCGGTAGGTGACGCCGGGCCGGGGGTGGTGGTGCGCGGTTGCCTCGGCCGTCGTACCCACACCACGGCCCGCGGCGATCGCGTCCAGCCAGCTGTCGATGTTGGTGGACTCGATGAACCGTGGTGGTTGATGCTCGGTGCCGCTCCACAACCGGCTGCTGGTGGTCCCGACCCGGGGATCGATGATCACCGTGCGTTCGGCGATCTCGGCCATGCTCAGCTGACGCCGCCTCGACCACTGCGGATCGTCGGAGGCGAACGCCGCCAGGCGTCGTTCCAGACCGACCACCACCGAGTCGAACCGTTTGTCGTCGCCCGCACGCCGCACGATCGCGACGTCGCACAATCCCTCGGACAGGCCGGCGGAGGGCGAGTCGTGGCGCACCAGCTCGAGTTCGATGGAGTCGTGCTGCTCGGCCCAATCCCGTTGCAGCCGTGCGGTATGGCGTCCGAGTGCTGCCCACGCGTACCCGAGGCGCAGCACTCTGTGGCGCGAGGCCACGAATTCGGTGAACTTCTCGGCTTCCGCGAGCACCCGCCTGGCATGGGGCAGCAGCTGTTGGCCGGCTCCGGTGAGTTCGCAACCTCGTGGCACCCGGCGAAGCAGCCGGTTGCCGACGGCCTTCTCCAGCGCCGCGATGGTGCGCGAGACCGCGGCTTGTGAGACGTACAGCTGGGCCGCCGCGTCGGTGAATGACCCGGTGTCGGCGGCGGTCACGAAGTATCGCAGCTCGCGCAGACTCCACTCCATAACCAAATCGTATGGCAACTGCAAAACATGCACTAGGTTTATGGTGCTGGTCATCCTTACCGTGACCGCATGAACACCCTCGACAGCACTGAGCGTCCAGGCAGCCCCGTGGCCGCCCCGGCGGCTGCGCGTCGGCGTGGCGCAGGCTTCGCGTTGATGGCGGCGAGTTCGGCTTCCAACCAGGTCGGCGCCGCACTGGGCGCGTCGGCGTTCGGGGCGATCGGTCCGATCGGTGTGGTTGCCGTCCGGCAGATCGTCACCGCGCTCGTCCTGGTGCCCGCGGTGCGGCCCCGTCTGCGGGGGCTGCGGGCAGACCAGTGGCGCCCGATTCTCGCCCTCGTGGTGGTCCTCGGCGTGATGAACCTCTGCCTGTACGCCGCGATCGAGCGCATCGGACTTGGTCTGGCCGTCACACTGGAATTTCTCGGCCCGCTGGCCGTCGCGGTCGCCAGTTCGCGACGTGCCATGGACATTGCCGGTGCTGTGCTGGCGGGGATCGGCGTGGTGATACTCACCGACCCCGGCCCTACCACCGATGTCGTCGGCATCGCCCTCGGCCTGCTTGCGGCAACGGCCTGGGGTCTCTACATCCTGCTCAACCGCACCCTGGGCCTGCGGCTCCCCGGACTGCAAGGAACCGCCGTGACCAGCCTTGTCGCCGCCGCGGTCTGGATTCCGATCGCCGTGGTGTGGTTCAGCGTCCACGCGCCGACCGCCGCGGCGATCGCGCTCGCGCTCGCGTGCGGGCTGATGTCGTCGATCGTGCCCTATGTCGCCGATCTGCTCGCGCTGCGTCGCGTCCCGGCGCACATCTTCGGCACGTTCACGAGCATCAATCCGATCTGGGCGGCCCTGGCCGGCTGGCTGCTACTGCGCCAACCGCTGGACGTCCACGAGTGGGCCGGTATTGGTCTGATCGTCATCAGCAACGGTGTGGTTTCGTCTGCACAGTTGCGCCGTGGTCGCGGATGATGGAGAGATGAGTACCCCGCTGACCTTCGACATGATCCGCCACGCCCCCAAAGCCCTGCTGCACGATCACCTCGACGGTGGGTTGCGCCCGGGCACCGTGCTCGATCTTGCCGGTCAGTTCGGGTACGACGAGCTGCCCGCCACCGACGTCGACGAACTGGCGACGTTCTTCCGCACGGCCGCGCACAGTGGCTCGCTCGTGCGGTACCTGGAGCCCTTCGCGCACACGGTCGGTGTCATGCAGACCCCCGAGGCCCTGTACCGCGTGGCCCACGAATGCGTCGAGGATCTCGCGGCCGACAATGTGGTGTACGCGGAGGTCCGGTTCGCACCCGAACTGCACATCGACCGCGGCCTGTCCCTGGATGCGGTGGTCGACGCGGTGTTGGCTGGTTTCGCCGACGGGGAGAAGGCGGCCGCGGCGGTCGAGGGGCGCACCATCACCGTGCGCTGCCTGGTCACCGCGATGCGCCACGCTGCCCGGTCCCGCGAGATCGCCGAACTGGCAATCAGGTTCCGCGACAAGGGCGTTGTGGGCTTCGACATCGCCGGGGCCGAGGCGGGCTATCCGCCGTCCCGGCATCTCGACGCGTTCGAGTACATGCGAAGCAACAACGCGCGCTTCACCATTCACGCCGGCGAGGCGTTCGGGCTGCCGTCGATCCATGAGGCGATCGCGTTCTGCGGTGCCGACCGGCTCGGTCACGGCGTGCGAATCGTCGACGACATCACCCAGCTCGACGACGGCAGCCAGAAGCTCGGCAGGCTGGCAGCGATCTTGCGGGACAAGCGCATACCGCTGGAGATGTGCCCGAGCAGCAATGTGCAGACCGGGGCCGCGCCGTCCATCGCCGAGCACCCGTTCGACCGGTTGGCCCGGCTGCGGTTCCGGGTCACCGTCAACACCGACAACCGGTTGATGAGCGACACCACCATGACCCAGGAGATGACGCGTCTGGTCGATGCTTTCGGCTACGGCTGGAGCGACTTGGAACGCTTCACCATCAATGCGATGAAGTCCGCGTTCATCCCGTTCGACGAGCGGCTGGCCATCATCGACGAGGTGATCAAGCCGCGTTACGCCGTGCTGGTGGGCTGAAACTCAGCTGTCTAGGAGTTTCTTCTGGACCTTTCCCATTGCGTTCCTTGGCAATTCATCGAGGAAGACGATGTCGCGGGGACGCTTGTGATGCGACAGGGTGTCGGACACGAACTCGATCAGGCGCCCGCCCAGCTGGGTCCGATCCGCGTCGTCGGTGACCACGTAGGCCACGATCCGCTGTCCGAGGTCCGCATCGGCCTGTCCCACAACGGCGACCTCACGGACCGCGGGGTGGGCCAGCAGCGCGGTTTCCACCTCACCTGCCCCGACGCGGTAACCGCCGGACTTGATCAGGTCGACGGACTCCCGGCCGACGATCCGGTGAAAGCCCTGCATGTCGCGCGTCGCGACGTCGCCGGTGATGAACCAGCCGTCGTCGGTCCATGATTCGGCTGTCGCGTCCGGCCGGTTGAGATAGCCGTCGAACAGCATGGGTCCACGGACCTGGAGGCGGCCGATGCTCTCGCCGTCGTCGGGCACGCCCTGCCCGTCCTCGGTCCGCAGCCGGGTCTGCACACCCAGCACGGGTTGCCCGACCGATCCGGGCCTGCGTTCGCCGAGCGCGCGGGTGCTCAGCGTGATCATGGTTTCGCTCATGCCGTAGCGCTCGATCGGGGCGTGCCCGCTGAGTTCGGCGATGCGATCGAAAACGGGTGTGGGCAGCGGCGCGCTGCCCGAGACCAGCAGCCGCGCGCGACCCAGCGCCCGGGCCGACACCTCGTCGGCGGCGATCCGCGACCACACGGTCGGCACCCCGAAGTACATGGTTCCGGGCGCCGCGGCGTAGCGCTCGGGGCGGGGTGCGACGGTGTGCACGACGCGGGAGCCGATCCGAAGGGAACCAAGCACACCGAGCACCAACCCGTGCAGATGGAACAGCGGCAGGCCGTGCACGACGGTGTCCTCGGAACTCCACTGCCACGCATCGGCGACGGCGTCGATACCGGCGGCCACGGCGCGGTGGCTCAGATTGACACCCTTGGGGGCCCCGGTGGTTCCCGATGTGTAGAGGATCATCGCGGTCGCGTCGTCGGCAGGGGTGGGCAGCCCGGCGCCGCCGGTATGGCCGCGGGCCGGTACTGCGCGCAGATCGGAATCCGGGTGGGCCGGCCCGGCCCAGCACCCGACCGCGGCGTCGGAAAGGATGTGGCGCAGCTCGGCACTGCCGGAGTCGGGCGGGACGGGCACCACGGGCACACCGGCCAGCAGGCATGCCGTCACGGCGATGACGGTGTCGAGCGTGGGCTCCGCGTACACCGCAACGGGATGCTCGGCAGGCAGGGCGGCCGCGAGAGCCGTTGCGGCATCGACCAATTCCGCCCGCGACAGGCTCTGCTCACCGATGGTGACCGCCGCCGCAGCGTCCCGGTCGGCGGCGTCGAGCGAGGTCAGAAGCATTGAGGGCCTTTCATTTCGGAACTGCGGGCACCACGCCGCCGCGCTTGTAGGTCTGGATCAGCAGGGTCGCGTGAACCGATTCGACGCGAGATTCCCAGGGGCCGTTGACGAGAAAGTCGCGGAGCTCGGCGATGTCGCGGGCCGTCACGTCGACGACGACCGGATACTCACCCATCACCATGGCCGCGTAGCGCACGAGAGGTGAACGGGCGAGCGAAGTTCCGATGTGTTCCGCGTGCTGGGGCGCACATCGTATCCACAGCAGGGCTTCGACGGGCAGCCCGAGCAGGGCCGGTCCGACGACGGCGCGGATACGGACCACGCCGCGCTGGATCAGTTGATCGATACGCCGGCGCGCGGTGGCCTCGGAGAACCCGGCCAGCGTCGCGATCGTCTCGAAGGGGGTACGCCCGTCGGCGACGAGCGCGTCGATGATGGCGCGGTCGACGTCGTCGACCTGCAGGCCGGTCCGCGTCTGTTCCGGTGGGACATCGGGCAATTCGAGTTCGGCAACCTCGGCGGGGCTCAGCACACCGGCGCGCCATTCGGCGACGGTCCGGAAGTACTGCAGTACCGGGGTCAACCGGTGGGTCAGGACGCCGTCCAATTCGGCACCGAGCAGTGTGGGCAGCGCGTCGAAGTCCGCCGTCACCTCGGCGATCACTTCGGCGGATTCGGCCAGCACATAGACGAACACCGATTGCGGCCACGACGCCAGGGTGCGGGCCACCGAGTGGACGCGCTCCGGTCGGCACCGCACGCGCAGCAGATGTGTCGGTGCGAGTGCGGTCAGACCGACCACCTGTACTGTGCCGTCCTCCAGGAGGGCGGCACCGCGGCGGGCGACGGTGCGGACCGGCTCGTCGAGTACCTGCGCGATCCGCCGCCATGAGGCCCGACCGTTGACCTGGAGGGCCTCGGTGATCCGTCGGGCGAGTGGGTCGAGTGGTTCCGGCACCGGCTCAGTATTCACCGCGCGGCCGGTACTTCCTCTTCGATTGCAGGGCGGGGCATCCGGCGCCGGATCGCCTCGGCGACGATCACTGCCGCGATGTTGGGGCCGAGTGCGATGAAGCCGGAATCCCAACTGCCGATCGGAATCTCGAAGAAGGTGATCCAGCTGACCACCAGTACTCCGATCACGATGCCGATCAGTGCCGGGACGGCGCCAACGCAAACCCGTCCTCGCAACGCCACCAGGATCGCGGGGGCGAGCTGGGTCAGCCCGCCGTAGGTGAGCAGCAGCAGGCTGGAGATGCTGGCGCCGCCGAGTCCGAAGCCGAGCGCCAGGATGATGGCCGCCGCGACGACCGCGGTGTTGACCCGCATCCGGGTCTTGTCGGAACCACCGGTGATCAGGTTGCGCGACACCAGGGTTGAGATGCCCATGACGATCGCGGCCGCCGGAACCATCGCCGCCGAGGCGCCACCGATCGCGATGACGGCGACGAGCCAGTCGGGCAGGGTGTGCGTCGCGGTGTCGATGAGGACATGGTTCCCGGTGGTGTCGGCGGGCAGGATCAGGGTGGCGCCCAGCCCGACGATGATCGGCGCGAACAGCAGCAACTGGTACAGCGCGAGCCACGTGTAGTTGCTGCGCAGGATCTCACCGCTGCGGGCCGCCAGCACCGGGGGCCACAGGTGCGGAAAGACGTTGAGGCCTGCGCCGATCGAGGTGACGACGACCGCCGTGACGAAGCACGTGGTGTCGTATCCGGGCGCGGACAGCGTCAGCAGCTGTGGTTGACCACTCTGCACGCGCGAGAAGACCTCGGGAATGCCTGCGATGCCGAAACCGACGCCGCCCACCACGATGAGCAGGGCGACCACCATGAGCGCGTCCTTGACCACTGCGACCCGCGAGATCCCGCGAATGCCTGCCCAGACGACGAACACGATGACCAGCACGCTCGCGATGACCATGGACAGGCCGCGGCTGGACGCGTTGCCGGTGGCCAGTTCGACGATCAGGCCGAGGCCGGTGATCTGCAGTTCGAGATAGGGCAGCAGGAAGACCGCGCCGACCACCGCGACCACCTTGCCCAGTGGCACGCTGTCGAACCGGTCGATGAAGAAGTCGGCCATGGTCAGGTAGCCGCGGCCCTTGCCGAGTCGCCACAGCTTTGGCGCGACGAAGTACATGCCGATCGCCGAGATGGATAGGTACGCCAAGGCGAACGTGGCACTGACGCCGCCGCCGAACGCGATCCCGGACAGCCCGAGAAAGCTGAAGGTGGTGAGCGATTCACCGGCCTGCAGGAACCACGACCGCCACCGGCGGAAGCTGCGGCCGCTCACGGTCCACTCGTCGAGCTTCCTGGCGCGGTTGCCCGCGATGCCGATCGCGCCGATGGCGAACAGGCCGATCACGATGTAGACGGTGAGCGCGTTCATCGGACGTCTCCAGCCGTGTCGGCTCCCTCGGCGGCCTCGGCCGCGTCGAGTGCGTCGCCGCCGTCACGGCGGTAGGACGCTTCGACGACGCGAAGGGCGACGACGGTGCCGATCACCCAGATCGCGGTCCACACGAGGACCGACGGGACGCCGAACCATAGGTGCGGGCCGTTGACGAAGGGCAGAAAGGGCGTGGCGAGGAAGCCGAGGATCGGGACTGCCGCGATGGCGAGGCGTCGCGGGCTTTCCAGGACAGGCGATGTCATGAGCGGTTCTCCGAGATGAGGGCGGGACGCCGCGTGCCGTGTTCGGTGGCGGCTTCGAACGCGGCGGCGACGCCGAGCAGCGCCTGTTCACCACGAGCGCGGGTGACGATCTGCAGCCCGACGGGCAGTCCGCCGGGCGTAAAACCGGCAGGCACCGAGATGGCGGGCACGCCGAGGACGGTGATCAGGTAGGCCGCGGCCATCCAGTCGAGGTAATTGTGCTGCCGCACGCCTGCGACCTCGGCCGGCCAGAGTTGGTCGGCGTCGAATGGAACGACCTGGCTGACCGGGGCGATCAGCACGTCGTAGGTGTCGAAGAAGCCGTTGGCGGCACGCTGCAGCCGGGTCAGTTCAGCCAGTGCTCGGCCGATGTCGCCCGCGGTTCTGGCGCGGCCTTCCCGGATGTTCCAGGCCAGGTCTGCCTTGAACGCCTCGGGCGTGGCGTCGAGCTGCCGGCCCCACAGCGTGTCGAACTCGACCGCGCGCAAGGTACGGAATGTCGCGTCGGCTCCGTCGAGGTCGGGACATGCCGGCTGGACGTGCGCGCCGAGTTCGGCGAACACCTTGGCGGCGGTTTCCAGGGGGGCCAGCACTTCCGCGTCGACGGGGACGCGGTCGCCGAGGGTCGGTGCCCACGCCACGCGAAGCCCTTTGAGGTCAGCAGGTTTCACGTCTGCGAACCCTGCCGGGTCGTCGGCCAGCGACAGCGGGTCGTCGCGATGCGGCCCGGCGATCACCGACAGCAGCAGTGCGACGTCGTTGACGGTGCGGCCCATGGGGCCTGCCGTCGCCAGGTTCGGGTACGCCCAGGCCGCGGCGGGGTCCGGAACCCGGCCTGTCGTCGGTCGCAGACCCACGACATTGCAGAACGATGCCGGATTGCGCAGGGAGCCACCCATATCGCTGCCGTCGGCGATGGGTTGCATGCCGCTCGCCAATGCGGCTGCCGCGCCGCCACTGCTGCCACCGGCCGACCGGTCCAGTGCGTACGGATTGCGGGTCGTTCCGAAAACTTCGTTGAACGAATGCGATCCGGCCGCGAACTCGGGCACGTTGGTCTTGCCGACGCGAATGGCGCCTGCGCCCTGGATACGTCGCACGATTTCGTCGTCCTGCTCCGGGATCCAGTTGGCGTGCAACGGGGAACCGAACGTGGTGCGCAGGCCCGCGGTGGCGTGGGTGTCCTTGAACGCGATCGGCAGCCCGTGAAGCGGGCCCAGCGGTTCACCCGCCGCGCTGCGCTGGTCGGCCTCTGCGGCGGCCCGCTCGGCTCCCTCGATGTCGAGGGTCACGATCGCGTTGACCGCGCCGTTGTACCGGTCGATCTGAGCGACGTGGGCCGCGAGCACTTCGCGGGCGGATATATCGCGGCGCCGCAGCGCTGTTGCCATGTCGGTGGCGCTACCGAAGACCAATGAGTCGTCCACAAGCTCCCAATTTCTCCGTGGCCCTGTCGCGCAGGTGCCTGCCATGACAGTCCGGACCTGATGAGATCCCCATCACAATGTTGGTATAGGCCAGAAAAGTAGCAGGAATGACTGATCAGGACAAGAGCTAAGAAAAAACAACGGTTTGTGCCTTCACTGGCGCTCTGATGATGGAATGTGCCGATTTTCGGGGCCAGCAACGAGCTGCGCGGGTGGGGTGGCAACCTGAAATACACTCCCCACGTGAACCAGTGGGGGAGTTCGCCGTGGGGCGACAACGACGGGCAGCCAGGGGCATCGGGATGGTCCGAGTCGCCGTTCGACGCACCTGAGGTCCGCCAGGAAGCTCCGCCGGTGTTCGGGGCTGCCCCCGGATTGCCGATGTATCCGCAAACCCAGGGCTGGGGACAGGCACCGGGCTACGGGTACCCGCAGTTCACGCCGCAGCCGCCGGACGGTCCCCGTCGCCGCGGCAAGGTCATCGGAATCGTCGTCTCTGCGGTGGTGGTGGTCCTCGCCCTGGTGATCGGTTCGGTCGTGGTGTGGAAGTTCAGCTCCGGAGGCTCGGGCTCGGACACCGACACCACCGCCGGCAAGGCCGAGGTCGCGTCAGAGTCGCCGCGACCTCCGGCCGAGGTCAAGCTGCCCTCGTTGAGTGCCGCGCCCACCACGCTGTGGAGCTATCCGCCGTCGGGGGACTCCAGCAGCTACCTGACTGTCCTCGGTGGCGATACCAAGACCGTCATCATCAAGCTCGGGGACTCCATCATCGGACTCGATGCGGCCGGCGGCTCGCAGCTGTGGCAACAGCCATGGCCGAAGTCGAACGGTGATTACGTCAACTGCGTGGTCGGCACGTCGGGTGACACGGCCATGTGCGTCGGCGACAATATGGCCGCGATCATCGACATGAAGACCGGAACCACGAAGAACACCGTGTCCGGGCACCAGGGCAGTAGCGGCTACAGCGGCTCCGGATTGTTGGCCTATGCGGACAACACCGTCGGCGTCACGGTGTTCGACGATTCCGGACAGCAACTATGGACGAAGCCGATGACGGGTGTCGTCCAGCCGTTCCTGGATCAGGGCATCATCGCGGCGAAGGCGCCCACGAACACGAAGTTCTATGACGCGAAAACGGGAGACGATCTGTTCTCCATCGGCATCGTCGACGATCTGATCGCCACCAGCCGCGGCATCGCCGTGTCGGTGCGGGGAAGTTCGGTCGATGTCCAGCCGGACCGGTACCCGAAGCAGCGGATCGACTTCTACTCCTTCACCGGGAAGAAGGCGTGGAGCATTCCCGAAGATGCGCATTATCGCCTGCCCCACACCGCGATTCTCACCTCCTACACGTTGCCGCAGTCAGTGGAGAATTCGACGTCGGGGGTCGCATCGCCGATCGTGTACAGCGAGGACAAAGGGGAGATCGCCGGAGTCGACGATGCCACCGGAGAGATTCGCTGGTCGCAGCAGGTGCCCCTGGTGCCGCACACCCTCCCCAGCCTGTCCGGTATCGGCGACCTGTGTATCGTCGCGATCCCGACCGCCGAGCCGAGCGCCGAGCCGGGAGCCGGTGCGCCCCGGGTGCGGGTGCGCAAGTGCACGGACGCCACCGGCGCGCTCGTCGCCCCGTCGCAGGGCAGTAGCAGCCCAGGTCTGGTAGCCGTCAATGGCGATCAGACCGTCATCGGCGGTCCCGGTTCCGATTCGACGACGGCCTACGACGCTGCGACGGGTCAGCAGTTATGGCAATTGGGCAGGGACGCCGGAAGTTTCACGTTGGTCGGCGATGCGCTGTACAGCGCATCGTTTGGACGGGTGTCGCGCGTCTCCTGATCTCGGCCCTACGCCAGCGCCAGTCGCAGCGCGTCCGCGAAATCGCCTGGCTCGCTGAGGAATCCGCCGTGATCGCCGGGAAACATGACCGGTTCGGTGCCCAGTAGCTCGGCCAGCGCGACGGTCGTGCGCTGGGTGAGCAGCCGCCCCGAATCCACACCGAGCCCGAGTACCACCCGTGCGTTGCGCAACGCCTCGACGTCGGGCAGGTACCGCGTGGTTGGCCGCAATTCGTGGGCGAAGAAGTGCGTCGCGTTGGCCTCTTCGTTCGGATCGGGTTCCCCGGGCGGCCCGGCCGGGGCGTCGTCGGGCAGGTCGAAGCCGGCGGTGACCATGAATTGAGCGAACGCCGCGTGATACCCGTCGCGATGAAACGTCGCGACGATCTCGTCGGTGGCAGCTCGTTGCGCGGCGGCGTCGGGCAGCAGTTCCACCAGCGGTGGCTCGTGGGCGACCAGGGTGCGCACCCGGTCGGGATGCCGGGCGACCAACGCCAGGCCCGTCACCGCTCCGCCGGATGAGCCGAACACGTCGGCCGTATCCGCGCCGAGATCGTCGAGGATGGCGGCGACGTCGTCGGCGCGGAGCTCAGGGGTGGAATCCTGTGCGGGGTCGTCGACGACGCTGGCGGTAATGCCGCGCGGATCAGTGGTGACGACGGTGTGATCGGCGGCCAGCGCGTGCGCCAGCGGTACGAACTCGGCGGCCGACATCGGGGCGCCGAGGATCAACAGCAGTGGGCCGTCCCCACGCACCTCGTAGTGCAGGCGAGCGCCGGGGACGGTGACGGTACGGGTGGACAGGCGGCTCGTGGAGGTCATGTGCGGGTAGACCGCCGGGATACCGAGAATTCATCGGCAACCGGCGGCACCACCGACAACTACTCGGGCCGCAGCCGCGACTCCACGAAGCGCTCGAGGGTCTCCCACTGCTCGACAGCATCGGCGTAGGGCGCGGCCGGGGCCTTCACCTTGTCCGGGTCGAGCACGTGGCCGACGAACTTGCCGAGCGGCGTGGTGGCGGCGAGGGTCTCCTCGACGGTCTTGTCCTCGGCGTAGTCGCTGACGTCGCGCAGCAGTTCCACGGCGAGCTCGAGCTGATCGTGGTCGATCGCATCGGGTCCGTCGGCGATGTCGTCCGAGATGCCGGTGAGCACATAGACGTTCTCGTCGGAGACATCCACCCGCAGCGACCCGTCCGTGGCGGCGGTGCGGATGTCGTCGTAGGTGGCGAGGTCCGACAGATCGTGGTCGTGCTCGTCGGCCAGGTAGCGGGCCAGGGCACGTTCGGAGCTGAACACACTGATGCGGCCGTTGCGGCCCAGGAAGACGGGTTCGTCGTCGAGGTAGCAGCGCAGCGTGTACACCGTGCCGGACCGCGTCATGAGCCGCACGGGGTCGATGCCGACCTTGACCCAGAAGTCCTCGTCACCGCCGAGCACGGCGTTGTCGTCGGCGGCCTCTTCAGCCTCTCCGGCCTCGTCCGCCTCGTCGGTGTCCTCGGCTTCGGTCGCCTCGACCTCTGCCTCGTCCTCGTCGGGCTCAGGCGCGGGCTCGTCGAGTTCCTCCTGGGCCTTCTTCACCGCGTCGGCGTCGATGTCCTCAGGGATGGTGACGATCTCGTCGATGGCGTCGAGGACCGCGTCCCAGCCGCGGTCGATCACGCCTTCGATATCGGCCCAGCGCTTGCGTCCGCTGCGACCGGTGAATTCGTCGAGTCCGCCGCCGAGGGTGCCGAGTACCGGGTTGCCGTTGAAGAACTTGCTGATTGCGGCCAGTTCACACACCGAGCCGATGGACGACACGATCGCCAAGGTGCGGTGCAGGCGCGCGACCGATTCCTCGGTGGGCTTTTCGGCCACCAGTTCCGGTACCCCGACGAGGTCGTACTGCCGGTCCTCGGCGGGGTCGAGCTTATGCGCCGAGGCCTCGGTCAACTTCTCCCACGCGGGATGATCGGCCAGGTCATTGTCGGAGTTGGTGCGCACGAACGCGACCAGATCGGCGACCGACTCGAACGCGAACAGGTCTTCGTCGTCGCCGAGGAACGCCTCCCACTCGTCGCCTGCGTCCCGCCACCGCGGAGCCCACAAGGTGTAGAGGTCGCCCTTGGTCAGTGCCAGCCGAACCGGCACGATGTCAGCAGCCATGCGGCACAGCCTAACGGCGCACCCTGCGCGGCCTGTCACGTCGTCTCCGGTTGGCGGCCGAACCCTGCGGCGAGGTCCTCGAGCAGCCGCCGTCGACGTTTCACGGCGTCGGCGCCCTCGCGCAGTGCGCACAGGTCGTCACCGGCCCGCTCGAGCGCGGCGAGGCAGGCCCTAGCCCAGGTCATCGTGTCCGCGACGTCACGCGGTGGGTCGGAAGAAACCATGGAAACCCTGCCCGGCGTTGGTGGTGCGGATCGGGGAGAGCTGTACCGGATCGCCCGCCTCGATCATGGTCGAATCACCGACGATCATCGCCACGTGGCCGTCCCACACCGCGAGGTCGCCGGGCCGCAGCGTATCCGCGGACACCGCGGCGCCGACATCCTGTTCCTGCGCCAGCCGGGGAATGTCCAGCCCCGCTTCGTGATACGCCCACTGCGTCAGACCGCTGCAGTCCAGGCCGACGCCGGGCGTGGTGCCGCCCCAGCGATAGGGCACACCCAATTGCGTCAACGCGTTGCGCACGGCCTCGGCCGCCACCGCGTTGGGGGCCCGTGCGGTGCTCCCGTCGGGCAGCCGCACGGCCACCCCGTCCCCGAACATGCCGGGATCGCGGGTGCCGATCGCGGACTCGGGCGCCGAGCCTGCCGACCCGCCGCCGCGGTGTCGCCCCACCAGCGCAGCCAACGGACCTGTCAGACCCGAGAGTGCGCCGGGTCCGGGCGGTGTCGACATCGCGGGCGACGCCCCCAACCCGGGCGCAGCACCCAGGCCCGACGGTGTGCCCAGCCCGGCCGGAACGGTCGCAGCGGGTGCTGCAACCCCCTCCGCACTGACGGCCGAGGCGTGGTCGTCGAGTTGGGTGCGTAGTTCGTCGACGACGGAGATCGCGTCGCGCAGTGCCTGTTGCGCCTCGCCCAGCAGCGCCTCCGCCACCCCGGGTTCGTCGAGGCGAGGTTCCAGCGCTGCGGCCCGTTCCTCGAAGCCGGACACGATGGCCTGCAACCGGGCAGCGGCGGACCGCGCCGCAGCGCCCGCGTGCCGTGCGGCAGCGCCGAGAGTTTCCGCGCGGTCGGCCAGCGCATCTGCCGTAGCGGCGGTCGCGGTCGCAGCGCGTCCGGCGGCGTCGGCGGCGGCACCCGACCAGTCGCCCACCGCAGCCCACGAGCCGCGGGAGGCGGTGGCCACAGTGCTCAGCGCGTCGCGCACCTCGGCGAGCACTGCGTCCGGACTGCCCGGCGCGGCCCAGCCCGGGCCGACCAGCGCCTGTACCTCGCGCAGCGGGGCAACCAGCGCGCTGACAAGTGGGCCCGGCATTGCTACACCCAGGGCAGCAGGTCGGCGGCCCGGCGCCCTACGGCGTCGAAATCGGCGGCAGTCCCCGCGGCGGACATCGCGGCGGCCCTGGCCTGGACACTCAGAGCGGTGATGGCGGCCGAATGCTCGGTGAGCGCCGTGCGCAATGCAGCTACGAAGTCGGCGCCGACCGGCCCGAGCGCCGAGGCGGGGGTGTCCGTCGACCACACCAGCGCGGCGGCGGCGCTGAGATCGGCGGCGTGGGCGGCGTGCGCGCTGCCGAGGGCACGGATCAGGGCGGTGTCGGCGAACATGTCCTTAAGACGGCGGCCGGCGTCGTTCGGTTCCGTGTCAATTGCCGGTCACGCCACGCATTGCTCCCCGGGCCCGCGGCGGGTGTCGGCCAGGTCTGCCAGCGCGACCCGCAGCCGTTGGCGGCTGCGGGCGACCCTCGACATCACGGTGCCCATGGGCACACCCAGCAGTGCCGCGGTCTGGGCGTAGGTGAGCCCCTGCATGTCGGCGTAGTACACGGTGAGGCGGAAGCTCTCGGGCAGAGCGCTCAGTGCCTCGCGAATCACCTTGTCCGGCAAGATGTCCAGAGCCTCGTCCTCCGCGGACCGGTGTACCGCGGACAGGTGCACCGAGCTGGCGGCAAGGTCGCTGTCGGTGATGTCCTCGACGGTGAACACGTCGGGTCTGCGCTGTTTGGTGCGGTGCAAGCTGACCCAGCGGTTGTGCATGATGCGGAACAGCCACGCCCGCATGTTGGTGCCCGGCTGGAACCGCCGAAATCCCGCATAGGCGTTCATCAGGGTGTCCTGCAGCAGGTCTTCCGCGTCGGCCTCGCTGTGGGTCAATCGCCTTGCCCCGCGCAGCAATACGGCGTGGTACTGCATGGCGTTGCGTTCGAACCGGGCCGCCAGCTCTGCCTCCGACTCCGGCTCGGATGCGGACGTCTCGGGCATCCCCGGTGGGGTGCTGGTCCGGGCATCGGACTGCGGCAGCATGTGGAGCCTCCAGAGTGGGTGGGAATGCGTGGAACGGTTACCAACTAGAGCCTTGCCGTCGGCACCGGGTGGCGGACCCTTGACAGTCCGTGGTCCGTGGCCGCTCAAACCACCCACGAGGTCCCGCGCAGCTGCCTGCGCGATGTGATGTTGAGCTTCACGAACACTTTCCGCAGGTGCCACTCCACGGTGTGGGTGCTGATGAACATCTGCGCCCCGATCTCCTGATTGGTCAGGCCTGCGGCGGCCAGCCCGGCGATCTGGGCTTCCTGTGCGGTCAGCCGATCGCCGCCGCCGGCGGGTCGGCGCCGGGTCTTCTCGCCTGTGGCCACCAGCTCCCGGCGCGCCCGTTCGGCGAAGGCCTGCGCGCCCATGTGCGTGAACATGGTGTGGGCGGCGCCCAGGTGCGTGCGGGCGTCGGCGCGTCGGTTCATCCGGCGCAGCCATTCGCCGTAGCGCAGCCGGGCTCGTGCCTGCTGCACGACGATGCGCGTACGGTCCAGGCGCTCGATCGCCTCGGCGTACAGCTCTTCGGCAAGCTGATCGTCGGCGAGAAGTGCACGAGCTCCGGCCAGTGTGCCCAGCGCCCAGTCGGTTCCGCTGGGCAGGGTGCTCTGTTCGAGTTGCCGCAGGGCTCTCTTGGCGGCATCGGGTTCGCCGCATCGCGATGCCGATTCGACGAACTCGGTGAGCGACCAGCCGAACAGGCCGAGGTCCTGGTATTCGCATGCTTCACGCGCGGCGGCGTACGCCTGGTCGTAGCTGCCGAGACCGTTGTGCAAGACAGCCCCGGCATAAGCGGTCAACCCGAGTAGCCGGCCCTCACCACGGGCGGTGGCTCTCTCGGCTGCCGCTTGGATCAGCCTGTTGGCTTCGGCGGGGTGACCCCGCCAGGCGGCCAGGATCAGCGAGTGGTCGGTCATCGGCGGGTGCCCGGCGGCGGCGCTGAGCGAATCGGCTTCGTCGAGAAGCATGGCCGCGGCGGCGAATTCGCCGGCCTGGACGTGCGCGCCGGCCCGGTAGCCGAGGGCACGGGGCAGGATGGCCAGTGCGGCGGTGTCCCGGGTCAGCTGGACCGATCGCGTCGCGAGCCGATGCCATGCCTCGTCGTCCCAGATCTCGTGCACGGCCGATTCCTGAGCGATCGGGAACGCCGCACCCGGCCAGCGGATGCGGTGAGGCTCCGTGTGCAGCAAGGTGTCCAGCAGGGCCACCCCGGCACGCAATTCGGTGTGCCCTGTGCCGTCGTCGGTGCCCATCCGCCGGGAGATGCCGCTCACCAGAAGGTAGGCCGGATGAGGCGGTTCGGGCGTTGGCGCCGTGACGGCCTGCGCGGACTGGGCGGTGGCGTGCACCGCGGCGGGGTCACCGAGCCGGCCGGCATGCATGGCCGCGGCGAGCGCCTCGAGGTAGGTCGGACCGGCGGCCGGATCGTTCAGGTTCGCCAATTGCCGTGCAGCGTCGATCAATTCGGCGACCGGAGGACCCTGGAAGGTGCCGCGCGCGACCAGGAGCCGGGCTCGCAGATGGGTGGCGCGGGCGCGGTCCAGATCGGTCAACGGCCCGAGTTCGGCGATGCCGAGCAGTTCCTCGGCTTCGCCGGGGGCCGCGGCATCGCTCTTGGCGCGCGCCGCTGCCAGTGCCCGGGCGCCGCGGCGTGCCGGATCCCGGCTCAGTGCGGTGGCCCGCTGGAGAAGTGCGGCGGCAGCCGCCACCCCGCCGCGCTGTTGTGCACGCCCGGCCGCCGCCTCCAGTTCGGCGGCGACAGCGTCGTCGGGCCCGGTGGTGGCGTACGCCGAATGCCAGGCCCGCCGGTCGGGGTCGACATCGGCGTCGGTGACCTCCGCCAGCACCCGGTGGATCGCGCGGCGTTCGGCGAGATCGGCAGACCGATAGGCCGCCGACCGCACCAGCGGATGGTCGAAGAGGACGCGTCCCGTCAGTTCGATAAGACCTTCGCGTTCGGCCGGAGCCAGCGCGCTTGCGGGGATACCGAGTCGCTGCGCCGCCCGCATCAGCAGGAGCGGATCGCCGACGGGATCCGCCGCGGCGGCCAGCAGCAGCTGTCGCGTTGGGAGGGGTAGGGCCGCGATGCGGTGCGCGTAGGTCAGTTCGAGTTGCAGCTGGGGCCCGGGGTGGCCCGGGTCTCCGAAGCCTCCGGCGAGTTGGGCGGCGGTGCGGTTGCGGACCGACTCCAACAGCCCGAGGGGTAGGCCACGGGTCTCGGCCACGATCTGGTCGCGGACCCGCCGGTCGAGACGGCCGGGCACCAGAGAGTCGAGAAGCTGCCCGGCGTGTTCGGTGGTGAGCCCGCCGACGACCAGCTCCGGTAGCTCCGTCAGCGCGGTGTCGCGGCCGGAAGTGGTTCGCGCGGCGAAGATCACGCCCACCGGCCCGGCGGAGAGCCGGCGCGCGACGAAGGTGAGTGCCTGCAGCGAGGCCTGGTCGATCCACTGCGCATCGTCGGCGAGGCAGAGCAGCGGTTGCGTGCCTGCGACCTCCGACAGCAGGCTCAGCACCGCGAGTCCCACCAGGAATGCGTCGGGCGGTGGCCCGGCGGCCAATCCGAAGGCGACGCTCACGGCATCGCGCTGGGGCTGGGGCAGGCTGTCGAGCCGGTCCAGCAGCGGGGCGCAGAGATGCTGCAGGCCGGCGTACGGCAGCTCCATGTCGGACTCCACGCAGGTGACCCGCAGCATGCGCGTATCGGCGCGGCGGTTGTGCAGGTAGGCCAGCAGCGCGGTCTTCCCTGCGCCTGGCTCGCCGCGCAGCACCAGCGCCCGGCTGCGGCCGGTGCGGACATCGGCGAGGAGCTCGTCGAGCGCGGCGCATTCGGCGTCGCGACCGTAGAGGCGTCGTGTTCGGCGCATCGGTACTCCTTGTTGCATGCTGCGGGTGGTGTCGTTCAGGTAGACCGGGCTGCCCACCGATCTGTGACAGTGCGATGTGTCACAGCGCGGCATCGCAGGATGCGCCGGTCGATGGTGTGTTTGACTACCTCCCATGACCGACCTTGCCGACGCGGAGGAGGTCTTCACCGGGGTCCGCCCGCGGCTGTTCGGTCTGGCGTACCGGATGTTGGGCAGTGTCGCAGAGGCCGAGGACGTGCTGCAGGACGCCTGGGTGCGCTGGCAGGCCACTGACCGCGACGACGTGCGCGAGCCCGTCGCATTCTTGGTCACCATGGTGACGCGGATGTGCGTCAACGTGCTGCAGTCGGCCCGGGTCCGGCGCGAAACCTACATCGGGCCTTGGCTTCCCGATCCCGTCGATACCAGTGCCGATCCGGCGCTCGGCGCCGAACGCGGCGAGGCCCTGCAGGTCGCGACGCTGATGCTGATGGAGAAACTCGCGCCGCCCGAGCGGGCGGCATACATCCTGCGCGAGGCGTTCGACTACCCGTACGAGTTGATCGGCGAGACCATCGCGGTGACCGACGTCAACGCGCGTCAGTTGGTGAGCCGGGCCCGCAGGCACCTGGCCGCTCGGCGCGGCGAACCGGTCGGCACCGAGGAGCAGCGGCGGTTGCTGACGGCGTTCGTGGCCGCGGCGCAGACCGGCGACATGTCGGATCTGGAGGAGCTGTTGGCCTCGGACGTGGCCAGCTACACCGACGGGAACGGGATGCGCAACGCCGCGCCGGTGCCTGTCGTCGGCCGGCAGCGGGTCGCGAAGTTCGTACTGGCATTCCGGCGCCGGTTCTGGCGCAACGCCGCGGTCACGTGGATCACCGCGAATGGGCAGGCCGGCGCGCTGATTTCGCAGGACGGCGCGCTGGCGGCGTTTCTGACCGTTGCGGCGTCGGCGGAGGGCATCGAAGAGCTGTTGTGGGTGCTCAGCCCGGACAAGCTGGCGCACATCGCCACTGCGGTCCCTGATCCGGCGGAGACCGTTTAAGGTCGGCGCATGGACGTACGTGTCGTCGAGCATCCACTGGCCGCTGCCCGGCTGACCACCCTGCGTGATGAGCGCACCGACAACGCGGCGTTCCGTGCGGCCTTGCGCGATCTGACGCTCATGCTGGTCTACGAGGCCACCCGCGACGCGCCGTGCGAACCGATCCCGGTGCGCACACCGCTGACCGACACCACCGGTTCCCGGCTGGCCAATCCGCCGCTGCTGGTACCCGTGCTGCGCGCCGGGTTGGGCATGGTCGACCAGGCGCATGCGCTGATCCCGGAGGCTCAGGTGGGTTTCGTCGGGATGGCCCGTGATGAAACCACACACCAGCCGACGCCGTATCTGGCGTCCCTGCCTGACGATCTGAGTGCCCGGTCGGTTTTCGTGCTCGACCCGATGTTGGCCACGGGAGGGTCGATGGCCTACACCGTGGACCTGCTGCAGGCCCGCAACGCCGTCGACATCACCGCGGTGTGCGTGGTGTGTGCGCCCGAAGGCATTGCGGCACTGGAGAAAGTCGCCCCCGGCATCCGGCTCGTCACCGCGACCATCGACGATGGTCTCAACGAGATCGCGTACATCGTCCCAGGTCTCGGCGACGCGGGGGACCGCCAGTTCGGACCGCGCTGAGGCGTCAGAAAAGTGCCGCGGCGGTGGCTAGTTCGTCGTTGAGCGTATTCGCCCGGGCCCGTGCCATGGTCAGGTCGTCGGTCGGTGCGCACCGAACTTCGGTGTAGGACTTCAGCTTTGGCTCAGTCCCCGAGGGGCGCACGACAACCCGCACCGTGGTCCGCGCGTCACCGCCGGTGAGGATCAGCGCATCGGTGCGCTGCTCGCCGGGCCGGTCCAGCAGATCCTCGACACTCACGGGGAAGCCTGCGAGTTCGGTGGGCGGGGTGGTCCGCAGCCGAGACATCGCGGCCTCGGCGTCCTCGACCGGTCGCGACACCGCGCCCGTCACGTGTACACCGTGTCGCAGGGCCAGGGCGTCGAGCGCATCGGGCACCGTGCGGCCCTGATCGCGCAGGGCGACCACCAGGTCGCAAAACAGGATCGCGGCGCTGATGCCGTCTTTGTCGCGCACTGCCGCCGGGTCGACGCAATGCCCGATGGCCTCCTCGTACGCGTATGCCAGTGTGGTGCCGGGACCTCCGGCGCGGGCCAGCCACTTGAATCCGGTCAGCGTCTCGGCGTGGTGGGCTCCGTGCGCGGCGGCGATCGCGGCCAGCATACGCGATGACACCACGGTGCTGGCCACCACCGTGGCCTCGCTGACCGGGCCGGGCTCGACCTGCGACAAGATGTAATCGCCCAGCAGCCAACCGGTTTCATCACCGGAGAGCATGCGCCAGCCGTCGGCGGTGGGGATTCCGACGGCACAGCGGTCGGCATCGGGATCCAGCGCGATCGCCACGTCGGCCGACACCTTGGCGGCCAGGGTCAGCAACGCGTCGGTGGCTCCCGGTTCCTCGGGGTTCGGAAAGGCCACGGTGGGGAAGTCCGGGTCGGGCGCGAACTGGCTCTCCACCACGTAAACATCGTCGAGGCCGGCCAATGCCAGTGCGTCGAGCGCGAATTCGCCGCCCACCCCGTGCAGCGGGGTCAGTGCCACCCGCAGCGAACCGGTGGTGTGACGCACGTGCGCAACCCGCTCCAGGTAGTGGCGGATCTCCTTGAGGCCCCCGGTCTGCACGGTCGCGCGTGGAATTTCGTCGGCATGGGGTGCGCGCGCGACGGCCGCCTCGATCTCGCGGTCGGTGGGGGAGATGATCTGCATGCCGCCTTTGCCGAACACTTTGTACCCGTTGTCCGCCGGTGGGTTGTGCGACGCGGTGATCTGGATGCCCGCCGTGGCGCTGAGGTGCCGCACGGCGAACGCCACCACGGGCGTGGGGACGGCCGCGAGCATGAGCAGCACTTGAAAGCCCTGGGCCGCAAGGACTTCCGCAGCAGCGAGAGCGAATTCATCGGAGCGGTGCCGGGCGTCGCGCCCCACCACCACCTGCGTCTCGCTGGGAGTGAATCCGGTGCCGTCATGGGCGAGCTGGTCTTTGAGCACCTGCGCCACCGCCCAGCTCGTCCGCAGCACGACGGCCAGATTCATCGCGTCGGGTCCACCGCGGACCGGTCCGCGCAGCCCGGCTGTGCCGAACGTCAACGGGTTGTTGAACCGCCGCGCGAGCTCATCGGGGTCGCACGCGGACAGCTCGGCCGCGGTGCCCGGATCGGGGTCGTGGGTGATCCACGTTTGAGCCACCGCCGAAATCGCCGATTGCGTCATGAGTCAAGTGTGCCTGCTTTTGCATCGGCGTACGCGAGCTTGCGGAGCACCGGCGCCACGAGCGTCAGCAGGCCGCGCTCCAGATCGGTGAGATTGTCGCGCATCGCGGTATGTAGCCAGGCATCGCGTTCGGCGCGGTCACCCTGCAGGAGCTCGGCGCCCTGTGCGGTCAGCTCGATGAGTTGACGTCGGCGGTCGTGTTCGTCAGGGCGGCGCACGATCAGCCGACGGTTCACGAGTTCGTTGATGCCGTCGGTCAAGGACTGCACCCGCACCTGCAGCCTGGTGCCCAGCTCGGCGGGCGTGGTGGTCCCGGCGCGGCTGATCTCACCCAGCAGCTCGAGTTGGCTGAGTGTCAGACCGTGATCGGGGCGGTGCCTGCGCATCTGCCGAGCCACCGCCATCATCGACTCCCGCAGTTCCGTTGCGGTACTGACCGATGGCTTCGCGGTGGACCGTGTGCTGACCATAGCCAAGTTATACCTTGGTAACTGTCGCATTGTGTCGAGACTCCACGAGGTTGCGACCGCGTAATAACAAGGTAATACTTGGCACTATCGAATCGGAGGTTGCATGCGGCGGATGCTGAGCTGGGTCGTTCTGGTGACGCTGACCATCGCGGCGACCTTCGCCCTCACCGCCATCGGCGTTCCGTCCGCCGGACTGTTCGCCGCGCTCGTCGTGGGAGTCGCGCTGGCATTGGCCGCCCTGGCTCCCGCCCGATTGCCTCGGCACACCGGCCTGGCGGCGCAGGGTGTGCTCGGCGTCTACATCGGCACCATGGTCCGGCCGGAGGCCGTCGACGCGCTGAGGCCCGACTGGTTGATCGTGTTGGCCATCGCGGTGGCCACGCTGCTGCTCAGTGTCCTCGCCGGGGCGCTGTTGGGCCTGCATCGCGACATCAGCCCGCTGACCGGCTCGTTGGCACTGGTGGCCGGCGGTGCCTCTGGGCTGGTGGCCATCGCCCGCGAACTCGGCGGTGACGACCGCGTGGTGTCGGTCGTGCAGTATCTGCGCGTCGCGCTGGTCACCGCAACGATCCCGGTGATGGTCACCCTCGTCTATCACGCCGACACGTCGCACCCGGGTTCGTCGCCGGCGCAAACCGATTCGGCCCCTTGGTATGTGAGCCTCGCCATGCTGGCCGCATTGGTAGTGGTCGGTGCCGCAGGCGGCAAGCTGATCCGGTTGCCCGGCGCCGGGCTGCTCGGGCCGCTGGCGCTGACCATCGCGCTGCAGCTCACCGGCCTGTCGTTCGGTCTCACCGTTCCGATGGTGCTGGTGCAGGCCGCCTACATGCTCATCGGCTGGCAGGCCGGGCTGTCCTTCACGCTGGCTTCGGTGCGGGCGATCGGCCGCATCCTGCCCCTGGCGCTCGCGCTGATCGTGATCCTCGGAGCGATGACCGCAGGGCTCGGCGTCGTGCTCGCGAAAGTCACAGGTATCACCCAACTGGAGGGATACCTCGCGACCAGCCCGGGCGGCGTCTACGCCGTGCTGGCGACCGCCGTGGAGACAGGTTCGAATGTGACCTTCATCATCGCGGTCCAGGTGGTCCGCATGCTGCTGATGCTGTTCGCCGCACCGCTGATGGCCCGGGGTTTGGCCAGGTTCAGCGCTCAGAGACGCGCGATCACGCCGGCCAGCAGGGAGCCCATCCGCGCCGCCGACTGACGGCCTGCCTCCAACACTTCTGTGTGGCTGAGCGGCTGGCCCGTCATACCCGCCGCCAGGTTCGTCACCAGCGACACGCCCAGCACCTGCGCCCCGGCGGCCCGCGCGGCGATGGTCTCGTGCACCGTCGACATGCCGACCAGATCGGCACCCAGTGTGCGCAGCATCCGGATCTCGGCCGGGGTCTCATAGTGCGGTCCCGGCAGCGCCGCGTAGACGCCCTCGGCCAGAGTCGGGTCGATCTCGCGGGCGAGGTCGCGCAACCGCGGCGAATAGGCGTCGACCAGGTCGACGAATTGCGCCCCGACCAGCGGCGATCGTGCCGTCAGGTTGAGGTGGTCGCTGATCAGCACCGGCTGTCCCACCTGGTAGTCGGCGCGCAGACCACCTGCGGCGTTGGTCAGCACCACGGTGTGCGCCCCGGTCGCCACCGCGGTCCGGACGGGGTGCACGACGTGCTGCAGATCGTGGCCCTCGTACGCGTGGATCCGTCCGACGAGCACGAGGACCCGGTGTGCGCCGATGCGTACCGACAGCACTTGTCCGCCGTGCCCGGCCGCGCTGGGCGGGGTGAATCCGGGTAGCTCGGCCATCGGCACCACCGCGACCGGGTCGCCGAGTTCGGCGACGGCAGGCGCCCACCCGGAGCCGAGCACCACCGCGACGTCGTGGTGGTCGACGCCGGTGCGCTCGGCGATGGCTTCTGCGGACGCGAGGAGCAATTGGGCTCCTGCGGACGCGTGCTCCCGATCGGTCACGGTGGCCGAGCTTAACCGGCGCGAACAGGCAATGCGATACTGCGATGATGCCCACCGCCGCTGCCTCGCTGAGCGTCGAAGACGCCGTCAACCGGCGCCGTGGTGACCTCATCGAGCTGTCCCACTCCATCCACGCCGAGCCTGAACTGGCGTTCGCCGAGCATCGCAGCTGCGCCAAAACCCAGGCGCTGGTGGCCGAATACGGGTTCGAGATGACCGCGGCGCCCGGCGGTCTCGACACCGCGTTCCGGGCGTCCTACGGCAGCGGCCCGCTGGTGGTGGGGATTTGCGCCGAGTACGACGCGCTGCCCGAGATCGGGCATGCGTGTGGACACAACATCATCGCGGCCTCCGCGGTCGGCACCGCCCTGGCGCTCGCCGAGGTGGCCGACCAACTCGGCCTCACGGTGGTGCTGCTCGGCACGCCGGCCGAAGAGCTCGGCGGGGGAAAGGTGTTGATGCTGGGCGCCGGAACCTTCGACGACATCGCGGCGACGGTGATGCTGCATCCCGGTCCGGTGGACATTGCCGCGGCCCGCTCGCTGGCGCTCTCGGAGGTGACGGTCGATTACACCGGGCGGGAATCGCACGCGGCGGTGGCCCCGTACATGGGCGTGAACGCAGGTGATGCGGTCACTGTCGCACAGGTGGCCATCGGGCTGCTGCGCCAACAGCTGCTGCCGGGGCAGATGGTGCACGGCATCGTCACCAACGGCGGCCAGGCGACCAACATCATCCCGGGTCATGCGGAACTGCGCTACACCATGCGGGCGACCGATATGACGGCGCTGCACGAGCTGGAAGGCCGGATGGCCGGCTGTTTCTCGGCCGGGTCGATCGCAACGGGCTGCACGCATCAGGTCAGTGAGACCGCACCCGCCTACGCCGAGCTGTTGCCCGATCGGTGGCTTTCGGAAACCGTGCGCGCGGAGATGGTGGCCCTCGGCCGTGAGCCGCTGCCGCCAAGCGTGGAAGCCAGCGTGCCGATGGGCAGCACCGACATGGGCAACGTCACTCAGGTGATGCCGGGAATTCATCCGGTCATCGGCATCGACTCCGGTGGCGCGGCCATCCACCAGCCCGCGTTCACCGCGGCGGCCGCCGGTCCGAGTGCCGACAAGGCTGTGGTGGAAGGGGCAATCATGTTGGCCCGCACCGTGGTTCGCCTTGCCGAGACCCCCGGCGAACGGGATCGGGTGTTGCAGGCCCAGGAAAGGCGGACGGCATCATGACTGCGGTGAATCTCGCCCAGATCGCCGACAGTTGGCTGGCTGCCCACTACGACGATCTGGTGGCCTGGCGCAGGCATCTGCACGCGCATCCCGAATTGGGCCGCCAGGAGTTCGCCACCACCGAATTCGTTGCCAAGCACCTCGCCGAGGCGGGGCTCAACCCGAAGGTTCTGCCCGGTGGCACCGGTCTGACGTGTGACTTCGGCCCCGACGACGGCTTGCGGGTCGCGCTGCGCGCCGACATGGACGCGCTGCCGATGGCCGATCGCACCGGTGCGCCGTATGCGTCGACGGTGCCGAACGTCGCGCACGCCTGCGGGCATGACGCGCACACGTCGGTGCTGCTGGGCACCGCCCTGGCGCTGGCCTCGGCCCCGGAGCTTCCGGTCGGCGTTCGGCTGATCTTCCAGGCCGCCGAGGAATTGATGCCCGGCGGCGCCATCGACGCTGTGTCGGCCGGGGTGCTCAACGGGGTCTCGCGGATCTACGCGCTGCACTGCGACCCGCGACTGGCTGTGGGCCGCGTGGCCACCAAGCCTGGGCCGATCACCTCGGCGGCGGATTCCATCGAGATCACCCTGCACTCACCGGGTGGGCACACGTCGCGCCCGCATCTGACCGGTGACCTGGTGTACGGCCTGGGCACGCTCATCACCGGGCTGCCCGGGGTGTTGTCGCGCCGCATCGATCCGCGGCACAACACCGTGATGGTCTGGGGTGCGGTCAACGCCGGTGTCGCCGCCAACGCGATACCGCAGATCGGAACATTGGCCGGCACCATACGCACCGCGAGCCGTGATACCTGGCTGACGCTGGAATCGATTGTCGAGGAAGTTGTTTCGGCGTTGCTCGCGCCTCTCAACATCGACCACAGCCTCAACTACCGGCGCGGTGTGCCGCCGGTGGTCAACGAAGAAGTCTCCACGCGCATCCTCACCCACGCCATCGAGGCCGTCGGCCCTGACACCCTTGCCGACACCCACCAGTCCGGCGGCGGCGAGGACTTCTCCTGGTATCTGGAGGAAGTGCCCGGCGCCATGGGACGGCTCGGCGTGTGGAGCGGCCAAGGACCCCAACTCGACCTGCACCAGCCGACGTTCGACCTCGACGAGCGGGCCCTCGGCGTCGGCGTCCGCACCCTGGTCAACATCGTCGCTGCCTCGTCCTGCTGACCCCCTTGATGTGACCCATACTCCCGACGAGGTGCTCACCGCGGCGACCGCAGCTTTGCGGGAAGCGGAGTCCTTGCGGCAGCGGTTGGCGGTGGCACGCAGCAAGGCCGAAGCCTCCGCAACGGCCGCAGCGGCGGCCGAGCAACAGATCGCCGGAGAGGCCCGCGACGTCAGGAAGCTGAAATCGCTGTCGCTGACCAAGATTCTGGCGCACCTCAACGGTTCGTACGACGACGATCTCGCCCGCGAAACCGCGCAGCAGGACGCCGCCGAGTACGCATATGCCGCCCGGCAGGCCACGGCTGACGCCGACCAGAGCGTCGTCGATGCCCTGCAGCATCAGCTCGTCGCACTCGGTGACGTCGACGAGGCCTTCCACCGGGCGCTGGCGATCAAGGAGAACTGGTTGCAGCGCAACGGCGGCGCGACGTCATTCAAACTGCTCGAATTCGCCCAGCAGCGTGGCCGATTGATCGCCGAGCTCAAGGAGATCGGGGAGGCCCAGGCCGCGGGCGAGGCGGCGCTGCGCGAATTGCATGGCGCCGCAGACCTGCTCAACGACGCGCGATTTCTGTCGTCATACGACACGGTGGCCAACGGCGAGTTCGTCGGCGCGGCGATCAAGTGGCAGATGCTCGACGATGCGGCGGACCAACTGCGAGCCGCGGACGTCGCCATCAAGACGTTCACGACGGAGCTGGCGGACATCCAGGCGGACAGTCTGAGGTTGGCTGAATTGGATGACTTCACCACGTATTTCGAAACCTGGCTCGGCGCCATCTTCACCGGCAGGGCTGTGCGTGAACGGCTCGGCGAAGCCCACGCCACCGTCGTGTCGACCATCGATGCCACCAACGGGATCTGGGTCAACCTCGAGGAGCGCAGGCTTCGCCACGTCAACGACTTCGCACAGCTCAAGGCGCAGCGGGACGCGTTGGTGCTGCGCGCTTGACCAACGGGCACACCTTAATTCATCTTCTCCAGCCGCGACGCCTCCGGCCGACCGGGTGGCAGCGCGGCCCCGGCGTTCGGTGCGAACCAGCGCCGCGCGGTGAGGTAGACAACGGCCGCCACGATCGCGGAGACGAAGTAACTCAGGTCGGCGCCACCGAGGCTGATGCCGATCGGGCCCGTGTAGAAGTCGTTGGCCATGAACGGTACTGAGACCACGACGCCGATGACCAGTGCCGACAGGCCCGCCACGTTGAACCGCCCGAACGCTCCGGCCGGAGTGTAGAAGTTCTCGAACGGCAACACGTTTCGTCCGCCGCGCTGCACGACGTAGTAGTCGACCAGCAGGACCGCGACCCACGGCGTGATGTAGTACGACAGCACATGCAGGAAGAGCAGGAAATTCGACTGGAACTGGTCGCCGCCGAACACCAGCGCGACAACCAGGCCGACAAGACCTGCGATCGTGACGGTCACCCACTGTGGCAACTTCACGTCACACGTCAGTGTGTTCATCGCCCCGCTGTAGAGGTTCACCGAGTTGTGCGGGATGGCAGACAATCCCAGCGTGAGCAGCGCGACGTAGCGCAGCCACCCGGGCAGGGCGACGCCGAACGCGTCGATCACGTCACCGCCGGGCATGAGCGTGATGAGACCCGCGCCGAGGCACATCATCCAGGTCGTGGAGGCGAAGAGGCCGGCGGAAGCTGCCGCGAATATCGATGAGGGCTTACTGTTTTCGGGCAGATAGCGCGAGTAGTCCGACGCGTAGGGCGCCCAACTCGCGGTGTAGCCGAACACGGCGGTGAAGAGAACCGACCAGGCAAGCCAGTAGTCGACACCGCTGACCGTGGCATCGGTGCCTGGCCCGCCGCCGTGGACGATGAGGACTATCGAGACCACGGTGAGGACCACGATGCTCACGTTGGTGATGATCTTGCCCAGCGCGTGCAGGATCTTGTAACCGAAGATGCCGATCAGAATGCTCACTGCCGCAACGACAACGACAGTCGGGGCGTATGGGGCATTGAGGAGGCTTGCCAGTGATTTGGCGCCGAGGACCGTTCCGACGCTGTAATAGCCGATGCACATCAGCAGGGTCAGGAACGCGGGAAGAAAGTTTCCGAAGTAGCCGAACGGAGCCCGCCCCATCGGTAGCTGTGGCATACCGAGTCGGGGTCCCATGACCGCGCACAAGCCGGTGACGATGGAACCCAGGATGTTGGCGAGAACGATCGCGGTGATGCTGCCCGTAAGGCCCAGGCCCAGCGGGCCGCCGCTGGCGCCCAGATAGATGCCGGCAAGGTAGATCACCGGTGCGAACCGCACAGTGAACTGATTTCGAGGGTTGCCATAACGCTGGCTTGCCGGGATGTGGGCGATGCCGCGTCGTTCGAGCGTCAACGCGCTGGCAGACGTTTCCGTGCGGGACGGCTGCCCAACGGGCGGAACCGATTGCGCGTCGCTGTCTTTCATGCAAGTCCTCATTTCGTGGACAGGAAGACTGTGAGGTCCATCACGCTAGGGTCGGGGGTGTCGGATGCACACATGACCAGGAGCCAATCTTCACAGGGCCTGTTTGGCGGAAGGTGCCAACCCCCGCGGGGCCGGGTGGGTGAGGCTGTTGTGCGCCGCTGAACCCGACAGGCTGAACCCGGTAGGGAGGCGCCGAGCGGCCTTGACCGTGACACAACTCTCACCATACTATCGATTATCGATAATTACCGGGTGCGAGAGAGGTGCTTCACGTGGTCGATGTCAGGAACGTTCGCGGCGGGACAGGTCTGGACCCCATCAAAGAAGAGGTCGACGCCATCCTCGACTCGATCTTTGCCAATGCGAAGCGCACCAGCGAAAAGTTCTTCGAATCCTTCGCGTTGGACCCTCAGCCGATCATTCTCGCTGAGTGGCTGGCTACCCGGGCTTGGCGCGAAATCGACTATGTCTTCCTGCTCAACGAGGAGATTCGCCGCTACGGGTTGGGTTTCGAAAGAAAGCACATCACCCTGTTGGCGAAGCAGGCCTTCCAGGAAGCCGAACACTATGAGGCAGTGAGCAGTGCTGTCGAATCACTCGGTGGCACAGCGCCTACCACGGTTCCCGCGGATTCTCAGGCCTGGAGCGAATTCCTGTGGGAGTGCCTCGACCGCCATCCACTTGCGGCCGTCGCAGCATGGAATGCCTCGGAGACCTCAGCAACGGGAAGCCTTGAGCCGACTTTCCTTGCCGGAGAACGCCACGGCTTCGACGAGGTGGTCCGAGTGCACCGAAAGATCGAGATCGACGAGAAATTCCATGTCGGACTCGGCAGGCAAATTCTCGCGCGTTACGCGGAAACCGACGACGATCGCAACGAGATTCTCCGTGCGATGCGCGGCATGCGTGACATCGCCGCAAACATGTTCTCGCCGGACTCGGCGACGCGACTGCTGACACAGCGATAAGCCATACCCGCAGCGAGGTTGGGCAATGCCATCACAGAGTCAGACACGCACGGCGCCTGCCGCACACGTGACGGTTTCGTCGGTTCGCCGAGAGGCGGACGGTGTGCTGGCCCTCGAACTGCGAGCATCGGACGGGTCCGCGCTCCCGACGTGGACGCCCGGAGCGCACATCGAGGTGGAATTGCCAGGGGGTTTTGTACGCCAGTACTCGTTGTGCGGCGCCCCTGACGACATCGACCGCTGGCGCATTGCCGTACTGCGCGAGCCCGCGAGTCGCGGTGGCTCGAAGTTCATCCATGACAACATCGAACCGGGGGACGTCCTGTCCGTCCGAGGGCCTCGCAACAATTTCGGGATTGTCGAAGCGGACCGATACTTGTTCGTAGCCGGGGGTATCGGTATCACGCCCATCCTCCCGATGGCTCGGCATGTCGCCCGCAGTGGCAAGCCGTGGACGCTTGTCTACGGTGGGCGAACACTCGCGTCGATGGCATTCGTCGACGAGTTGAGAAACCTGCCTGCAGGCGATGTGCGCGTGATACCGCAAGATGAATACGGCCTGCTGGATCTGGACTACTTCCTGGGGACCCCGCGTTCTGACACTGCCGTCTACTGTTGCGGCCCGGGCCCCCTGATCGACGCGGTCGAACTACGCTGCGCCACATGGCCGATAGGCGCGCTACATCTGGAACGCTTCGCGCCGAAGGAAGTACCACGCAGTTCCGTCGACGACGAGTTCGATGTGCGACTCGCCCGGTCGGGGGAGCGGCTGCGGGTACCCGCTGACCGGACGCTTCTCGAAGTGCTCGAAGCGGCCGGCTACGAGATCGACAACTCCTGCCGCGCCGGCATTTGCGGTACGTGCGAGTTGGCCGTTGCCGACGGCATCCCAGAGCACCATGACGACGTTCTCAGCGATGCCGAGCGGGAGTCGAATCGAGTCATCCTGCCGTGTGTTTCCCGGTCGAAGAGTGCCGTGCTGGTCGTCGACCTCTAACCGGTACCGCCAGGTACGTGTCTAGGCGGCAATGAGTCCGTATCTTCAGAACATGCCCGCGCACGACCAGATGGATGTCCGCCAGACGCTCAGTCACCGGATCCGGGACACCCTGGTGCGCCAAATCGTGTCAGGCGAACTGGAGCCCGGCGAGCGGCTGGTGGAGACGAAAGTTGCGGCCACGTTCGGTACCAGCCAGGCCCCGGTCCGGGAAGCGTTGCGCGAGCTGGAGACGTTCGGGCTTGTCGAGATCAAACCGAGGCGTGGCACGTTCGTCCGCTCGTTCATTCGCGAGACTTTGCGCGAAAGCTACGTTCTTCGTGCCGCACTTGAGGAGACCGCCACGCGGCTTGTGCTCATGGCAGGCAACGTCCCTTTCGATCAGCTGGCGGACGACGTCAGACGCATGCACGATGCCGCGCGCAAGAACGACACTGAAGCAGTGGGCCTGGAAAGCGTGGCATTCCATCGCCACATTGTCGAAGCCGCAGGCAATGACCTCATCAAACGCTCGTGGGAAAACCTGCACATCGAGGCTCGAACTTCGGTGACCATCATGGCCCGCACGCCGGATCTCAGCGGGATAGCCCGTGAGCATCAGGCACTCCTGGATTCACTGTCCGCCGGTGACGTCGAGGCGGCGTGTGCGCTGGCGCGTCAGCATCAGTGGGATTACGCGGAACTTCCGGAAAGCTCGTCGTCCGATTGAGCAGATTCACGCCAGGGCCGGCCGCGCCTGCAGATGCGTGACCTGAATACCGGCATGCGTTTTGTGCCGGATGTTGATTCCGATCAGAACCGGGGTGAGCCCTTCGAGGAGTCGGCTCATCTCAAGTGATCCCGCGTCGACGACTCGCAGACCCCGGATGCGTTCCAGCGCCGCGGTCACCGCAACCTTGGCGTGGGGGTCGCCGCAGATGAGAGTGTCTTGATCGAGTGGATGCGCGACGTCGCGCAGTGCCGCTGCACTGATGGTGTGCAGCCCGGAGGCGAGGCCGATCTCGTCGCTGATCGCCGAACGTGCTTGCTGCGCAGCCGATCCGTGCCAGGGCTCGACCAGATGGGTCGGGCGCCCGCCGATCGCGGTCGCCAGCGGAACGGTGGTGTCGAGCAGCACCTGACCTGCTCGCCAGTGCGTGGCGACGCTCTTCAGCGTCGCCACGTGGCTCGCGAACGGGACGGCGATGATCACCAGTTGATCTGCCCGGGTGACGGCTTCGCCGTTGAGGCAGCCGACGAAGGTGCCGTCTTCGATGAGTTCACGAGCGTGCGTCGCGGCGCGGTCGGCCCGGTGCGCATCCCGCGAGCCAAGGCAGACGGCGTATCCCGCCTCCCCGAGCCGCAGGGCAAGGCCGAAGCCCAGATTGCCCGTCCCTCCCAGGATGGACACCGTCTCCTTCGCATTGCCTTCAGCAACACCGGATTTCCCGCGTCGTGTCACGGTGTTCCTCCTCATCGGGTCGACCGGGCGCTGATGTCCGGCGTGTAGCAACCATAAGAAGACAGGCATCGCCCAACCCATGGCTATTTATGCCAAAGAATGCGGCGGTCGTTGTCGATCAGCGCTAAGCTTGCCGCCGATGAACACGCCAGATGCGGCGAGTGCCAGTTCGAGCCAAACTCTTACTCTCCGAGAGTTACTCGACGACGAGGTGCTGGCCGGTGCTGAGTTGATCGCGGGCGGCGCCGGGTTGGACCGGGCCATCAGCGCCGTGAACGTGATGACGGTTCCCGACATCGGCAAATGGGTTCGGCAGGACGAGTTTCTGCTCGCCACCGGCTACCCGCTGCCCCGTGACGACGCCGACCAAGGACAGTTGCTGACAGACCTGCACCGGCTCGGCCTGGCAGGTATCGGTATCAAACTCGACCGGTATATGCCCGAACTCGGGCAGGAGATGGTCGATGTCGCCGAACGCCTCGGGCTGCCGCTGGTCGTCATACCCGAACACATCCGCTTCGACGACATCCTCAGCAGGGCATTCGCCATCATCGTCAACCGCCAGGCGTCAGCTTTGGCCAAGGCGCAGGAGATTCACCACTCGTTTCTCGCGATCACGTTGTCCGGTGGCGGGCTCAATGAGCTGGCAGGCAGCCTCTCGGGCCTGCTGGGAGACGCCAGCGTCGTGATCACCGATCCACAGGGCACCGTGTTGGGGCTCGCCGGCGACGAAGCTCCCCTGATCGACCTGAATTTCATGAAGGCGGAGTCCGCGGACTTGTTGCGGCTGGGCATGACGGGCCTGCACACCGACAAACGCACGGGCAGGCGGTGGGCGGCACGGGAGATCCGAGCCGGCCGCCTGCACCACGGCTTCGTCGTGGCCGTCGAAGCCGAAAGGCCCTTCGGCGAATTCAGTCTCGTCGCAGTCGGACAAGCGGCAATCGTTGCCGCACTGGAGGTTACGCGTGACCTCGCAGTGGGTGCCGTGGAACGTCGGTTCTCGTCCAACGCCCTGTTCGAGCTGATTTCCGGCAGTGAGTTCGAAGCCGCCGAATACGCATCGCTGGGTTCGGGATTCGGGTGGGACCTCGAACGCGACATCGTCGTGCTGGTCGGCCGCCGGGAGGGCACCGCCGACGACTCTCCCGACACCCGGCGGCGGTCCCGACTGGCCGATGACCGGGCCATCGAATTCTGGGCCTCGGCGGTCCGCAGCAGGGACCGGTTGGCAGCCGCCGCCGGGCTCGGCTCCGAACTGGTCGCGGTCGTCGGAGCCGACCAGGATGTGCTCGCCGTCGCCCGCGCCGTGCAGGACGAGGTCGCGCATTTCACGCACGCGCAATACGCCATCGGCGTCAGCCGCAATTATCCAGGGCCCGCCGGGGTTTCAACGGCGTACCAGGAGGCCCGCACCGCGCTGCGACTCGGCCCGCGGGTGTCCGGCAGCGGCGCAGTGACCGCCTATGGCGACTTGGGTCTGTTCCGGTTGCTAGCGCAGGTCAGCGACGATGACCTGCGGGCATTCGCCGAGGAGAAACTCGGGCCGGTCCTGCGCATGAGCGAGCCCGAACGGTCGGAGATGTTCCAGACGTTGGAGACGCTGATCGAACACAACATGAACATGGCCGAGGCGGCGCGGCATCTGCACTACCACTACAACACGATGCGGTACCGCCTCGCCAAATTGGAGCGGCTCCTCGGGCCGTTCAGCACCAGCACGCCCGTGGCCATCCAGATCGGGGTGGCGTTGCAGATCAACGAGATGCAGAAGATTCTCGCGACCCGGCCGACATGACCCGGGGCACAAGGGTTCCCTCGTGAATTGAACCGGCGGTGTCGGTGAGACGCCGACCGCTGCCGCCCCAGCGTTTCGCGATGATCTCGGCGGCGATGGAGACGGCGGTCTCTTCGGGTGTGCGGGCCCCGAGGTCAAGCCCGATCGGGCTGCAGAGTCGCGCCAATTCGGCGTCGGTCAATCCGTTGTCGCGCAACTGTTCCAGCCGCTGTCGATGGGTACGGCGTGAACCCATGGCCCCGACGTAGGCGATCTCGGGGATGCGCAGCGCGGTCTGCAGCAGGGGAACGTCGAACTTCGGATCGTGCGTCAACACCGTCACGACGGTGCGGGAATCGATTCTGCCCGAGTGGTATTCACCGTCCAGGTAGCGGTGCGGCCAGTCGACCACGACGTCGTCGGCGTCGGGAAACCTGCTGCGGGTCGCGAACACCGGCCGCGCGTCGCACACCGTCACGTGGTAGCCCAGAAAACTGCCCACCCGAGCCACCGCCGCAGCGAAGTCGATGGCCCCGAAGACCAGGAGCCGCGGTTTGGGGGCGAAGGCCCACACGAAGACGCGCATGCCATCGCCACGCCGTTGGCCGTCGGCGCCGTATGTCAGTGTGGCGCTCGTGCCGGTGGCCAGCAGCCCCAGGGCGTCGTCGCGAACAGCGTCGTCGGCCCGGGTAGATCCGAGAGTCCCCTGTGCAGAGGGGTTTTCGTCGGGACGAATCACCAAGCGCCGACCGACCCAGGCCCGGTTGGGATGTTCGACGACCGTGGCCACCGCGACGGGTCGGCCCGCATCGACATCCTCGGCGAGCTGGCCCAACTCGGGAAACGTTGTCCGGTCGACCTTCTCGACGTAGACGTCGAGGATGCCGCCGCAGGTCAGCCCAACGGCGAACGCGTCGTCGTCGGACACCCCGTAACGCTGCAGCACCGGTCGGCCCGAAACCGCCACTGCCTGCGCCAGTTCGTAGACCGCGCCCTCGACACAACCACCCGACACCGATCCGACAGCGCACCCGTCGGGGCCGACCATCATCGACGCTCCCGGAGCACGAGGCGCGGAGCGGAACGTCGCGACGACCGTTCCGAGACCGACGCTTTCGCCGGCCTGCCAGCACTTGACCAGCTCGCCCAGCACGTCACGCACGGCCGACCTCCACGCTCAGTTCGGCCGGATCTTGGTGCTGAGGCGCTCCAGGAAGTTGGCCAGACGCTCGCGGGTGACGGCCCAGATCAGCGGCAGCACTTTGATTTCGCCGCCGGCGGCGCTCTTCGTGGCGGGTTCAAGCAATGTCACCGGCGCGGCCGGCGTCGCGGCGGACGCGGCGGCAGGCCGACCGGGATATTCGATGCGGTTGCCGAGTTCGCCGGCGAACGACACGAACATCTGGTTGCTCACGTCGCGGATCCCGCGGCCCAACGATGCGATGCGGCCCGTGAGATCGATGTCGGACACCACATCGATACGGCTGCCCGACTCGATGGGCTCGACCCGCAACGCGACATGCGCCACGACCGAACCGGATCCGCGCTTGTCACGTCCGGTGGCGTCCAAGACGATTCGCCGCGCTGCCGCGTCACGCTCGACGACCGAAGCCCGTCCCGCGTAGTTCATCTTCAGCGGTCCGATCGCGACGCGAAGCACGCCCTCGTAGCGGTCGTCACCGAGGTCGTCGACGAGTTCAGCACCGGGCATGCATTCGACCACACCTGCGGTGTCCTGCAGGAACGCCCACACATCGTCGGGGCGGGCCTCGACGTCGGTCTGATGCTGAAGCTTCATGCACTCATTCCCTTCTCGGACTCGCGTTGATCGAGCAGTGCCAGTACGCGTTCGGCGGTGATGGGTAACTGGGTGGGCCGGACACCGATGGCGGCTTCGACGGCGCTCGCCAGTGTTGCCGCGGGCGGCCCGATGGGTGGTTCACCGATGCCGCGTGCGTTGAGCGGGCCACGGCCCTCGCCACTTTCGACGACGGCGACCTGGATGTCGGGCAGGTCCATCGCCGTGGGGATGAGATAGTCGGCGAACAGCGATGACAGCGGATGGCCCGCGTCGGTGACGCAGTCTTCGGTCAGCGCATACCCGATGCCCTGGGCGGCGCCGCCGATGATCTGCCCGCGCACCCGGGTCGGGTTGATCGCCCGGCCGACGTCATGGCACGCGGCGTACTTGAGCAGCCGCACCTCGCCGGTTTCGAGATCGACCTCGACTTCGGCGGCGTGGGTGCCGAACGTGTAGTCGGGATAGGTGTGGCCCTGGCCCTTCTGCGGGTCGAATCCGCCTGAGCGGGCGCGCCAGCTGTTGAGCACCGAGGTGTCCACGCGGGCTTCGTTGGCCGCGCGGACCAGCTCGGGCAAACTCAGTCCGGTGCCACCTGATTCGGTGCGAACCATCCCGTCGACCCACACCAGAGCGTCTTCGGGGACCCCGAGTTCTTTCGCGGCGACGGGCGTCAGCTGGTCGCGCAGCTTGCGTGCCGCGCGCAGGATCGCATTGCCGGACATGTAGAGCTGACGGGTGGCGTAGGTGCCGCCGGCCGGTGGGGTGAGGGCCGTATCGCCGATGTAAACGCTGATGTCCGAGAGTGCCACACCCAGGATCTCCGAGGCGATCTGGCACAGGCTCGCTGCCTGCCCGGCCCCCAGATCGGTGACGCCGCTGCGGATGAGCAACGTGCCGTCCGCCTGCAGCGTGACCCACGCGGCGGCATGGTCGCGGAACCAGATGGAGCGGCCGTACGGCTGCATGCCACATGCGAAGCCCTGGCCGACGACCTTGTCAGGACCACTGGGCTGGCTTGGCGCGCCCAGCATGTCGAGCGCGGCGCGGCGGGTTTCCCGAACCGCGACAGCCGTCGTGAGCGGCTCGCCGCCGGCCAGCAGATCGCCCTTCTCGATGTAGTTGCGGTCCCGGATCTCTTCGCGGCTGAGGCCCAGTTCGGCTGCGAGTGCGTCCATCTGGGACTCGTACCCGAGAGTCACCTGCATGGCGCCGAATCCGCGGAACGCGCTCGTGGGAACGTTGTTGGTGAACACGGCTCGAGAGCGGATCCGGACGACGGGAACCTTGTACGGACCCGGCGACAATGCCGCTCCCGCGAACAGGACTCGGGCGCTCAGGCACGGGTAGGCGCCCGCATCGCCGACGATGTCGGCGTCGACGGCGAGGATCTTGCCGTCCTTGGTGGCCGCGGTGCGGTAGTGCATGGTGAACGGGTGGCGTTTGGTGCTCGCCAGGATCGATTCCTGCCGCGACCAGATCATCCGCACGGGGCGTCTGGTCCGCCAGACCAGCAGCGCGATGTAGGGCTCGACGGTCATGTCTTCCTTGCCGCCGAAGCCGCCGCCCATGTAGGACGCGATCACGCGGACCTGGCTCTGCGGCAACCCGAGGATCGTGGCGATCTCGACGGCGTGTTCGATCACCTGGGTCGAGATACGCAGTGTGACAACGTCGTTCTCGATCCACCCGACTCCGGCCTCGGTCTCGAGGTAGGCGTGCTCGGCATGCTGGCTGCGGTAGGTGTGGTCGATGACGACATCGGCCTGCTCGAACGCGGCGTCGATGTCTCCGCGCTCCAGATGCCAGTTGACCAGGACGTTGCCCTCGTCGTGCACGAGCGGTGCGCCGTCGGCCAGCGCGTCCTCCGGGCGGTACACGCCCGGCAATGGTTCGTATTCGACCTCGACGAGATCGGCTGCCTCCGCGGCCGTCTCGGGGTCGACGGCGGCCACCACCGCGACGGGTTCACCGACATAGCGCACCCGGTCGCGCGCGAGCACGGGCTGCTCGACGGTCAGTTCACCCAGACCGCCGCTGGCGTGCTCGATGATCGCGTTGTGCGGCACGTCGGCTGCGGTGAGCACGGCCACCACACCTTCGAGCCGCTCGGCGGCCGAGGTGTCGATCCGGACGATCTTCGCCGGGGCCATGTCCGAGCGGACGACTTTCCCGTGGATCATCCCGGGCAGGTTCCAGTCTGCGGCGTACAGCAGGGTGCCGCGGACCTTGTTGACGAAGTCGTGGTGGGCGGGTGACTGCCCAACCACGCGGAAATTGCGTTCGCGCTCCTCAGGTCCCGAATCCGCGTCCGGATCGAATTCCGCAGGGGCGCTGGGTGGTTCCGTGGTGTCCGGAGTGGTTCCCGGTTCGACGGTCGTCATCGGGCACCTCCCATCTCGGCGTGCGGAGTGGCCGGCGCGTGCAGGTAGTCCTCGACCGCGTCGACGATGGCTTGGTATCCCGTGCAACGACACAGGTTTCCGACCAGTTCATGGCGGATCTCCTCGCGCGTGGCGGCCGGGTTGCGTTCGGCCAGCGTGGCCGCGGTCAGCAACATCCCGGGTGTGCAGAAGCCGCACTGGGATGCGCCGCGCTCCAGGAAGCACTTCTGCAGCGGATGCGCGTCCTCCTGGGGATCCGACCAACCGCGCAGCGTGACGATCTCATGACCCTCGGCCTGAACGGCGTAGATGCAGCAGGCGCTCACGGGGTCGCCGTCCAGCAGAACAGTGCAGGTGCCGCAGACACCTTCGGCGCAGCCGTAGCGGACGTCGGGCATCCCGAGGTCGTCGTGCAGGACATCGAGCAGGGTGCGATCGTTGCGCACCCACACTTCGTGGTCACGGTCGTTGACGCGAAGCACCACCTGAGTCCGAATCATGCTGTGCCCTCCTCGGTGAGAACCTGCTGCAGTAGGCGACGGGTGTGCACGCCGACGAGTCGCCGTCGGTAATCGGCGGTCCCGTGCAGATCGGTGTCCGGGTCGAGCGACGCGGCGATCGCCTGCGCGCTCTCGCGGATCCGGTCCGGGTTACCCGGGTCGGACAGCGCGGGCGCCAGCAGATCCTGATCGACGAGCACCGGGCGGACGGCAACACCGCCGAGCACGACGCGGACATCGTCGGCTGCCCGCGCCATGACGGTGACGCTGACTGTCGCGAAATCCGAGTAGCGACGGACGACTTCGTGGAAGGCCCAACGACCACCGCCCCCGACCGGAATGCGGCCACCGATGACGACTTCGTTGGGTTCCATGGCCGTCGTGAGGTACGTGATGAAGAAGTCCTCGGCGGGGACGGTGCGAGTTCCGGCCGGGCCCTGCACGATGATCTCGCCGCCCATCGCCATGGTGACGGCAGCGATCTCGCCGGTCGGGTCGGCGTGGGCGAGGGTCCCTCCGAACGTGCCGCGGTTACGCACCCGCACGTTCCCGACGAACTGGACGGCGTGCGCCAACAGCGGTGCGTGGGTGCGTATCACCTCGGACGTGGTCAGCGTCCGGTGGCGCGTGTTGGCGTCGACGACGATGTGCCCGCTCTCCACACGAGGAGCCGCGGCGGGGATGGGGTTGATGTCGATCAGGGCGGCCGGAGCGGCCAGGCGCAGGTTCAGCATGGGGATCAGGCTTTGCCCGCCGGCGAGTATCTTGGCTTCGCCGTCCCACAATTCGAGGAGTTCGACTGCGTCGGACCATGTTTCGGCGCGCTGGTATTCGAAGGACGTCGCCGGGGTGGGTCCCACGGGCGTCGGCACGGTCTCCTGCACCGTCATGCCATCTCCTCCTCGCCGCCGACAAGACGGCGCAGCAGGGCGAGCTCTGCGGCGTCCACCGGTGGTAGCACTTCGATCTCATCGTGCACAAGCAACTCGAATGCGGTTGCGGCCCTTACCTGGTCGAGGGTAACGCCGGCCTGCAGTGCGCGCACCCGCATCCGGTGGGATTCCGGGTGAAAGTCGAGCAAGGCCAGATCGGTGACGACCCATCGGGGTCCGCCGAACAGCAACCCGCTGTCGCGCCGGCTCGTTCCTCCGGTCAAAAACCCTGGGCTCGTGACGAAGTCGACACGCTCGACGAACCGTCGCGGCTCGTGCTGTGTCACCACCACCACCTGGTTACACATAGAGGCGATGTCGTTGGCGCCGCCGGGGCCGGGCAGCCGCACCGACGGTTTCGCGGGGTCACCCACCACGCTGGTGTTGACGTTGCCGTACTGGTCCACCTGGGCGACGCCGATGACGCCGTAGTCGAAAAACCCGCGCTGGGCCATCAGAAAGATATCGGTTGCGGTGGTGAGCATTTGAGCACCGACCGCGGCGCGTACCTCATTGGTCGACGCAGGCAGTTCACCGGGCAGCAGTTCGATGCCGATCATGCCGCCTTCCAGGAGCACCGTCAGCGACGGGGCTTGCCGACGCTTGGCGATCGCAGCGGCCACCAGCGGCTGGCCGATCCCTGCGAACAGCACCTTGCCGTCCTCGAGGAGCCGACTGGCGGCGATGGTCATGATCTCGTCGGGCTTGGCGTCGCGCACGTGAGGAGCAGAATTGCCAGGGTGCTGGACGCCACGCTCTCGCGTCATGGACTCGGTCATCGGGGGAGCATCTCCTGCGCGGTGCGACGTACGGCTGCCAGCCGGGTGGGATCGATCGAAGCCAGATAGGCGTCGTGGTCGGGGTGGGCGGTGAGTGCTGCGACGTACGACCGGGCGCCCTCGACGCCTTCGCTCTTCACGGCCTGCATGTACGCGGTGAACTCATCGAGGTCGGCTTCGTAGTGCCCGTAGCACTCGTGTGGGTAGGCGCCCATCGGCTGGTGCACGACCGCGTCGACCGCGAATCCCGGGATCACCGTCCGTCCCGGGTCCAGCCGGAGTTGGTCGGTGGTCACGATCTCCTCGGCGGTGACGATGACGCGGCAGGCGGCCAGCGCCAGATCGGCGTCCATCAGTTGGTAGCCGTCGATCTGGGCGTTGCCGAGGGGATCGGCACGTTGCACGTGAAGCAGCGCCACGTCGGGGTTGAGGCTGGGGACGGCGTTGAGCAGCTGACCCGTGTAGGGACAGGTCACCTTCGCCAATCCCAACTGTGCGTCGATGTCGGAGCCGAGCATGCTCAGCGTGGGAACGTAGGGCACGCCCATGGCTCCGGCCTTGTAGCGCAAGCCGATTCCGAGGTGGCTCCACTCTTCGAAGACCGGCAGGCCGTCCTCGACCAGTTTCCGCACCACCGGGGCGAGACCCCAGCCGTGCCCGATGCCGACCCAACTGGTCATGATGCGCTCGGCGGTCCCGGTGGCCAGCATGAGTTCCGCTTCGAAACACGACAGGGGCCGAGTCATCGTCAGCCCGGTGCGGCCCTGGCGCAGGATCTCGATCAGCAGAGCCATGGGGGTGCGGGCGTGGTTGGTGCCGCCCACCCCGATCACGGCATCGTTTCCGACCAGCCGCCGTACGGCTTCGGCTGCCGTGGTGAGCTTGTCATCGCTGTTGCGGTCGTGCCCTTCGAGTTCCCGACGCGCCGCGGCGGCGTCAGGGGTCATCAGCCGGCCGCTCATGCCACGCCCACCAAGCTGCCCAGCAATGGGCGGACCTCCGCGGCGAAGCGTTCCACCTGCTCGGGGTCGTAGGCGTGGGGGACCAGGCAGATCTCCTGCACACCGGCGTCAAGGTGGGCGGCGATCTGCTCGGCACAGTCCTCGGGGGTTCCGCAGATGGCGCTTTCCGGGGTGGCGTTGCTCCACTCCGGTGTGTCGAAGTAGGACGCCAGCCATGGACCGGTCAGCGCCTGCGCCTGCTCCCGCGACGAGCCGATGCAGATCGGCAGCTGGTTCAGCGAGTGCAGCTGATCGGGGTCGCGGCCGGCCTCTTCGGCGAATCTCCGTATCTTCGACCAGGATTCGGTAAAGGCTTCCGCGGTGTAGAAGTAGGTCAGCCAGCCATCGCCAAGGGTCGCAACGCGTTTGAGTACCCGGTCGACGTATCCGCCGATGAGAACCTGCGGCCGCGGCTGCGGTAGGGGGAGCATCTTGACGCGCCGAAACGACAGATCGTCCCAGGTGCCGGTCACGTCGTCCTGAGTCCAGAGGTTCATGCAGATGTCGAGGTTACGCTCGAAGATGCGTCCGCGCCCGTTGAATGGTGTTCCTGTGGCGTCGAATTCGCGTTCGTACCAGCCTGCCGCCACTCCGAGGCGCAGCCGCCCGTTCGAGATCGACTGAATGGTCGCGGCGGTCTTGGCCAGCAGCGCGGGGTCACGGATCGGCAGAACCAGCACCCCGGTCCCGAGTTCGATGGTGCTGGTGTGGCTGGCCAGCACCGCGAGCGTGGTGAGCACTTCCAGCTGGGGGAAGGGCTGCCGACTGCCGAGGAACAGGTGATCCCACGCCCACAACGAGGAGAAGCCGAGCTCTTCGGCGCGACGGGCGGTGCTGAGCAACTCGTCGATCCGAGGTGTCTTCTGAGCTGAGGTGAAATTCTCCACGGCTAACCCGAAAGTTGCGGGCATGGCGGCCGTCCTCTCTGTTACGTCGCAGCTGTTACGTCTGAGGCCTGGTGAGGCGTCACGTTATGCCACGCCGCCGCGCCCTTCTATGGCAGCGCTAGCCAACTCACCGGCTGCTGTTTGTCACTGCTTGCCATTCAGCTCCGGGCGGCGGACCGCGAAGCGGATGCGGGTGCCCGGCACAGCCTGGGCGGCCGCGTTTACCGCCGCCCCGGGTACGACGCCGATGACGGGATAACCGCCGGTCACCGGCCGGTCGGCCAGGAACAGCGTCGGACGTCCCCTCGTCGGCACTTGCAGCGCGCCCAGCACCACGCCCTCGCTGGCGAGCTCCCCGCTGCGCCTGCGGGGGAGCTCCGGCCCGTCCAGGCGGATGCCGACGCGGTCCGCGTCGGCGGTGACGGTGAACTCGTGGCGGCTCAGCCGGTCCAGTGCCTCGTCGGTGAACCAGTCATCGCGCGGGCCCAGCGTCAGCGGTAAGGTCATGGTGCTGTGCCGCGGTTCGGCCATCGGCGCGAAATCCGTTGCAGGCCAGTCTGTTTTGAGCCCGCCGACGCCCAGCACGTCCCCCGCTCGCAGCGGCGGGGTGCCCAGCTGCGCCATGGTGTCCCATGACATCGACCCGAGTACGCACTCGCCGAGCACACCGCCTCGCACCGCGACGTAGCTGCGGAGTCCGGCAGTGGGCACGCCGAGCGTGATGCGGTCTCCGGCGCCCACCGGAAACGCGGTGTTGAGGCCCGGCGAGCGGCCGCGGCAGGACACGGGCACCGACGCACCCGTCACAGCGATCAGCGCGGGAGCGTCGACGCTGAATGCCATGCGGCCCAACGTGACTTCGATGCACGGCGCACCGGATCGATTGCCGACGAGACGGTTCGCCAGGTCGTAGGACGCCCGGTCGGCCGCGCCGGACTGCCCGACGCCGAGGTGACCCAACCCGCGCCTGCCGCGATCCTGCAGCAGCGCAAGCACTCCGACCGACTCGACGGTGAGGTGCTTCATCGGCCCACGTCACGGAATTGCACGACCGCACCCGGGCGCAACACCGCAGGCGGATCGGCCGAGGAATCCCATAACACCGCATCGGTGTGACCCAACAGTTGCCAACCGCCGGGGGAGACGCGCGGGTAGACCGACGAGAACTGGCCCGCGATGGCGACCGCGCCGGCAGGCACCCGGATGCGGGATTCGTCGCGCCGCGGTACCTGCAACCGGGGGTCACCACCGGTCAGGTACGAGAAGCCGGGAGCGAATCCGCAGAACGCGACCCGCCACGGCGTGCCGGTGTGGGCGGCCACCACCTCGGTCACCGTCAACCCGGTCAGCCGCGCCACATCGGCGAGATCCGCACCGTCGTAACGCACATCGATGATGTGGTGCTCCTCGTCAAGGACGCCATCGGTGTCCGGCGCGAGCCTCTCTAGAGCACTGCGCAGCGGCGCTGCGCTCGTCACCTCCGGATCCACGGTGACCAACAGGGTCGTCAGGCCCGGAACCACCTCCTGCACGCCGGGCAGGTCGGCTTGCCGGACGGCCGCCGCCCAGCGGTGCACCGATCGGTTGTCGCCGACGTCGAGCAGCCACGCGTTCTCGCCGCAGGCCCTCACGGGCACCGGATCGACCGTCACCGAATGGGGAAGAGTTCGACCCCCGCAGCCTCGAGCGCAGCACGGGTCTTGCGTGCGATGTCGACGGCGCCGGGCGTATCGCAGTGCACGAGGAGTGCTTCGGCGGTGACGTCGACCTCGCTGCCGTCGTTGGCGGTGAGGTGACCTTCGGTGACCATCTGCACGGCCCGCGCCGCGGCCGCGTCGGCGTCGGTCAGCAGGGCGTTTGGCTCACTGCGGGACTGCAACAGCCCTTCGGGGGTGTAGGCGCGGTCGACGAACGCCTCGGCGATCATGCGCAGCCCGGCCTCCTTGCCGAGTCGCCACACCTCGGTGCCGACGGCCGCGAGAAGCGGGATGTCGCCGCCGAATTCGTCGGTTGCGTCGACGAGGGCCTGGGCGTGCTCGGTGTCCTTCGTGGCGACGTTCCACAGTGCGCCGTGCGCCCGTACGAAATCGACCTTGCCGCCGGCCAAGCGCGCGAAGACCTCCAGCGCCCCCATCTGGTAGAGCAGATCGTCTCGCAATTCGGAGCCGGGGATCGCGATATAGCGTCGACCGAAGCCGTGCAAGTCGCGGTAGCTCACCTGGGCGCCGATCGCCACATTGTTCTTCACCGAGATCGCGCATGTGCGGCGCATGATGCCGGGGTCTCCGCCGTGGAAGCCGCAGGCGATGTTGGCACTGGTGACGATCTCGAGCAGGGCGTCGTCGTCACCCAGGCTCCAGCGGCCCAGTCCCTCGCCGATGTCGGTGGTCAAAGCTACGCGTGGCGCCATGGTCCTCCTGCCCTCCTTCGGGTCGTCGTGCTCCGAGTATCCCTGGCGGAATGACGCGCGAACAGCGCCGGTCACTGACGCTCATCAGTCAGTGAAACTGCCGATTCTTGGAATCTCCCGTGCAGCGACCGCCGAACGGCCCGCACCGACGGATCGCCGGTGCGGGCGTGGCGGCTCAGCGCCACCAGCGTGCGCGACCACCCCGTCGGCACCCGGACCAGCGGCGCGGTCTCGCGCTGCGGGGGCAGCACCAGCCGCGGCAGCACGCTGGCCGCCGCGCCCTGGCGGACGATCAGCAAGAGCAGTTCGAGGTCATAGGACTCGTATTGCACGGTCGGGGTGAAGCCGAGGCCAAGGCAGTGCTGCACCGCCCAGGTGCGCGAGGCGGCGCCGACCGGTTCCAGCGCCCAGGGCAGTGCCCCGCCGGTCTGCATGAAGTCGCGGCCCTTCAACGCCGATGCCGCGACCACGGCCTCCAACGGGTCGTCGGCCAGCACCTCGCGGTGCACATACCCGGGCAGGGCAGGCGCGGCGCCGGGGTACTCCTCGCTGACCACCAGGTCGAATTCGCCGCTGAGCAGCGCGGGAACGGCCACCTCCGGCTCGGACTCGACGAGCTCGACCCGCAGTCCCTGGTGTCGGTGCTGGCAGTCCAGCAGCGCGGGAACCAGCGCGCGGGCGGCGCTGCCGAACGCGGCCACCCGGCATGTCCCGGTCGGTGGTTCCTCTCCGGAACGCAGTTCGGCCTGGGCCAGTTCGAGTGCGGCGAGAATGTCGGAGCCCCGATCGGCCAGGCGCTGTCCGGCCTCGGTGAGCCGGACGCCGCGGCCGACGCGTTCGAGCAGCGGGGCGCCGGCCTCCCGTTCGAGCAGCGCCAATTGCTGGGAGATGCCCGAAGGGCTCATGTGCAGGGCCTCGGCCACCGACGCGATCGTGCCGCGATGGCTCAGTTCCACCAGAAATCGCAGACGACGGACATCCAACATCACCCGAGTGTAGGGAAACATCAGTAATGCTGCCGGGTTGACGGCAGCAATCGGTGATGTTGTCCGGCCGTCTCAGTGCCTACTGTTCCGAGTCAGGAGGTGTGCCGTGCTGACGACCGAACCGTTCGTGCTCAACCCCGAGTGGGCCCCAGGAGGTGCTGCCGCGCCGCGACAGACCGACGAGATCAGGCGGTTTCACGAAACCCTGCCCGAATACGCCGTGACGCCGTTGGTCGCGTTGCCGACGGTCGCCGACACGCTGGGGTTGGGCACAGTGCTCGTCAAGGACGAGTCGCTACGACTCGGCCTGCCCGCATTCAAGATGCTGGGCGCCTCGTGGGCCGTGCACCGCGCCCTGCGCTCGTCGGCGCAGTCTCGCCCCCGGCTCGTCACCGCCACCGACGGCAACCACGGCCGAGCGGTGGCTCGCATGGCCGCACTGATGAAACTGCCCGCGACCATCGTCGTCCCCGAGGGGGTGTCCGCACGAGCCATCGACTTGATTCGCGCCGAGGGCGCCGACGTCCGCGTCCTCGACATGCCGTACGACCGCGCGGTCGATCATGCCGCCACGCTCGCCGACACCGACCCGGATTCGCTTCTGATACAAGACACTTCGTGGCCCGGTTATGAAGAGGTCCCGCAGTGGATCGTCGACGGGTACGCGACGCTGTTCGACGAGGCCGCCGAACAGGCCGCGGCGCTCTCCGCCGGCTTCGACCTCATCGTCGTGCCGGCCGGTGTCGGCTCACTGGCCCACGCCGCGGTGATTTTCGGTCAGTCCCACCCCGATTGCCGCATCATCGCGGTCGAGCCCGACGTCGCCGACTGCGTGCGGGCCAGCCTGTCCGCGGGCACCCTCACCACAGTGCCGACCGGCCAGACCAGCATGGCCGGGCTCAACTGCGGCACCCCGTCCTACCTCGCCTGGCCCGACCTGCATAAGGGACTGGCGGGAGCGGTGGTGGTCGACGACGAGGCGGCTGCCGAAGCCATCGCCGACCTGGCGCCCCTCGGTGTCGACGCCGGCCCGTGCGGTGCGGCCGGCCTGGCCGGGCTACGCATCCTGGCAGCCGATCCCGTCCGCACGCATCTTGGCCTCGGCCCCGATTCCACGGTCCTGCTGCTCAACACCGAGGGTTCCAGCGCCTCCGGCGGGTAGCTCTGGTTGCGGGGTTGCGGGGTTGCGGGTTGGGGGTTGCTCGCCCTGCACCGCGAACGTGCGTGTCTGCCGCCCAACACGCCGTATGGCGTCAGCATTTTTGCCGCGCTCGCGGTGTCGTGAGCGCTCTTAGGCTGCTGATGTGACCGATACACCCGACGATGAACTGGCCGCGGCGACCGCAGCATTGCGTGAAACCACCTCGTTGCAGCAGCGGTTGTTGACTGCACGCAGCAAAGCCGAAGGTTCCGCAACTGCGGCCGAGGCGGCCAAGCAACACATTGCGGAGGAGGCGAAGGACGTCCGCAAATTGGAAACCCTTTCCCTGACGGGCATCCTGTCGCGGCTCAAGGGTTCCCACGCCGACGACTTGGCCCGGGAAACGGCCGAACAAGAAGCGGCGCAATACGAATACCGGGTCCGCGAAGCCCGCGCGCTCGCCGATCAACGCAATGTCGACGATCTCCAGCGTCGGCTCGACGAGATGGGCGACGTGACGGCGCGGCACGCCAAGGCATTGACCGCCAAGGAACAGTGGTTGCGGCAGACCGGCGCTCCGGCCGCGAGGCGGTTGGCCGAAATCGCCGAGAGGCGAGGGCATTTGACGGCCGAACTCGCCGAGATCGGTGAGGCCAGGGCCGCAGGAAAGCGAGCGACGGCCGATCTGCGCACGGCGGCCGAACGGATCGACAGTGCACGGTCCTGGTCCGCCTACGACACGTGGTTCGACGGCGGGATGATCGCGAGCATGATCAAGAACAACAGGCTCGACGATGTGGTGTATTGCCTGCGGTCAGCCGACCAGGAGCTGCGGACGTTCACCACCGAACTGGCCGACGTTCACATGCAGGGCGTCCAGAGCCTCGAAATAAGTTCATTCACAAGGACTCTCGACGTCTGGTTCGACAACTTCTTCACCGATCTCATGGTGCGTGATCAGATCATCGAAGCCCAGCAGAAAGTCGGCCAGGCGATCGAAGGGGTCGAGGCCGTGCTGGCTCGGCTCGATGCGCGTCAGCAAGAGCGCGCGGACGAGTTGGCCCAGCTGCAGGCGGAGCGGACAGCGCTGCTGACGCGTTGACCTCACGGTGCCGCGTCGACCTCGCGCCGCACCCCGCACCGCGAACGTGCGTGTCTGTTGCCCAACACGCCGTCCGGCGTAGGTATTTCACGCACTTTCGCGGGCGCCCGAACGTGGCGAAGTTATCCACAACCCGTCGCTTATCCACAATTTGGGCACCACCACCTTCCGAAAAGCGGTTTCGGTGTCGACGCTCGTCGACATGGACTCACAACTCGCAGAGCTGTTCACGACTCAACGCGGTGTCGCCACCAGTGCCCAGATCCTCGGCATGATCACCCGTCATGCGTTCGACAAAGCGGTGGATACCGGTGTGCTGGAACGGATATGGCAGGGCGTCTACTGCCTGGGCGAGCCGACTGACGATCTGCGGCTCCGCGGGCTGGACCTGTCGTGTGGCCGAAAAGTCGCCGTCTGTCTCGGCACTGCGGCAGCGATGCACGGATTCGACACAGAAGACCCACCGGACCTGCATGTCCTCAACCCGCCGGGCGGTCAAATGCGGTCGACGGACGGATTGGTCGTGCACCGTCGCGACGACGCGCCACTGACGTTGGTCGACGGCAGATACGCCACCGCCCCGGCGTGGACCGCCGTCGAGGTGGCGCGGGCATTGCGGCGGCCGCGGGCGCTGGCAATGAGCGGCCGGGGGAGATGGTTGCGCGGATCAATGGGCGACTGCGTCGCGCTTGCGCAGCGTGAGGGTGCGCAGAGTGCCGACGACATACGGCGAGTTGCCCGGCAGACGCGCACGCTCGCGGTGCAAGGTGCTAGGCCCAAGCCGCAAGGCGCCAGACCTACGGGCCGATGTTGCGGGCAGGCCGGGTTCGCAGGTCGTGCACATACTCCGGCGGAGCCCCGGCGATCTCGGCGGCATCGGCCATCACCCCGAGGTAGCGGGCGGACGGCAGTCCGCCCTCCCAGGCGTCGACCACGTACAGCCAGGCGAGTACCGGGTCGGTGGTGGTGTCCGAAGACAGTCGGTCGACCCGGCACCGGATCTTCTTGTGGAAGCCGAGCTCGGAGCCCTCCCAGCGGTCCAGCGAGTGCTCGTCGGCCGGGGTCATGTCGTAGAGCACCACGAACACCTTCGAGAGCGGATCTTCGACGACGGTCGCCAGCGCCCCCTCCCAGCCGATGTCTTCCCCGCCGAAGGTCAGCCGCCAGCCGTGCAACCAGCCTGTTCCCGCCATCGGGGAGTGCGGAGCCCGCTCGAGCATCTGCTCTGGATGCATGTTCGACCCGTAGGCGGCGTAAAGCGGCACGGTAAGACAGCTTAATGGGCGAAGTTCGTTAGGTTAGTGCGGTGGCAACGCGCATCGTGATCATCGGCGGTGGCCCCGCCGGCTATGAGGCGGCGCTGGTCGCCGCTGCCCGCGGCCCCAAGGTCGCTCATGTCACCGTCGTCGACTGCGACGGCATCGGTGGCGCCTGCGTGCTGTGGGACTGTGTGCCGTCGAAGACGTTCATCGCGTCAACGGGTGTGCGCACCGAGCTGCGTCGGGCGCCCAACCTGGGCTATTCGCTGGATCTGGACGACGCCAAGATCTCGTTGACCCAGATCAACGAGCGGGTCAAGAGGCTGGCGACGGCCCAGTCCGCCGACATCGCCGAGCGGCTGCGCAGCGAGGGCATCGACCTGATCGAGGGTCGCGGCGAGTTGATCGACGACCGCCCCGGCATGGCGCAGCACCGCGTCAAGGTCACCGGCTCCGACGGACGCGTGAGCCAGTTGACCGCTGACGTCGTGCTGATCGCCACGGGTGCGAGCCCGCGTGTGCTGCCCAATGCGGCACCGGACGGTGAGCGCATCCTGAACTGGCGCCAGCTCTACGACCTGGACACCCTGCCCGAGCACCTCATCGTGGTCGGTTCCGGTGTGACCGGCGCCGAGTTCGTGAACGCCTACACCGAGCTCGGTGTCACGGTGACCGTGGTGGCCAGCCGCGATCAGATCCTGCCGCACGAGGACTCCGATGCCGCGGCCGTGCTGGAAGACGTGTTCTCCGAGCGCGGCGTCACGTTGATCAAGAACGCGCGCGCCGATTCGGTCACCCGCACCGACACGGGCGTACGGGTGGCGATGGCCGACGGACGTGCTGTCGAGGGCAGCCACGCGCTGATGACCGTCGGCTCGGTGCCCAACACCGGCGGCCTGGGTCTGGAACGGGTCGGCGTCGAACTCGGGCCGGGCAACTACCTCACCGTCGACCGGGTGTCGCGCACCACGGTGCCCGGTATCTACGCGGCGGGGGACTGCACCGGCCTGCTGCCACTGGCTTCGGTGGCGGCCATGCAGGGCCGCATCGCGATGTACCACGCGCTCGGCGAGGCGGTTGCCCCGATCCGGCTGCGCACGGTGGCGGCCGCGGTGTTCACCCGGCCGGAGATCGCGGCGGTGGGAGTGCCCCAGGCCAAGATCGACGACGGTTCAGTGCCTGCCCGCACTCTGACCCTGCCGTTGAACACGAATGCTCGGGCCAAGATGTCGAGCCTGCAGCACGGCTTCGTCAAGATCTTCTGCCGCCCTGCCACCGGTGTGGTGATCGGCGGCGTGGTGGTCGCCCCGATCGCGTCGGAACTGATCCTGCCGATAGCGCTGGCCGTGCAGAACGGCATCCCGGTCGCCGAACTGGCCCAGACTTTCTCGGTGTATCCGTCGCTGTCCGGCTCGATCACCGAGGCGGCCCGTCAGCTGATGAAGCACGACGATCTGGATTAGTCCGGAGGCGACGCGCGTCACCCCGCCGCCGCGGAACCGCGCACATCGTTTCGAGCCCACGTAGCCTGGGGACCGTGACTGACCCGATCTCTGCACCGGGCGACGGGCAAACCCTCCTCGGACCTGAACAACGTGCGCAAGCTTGGCAGCAACTGAGCGACGAGCAGTTCGATGTCGTCGTCATCGGCGGCGGCGTTGTCGGCGCCGGTGCGGCCTTGGATGCGGCCACCCGAGGGCTCAAGGTTGCTTTGGTCGAAGCCCGGGATTTCGCATCGGGCACGTCCAGTCGCAGCTCGAAGATGTTCCACGGCGGCCTGCGCTACCTGGAGCAACTGGAGTTCGGCCTGGTGCGCGAAGCCCTCCACGAGCGCGAGTTGAGCCTGACGACCCTGGCGCCGCACCTGGTCAAACCGCTGCCGTTTCTGTTCCCGCTCACCAACCGGTGGTGGGAGCGTCCGTACGTGGCAGCCGGGATATTCCTGTACGACCAGCTCGGTGGCGCGAAATCCGTTCCGGCACAAAAGCATCTGTTCAAAGCGGGGGCGCTGCGGCTGGCGCCCGGCCTCAAACGCAGCTCACTGATCGGCGGGATCCGGTACTACGACACCGTCGTCGACGACGCCAGGCACACCATGACGGTGGCCCGGACCGCGGCGCATTACGGCGCGGTGGTTCGGACCTCGACCCAGGTGGTCGCCCTGCTCCGCGAGGGCGACCGGGTCACCGGTGTGGTGGTGCGTGATTCGGAGAACGGAGCCGTCACCGAGGTCCGTGGCCACGTCGTGGTCAACGCAACCGGCGTATGGACCGATGAGATCCAGGCCCTCTCCAAGCAGCGCGGCCGGTTTCGGGTGCGCGCGTCCAAGGGCGTGCACATCGTGGTGCCGCGGGACCGCATCGTCAGCGAGGTCGCGATCATCCTGCGCACCGAGAAGTCGGTGCTGTTCGTCATCCCGTGGGGCACGCACTGGATCATCGGGACCACCGACACCGATTGGAACCTCGACCTGGCCCATCCGGCGGCCACCAAGGCCGATATCGACTACCTCCTCGGCCACGTCAACACGGTGCTGGCCACCCCGCTGACCCACGACGACATCGACGGCGTGTACGCCGGGCTGCGTCCGCTGCTGGCCGGTGAGAGCGAGGAGACTTCCAAGCTGTCACGTGAGCATGCCGTCGCGGTGCCGGCCCCCGGGCTGGTGGCGATCGCCGGCGGCAAGTACACCACCTATCGGGTGATGGGGGAGGACGCCATCGATGCGGCGGCCGAGTTCGTCCCGACCCGGGTGGCGACGTCGATCACCGAGAAGGTGCCGCTGATGGGCGCCGACGGTTATTTCGCGCTCATCAACCAGACCGAGCATGTCGGCGCGCATTACGGTCTGCATCCGTACCGGGTGCGGCATCTGCTCGACCGGTACGGCTCGCTGATCGGTGAGGTGCTCAAGATGGCAGAGGGACGGCCCCACCTCCTCGAGCCGATCTCCGCGGCGCCGGTGTATCTGAAGGTGGAAGCCTGGTACGCGGCGGCCGCCGAGGGCGCTCTGCACCTGGAGGACATCCTGGCCCGGCGCATGCGGGTCTCGATCGAATACCCGCACCGCGGTGTCGACTGTGCTCGCGAGGTCGCCGAAGTCGTTGCGCCGATATTGGGTTGGAGCACCGAGGATATCGACCGCGAGGTCGCCACGTATCTCGCGCGGGTTGAGGCCGAGGTGTTGTCGCAGACGCAGCCCGACGACGAGTCCGCCGATGCGCTGCGCCAGGCCGCACCCGAGGCGCGCGCCGAGATTCTCGAGCCCGTGCCGCTCAATTGAGAAGGCCCGCCCCGCTGCCGGTGCGCGACGGGCTGGGCCCGGCGCGGTTGCGGTTGTGGGGCGGCAACGTGTTCGACGAGTTGCAGACGCGGTTCGGGATCGGCGCGAAAGTGCTTGCCGGAGAAGTGGTGTGCGCGGACGGTTCGATCGTCGATGCGGCGACGACGCTGCGGGCAGGCGCGCATGTGTTCTTCTACCGCGACCTGCCTGACGAGATAACCGTGCCGTTCGACATCCCCATCCTGTACCGCGACGACGACATCGTCGTCGTCGACAAGCCGCACTTCCTGGCCACCATGCCTCGTGGTGGACACGTCGCGCAGACCGCGCTCGTGCGGCTGCGCCGGGAGTTGAACCTGCTGGAGCTGAGCCCCGCGCACCGGCTGGACCGCCTCACCGCCGGGGTGCTGCTGCTCACCACACGTCGTGAGTTGCGTGGCCGATACCAGACGCTGTTCGCCCGCGGCGCGGTGCGCAAGACCTACGTGGCGCGGGCGCCCGGGACACCCAACACCGCGCTGCCCACTGTGCTGCGCAGTCGGATCATCAAGGAGCGCGGGCGTTTACAGGCTTTCGAGGAACCCGGCGAGCCCAACGCCGAGACGCTCGTCGAGGCACTCGGTGACGGCCTCTACCGACTGACCCCACATACCGGGCGCACCCACCAGCTGCGCGTGCACATGACGTCCCTGGGTGTGCCGATCCTCGGTGATCCGTTGTACCCCAACGTGATCGACGTGGCGCCTGACGACTTCAGCGCGCCTCTGCAGCTGCTGGCGCAGCGTCTGGAATTCGAGGATCCGGTGACCGGCCGGACGCGCGAGTTCGTCAGCCGCCGCACCTTGTGACGGCTCAGCTGCGGCCGGGCGCCGGCTCGGTGCCACCCGCAGCGATCACCGCACGATTCTGAGCGGCGACGGCGGCAACGTCGACCTTGACCAGCCTGCGGTCGTAGCTGAGGTAGCCGTTCACCTCATTCTCGACATCGGTTGTCTGCGTGTAGATCGCGCCAGATAGGCCACCGACACGGACCTGCCGTTCCAGATCGCGGCCGATGTCGAGATACCGCTTGGTCAATTGTGCTTGGTCGCCGGTCATCTCGTAGGCCTCCGGCGGACCCGGCCACCGATTGTCCGGCAGCACCAGCCCGATGCCGCCGTACTCGCCGATCATGGCCGCCCGCCCGTCATGTACGGCGGTGCCGCCCGGGCCGACGTAAGTGTGGTCGTCGTAGATGTCACCGGCGCCGCTGTCGGGGCGCGACTTGCAGCAGTTGACCCCGCTCTCGGCGTCCACCAGCCTCGTCGGGTCTTGGGCCTTGACCTGATTGGCGATTCGCGCGGTGTCGTATTCGCCCCAGCCCTCGTTGAACGGCACCCATCCGACGATCGAGGTGACGTTGTGCAGCTGATCGACGATCTGCGACAGCTCCTTCTCGAACTGCCCTTTCGCGTCGGGAGGCGGGTCGGGGTCAGGGCCCCATGGGCCGCCGATCGGCACGCCAAGAGATGGCATGTCCTGCAGCACCATCAAGCCCAGTTTGTCGGCCCAGTAGTACCAGCGGGCCGGCTCCACCTTGGCGTGTTTGCGAACGGTGTTGAGCCCCAGCTTCTTTACCTGCTCGAGGTCCGATTTCAGTGCGTCGTCGGTGGGTGCGGTGTAGATACCGTCGGGCCAGTAACCCTGATCCAGAACGCCTTGCAGGAAGGCGATCTGGTTGTTCAGCGCGATGCGCGGACGGCCCTGCGCGTCCCTGACGAGGCCGATGGTGCGCAGCCCGCCGTAGCTGGAAACCTCGTCGACCATCTTCCCGGACCGGTTGATCAGCCAGACCTTGATGCCGTACAGGTAGGGATCGTCGGGCGTCCAAAGGTGTGGGGCTGGCACCGGGACCCGAATTGTGTCGCCGGGCTTGCCGGATGCGCGGGCCACCTCGCGGCCGTCACGCGCGGCGACAGACACGACGACGTGCCCGGGATCGGGACCGGTGATCGCGGGTGTGACGGCGAAACTGCTGAGGTCCGGCGTGATGTCCAGCTTGCTGACGTGCGTCGCCCGCACCGGCTCCATCCACACGGTCTGCCAGATACCCGATGCGCCGGTGTAGGTGAGCCCGTGCGGCTGGTTGCGTTGCTTGCCGACGGCGTACGGGCTGTTCTCGTTGTGGTCCTCGACCCGCACGGCCAGGCTCTGCGGGCCAGGCCATTGCAGGGCGTCGGTGATATCCACGGTGAAACTGGTGTAGCCGCCCTCGTGGTAGCCGACCTGACGGTTGTTGACCCAGACGGTGGCAACCTGGTCGACGGCACCGAAGTGCAACAACACCCGTTGGCCCCACCAGGTACGCGGAACCTTCAGCGTCTTGTGGTACCACATCTGATCGTCGTGACGCTGGATGCCGGACAGCGCGGACTCTGTCGGATAGGGCACCAGGATGCGCTCGTGATAGTCGTTGGGCCCCGGAGGATTTGGCGCCGACCAACCGGTGTAGTCCCAACCGCCGTTGAGGTTCCGCCAGTGCGTGCGGGCCATCTGGGGGCGCGGGTATTCCGGCAACGCGTGTGCGAGATCGACCAGCTGCGTCCACGGGGTGGACAGCGGCGGTTGCCGGTGCTGCCAGCTGTCGATCGCGTGCGCGGGTACCGGGAAGGCGACGCCGGCACCCAGTACGAGTACCGCCACCAGGAGCCGCAGCACCCATGCCCCGCGCAGATGCCACGCGCGTGCGCCGGCGTCCATGATCGTTCCCCCACAGATCGACGTTCAGTGTCCCCATCAGCAACGCTGCTGGTGTAGTGCCGGCCAGATCCCCGCCGCACATGCCGAACGGATCGAGCGACCAATGGCGAGACTGGCACAGTCCCCGCGGCTCGACCGCCGATACATGAATCGACGGCACAGCACCGTTCGTTACAACCCCCACCGTACCGAACGCCACATCGGGGGTGAACTGCTTGTTCGCTGCCAATTATCAAGGCCGGTAAGCAGTTTCCCGTGGTAGGCGGTGCGACGGTGCTTACCGGCACTGCGACCTCCCGACCAGCGACAGCAGATACGTCCAGCGTCGAACTGGCACGTGTTCTACTGACGGGGTGGACCGTCAGAAATTTGACCAGCTGTTCGACATGACCGACCGCAGCGTCATCGTGACCGGCGGAACCCGCGGCATCGGATTGGCCTTGGCCGAGGGGTTCGTGCTCGCGGGCGCGAAAGTCGCGGTGGCCAGCCGGAAGGCCGACGCATGCGAGGCCGCCGCCGCGCACCTGCGCGAGTTGGGCGGTGAGGCCATCGGTGTGCCCACCCACAGCGGCAACATCGACGACCTCGGCGCGCTGGTGGACCGCACCGTGGCCGAGTTCGGCGGGGTCGACGTGGTGGTCAACAATGCTGCCAACGCATTGGCGCAACCGCTCGGGTCGATGACGCCCGAGGCGTGGGCCAAGTCCTACGAGGTCAACTTGCGTGGTCCGGTGTTCCTGGTGCAGCACGCACTGCCGTATCTCAAGGAGAGTCCGCACGCCGCAGTGCTCAACATGGTCTCGGTCGGCGCGTTCAACTTCGCACCCGCACTGTCCATCTACGCATCCGGTAAGGCGGCGCTGATGTCGGTGACCCGGTCGATGGCCGCGGAGTTCACGCCGTTCAACATCCGGGTCAACGCGATCGCGCCGGGGCCGGTCGACACTGACATGATCCGCAACAATCCGCAGGAGGCCATCGACCACATGGTCGGGGGGACGCTGATGAACCGGCTGGCCACGCCCGACGAGATGGTCGGCGCAGCCTTGTTGCTGTGTTCGGACGCCGGCAGTTACATGACCGGCCAGGTGATCATCGTCGACGGCGGCGGGACGCCCCGGTGACGGCGATGGGCGAAGGCGAATTCACCCGGCCGGTCGAACTCGCCGGGGTCGACGGCACCCGAGTCCGGCGTAGTCGGGCAGGCCTCCAGTTGACGTTGCGTCCGGAGGGCATGACATTGGTGCGTGACGGCGCAGCGACCGAGATCGCCTGGCATGAGATCACGGGCATCACGCAGATCGCGATGATGCCGCGGTGGTCTACCACCAAAGCCTGGGCCATCATGGGCCCGGCAGGTCCGATTTATCCCTACGAGTTCGACAAACAGTGGACGACTGGGCCGATCGGACGTTGGCTGGCGCATTACCGGCCCGATCTCGAACTGCCCGATGCGTCCGATGCCGTGACGCTGCCGCTCGGCATACCGCAGCGGATCTACCCGTGGGTGATCGCACCTGGTGTGCTCATCGGCGTCGTCGCCCAAAAGATGATGGGCACGTCACTACTGGTGTCAGTCTTCGGGACCGTCGGTTGTCTGGCCGTGATTCTGTTGTGCGTCAGCTCACCTCGAAGAGTTCGCATCGCAGGCGGTGTCGCAGTGACGATCGGGTGTGTGTCGGTGCTGGTCGCGGGTCTGGCGTGGCTGATCGGTGCTGCCGGGCTATCGTCGCTGTGACGCCGCGGCATCCGCCCGGCCGCTAATTTTCGCTGTGCCAGCCCTGCACGCCGACGGCGATCATGCGCAGTTGCTTGATCGCGGTGCGATGAATCGCATCCACACTTTGGGCGTCCGCTGCGTCTTCTAGGGCCTCGGCGATCGAGATCATCGCATTGACGAACAGGTTGGCGAGGATGTTGAGATCCTCGCTGCTCCACTCGGTCAGACCGGGGAAGCGGGCCAGGTCGATCGCCAGTTCCGAGGTGATCAGCCGGATCTCGGTGCGGATGGCATAGCGCAGCACCGAGACCCCACTGTTGCGTTCGCGGGAGATGAACCGCCAGTGTTCGCGGCGCTCGTTGACGCTGCTGATGAGGATGTCGGCCGAGGATTCGATGACGCGACGCGGGTCGAGCTTGCCTGCGCGGGCGCCGCGCAGCATGTCGCGCAAGGACCGGAAGGACTCGTCGATGAGCACCAGACCGAGGGCGTCCATCGAATCGAAATGGCGGTAGAACGCGGCAGGCACGATGCCGGCCTGACGGGTCACCTCCCGCAGGCTCAGCGAGCTGAAGCTCTGTTCCTCCAGCAGTGTGAGCGCGGCGGCGATGATCGCGCGGCGGGTCGCTTCTTTGCGTTCTTCACGAGACAGCGGGTCCCGCGAGCGCGATGACTCTGAGCTGCGCGGTCGTGATCTCGGTGTTCGTGAATTGGGCGTACGGGTGTTCACTGATGTGAAGCGTACCACAACCAGCAATTTCACCGTTGACAGCCCCCTTGTTACCGGCGGTACTGTGCACACATGTTCACTCAAACTTTGACAGCGGGAGTTCGCCGGCGGGTATCCAGCTCGTCGCTGGTGAACCTGCTGACCGGACCCCATGGGGTCGACAGATACACCGAGCTGGTGGAGCCGACCTGGACGCGCGGCGACGCTCGCGCCAAGGTGATCGCGGTGCGGCGCCAGACGCCGCGCAGCGTCACGCTGACCCTGGAACCGAACGACGCGTTCACCGGATTCCGGGCCGGCCAGCACATCAACCTGTCCGTCGAGATCAATGGGCGGCGCCGCACACGGTGCTATTCGCCCGCAAGCGCCGAAGGCGCGGGCACCATCGAGCTGACGATCGGCCGCCACGACGGCGGCCTGGTGTCGAACTACCTGTGCGACCACGCCTACGCGGGCATGGTGCTGGGGCTGGACTCCGTCGGCGGTGACTTCGTGATGCCGGCCGTGCGGCCGCGTCGCATCCTGTTCGTGTCCGGCGGCAGCGGCATCACCCCGGTGTTGTCGATGCTGAGGACGCTGCGGGCCGAGGGCTTCACCGGCGAGGTCGCCTTCGTCCATTACGCACGCACCGTCAATGAGGCCTGCTACCGGTCGGAGCTCGCAGCGATGCGCGGTGTGCGGGTGCTGCACGGCTACACGCGCGGCGGCCAGGGCGAGGTGACCGGGCACTTCGACGCCGGACACCTGGCCGCGGCGTTCCCTGGGGCCGCTCCGGACGCGGTCTACGTCTGCGGGCCCGCAGCACTCGTCGACGCCGTGCGCGAACTGTGCCCCGACGCGCAATCAGAAAGCTTCGTGCCGCCGACGTTCACGGTCACCGCTGAAGCGACCGGAGGTGCTGTCACCTTCACCAACAGCAACATCACCGTGACCGATGACGGTCAACCGTTGCTCGCGCAGGCCGAGGCCGCAGGCCTGACACCGGAAAGTGGCTGCCGCATGGGCATCTGCCACAGCTGCACGCGGTTCAAAACCCGTGGTGCCGTGCGCAACCTGATTACCGGCGCGGTGTCCAGCGCTGATTGCGAAGACATCCAGATCTGCGTCACCGCACCTGTCGGCGACGTCGACATCGACCTCTGACCCCAGATCTCTCCAACCCGAAAGGACCCTCACATGTCCGAGAAGAAGATCTACACCCTGACCCCCGAGCAAGCCGACGCGTTCGGTGCTGAACTCGACGCCATCCGCGAGCGCGTCATCGCCGACCTCGGCGAGCGCGACGCCACCTACATCCGCAACATCATCAAGACCCAGCGCAAGCTTGAGGTCGGTGGCCGGGCGTTGCTGTTCGCCTCGATCTTCCCGCCGTTCTGGCTGGCCGGCACCACCATGCTCGGGATCGCCAAGATCCTCGACAACATGGAGATCGGCCACAACGTCATGCACGGCCAGTACGACTGGATGGGCGATCCGGCCATCTCCAGCAAGGCATTCGAGTGGGATACCGCGTGCCCGGCCGATCAGTGGCGGCACTCGCACAACTACATGCACCACACCTACACCAACATCGTCGACATGGACCGCGACATCGGCTACGGCATCCTGCGGATGAGCGAGGACCAGAAGTGGTCGCCGTACTACCTCGGCAACCCGGTCTACGCCTTCCTGCTGATGGTGTTCTTCCAGTACGGCGTGGCACTGCACGAACTGGAGACCGAACGCATCCGGTCCGGCGAGATCAGCATCGCCGACAAGAAGGATGTGCTGCGCGGTATCTGGGCGAAGACCAAGCGCCAGACGCTCAAGGACTACGTGGCCTTCCCGCTGCTGGCCGGGCCGTTCGCGCCGTTCGTCTTTGCCGGCAACATGACCGCCAACCTGATGCGCAACGTGTGGTCGTACATGATCATCTTCTGCGGGCACTTCCCCGAGGGCACTCAGGAGTTCTCCATCGAAGAGACCGAAAACGAGTCCCGCGGCATGTGGTACTTCCGGCAGTTGCTCGGCTCGGCGAACCTGACCGGTGGCCGGTGGTTCCACATCCTGAGCGGCAACCTGTCCTTCCAGATCGAGCATCACCTGTTCCCGGACATCCCGGCCCACCGGCACGCGGAGATCGCCGTCGAGGTCCGTGAGATCTGCGAACGTTACGGTCTGCCCTACAACACCGGCCCGCTGCACAAGCAGTTCGCCAGCGTGGTGCGCAAGATCGTCCGGCTGGCGCTCCCGTGGGGCGGCCGCGGCAAGGATTCCGAGCCCGCCGACAAGCCCGTCGAGGTAATCGACTCGGTGGCCGAATCCGTGGTCGACGTGACCGAGCCTGTGAACAACGATGTTTCGCCAACGGCAGAGCGCGAACTGGTGCTCGTGCCCTGATACTCGCATCGTGACCGCCGTGAGGGCGAAGTCGGACTACCGGCTTCGCCCTCACGGCTTTTCGGGCGCAGGGTGCACCGCAGCATCGCAGCGTTGCCGTCGACCCGCTTGTAGCCAAGGCGGCCCAGGGGTCATCGTCACCGGTGCTCCCGGTGAGTTGTTGATGTTTGTCGCGGGTCGCGAGCAGGCCGAGGTGGCGTTCTCGGGCGACGATGATGCTTTCGCCGCCCTGGCGTTCGGCCCGCCCCGGCCTCTAGGGGTCGTCGGGTCCGTCGCGGTTGTTGGGGCTGTGTGCGGGGTTTGCGTCGTCCTGCCGGTCGGCGGGGGCTTCAAGCTCCCGGTCGGTTTCCGGTGTTGCGTGCACATCGATCTCTGGCTCGCTGTCCGAGCAGCTCAGGTCCTCAGAGTCGCGGTGGTCTTCCGGGGTCGGGTCGGCGGTCTCGCTGGCATGACTCACTGGTTCGCTGTCGGGGCAGAACTGGTCCTCAGGGTCGTGGTCTTCCGCATCACGTACTGACTCGTCGGGCCAGAACTGGTCCTCACGCCCGTGGTGGCTTTCCGAGGCCGGGTCGGCGGCGGTTTCTGAACCGATGGGCTCGCCGGTGGCCGGGTCGCTGTGCGACGCGTGGTCGTCGGCGTTCGCGGCGTCGGCATTGCTTGTCGAGTCTGCGTCACTCACTGACTCGTCAGGCCAGAACAGCCTCTCCGGCTCGCGATGGTCTTCCGGGGTCGGGTCGGCGTCTCCGGTGTTGGGGTGGAAGAGGTCGTCGGGGTGCCAGTAGTGGTTGAGGCGGTCTTGGCCGGTGTCGAGTAGGGGTGGGGGGACCCATTCGACGCGGCCGTCGTCGCGGATGCGGGTGGTCCAACCGTGGTCGCTGACCAGGCGGTTGTCGGGGCCGCAGGCCAGGGTCAGGTCGGTGACGTCGGTCTGCCCGCCTTTGGCGAAGTCCAGTGCGGCGTGATGGCCTTGGCAACGGTCCGGCGGGTGCGGGCAGCCCGGTTTGGTGCAGCCCCCATCGCGGGCGTGCAGCGCGATGCGTTGCCCTATCGAGGCGATGCGCTTGCTGCGCCCCAGATACAGCGGCACCTCTTTATGGTTGGCGAACACCGCCAGGTAATGCCGCGCGCGGGCGGCCATCCGGATCACCTGCGGGATGGACAACCGGGTACCGCTGGCGGTGGTGGCGATCCCGGCCGCCGATTCCAGCTCGCGCACGGTGGTGGAGATGATCACCGATACCGGCAGTCCGTTGTGCTGGCCGAGTTTTCCCGAGGCCAGCATCGCGCGGCCCACCGCCAGGACGGCGTCGTGGGTGCGTTGCGCGGCGGTGCGGGTGTCGGCGGCGATGGCTTCGGCGCTGGGGGTGCCCTCCACACAGGGATGCTCATCGGCCCGGTTGCACATGCCCGGGGCGCCCAGCTTTGCCAAGATCGCTTTCCAAGTGGCGGCGGTTTCAGCGTCGAGATTCCCGTGAATCTTGCTCAACCCGTCACGCCCCTGCGCGGAGATGGTGATGCCGCGGCGACGTTCCTGGACCGATTCGGCCGGTTCGGGCCCATCCTGATTGAGCAGAAACGTGATGCGCTCGGCGCAGCGCCGCAGGATGTCCGGGGAGTTACCGACGGCGATGCGGGCCAGATCCGCATCGGTCTGCTCGCGGGTGGCCCCGTCCAG
>NZ_LZTB01000076.1 GCF_001665685.1 Mycobacterium sp. 852013-50091_SCH5140682
ATCGGCCGATATCAAGAGGCCCGCAGTGTCGGTGAGGACCGGGAATCGGCGTACTACACGATGTTCCACGGCACCGCCCACGTCATCCTCGGCTCGGGGCTGACCATCGCGGGCGCCACGTTCTGCCTGCACTTCACCAACCTGCCGTACTTCCAGTCTCTCGGTATCCCGCTGGCCATCGGCATGGTGACCGTGGTGTTCGCGGCGCTGACCATGGGACCGGCCGTGATCACGGTCGTCACGAAGTTCGGCAAGACCCTCGAGCCCAAACGGGCCATGCGTACCCGCGGCTGGCGCAAGGTCGGCGCGGCGGTCGTGCGCTGGCCCGGACCGATCCTGATCGCCACCATTGCCCTGTCGCTGATCGGCCTGCTGACCCTGCCCGGCTACCGGACCAACTACAACGACCGCAAGTACCTGCCGTCGGACCTGCCGGCCAACAGTGGGTACGCCGCGGCCGACCGGCACTTCTCCCAGGCCCGCATGAACCCCGAGCTGCTGCTCATCGAGAGCGACCACGATCTGCGTAACTCCGCGGACTTCCTCGTCGTCGACAGGATCGCCAAGCGCATCTTCCAGGTCCCCGGCATCTCCCGGGTGCAGGCCATCACGCGCCCGCAGGGCACGCCGATCGAGCACACCTCGATCCCGTTCCAGATCAGCATGCAGGGCACCACGCAGATGATGAACATGAAGTACATGCAAGACCGCATGAAGGACATGCTGAAGATGGCTGACGAGATGCAGGTCTCCATCAACACCATGGAATCCATGGTCAAGCTGACCCAGGAGATGGCTGACACCACGCACAGCATGGTCAGCAAGATGCATGTGATGGTCACCGACGTCGCCGAATTGCGGGACCACATCTCCGATTTCGACGACTTCTTCCGGCCCATCCGCAACTACCTCTACTGGGAACCGCACTGCTTCGACATCCCGGTCTGCTGGTCGATGCGGTCGATCTTCGACACCCTCGACGGCGTCGACACCATGACCGACGACATTCAGAAGCTGATGCCGGACATGGACCGGCTCGATGTCCTGATGCCGCAGATGGTCAAGATCATGCCGCCCATGATCGCGACGATGAAGAACATGAAGACGATGATGCTGACCATGCAGGCCACCATGGGTGGGCTGCAGGATCAGATGGAAGCGATGATGAAGGACCAGACGGCCATGGGCCAGGCCTTCGACGCCTCCAAGAACGACGACTCGTTCTACCTACCGCCGGAAACGTTCAACAACCCGAACTTCAAGCGCGGCATGAAGATGTTCCTGTCCCCCGACGGCCACGCGGTGCGGTTCATCATCAGCCACGAGGGCGATCCGATGAGCCCCGAAGGCATTTCGCACATCGACGCCATCAAGCAGGCCGCCAAGGAAGCCATCAAGGGATCCCCGCTGGAGGGCTCGAAGATCTACCTCGGCGGTACCGCGGCGACCTTCAAGGACATGCAGGAAGGCGCCAACTACGACCTGCTGATCGCCGGCATCGCCTCGCTGTGCCTGATCTTCATCATCATGCTGATCATCACCCGCAGCGTGGTGGCCTCGGCCGTCATCGTCGGGACCGTCGTCATATCCCTGGGGGCATCCTTCGGCTTGTCGGTGCTCATCTGGCAGCACCTCGTCGGGCTGGAACTGCACTGGATGGTGCTGGCCATGTCGGTGATCATCCTGTTGGCCGTCGGCGCCGACTACAACCTGCTGCTCGTGTCCCGGTTCAAGGAGGAGATCCACGCCGGGCTCAACACCGGCATCATCCGCGCCATGGGCGGCACCGGCTCGGTGGTCACCTCGGCAGGCCTGGTGTTCGCCTTCACCATGATGTCCATGGCCGTCAGTGAACTCGCCGTCATCGGCCAGGTCGGCACCACCATCGGCCTGGGCCTGCTCTTCGACACCCTGGTCATCCGGTCGTTCATGACGCCGTCGATCGCAGCCCTGCTCGGAAAGTGGTTCTGGTGGCCCCAGCAGGTGCGCCAGCGGCCGTTGCCCGCGCCGTGGCCCGAGCCGGCGAAGAAGGACCGGGCGGACTCGCTCGCCTGACGCCCGGCGCTCAGGCAGGCTGTGGCGCGTCCTGTTCCAACCGGGATTTCAAGTGCGCCAGCTTTATCGGCCAACTGTGTGAGATCAGCGGAAGCACGACGCTGCCCGGGCTGACATCGTCGTGGACGAGGGTGAGCCGCACCAGATCGTCGAGCGGCTCGATGTCGAAATGCACGCGTGAGCACGGCTCGGCGGCAGCGGCCGTGAGCAGTTCCTCGGTGAGGTCGGAGACGTCGGCGGCGAGCGTGCGGAAGGTGAATCCGAGCCGTCGATACGGATCGGACTCCAGGATGACCTGATCGGGGTGTTCGGTCCGCGTACCGTTCTCGATCCACACGTAGCTCGAACCCTTGAGCCAGGCCGACTCGATGGCGTGGCCCAGGTAGTCGGGTGCGACGGCCGGGTTGGTGACGGCCTGCCACAGTCGCTCGGGCGTTGTCCTTATATACGTGGTGTAGCGGAACTCTGTGACCTCGGGCGCGTCGTCCACCACCCGGTCGCCGAGGGCAGGCGTCGCCGCCCGGTTGTAGCGGTTGAGCCATCCGCCTGCGATCGCGGTGAGCGGCTCGGCGTTGACGTAGTGCAACTTGTGCCTGCCCTCGCGCACCGTGCTGACGAGCCCTGCCACCTCGAGCAGCGCCAGGTGCTTACTGATGGATTGCCGCGCGATCGGCAGGTCGGCGCAGAGCTCGGCGAGACTCTGCCCGTCACGGTCGTTGAGAGCATCCAGCAACCGCCGCCGGTTCGGGTCGGCCAGCGCCTTGAACACCTCGTCCATCGCCTGCCGACCTCCTGATCCGCGACCGTTCGACCGCGCCGTCCCATTATGCAGCCACCCGGCTGCATGTCGGCTCCCGGCAGCCCGCGAAACGACGTCAATACGCGACATGGGAGAGGAATTGATACCGGTCTGCCATTCGCCAGATTCACTGCGCGACGTCCGGGGCGACAATGCCGCCCGCAACTCGTATGACGCAACCCGGTCCGGACGCCGAGCGCCGAGACCCGTTCGGCGACCCCATCCCAGGTGGTCTCGAAATTGCCTATTTGATAAGCAATTTCGGCCAATTCACGCATTCCCCCACCCACCGGCGCCGTGACGCAACAACAGCTGAACCAAGTGCGACAACGACATTGGAGTAAACCGTCACACGAACCCGAGGTCCACCTCGGCAGGCCGGAAAAGCATCGGAAAACCCACCGCAGAAGACCACACTGATTGCGAAATTGCGTGAACCAGCCAATAGTTCACAGCCCTTGTGAAGGGTGTCACATATTTTGTCAGCCCAGTTTGCCTGCTGTTAACGTCCCGCCGCATGTTTGCTATTGCGACCGCATCGCTGATGGCGCTCGTCCAGTCCGTTTCGGGCACGCCGTATATCTCCGGTGGTGACACCCCCGCCGGGACCGACTGCTCCGGTCTGGCCTCCTGGGTCAGCAACGTGGCAACCGGCCGCCCTGCCTTCGGGGACCGCTTCAACACCGGCAACCAGGAGCGCGCGCTGCTGGCCCGTGGCTTCAAGTACGGCAGCGAGCCGGGCGCCTTGGTGATCGGCTGGAACGGCGGCCACACCGCCGTGACCCTGCCCGACGGCACGCCGGTGTCGTCCGGCGAGGGCGGCCGCGGCGTCAAGGTCGGCGGCGGTGGCGCCTTCCAGCGTCAGTTCACGCACCACATGTACCTGCCGGTCGCCACCGAGGATCCGGCCGCGGTGGCGCCCGAGGCGCCCGCACCGTTCGACGCGCCGCCGCCGGAAGCTCCGATGCCGCCGGGACCCCCGCCGATGGCCGACCCGATGACTCCCCCGCCGGCCGACCCGTTCGCCCCGCCCCCGCCGGTTCAGCTGGACATGCCGGCTCCGCCTGCTCCTGAGGCACCCGAGGCGCCGCCGGCGGACCCCTTCGCTCCGCCCATGCCGGTCTGACCCGACACGGGTCACACCGATCGGGGCGCTATGGAGCACGATCTCTCGGCTAACCTCGCCCGAGTGATCGTGCTCCTGCCTCCGTCCGAGACCAAGCGCGCCGGCGGGGACGGCCCGCCCCTACGCCTGGACCAGCTCAGCTCGGCGGCCCTGACGCCGCTGCGTGAAGAGCTCGTGGACCAACTGATCGGCTTGTCCGCCGATCTACCGGCAAGCCGCAAGGCCCTGGGGCTCTCGGCCAAGCAGGACGCCGAGATCGAGCGCAACGCCGAACTGCGTTCTGCCCCGACACTGCCTGCGATCCACCGCTACACCGGCGTGCTGTACGACGCACTCGACGTCGGTTCGTTGCGTGGCGCTGCCGCCGAGCGGGTGCGGGCCCGCCTCGCGATCGGGTCGGCGTTGTTCGGCCTACTTCGTGCCGACGATCCGGTGCCCGCATACCGGCTGTCGGCGACGTCGAAACTGCCCGGACAGGCGAGGCTGAGCACCCGCTGGCGTCCGGCGCTGGAGCCGGTGCTCGCCGAATTGTCCGCCAACCATCTGATCGTCGATCTGCGATCAGGCTCCTACGCCGCGCTCGGCCGCATACCCGGCGCGGTCCGCGTGCAGGTGCTCGCCGAACACGCCGACGGACACCGCACCGTGGTCAGCCACTTCAACAAGGCTCACAAGGGACGGCTGGCACGGGTGCTGGCAAGTTCCCGATCCGAACCGGGCGACGCCGCCGCGGTGGCCGCAGTCGCCCGTAGGGCTGACATGCACGTCGAACGCGACGGCGACGAGCTGACTGTCGTCGTGCCCGCCTGACCCGACGCGCTAGGTGAGTTTGCCGACTTGCACGATGCTGTCGGCGAATTCGCTCGGCGCCTCCTGCGGGACGTTGTGCCCGATGCCATCCAATACGCGGTGGGCATACTTGCCGGTGAACTGCCCGCGATAGGCAGCACCGTCCTTGTTGGGGCCGTCGAAATCGCTGCCGATCGTGATGGTCGGCACCGAAATAGGCGGTCGCGCAGCGAGTTTGCCCTCCAGCTCGGCATACCGCGGCTCCCCAGGAGCCAGCTCGAGCCGCCAGCGATAGTTGTCGATGACGATGTCGACGTGGTCGGGATTGTCGAACGCGGCAGCCGTCCGCGCGTAGGTCGCGTCGTCGAAATTCCATCGCGGCGAGGCGAGTTTCCAGATCAGCTTGTTGAATTCGGCGGTGTTCTGTCGATAGCCGGCGACGCCCCGCTCGGTGGCGAAATAGTACTGATACCACCAGCCGTGCTCGGCTTCCGGTGACAGCGGTTTCTGATTCGCCTCGAGATTGACGATCAGGTAGCCGCTGACCGCGACGAGGCCCGCGCAGCGCTGCGGCCAGATCGCCGCGACGATGCCCGCGGTGCGGGCGCCCCAGTCGAAGCCACCGAGGATCGCCTGCGGGATGTGCAGGGCGTCCATGAAGTCGACGACATCGGTGGCCAGTGCGCTCTGTTGCCCGTTGCGCATCGTGGTGGCCGACAGGAACCTGGTCGAACCGTAGCCGCGCGCGAACGGCACGATCACGCGGTAGCCCTGCGCCGCGAGCGCGGGCGCCACATCTACATAGCTGTGGATGTCATAGGGCCAGCCGTGCAGCAGGATCACCGGTTGCCCGTCGGAGGGGCCCAGTTCCGCGTAGCCGACGTCGAGCAACCCCGCGTTGATCTGTTTGACCGGACCGAGCGAGGTATGTCCTTGGGCCGACGGGGTGGTCGGCGCAGGCGCGGTCTGTGACGACGACGAGCACGCTGCCACCGTCGCTCCCGCCGCCACTGCCATCAACCCCATCGAAAGATTGCGCCTGCTGATCACCATCGGACTCCTCTCCTGGGGCACTCCCCAGCAATACCGACAACACATTGGACCCACAAGTCCAGAAACCGTCGGCGGCAGCACCTTCGGCCGCGCTCGGACCGATTGATCATATTGTCGCCGAGCTTTTGCGCTGCCACCGCGGTCGAAGCGTTCCCGGCGCGCCGAAACTGCCGCGATGGTGGTTCAACGCCGGCTCATAAGATGGGCCAGTGCCTGCCGAGAATTGCCGATTGATGCAGCGGTGTTGACGCTCAATGGTGTTCGCGCGGCAGCTGCTTGCTGCATCGCGCTGGTGGTCGCGCTGACCGCTGCAGGATGCGCGCACCCCACACTCGCGCCCTCGCACAGTCAGGCGACATTGACCGCGACGCCCGCCGTATCCGCGGTATGTTCACCGGCCCAGTTGGTGCACTGCGTCCCAGGGCTCGCCGACATCGAACCGGACTTGTTCGACCTCGTCAGCGTCCGGGGCGGACCGGACCCGGATTTCGCCGTCCTACCGCCGTCATCGGCACGGGACTCCGCGCCGCCAGAGTGCCAGAACATCCCCACGTTGGGCGCCGCGAAAGCCCCCGAGATCGACGCCGAGTACCGCCCCGCAGCAGCTGCGAGCGGCACACGGTTCCCCGCCAACGGCGGCGAGTACTTTCATGTCCGGTTCATGGTCGCCGAAAACAGCGATGACCTCGCGGCTCAGATGAACGTGTGGGCCAACCAGTGCCGGATGTGGAGCACCGCCCCGAGTCTCGACGACAACGGCGTGCACGGCTGGATGATCGCGGAGTCCGCCGACAAGCTGACCAGCTATGAGAGCGGTGACAGCGCGCAGTGGCCGTTCATCACCCATGTCGCCGCGACGAAACTGCCCAACGGGGTGATCGCGCAAGCCTTCTATCGCACCACCGACCCGTCTGCGACATCACGCAATCACGTCTTCTCGGCGGTCCTCGGGGCCGTCGGCCGGCCCAGGACACGGGCTGCGCTGCCGCCCTCACTCGCCGACTGGGATGCAGCGCAGATCTCCACGCTGCTGCCACCCCTGGGTGACGGTGTCACCATCGACGCTTCGGCAGGCGAGCCGGGTGGGCGCTGGTTGTTGTGCCCCGATGCAGACCGTGGCTCGCCGCTCTATGACCTGCAGGCGAGCTGGAGTCACCCGTCACAGGACGCACCGCTGCCGCCGAGTGTGCGAATAGCTCGGGCCAGGGCCGGTGTCGACTATCTGAGCGAGCTGCGTCGCGAGATCGCCACGTGCACAGCCCATCTAGTCGACAAACCGGCCTTGTGCTCCAGCCGCGACATCGACCAGGTCCTCGACAGTGATTCAGCCGTCGCCGACGGCGTGGACACCGTCCGAGTATCCCAGCGGTGGTTGCGGGTGCAAAACGTGCAGGGTTACGACAGGTGCGTCGAGGGTGCCGGAGCGTTCCGCATAGCCCAGCTGCGGGGGCTCATCGTCATCAGCAGCGCCGAAGCCGACGTGGTCAAGGGAACAATCGGTAATCCGACGCTGCCACTGAGCACTCTCGATGAACTAACCGCACAAACCGTACATGCGATCAACATGGCGTGAATGGCTCAGGTGAGAGCACCGCTGACGGCGGCGGTCTCGTCCGGAATCTGGTTGACTGCGGCCGTTTTCAGCACGACGCGCTTCGGGATGTCAACGGCCGTAATCGTTTTCGTCGCAGGCTCGGTGACGTAGGCGGTGGACCCGAGCGCCATCACCGCCGGCCGCGGGTCCTGCCACTGCGCGGATTCGGTCCACGGCTCAGTCACTTTCAGCTCACCGGCCACTGCACCGGTGTCCGGATCCAAAAACCGGAGCACCCCGTCGGTGCCGAGCACCAGGGCCTCACCGAACTGGCCCCGGGCGAGCGAGCGGAAGCTATACGACGCGGGCAGCTCGACGAGACGCATTGTGTCGGTACGCGTGTCGACCAGGCTGACCCTCGTCGGCCGCTCAGGCTGCGCAGCCTTGTCGACTTTGTAATCCCCCAGCACGATCGGGTGCGCCTCGGTCGCGGCCACGTTCCCGATCCGGGCGTAGCCCGGCGTCGGACTCGACACCTTGGCGATCGCGTCACCGTGGACCACAAGCATCCCGTCCTCGCATCCGAACACCACGGCACCGCCGGCCGCGGCACCCTCGCCGTGCACACCGGGGCAGTTCTTCGCCTCGGCGACGACAGCGCGCCCTGCATCGAGCACCGTCACCCCGGTCCGGGTGTTGTCGTCGCCCACGGTGATCAGGAGCGATCCGTCGGTGCGCTGCACCGCAACTCCGTGGTGCGGATGCGGCGCCGTATACACCGACCGCGGGGCGGCGGGATCGCCGATGCGGTCGCCGGCAATGGAAGTCGCCGTGCCGGCACCGTCGGAGAACAGCACGGTAGCGCCGTCGTGCACCACCACGTGACCGGGCTCAGGTGCGGCGATCCGGATGTCGGTTCGCTTGGGCGCAGCGGTGCGATAGTGGGCGTGATCGCCGTGCGGCTGCGCCCAGGTGCCCAGGTCGAGCACGCCGAAGCCGTCACCTTCGGCGATGATCACGTGCCGGCCGTCACCGGCCGGACGCACTCGCAGGTAACCGCTGCCCGGCAGATCTGCTACCGGTTCGAGGGTGGCGGCGTCGAGGACCATCACCCCACCGTCGTAGGTGACCGCCAGACGCGGGGTGGGCCGACGCTGTTCGGTGGCGCTTTCGTCGTTGGCGCTGTGGGCATCACCGTCGTCGTGCCCGACGTCCGACGACGAGGCCGGCTCATTCGCGGTGCCGCAGCCGGCGAGAAGCAGGATCGCGACGAGGGCAGGGGCGATATGACGGGGGTGCATGGCGACAACAAGTAGCCGGTGCTGAAATCCATTGTCAAAGCGCCGCATAAAGATACGTGCATGAACGATGCCGACGACGGGGGGTCGAGGCCCACCAGCGGCACGGAACTCCGAGTTGTGTCACCGCCGGCAATCGAGGTCCACGTACACCGTTGTGTACTGCAACACCTGACCGGGGCCCATCAGCGTGAAGGGAGAGTTGACGGGTGGCTGCGGACCCGTGACGGAGCGTCCCTGCCGAACAGCACTGACCGTGCAGTTCTCGATGGAACCGCTGCCGACCTTGCTCAGGATCACCCGATAGCCCTCACTCTGCAGCTGATCGATGGTGTCGGTAGCGGCGGCCCCAGGCTGCGGCGCAGCGACCGCCGGGGCCGCAGCGCCCACACCCGCAGTCACCAGTCCGAAACAGACTGCCACCAGGCGCTGCCCGCCAAATTTCACCAGATTTCGTTTCACAGGACTTCATCGCCCCTTTCAGGTTCGGTCAATGCCCGTTAACCGTAGGCTGCCGAAAATCTGCGACGCTCAGCGAAATCACCAATTCATATGAAACACATACGGTTCCATCGTCAGGCTGACTTCATGTCCCCTTCATAGCGTTTGCATGTAATGACCGCCGGCCGGCGCCTTGCCATTCAGTCGCCGTTCGGATCCTTTTGCGGCACAATCAATCCCTCGGACCGCTGGGCGCGGCTGCCCACAGCCGGCGACGAAACCCACATCATCTCGCCTGCAGACAGGCCCTTGCATTTGCCGTACTCAATTCAGCGAAGGCCATAAATGCCACACAGCTAACTTACAGACAACGATTCAAGATCCCGGCGATCGACGACAAAGGTGGGGTTCCCCCACGGCCGAGGCGATCAGACCCCTCGTACTGATCGCCTCGACGTCCCCAGATCTTTGGACATCCGACGCCACCCTGTCAAGGGGGGCGGCCATTTATTTGCCATAAACCAAGGTCAAAGACCTGCAGCACCAGCCGATACCGGCGGTTTCGACATGTTCGGGCCGGGTCGCACCAGGCGCGGGCAACACCAAGGGAACCGGTCAGTCATGGCCGCCAGGTTTTCTCCCATGGCTAATATCACGAACAGATCTCGACACGTAGTGAGAGGTTGCTGCACACGAATCGTCCGCAGGGTCCGCCGAGTAGCCACGACCCGAGTGTCGAACCCGTATGGTCAGGCCATGTCAAGCCAGTCCCCCACGCGCACGGCCGGATTGCGGGCCGCGCTCGCTCGCGCCGAAGCATTCCTGTCCGGGCTCGATGACCGACCGGTCGCGGCGCGCGGCGATGCGTCAGCCGTGCGGGCGGTCCTCGGTGGCCCGCTGCCCACCGACGGCGAAGACCCCGTCGCCGTCGTCGACGCACTGGCCGCCGGGGTCGAACCTGGGCTGGTCGCCACTGCCGGTCCTCGCCACTTCGGCTTCGTCATCGGTGGCGCGATGCCCGCCGCATTGGCGGCGGACTGGCTCGTGTCGGCGTGGGACCAGAACGCGGCGTATCACTCGCTGTCGCCGGCCGCGGCGGCCATCGAGGAGGTCACCGCGGGCTGGCTGCTCGACTTGTTCGGCTTACCGCCCGCGGCCGGCGTCGGATTCGTCACCGGCGCACAGGGCGCGAACACGACCTGCCTGGCGGCGGCGCGGCATGCCGTGCTGGCTCGGGTCGGCTGGGACGTCGAGCGGGACGGTTTGACCGACGCGCCCCGGGTACGCGTGCTGTGCGGAGACCAGGCACACGCCACCATCTACACGGCGTTACGGTTGCTGGGTCTGGGCGACGCCACGGCGATCCGGATCCCGGCCGATGCCCAGGGCCGCATGGATCCCGACGCCCTGGCGCAGGTTCTCGCCGATGACGCCGGGCCCACGATCGTCTGTGCTCAGGCTGGCAACGTGTCCACCGGTTCGTTCGACCCGTTCGAGCCCATTGCCGACACCTGCGCTGCGCACGGCGCCTGGCTGCACGTCGACGGCGCTTTCGGGCTGTGGGCGGCTGCGGCACCCGGCACCCGGCACCTCACGCGAGGCGTACAGCGGGCCGATTCCTGGGCTGTGGATGCACACAAGTGGCTCAACGTGCCCTACGACAGCGCGATGGCGATCGTGGCGGACCCTGACGCCCATCTGGCCGCGATGACGCTGGCCGGCCCCTACCTGGTCGTCGATCCGGGCCAACGGGACGGCACCAACTTCGTCCCGGAGAGTTCGCGCCGGGCCCGGGCCATCCCGGTGTACGCGGCACTGCGTTCCCTCGGCCGCACCGGCGTTGCCGAACTCGTGGAACGCAACTGCGCGCAGGCTCGCCGCATGGCCGCACTGCTGGTCGAGATCCCGGGCTCCGAGATACTCAACGACGTGGTGCTCAACCAGGTGCTGGTCCGGCTACCCGGCGACGACGACGCGAACCGGCGCGCTGTCGCGGCCATTCAGGCCGACGGCACGTGCTGGCTGGGTGGCACCACGTGGCACGACCGTTACGTTCTGCGGGTGTCCTTCTCGAACTGGGCGACCACCGAGGACGATGTCGACCGGTCGGCTGCCGCGATCCGGGCGGCGATCAGCACACTGTGACGAGGCGACGTCCTGCCGTGCAGGCGGCGCCGAATATCCTTTAGTCGAATTCGAGCGAACGCCGACGACAGGTACGTCTTCGAAAGGGTGGACAACCCGATGGTGAACCAGCAGCAGGCCGACAAGATGACGTCAGGGAAAGGTTTCGTCGCGGCGCTCGATCAGAGCGGCGGATCGACTCCCAAAGCGCTGCGGCTGTACGGGATCGAGGACAGCGCGTACTCGTCGGAAGACGAGATGTTCGATCTGATGCACCAGATGCGGGTACGCATCGTCACCTCACCGGTGTTCGGTGGCGACCGGGTGCTCGCGGCAATTCTCTTCGAGCAGACGATGGATCGCGCGATCGACGGCAAGCCGAGCGCCGCGTACCTATGGGAGGACAAGGGCGTGGTGCCGCTGCTCAAGATCGACAAGGGCCTGGCTGAGACGACCGACGGCGTTCAGTTGATGAAGCCCATTCCGGATCTCGACGCGTTGCTCGCCCGCGCGGTGCAGAACGGCATCTTCGGTACCAAGGCGCGTTCGGTGATCGGCGCCGCCGATCCGATCGGGATCGCAGCGGCCGTCGCGCAGCAGTTCGAGCTCGGTGGGCAGGTGCTGGCGCACGGTCTCATCCCCATCCTTGAGGCCGAGGTGACGATCTCGATCGCCGACAAGGCCGAGGCCGAAAATCTGCTGCGCGACGAAATCGCCAAAAATCTCGAGGCGCTGCCGCAGGGCCAGCGCGTGATGCTCAAACTCACCTTGCCGAGCGTGGCCAATCACTACGAGGTGTTCGTGGAGCACCCCAAGGTGATGCGGGTCGTCGCGCTTTCCGGTGGATATTCGCGCAGCGAGGCCAACGCCCTGCTGGCGCAGAACACCGGTGTGATCGCCAGCTTCAGCCGGGCCCTGACCGAGGGCCTCTCGGCGCAGCAGTCCGACGAAGAGTTCAACGCCACGCTGGACGCCTCGATCCAGTCGATCTACAACGCCTCGGTCGCGGGCTGACGCGCACCAGAAAGATACGCATATGGTCATCTCCATCGCCCGTCCCAAGCTGGAGGGCAACGTCGCGGTCGGCGACGACAGGCAGATCGGATTCGCCGAATTCGGCGATCCTCAAGGGCGGGCGGTGTTCTGGCTGCACGGCACGCCCGGTGCCCGGCGCCAGATCCCGACCGAAGCCCGGATGTACGCCGAGCAGAACAACATTCGGCTGATCGGGGTGGACCGCCCCGGTATCGGCTCGTCCACCCCGCACCAGTACGACCGGGTTCTCGATTTCGGTGACGATCTGCAGACGATCGCCGACACGCTCGGTATCGAAAAGATGGCGGTGGTCGGGTTGTCCGGCGGTGGGCCCTACACCCTGGCGTGCGCGGCGGCCATGCCCGACCGGGTGACAGCGGCAGGCGTGCTCGGCGGGGTGGCCCCACTGGTCGGGCCCGACGGCATCCACAGTGGCCTGATGGATCTCGGGGCCAGTGTGGCGCCGCTGTTGCAGGTGGCGGGTACGCCGATCCGGCTCGCGGCGTCCGGCCTGATCCGGCTGATCCGTCCGGTGGCGTCCCCGGCCCTGGAGATCTACGCCCGGATGTCGCCCGAAGGCGACCGCCGGATGCTGGGCCGCCCGGAGTTCAAAGCGATGTTCCTCGATGACCTGCTCAACGGCAGCCGCAAGCAACTGGCTGCGCCGTTTTACGACATCGTCGTGTTCACCCGCGACTGGGGCTTCCGCCTGGATGAGATCACTGTGCCGGTGCGGTGGTGGCACGGCGACCATGACCACATCGTCCCGTTCGCCCACGGCAAGCACGTGGTGTCAAGATTGTGCGATGCGCAGCTCACCGAGTTGCCCCACGAAAGTCACCTGGGCGGGCTCGGCTGCGCCGAGGAGATCATGCACACCATGATCGAGGTTTGGGATTCCGCGGAAAGCACCGCGACGAAGGGTTGACCTCAACCATTGTTGAGGATGGAGGCTGTCGTCATGACAGCCTCCATCACCCAGATTCGAACCGACCTGTGGGAAACCCGAACGGACTCACCGTTTCCCGGGTTGACCACCCACGGGTACCTGTGGAAAGCCAACGGGCACAACGCGTTGTTCTACTGCCCAGCCACCGACGCCGACTTCGGCGCCATCGATGAGCTCGGTGGCGTCGACGATCAGTACCTCTCGCATCAGGACGAAGCCGGGCCGATGCTGGCCCGTATCGCCGAGACGTTCGGCGCGCGCCTGCACGCACCGGCCGCCGAGCTGGCGACGATCGGCAGGCACGCCCATGTCGATGTGCCGGTGTCCAGCCGCCACCTCGACGCCAACGGTGTCGAGGTGATCCCGACTCCCGGCCACACCCCGGGCAGCACCAGCTATCTCGTCGACGGCAGCGACGGACGCTACCTGTTCACCGGTGACACCATTTTCGTCAGCGCCGACGAGCGGTGGTCCACCTTCGTCATTCCCGGCGTCGGTGACAGCGCGGCCCTCACCGACAGCCTGGAACTGCTCGCGACGCTCGAACCGGACGTGGTGATCTCCAGCGCCTTCGGCGCCACAGCAGTCACGGTGCTCGGTAACCGGCGATGGGCCGACTGCGTCGCCGAAGCCCAAAGCACCGTTGCAGCGCACCGCTGAGATCGAACTCCGGGCTTTTGAGGTAGTCGATTACCCTATGCGTGCTCCGCGAGCCGTTCGACGATGGCTCGGTAGACCTGGTACAGCACCGGGCGACGGAGGTGTCCGATGTCCAGAATCGGCGAGCGCGCAGTAGTTCTCGGATGCAGCATCGGCGGCCTGCTCGCCGCCAGAGTGCTCGCCGACCACTTCGATCACGTCACCGTCATCGAACGCGACACTCTGCCCGACGGCATCGCGCAGCGACGGGGCGTACCCCAGGGACGCCACGTGCACGGACTGCTGTCCAGCGGGGCGCAGGCACTCGATGACCTGTTCCCCGGGTTCCTCGACGATCTCGTGGACGACGGCGCCGTCGTCCTCGACGGTTCCGGTGTGTCCCGGGTGTCGATGACCTTCGCCGGGCACCCGCTGAACCTCAACGGGCCGTTCGCCAAGCCCATCACGTCGTATCTGGCCACCAGACCATTCGTGGAAGCTCATGTCCGCCAACGGGTCCGGGCGATCTCCAACGTCGAGATCCTCGACGGGCACGACGCCGTCGAGTTCGTCGTCGCCGGCGCCGGGCGCGTCACCGGGGTACGGGTCGCAGCCCACGACGGAACCCGCCACCTGGAGGTGCCCGGCGATCTGGTGGTCGACGCGACGGGCCGGGCCGCGCGGACCCCGGCCTTCCTGGACAGCATCGGCTACAAACGTCCTACCGAGCATCGCAACACCATCCACGTCGCCTACACCAGCCAGTTGGTGCACATCCCGTCCGACGCCATCGTCGAACGACTCTTCCTGATCGGGGCACGTCCCGAACTACTGTGCGGGGGTGCGCTTTTCGCGTGTGAGAACGACACCTGGATGCTGACACTGGTCGGCATGACCGGACTTCAACCGCCCGTCGACCGAGATGGCATGCTCCATTTCGCGGAGAAGTTCGCGCCCGCGGCGATGATGACGGCGCTGCGGGCGGCCGAACCGCTCACCGAGCCCGTCACCTACCGCTACCCCGCCAGCGTGCGCCGGTTCTACGAGCGGTTGCCCCAATTCCCCAGCGGGCTGCTGGTATTCGGCGATGCCATCTGCAGCTTCAACCCGGTTTACGGTCAGGGCATGTCGGTGGCAGCCCTGGAAGCACTCGCCTTGCGGGACTGCCTGAAGGACGGACCCCAGGACCTGGCGCGCCGGTTCTTCCGCGCAGCCGCCAAACCCCTTGGCCGAGCGTGGCAGATGGCATCGGGTGCCGATCTGACGCTGCCCGGGGTCGAGGGCCACCGGTCGCCGTCGATCCGGTTCGCCAACGGGTACACCGAGCGAGTCCTGGCTGCCGCTGAATCGGATGGCCAGGTGGCCGAGACGTTCCTGCGGGTGACCAACCTCGTCGATGCACCCTCGGCGCTGCTGCGACCGTCGATCGTCGCACGCGTGATGGCCGGCCCGCGGCGGCACCCGCGCGCGTCCGTCCCGTCGCGCCCGCAGGTACCGGCTCAACCCGCGTGACGGCGGACTGGATCAGCGCGTCCGGTCGAGCACCTCACGCACCAGGTCCATCGACGTGTCCGGATGCAGGAACGCGAAGCGACCGACCGTCTCGCCCTCCCACTTGGTGGGCGGGATGAACGCGATCTCGTCGTCGTGCAACTTCTGCGCCCACGCGTCGTAATCCTCGCCCTGCCACCCGAGCCGACTGAACAGCACCACGCCCAGATCGGGCTCGCGGATGAGTTCGAGGTGCGACTCGCTGTTGATCAGCACCGCGGTCTGCCGGGCCAGCTCGGCGGCCACCTCGATGGCCTCGCGATAGGCCTCGATTCCGTTGACCGCCAACGAGAACCACAACGGCAAGCCGCGGGCCCGGCGGGTCAGGTGGTAGGCGTAGTCGGTCGGGTTCCACTCGCCGTCGGAGGTGTGGATGACGTCGAGGTAGGACGCGTCCTGCGTGTGGGTGGCCCGGGCCAGCTCCGGATTGCGGTACAGCAGCGCGCAGCAGTCGAACGGTGTGAACAACCACTTGTGCGGATCGAGGATGAACGAGTCGGCCTGTTCTATGCCGTCGTACTTCGAGCGCAGCGACCGCGCGAAGATGCCCGAGCCGCCGTACGCCCCGTCCACGTGGAACCACCAACCACGCTCTTTGGCCAGCGCGCCGACCCCGGCCAGATCGTCGATGATGCCCGCGTTGGTGGTGCCCGAGGTACATACCACCGCGGCGATGTTGGGCGTGTCGGCGGGCACGGCGGCGCGCACGGTGTCGGCGGTCAGCCGGTGCTCGGGCGTGTCCACCACGAGGGCGTCCATCTCCAGCAGCTTGAGGGTGTTCACGATCGAGGAATGCGCGTCGGTGCCGACCACCACGCTGAGCCTGCCGGTGGCGCCGTGGCTCTTGGCGGTTTCGCGCGCCGTCGCGAGCGCCGACAGGTTTCCGGCCGAGCCGCCCGAGACGAAACAGCCACCGGCCGTCGAGGGCAGACCTGCCTCGTCGGCGATCAGCCGCAACACGGTGTTCTCGGCGGCGATGGCCCCCGACGCCTCCAGCCACGAGATGCCCTGGATCGATGCGCAGGACACGAGCATGTCGAACAGGAGGCTGGCCTTGGTGGGTGCGGCGGGGATGAAGCCCAGGAAGCGCGGACTGTCCGCCGAGATGATGCTCGGCGCGATCACGGAGCTGTACACGCCGAGCACCTCGTCGGGATGCCGCGGCGTCTCGCGGATCAGTCCGTCGAGACGACCGTAGAGCTCCTCGGCCGACAACGATCCCTTGTCCAAGGGCACCGGGTTCATCCGCAATCGGTTCTCGGCGTACGCCAGAACACTGCGAACGGTCTGTTCGGTGGTGTCGTCGACACTATGCATCGCCACAACTGCCTCCTCGCCGGTGCGGGCCCTGCCGGATCTGTGCGGACCCTGCACGGAGTCTGTCAGCCCGATTGACCGAAGGCGCCGTTTTCGCCGGGGCAGTTGTCCGGGCTCGCTTGGCCCGCAGGCGAGATCGGTTACTGTGCGCTGCCGCCCTGTAACGCCCGCCTCAACATGTGCATCGCCACGGTGGTCGAGCGCTCCCGGACGTCGGTGCGATCACCCGGCAGCCGGACCGTTCGGGTGACGGGCTCACCGCCTGCGAGCTGCACGGCGAAGCACACCGTGCCGACCGGCTTGTCTGCACTGCCGCCGCCTGGACCGGCGATCCCGGTGATCGCCACTGCGGTGTCGGCTTCGAAGCCGGCCAGCACCCCGGTGGCCATGGCTGCGGCCACCGGTTCGGAGACGGCTCCGTGTTGGGCCAGCAATGCTTCATCGACTTGTAGCAGTTCGGTTTTGGCCTCGTTGGCGTAGGCGACCACACCGCCTGCGACATAGGCCGACGAACCCGCTCGCTCGGTCAGCCGTGCCGCCAGCAGACCTGCGGTGCACGATTCCGCCGTCGCCACCCGGCGTCCGGCCAGCAGCGCGGCCACCTGCTCGTCGACCGTGGCGCCGTCCTCCGAGTAGAGGGTGTTGGCATGCCGGTCGCGCAGCAGCGTTACGAGTTCGGCGTACGCCTCTGCCGCCGCCGGTTCGTAGCGCGTGACGATCTCCAGTTCGCCGCGGCGCAGACACGTGGTGATCTCCAGATCGGCGAACCCGGCGATCGCCTGCTCGGCTTCGCGCAGGGTTTCGGCCAGACCGGACTCGGCGAGCCCGAACATGCGCAGCATCTCCTGGCGGTACACGGTGCGCTGCGCGATCGCCTGCTGGGCGGCCTCCGTCGCGATGGCCGTCGACCACATGGGTTGCAGTTCGCGCGGAGGACCCGGCAGCACGATCACGGTCGGCGTTCCGGGCACCACGACGCCGGGTGCGGTACCGATCGGGTCGAGGACCTCGGCGCCGACGGGCACCAGCGCCTGCTTGCGGTTGGCTGCCCGCACGGCCTCGAAGTCGATCTCCGAGAAGGTACCGCGACCTGCCATGAGCCGACGCAGGATTGCCGCGATCCGCTCCTCCATGTCGGTGTCCAAAACCAGTTCGCGGCCGCAGAACTCGGCGACCGTGGCCACCGTCAGGTCGTCCGCGGTGGGCCCGAGTCCACCGCTGGTGACGATCAGGTCCACCCCTTCTGCGGCCAGAAAGCGCAGCTGCGCGGCGATGTCGCGCGGGCGGTCACCACAGATGGTGATGTGGGCGAGCTCGACACCCAGCTCGAGCAACCGGTCGGCGATCCACGGCCCGTTGCGGTCCTGAACCCGTCCGGTGAGAACTTCGGTTCCGGTCACCACGATGCCTGCGCGTGCACTCACACCGCTGCACATTACGCAGCCCCCCTCGGCTCAGAAGCTGTAACCCAGCACAGCGGGCACGTCACTCGCGAATGCGGCGCCGAGCCGACGGATGAGGGCAGAGTCGTTACTCCGCAACCGGTTTGCCGTCGCAAACCCCTCGGCACGGTACCCGCCCAGGTACAGGCTGCCCAGCACGTCGAGATCGAGAGCGATGTCGGGCGGCGCGTCGGTGGGTGTGCACCGTGCGTGCCCGCCGCGGATCTGCAGCGCGAATCGTCCACGGTCGGCGACCTCAAGCACGACGTCCAGATCGTCCTGATAGCTGCGCGCTTCGAGAGCCGCCGGGATGTCCATGATGCGCAGCCACAGATCGTCGGTGCTGTTGGTCACCCGGACCAACCGCGGATTGGTCAGCAGCTGCGGCAGCTCGTCGTCGGGATGGGTCCACATGTTGACCTTCTCCATGAGATCCATGCCGAGCAGGGCACGCCACAGCGCCACCCGCGCGTCGGTAGTGGCGGCGGCGAACTCCCAGACGCGAATGGTCATGGGGTCATTGCCGTGCACGCGGTAGAGCACATAGCCGTCGGGATGCACGAACGCGAACAGTTCCGAGCACCCGTCGCGGGTGTTCTCCCGGTCAGCGAGCAGGTCGTCCCACAGCGCGCTCGGGCGCCGCAACCCACCTGGTGTCTGCAGCCGCCACCGGTCGTAGATCTCGGCGAAGACGTCGCGGTGGTCGCCCGGTTTGACCAATCGCACGCCACCGGGGTCGGCGACGGACGCGTGGAACGCCGCGAACCGGCGATCGACCGTGATCAACTGCTTGCCGGTCGCCGGGCCGTACCCGAACCGGCCGTAGATGCCGCCTTCGCTCGCGGTCAGCGCGGCGACGGGCAGACCCGCGTCGGCGATGCGCCGATGCAGCTCGGTGTACATCATCCGCAGGATCCCGCGTCTGCGGTGGGTCGGTGCCACGGCGACGAAACTGATGCCGGCCGTGGGCAGCACCGCACCTCCGGGCACGGTGAGCGACACGTTCAGGTAGAAGCACTGTCCGACGACGACGTCGCCGTCACGCACCACCAGCGCGCCGTCGGCGGGCACCAGGGTGCGCCAGGCGGCCATCGAATCCGGATGCCCGATCTCCCCGAAGGCAGTGCCCCCGAGCAGCGCCATCGCCGTCCAATCGGCATCGGTGCTCGAATCCAGAATCAGGTCAGCGGTCGGGGCACTCACAAAGCTCGACAGTGCCACATGGCCGAAGGCCGCCGCGAATGATTTTCGCGCTCAGCGGTCAGCGCGTGAGCCAGTTGCTCACCGTGGCCAGGTCGCGCGTGTAGGTGCCCATGATGTCGTCCTGGAATCGGCTGGCACCGCTGATCGCGTTGGTACCCCGCCAGATCACGCGGATCCGGTCGTTGCCGCGCTGGTAGACGTCGACCCGGTCGAGGTCGCGGCGCGCCCAGCCGCTGGACTCGGCTACCTGGGACAGATCGCGGCGCTCATCGGTTGTGGTCATCAGGCGATCCTATCGGCGCGTGGACTGGTCGATCGGCACGGTCACCGGCGCGGAGTTGTACCCGGTGACCCGAACCCAGTTGGCCTGGGGTTCCGGTCCGCTGATGGTGGCGGTCAGGATCACCGTTTCGCCCGGGTAGACCGTGACGTAGTTGTCGGAGTACTCGATGGGCAGGATCTCGTCACCGTCGTGGGTGTCGGTGACCTCGGCCCGGTCGAAGAACGCGATCTGCCGGGTGGGGTTGTGCAGGCGGATCGCCACCACGGTGCGATCGGGTCCGGCAGTGCGGGAGGCGCTGACCTGCAGGGGTGCGGGCGGCATGGTGTTGAGCGGGGTCATGTCGGCCCAACTGGTCTGGGCCAGGTCGAACGCCTGGTCGTTCATCGGGTTGCCGACGTCGTCGCGCTGCTGCGACTGCCAGTAGGTGTTCTCCGTGACGGCGTCACCGGAGGCGTCGAGCAGTTCGGCACGCACGAAGAACACCCGGGAGTCGCGGACCACATGCGGCAGCGCCAGGGCCTGCACGGCGCCGCCCGACGGCACCGAGATGGTGTCGGTGGTCCGGTCGTCCCGCACGCGCCCGGCCAGGTCGTAGGTACGCACCCGCACGTGCAGGCCGTGCTGGTCGGACGGCGTCTGGTTGACGACTGTGATGTTCGCCGTGTTGTGGTCGCCGGTGGCGAAGGAGTCGAACACCACCGACAGCGGTCGCAGGCCCTTCTTGGCGCCGAAGTAGGCGCCGCCGGGCCGTAGGTAGTAGTCGAACAGGTGCCCGAAGAACGACGGCCAATGGTTGTTGAGCATCCAGTAGATCGTCATCTTGTGGTTCTCCCAGCCCAGCGCGGCGAACGCCTCGAACTGGGCCCGGGTGGACTCGTAGTGGGCCAACTGCGCCTTGCGGGCGAATTCTTCCGCGTTGGGCGACGAGCCGTACCGTCGCACCACCGCCGTGCGGATGCTCTCCAGCGAGTTGTTACTGGGATTGGCCCCGGCGTGGAAGTACCAGGTGTCGTTGATCGGCCACAGCTTGTCCGGTGGGAGGAACTTCCGCAGGCTCGCGAACGGCGGGATGTTCTCGTTGTCCCCCTGCTCGGCGTTGGATCCTCGGGTGGCCTGATAACCGCCGCTGAACCAGTAGCTGGGTGGGCGCCAGGTGTACGGGCCCGCCATGTGGATGCCGTCCCAGTCGGGCTGCCCGTCACCGTCGCGGGCCAGTGACGACACCGTGTCGACGACGGCGTTCGGCCAGTGCAGCTCGGCCAGGATGCCGTGATAGGCGTCGAGGACCGACTGCGGCGGTTTACCGTCACTGCCGTTGGCCCAGATGAACGCTGACGGGTGACCACGCAGGGTCAGCAGCTGCGAGCGCAGGCTCTCGTTGGCGACGCGATGGTCCTCGGCGTCCCACTGCGACCACTTCTCCCACTGGTTGCAGCACATCCAGCCGTACATCAGCGGGATGCCCAGCTCGTCAGCCCGTTCGATGATGTTGTCGCCGGGGAACTTCCCCTCCAGCCGCAGCATGTTCAGGCCCATGTCGCGGACGTAGCCGAGGATGGCGTCCTCACGTTGCGGGTCGTACCGGAACAGCAGATCGGGGGTGTAAGCGGCGCCGCGGACCAGCAGGTCCTTGCCGTTGACCGTGAGGTAGAAGCTGCCACCGCGGCCCAGGTCCGGGTACTGCTCGTCGTCGTCGCGATGCTGGGTGATGGTCCGGATGCCGAACCGCGAGTCGTCGGTGTCGGTGGCCCGGCCGTACTGCCGGAACTCCAGGTGCAGGTTGTAGAGGTTGGGTTCGCCCATGGTGTACGGCCACCACAGATCCGGGTGGTGCACCGTCAGCGCGGCGTAGGAGTCCGGATCGAATTTCACCTCACGGCGCTCCCCCGCACCGAGGGTCACGGGTTGGTCGAGGGTGATGTCCGGCTTGCCCGCCCGGCTGATCGTCGCGCGCACGACGCCGCGCAGTGTGGTCGACGACGTGTTGCGGACGTCGCTGTACACGGTGAGCCGGGCCGTATCGGTCGACGGCAGGGGCAGCTCGGTGGTCACCATCGGATCGCTGACCACACCCGTGCCGGAGAAACTCAGGTACACCGGTTTGAAGATGCCCGCGTTGCGGTCGGCGACAAAGGAATTGCCGCGCAGCGGGTTTTTGCCCGGTCCCTGGTAGCCGATCTGGTTCCAGTTGATCCAGTCCCACCAGCTGTCGGCGAGCTCGACGCCGTTGATGTCCTGCAGGGCCTGCTCGGGGGTGACCTTGACGGCCAGGGTGTTCTGACCGCCCTGGTGCAGCCACGGTGTCACGTCGAGCTCGTGGGCGGTGTACATGCCGACCACCTCGGAGCTCCCCGCGATCTGGCGGCCGTTGAGCCACACTTCGGCGCGGTAGTTGATGCCGGGCAGCTCGATGCGATAGCTCGCGCTGCCTGCCGGCGCCGTGAATGTGGTCCGGTACCACCAGTCCTGGCGGTACAGATCGTCGGGAACGTTGGCCAGGTTCTCGCCGTAGTAGAGGTTGGGGTAGGTGCCGTCATCTTCGAGCGCCTGCAGCACCGTGGCGGGCATGTGCTCCACCTGATGCCAGCGGTCCCCGCGGAATCCGGTCGTGGAGATCTCGGCTCCCCCGGCCAACACGTCCCGCGCTGAGGTCAGCTGCCAGCCTGCCGACAGCTCGATGCGGCCCGACGGTGGCTCCGGCCGGGCGAACACGGGCAGGTCGGTGACACACACCGACAGCAACAGCAGCGTGACGACGACACCCGCGATGAGCGGACCGACGCGACGTTTCGGGCTGGAAATGGGTGGCTCCTCGGGACCGATGCGGCGGGCGGCCGCCCGGTCATTCTGCCGTGAAGCACGCCCGGCCGCGCGGCCGGTGCACCCTCAGAGCTTGTGGGGGACGTCGTTGACCAAGCCGCCGTCCATGACGAACTCGGCGCCTGTGGCGTACCGGGATTCGTCGCTGGCGAGAAACACCACGAAGCTGGAGACCTCTTCGGGTTGCCCAGGCCTGCCCAGCGGGATCGTGAGCATGTCCTCGGGAAAGTGCTCGGTCATCGGGGTCCGGATGAAGCCGGGGTGAATCGAGTTCACCCGGATCTGCTTGGCGCCCAGTTCCAGCGCGGCCGATTTCGTCAGGCCACGCACGGCCCATTTCGACGCGACGTACGGGTGCACCATGGCGGCGCCGCGCAGCCCCTCGATCGACGACACGTTGATGATCGACCCGCCGCCCGCGGCTTTCATGGCCTTGACGCAGGCCTGCATGCCCAAGAAGGTCCCGGTGAGGTTGACGTCGATGACCTTCTGCCACTGGGCCATGTCGAACTTGCCGATCTGGCCGAGCGCGACGATACCGGCGTTGTTGACCAGCACGTTGAGCACGCCGAACTCGTCGGTCGCGGTCGTGACGGCAGCCGCCCACTGATCGGCGTCGGTGACATCGAGATGGACATAGCGCACCGCGTCGCCCAGTTCGGCCGCCAGGGCCTTGCCTTCGTCATCGAGGATGTCCCCGATCACGACCTTGGCGCCCTCGGCCACGAGTGCGCGGGCGTGCTCGGCGCCCATACCGCGCGCGCCGCCACTGATCAGTGCCACTTTTCCGTCAACCCGTCCCATGACGGCTGAGGCTACCGCCTGAGAGGCCAAATTAGAACCTGTTCCAATTTCTGCGTCGAGTCGGCATACTTCGACCCCATGGCCATCCGCGTCGCGCACATCGGCACCGGCAATGTCGGCAGGCTGGCCCTGACCGGGCTGCTGACCAACCCCCGCTACGAGCTCACCACGCTGTGCGTCTCGACGGCGGCGAAGATCGGTAAGGATGCGGGCGAACTTGCCGGCCTTGTCATTTCGACAGGCGTCGCCGCGGTCGGCGATCTCGACGCCGTGATCGCCGCCAAACCGGACTGCGCCGTCTACTGCGCGATGGGCGACACCCGTGGACCGGAGGCGATCACCGACGTGGTGCGGCTGCTGGCGGCGGGCATCAACGTCGTCGGCTCGGCGCCCGTCGTGCTGCAGTACCCGTGGCACCTCATGCCCGGCAAATACATCGCAGCCATCGAGGAAGCCGCACAAGCCGGCGGGGCGAGCCTGTTCATCACCGGCGTGGATCCCGGGTTCGCCAACGACCTGATCCCGTTCGCACTCGCTGGTACGTGCCAGAGCATCCGGCAGGTGCGCTGCATGGAGATCGCCGACTACGCGACCTACGACGGCGTCACCGTGATGTTCGACGTGATGGGCTTCGGCAAGCCGCTCGACGAAACACCGCTGCTGTTCCAGCCCGGCGTGCTCAGCATCGCGTGGGGCACCTCCATCCGACAGCTGGCCGCGGGGCTGGACATCGAGATCGACGACATCACCGAGGTGTGCGAAAAGGAGCCCGCCCCAGAGTCTTTCGACGTTGCCGCGGGCCACATCGCCGCAGGCACGGTGGCGGCCATGCGGTTCGAGATCCGGGGCATGGTCCGCGGTGAACCGGTGATCGTGATCGAGCATGTCACCCGACTGCGCGAGGATCTGCGACCGGATTGGGCACAGCCGGCCCAGCCGGGCGGGTCGTATCGCGTCGAGATCGTCGGGGAACCGTCCTACTCCGTCGACATCTGCCCCAGCAGCCGCAAGGGCGACCACAACCATGCCGCGATCGTCGCGGCGGCCGGCCGCATCGTCAACGCGATACCGGACGTGGTGGCAGCGCCTCCCGGCATCCGGACCACGCTGGACCTGCCGCTGGTGACCGGCAAGGGCCTCTTCGGGCTCTAACGTGCCCGCTGGACCGTCAGTACCGGCCAATCGCGCTCGACCGCCACCGCGGCCAGGCCGGGCCGGGGATTCACCGGCCGGGGGTGGCCCACCAGCCGCATCAATGCGCCGTCCTCACCGCCGTCTGCGTAGAAGTAACTGCGATCCAGCTCGACGTCCTTGTCCGCGCAGAACCGTTGCACCGCATCGGCTTTGCGCGCACCCCAGACGATGGGCCGGATCACATTGCCGGTCAGCAGGCCCTGCCCGTCGGTCTCGAAGTGATTGCACAGCACGTGGTCGATGCCGAGATGACGCGCGACCGGTTCGGCGTGGATGGTCAGCGCCGACGAGCTCATCACCACGGTGTGGCCGCGTTCCTGATGGCGCCGGACCACCTCGCGCATGTGCGGGTAGACCCTGTCGAGGATGTGGCGCGTGAACAACTGCTCCCCCAAGGCGTCGAGTTGCTGCAACGACTCACCTCGCAGGTAGCCCGCGGCCCGCACGATCAACCGCTCGAACGGCATGCGGCCCAGCCGGTAGCGCACCGAGGCCTCGATGATCCCCAGGATCTCCCCGACCGCGGCCTGCCGATTGCGGATCCGATGCCCGGCGTGGGCCGTGGCCGTGAACCCGTCGACGAGCGTCCCGTCCAGGTCGAAGAACGCCCCCACCCGCGCGCCGCCTGGGCCGTCGCCGATTTCGGCCAGGGATTCAGGTGGCGACAAGGTGCGGCCCATGCAAGCAAGTAGATCAAGCCGGGCCGCACTCCGCGAATCCTTAATGGAGCACCGACGTTCCCCGACGACACCCCGTCGGCGGGAATTTCGGAGCATTTTGCCCGGGTCCCGCCCCGCAGCGGCGCTTCGGAGTACTAAACTAGAACACGTTTCAGTCGTTTGGTCATGATTTCGCACCGCCCCCGCTTGGAGGAAGCCCGCATGCACACCGCACTCTGCGACGAACTCGGTATCGAATTTCCGATCTTCGCCTTCACCCACTGCCGCGATGTCGTCGTGGCCGTGTCCAAGGCCGGCGGGTTCGGCGTCCTCGGCGCGGTCGGCTTCACCCCTGAGCAACTCGAGATCGAACTCAACTGGATCGACGAGCACATCGGCGACCATCCGTACGGCGTCGACATCGTGATCCCGAACAAGTACGAAGGCATGGACACCAACATGTCCGCCGACGAATTGAAAACCATGCTGCAGTCGCTGGTTCCGCAAGAGCACCTCGACTTCGCCCGCAAGATCCTCGCCGACCACGGCGTGCCCGTGGAACACAGCGACGACGACGCGCTGCAACTGCTCGGCTGGACCGAGGCCACCGCGACACCGCAGGTCGAGGTGGCGCTGCGGCACCCGAAGATGACCCTGATCGCCAACGCGCTCGGCACGCCACCGGCCGACATGATCAAGCACATCCACGACGAGGGCCGCAAGGTCGCGGCGCTGTGCGGCTCGCCCTCGCAGGCCCGCAAGCACGCCGATGCCGGTGTCGACATCATCATCGCGCAGGGCGGCGAGGCAGGCGGGCACAGCGGCGAAGTCGGGTCGATCGTGCTGTGGCCGCAGGTGGTCAAGGAGGTTGCGCCGGTTCCGGTCCTGGCCGCAGGCGGTATCGGCAGCGGTCAGCAGATCGCCGCCGCGCTGGCGCTCGGCGCACAGGGCGCCTGGACCGGATCGCAGTGGGTCATGGTCGAGGAATCCGAGCACACCGAGCAGCAGCACGCCGCCTACGCCAAGGCCACCAGCCGCGACACCGTCCGCAGCCGGTCCTTCACCGGCAAGCCGGCTCGCATGCTGCGCAACGACTGGACCGACGCCTGGGAGAACCCGGACAACCCGAAGCCGCTCGGAATGCCGTTGCAGTACATGGTGTCCGGCATGGCGGTTGCCGCAACGCACAAATATCCGAACGAGAGCGTCGACGTCGCGTTCAACCCGGTGGGCCAGGTGGTCGGGCAGTTCACCAAGGTGGAGAAGACCTCTGCCGTCATCGAACGCTGGGTGCAGGAGTACCTGGAGGCCACCGGCAGGCTCAATGAACTCAATGAGGCTGCCGGCGTGTGACTTTCACGCCCCCGCTCTGGCCGAGGACCACTCCGCCGAGGATTGCGGTCAGTATGTGGCTGTTGCAATTTTGGCGGTTTGTCGGCGCGACGGTGGCGAGGTTGGACTGAATTCGTCTCCACGAGTGAACTGTCTCCGAAATCCGGCGCTCAAATTCGCAGAGGGTTCACGCTCGCGGTAGGCAGTGGGTGTCGCAGTGCTTACGTCTCGGATTGCAGCCACCGGGTGGCTGCAATCCGCGGCCTAAGCGCTGGACCACAGGCCCTCTGACTATGTATGGTTGCATACATAATCGCGAAAGGGGCGACGTGACGACACCACGCGAGCGCATGGTGGCCTCGGCTGCACTGCTGATCCGCGAACGCGGAGCACATCCGACGGCCATCGCCGACGTGCTACAGCACAGCGGTGCACCGCGCGGCTCGGCGTACCACTACTTCCCCGGTGGACGCACCCAATTGCTCTGCGAAGCAATCGATTACGCGAATGACCAGATCGCAGCGCGCATCGCCAAGGCCGATAGTGCCACCGCTCTGCTCGACGGCATGATCGCCGGCTTCCGCAAGCAACTGCTCAACAGCGAGTTCCGCGCCGGATGCCCCGTCGTCGCCGTCGCGGTGGAGGCAGGCGATCCGGACGACGGCGACTCGCCGGTCCGGGAGCGCGCCGCCGCGGCGTTTCACCGCTGGACCGGACAGATCGTCGAGCGACTGCAGAACGACGGTGTGGCGGCCGACCGTGCCGAAGAACTCGCCATGCTGATCATCAGCTCGATCGAAGGCGCGGTCGTCATCGCCCGCGCAACCCGCGACGTCAAACCGCTCGACCTGATCCACCGCCAATTGCGCGAACAACTGGCGGCAGCAACCCGCTGAGCCCTACCACCCGAAGGACACCGCCATGACGGTCGACCAATGGCAGCCCACCGCATGCATCTTGTGCGAATGCAACTGCGGCATCGTGGTGCAGACCGAAGGGAGGGCCATCACCAAGATCCGCGGCGACAAGGACCACCCGGCATCCCAGGGTTACACCTGCAACAAGGCGCTGCGGCTCGACCACTACCAGAGCAGCACCAATCGGTTGACCTCGCCGCTGCGACGCCGCCCGGACGGATCGTATGAGGAGATCGACTGGGACACAGCCATTTCGGAGATCGCAGCCAGGTTCCTGCAGATCCGCGACAGCCACGGCGGCGACAAGATCTTCTACTACGGCGGCGGCGGTCAAGGTAACCATCTCGGTGGCGCGTACAGCGGGGCGTTCCTCAAAGCTATCGGGTCGCGGTACCGGTCAAACGCCTTGGCACAGGAGAAGACCGGCGAGGCCTGGGTCGATGCGCACCTGTACGGCGGGCACACCCGGGGCGAGTTCGAACACGCCGAGGTTGCGGTGTTCGTCGGCAAGAACCCGTGGATGTCGCAGAGTTTCCCGCGCGCCCGCGTGGTGCTCAACGAGATCGCCAAGGATCCGGGCCGCGCGATGATCGTCATCGACCCGGTCATCACCGACACCGCCAGGATGGCCGACTTCCATCTGCGGGTGCGCCCCGGCACCGACGCGTGGTGTCTGGCCGCGATGGCCGCCATTCTGGTTCAGGAGAACCTGTGCGACGAAGCGTTTTTGGCCGCACACGTCAACGGCGCCGATGCGGTCCGCGAGGTGCTGCAACAGGTGCCGGTCGGCGAGTACGCGGCGCACTGCGGCGTCGACGAAACCCTGCTGCGCCGGGCAGTGCGCCGCATCGCCGCGGCCGAGAGCGTGGCCGTGTTCGAAGACCTGGGCATTCAGCAGGCACCCAACAGCACACTGTGCTCGTACCTCAACAAGATGCTCTGGATCCTCACCGGTAATTTCGCCAAACGCGGTGGGCAGCACCTGCATTCGTCCTTTGCGCCGTTGTTCGGATCGGGCGGGGTCGGCCGCAGCCCGGTCACCGGCGCGCCGGTGATCGCCGGTCTGGTGCCTTCGAACGTCGTGCCGCAGGAGATCCTCACCGATCATCCCGACCGCTTCCGCGCGATGATCGTGGAGAGCAGCAATCCGGCGCACTCGGTCGCCGACTCTGCGGCGGTACGCGCGGCGTTGCAGTCACTGGAACTGCTGGTCGTGATCGACGTCGCCATGACGGAAACGGCGCGGCTGGCCCACTACGTGCTGCCCGCGGCGAATCAGTTCGAGAAGGCCGAAGCGACGTTCTTCAATCTCGAGTTCCCGCACAACACCTTTCACCTGCGCCACCGGCTGTTCGAACCACTGCCGGGCACGCTGCCCGAGCCCGAGATCTGGGCCCGGTTGGTCCGGGCCATCGGCGTGGTCGACGACGCCGAACTGCAGCCGCTACGGCGCGCCGCGCGCGACGGGTTGGACGCTTACGCCGCAGCGTTTCTCGGTGCGGTGGGAGCCAATCCGGCGCTGGGCCGGGTGCTGCCGTACGTCCTCTACGAGACGCTGGGGCCTGCGCTGCCGGACGGCCTGGCCGGCGCCGCGGCCCTGTGGGGACTGGCCCAGAAGACCGCCATGTCATATCCGGACGCCGTGCGCCGGGCCGGGCACGCCGACGGCAACGCGCTTTTCGAGGCCATCCTGGCCGGCCGCTCCGGGGTGACCTTCACTGTGCACGAGTATCGGGATGACTTCGCGTTGATCAGCCACGCCGACCACAAGATCGCTCTGGACATGCCCGAGATGCTCGATGCCGTAAGGGCTTTGCCGTCCATGCCGACGGCGCTGACCTCAGCGGAGTTCCCGCTGGTGCTGTCCGCCGGGGAGCGGCGGGCCTACACCGCCAACGACATCTTCCGCGACCCCGGCTGGCGCAAGCGCGACACCGAGGGCGCGTTACGGATCAGTGTCGAGGATGCCCGCGCCATCGGCCTGAGCGACGGTGACCGGGCCAGGATCACCACCGCGACGGGTAGCGCCGAGGCGAGCGTGGAGGTCAGCGATGCGATGCTGCCCGGGCACATCTCGCTACCGAACGGATTCGGTCTGGATTACACCGACGCCGACGGCCGTGCGGTGACACCGGGGGTCGCTCCCAATGAACTGACCGCCACGCAGTGGCGCGACGAATACGCGGGCACGCCGTGGCACAAGCATGTCCCCGCCCGGGTTGAGCCGGTGCCGGTCGTCAGCGTCCCCGGGCTCTGAGCCCGCCGGCCGCGCTCAGGGCAGCGGCGGAGCCGGATCGGCCGGCGGCGGCGCGAAGGGATTCCACGGCGCAGGCGGCGGCGGTGCCGGGACATTTGCTGGAGCCGGCACGGTCCCGGGTGCCGGTGCCGCAGCGGGAGCAGGTGCGCCGGGCAGGACGGGGCCTGCCGGGGCGACGGTGTTCGGCCCGGGCGCTCCCTGCAGCGCAGGGCCGCCGGGTGAGAGCGGCACGTTCGGGCCAGGTGCCTGATTGGGGATCGGGGTGCTCATGTTGCGCTGCGCGAGGCCCAGCAGCAGCGCCTGCTTGCCGCTGATCTCGTTGTTCTGGACCGCGTGCCACAGATCCTTCAGATAGCTCACGTTGGGGCTGTCAGGGTCCTGCGCGCTGGGATCCATGGTCGATCCCGGCGGCAGCGAGTCCGGACTGGCCAGATGCGGAATGCCCGAAGGCGGTGCCGGAAGCGCACCAGGGGCGGCCGGATCGGCCGCCTGGGGCGCCGGTGCGGCGCCGGGATCGGGGGGCGGTACTGGCAAGCCTGGATCGGCTGACGCCGCCGCTGCGATCATCAGCGCGACGACGGGAGCCGATGCGCAGCACGCAGCCGCACACGCAAGCTTTCGGATGTCGACGGTCATCGGTGGCCTCTCGCTGTTACTCCAGTGGCTGATGGTAGCGCTGGGTCCATCGGCGGTGCCACCCAATCGTTACACCGGCAGAATCGGAACACGTTCCAAAACGGACGTCGTCCGACTTTGTGTAACCCGCTGCACACCGCCCCAACTGTGGTGTAGCAAGGAGACACAACACTACACAACGTCGTCGCGAGGGAGCACTCCACGCCATGCCGACTTTGAATCTCCCGCCCGGATTCGACTTCACGGACCCCGATATCTACGCCGAACGGCTGCCGGTCGACGAACTTGCGCAGATGCGGAAGCTGGCGCCGATCTGGTGGAACGAACAGCCCGTCGACGGCACAGGCTTCGACGACGGCGGATTCTGGGTCGTCACCAAACACAAGGACGTCAAGGAGGTGTCCCTGCGCAGCGACGTCTTCTCCAGTCAGGAGAAGACCGCCCTGCCCCGCTACCCCGAGGGCAGCATCTCCCAGCAGATCGAGCACGGCAGGTTCGTGCTGCTCAACATGGACGCCCCGCATCACACCCACCTGCGCAAGATCGTCTCGCGGGCATTCACGCCACGGGCCGTGGAAAAGCTGCGCGATGATCTGGCCCGGCGCGCCCGCACCATCGCCCACGCCGCGGCCGCCGAGAATGCCGGCGATTTCGTCGAGCAGGTGTCGTGCGAACTGCCGCTGCAGGCCATCGCCGGGCTCATGGGGGTGCCGCAAGAGGACCGCAAGAAGCTCTTCGACTGGTCAAATCAGATGGTCGGCAATCAGGATCCGGAGTTTGCCGGCAACGACGCCATCTCGGCGTCGGTGGAGCTGATCATGTACGGGATGAAGATGGCAGCCGAGCGGACGGCCACGCCCGGCGACGATCTGGTGACCGCGCTCGTGCAGGCCGATGTCGAGGGCCACAAACTCTCCGACGACGAGTTCGGCTTCTTCGTGATCCTGCTGGCGGTGGCGGGCAATGAGACCACCCGCAACTCGATCACCCAGGGCATGATGGCATTCACCGAGTTCCCTGCCCAGTGGGAGCTGTTCAAGCAGCAGCGACCGGCCACCGCGGCCGACGAGATCGTCCGGTGGGCCACACCGGTGACGTCGTTCCAGCGCACTGCGCTGGCGGACACCGAGCTCTCCGGTGTGCCGATCAAGAAGGGGCAGCGGGTGGTGATGTTCTACCGCTCGGCCAACTTCGACGAGGAGGTCTTCGACGATCCGTACACCTTCGACATCTTGCGAAATCCCAACCCCCATGTGGGATTCGGCGGTACCGGCGCGCACTACTGCATCGGCGCGAACCTGGCCAGGATGACGATCGACCTGATGTTCAACGCCATCGCCGACGAGATGCCCGACCTCTCGCCGCTGGCCGAACCCGAACGGCTACGGTCCGGTTGGCTCAACGGCATCAAACACTGGCAGGTCGACTACCGCGGTGCCGCGAATGCGAAATGCCCTGTGCCCCATCAGGATCTGGGTAGTCAATGATCGAACGCCAGTAGTCATCCGAGATTTCGCCACCTCCGCGCAGCACGATGGCCAGCCCGGTTGCCATGGCGATGCCCAAAAGACCCAGCCACAGCCCGAACACAGCGATGACGATCCACAGCACCGCGGTCACCGCCGGCCACGGTGATACCACCGCCAGCACGGGCGCGAAGAAGAATCCGGTACCCACGTAGGCGGCCGAGCCCGCGCGGTCGGCTGTCATCACGAAGCGCAACCATCGCGGGACCGGCGCAGCTGGGCGGGTGGGGTGAGCCATTGCGCCTCCTGGACTCCAGAGTTGTTCCCGACACCACCACGCTCGCGGGTATGTGTAATGGGCGCAATTACCTCGGAGGTAGTGGCCGGGCGGCGTGGCATCGCCGAGACTGGTCGGGTGACCACGGCGACCAGGCAGTCATCCATCGGCACCTTGATGCGCGAGTGGCGGCAGCGCCGCCGGATCAGTCAACTCGAGCTGGCGATCGAGGCCGACGTGTCGGCGCGACACGTCAGCTTCATCGAAACCGGGCGTTCGACGCCGAGCCGAGCCATGGTGCTGCGGCTGGCCTCAGTGCTGGATGTCCCTCTGCGCGAACAGAATCGGTTGCTCATGGCCGCAGGTCTTGCCCCGGTGTACGGCGAACGCCCTCTTGACGATCCCGATATGGCCGCGTTGCGTGACGGCGTGACGCGGGTGCTGGAGGCCTACCACCCGTACCCGTGTGTGGTCATCGACCGGGCCTGGAACCTGGTGCAGGCCAACGCCGGAACAGCGCTGCTGTTGCAGGGCGTCGCCGAGCATCTGCTCGCCCAGCCCAATGCGCTGCGGATCACGCTGCATCCCGACGGGATGGCGCCGCGGATCCGCAATCTGGCCGAGTGGCGTCATCACCTGATCAGCAGGCTGCAACGCGAGGTGTCGGTCAGCGGGTCCGACGAACTGGCGGCGCTGCTGACCGAGATCGAGGCCTATCCCGGCGGGTCGGCGCCGATCCGGGATCTCGGCGGCGTCGTGGTCCCGCTGGAGCTGGACACCGAACACGGCCCGCTGACGTTCCTGAGCACGGTCACGACGTTCGGTACGGCGCTGGACCTCACCGCGGCCGAGCTCAGCATCGAGGCATTCCTGCCCGCCGACGCGGCTACCGCGGCGGCGCTGCGCTGACTTGAGGGTCAGGCGTTGATGATGATCGGATCACCGATGTTGACGGTGTTGAAGTACCACGCCGCGTTGTCCGGGCTGAGGTTGATGCAGCCGTGGCTGACGTTCGAGTTGCCCTGCTGAGCCACCGACCACGGCGCCGAGTGCACGTACACCCCGCCCCAGGTGACGCGTACCGCGTCGCTGACGGTCAGCTTGTAGCCTTCCGGATCGCTCAACGGGATGCCGATGGTCCGCGAATCCATCACCACCGTCTTCTCTTTCGACAGCGCGGTGAAGGAGCCGACAGGGGTCGGATGTTTGGGCTTGCCCATCGAAGCAGGCATGGTGCGCGCGACCTGGCCGTCGATGCTGACGGTGAACGTGTGGGCGCTGATATCGGCCACCCCGAGCACGGTGGCGCCGGTCTCGAAGCTGGTCTTGAAGCCCTCGGCGACGACAGAGATGGTGGAGTGCGCCGGGTAGAACTGATCCGGCGTCCAGCGCATCACATCGTTGCTCAACCAGGTGACCTTGCCGGTCGGCGCGGTCCCCGCGGAGGTGGTCACGCGCAGGCTGTGCTCGGCGGCGCCGCGGTCGATCACCGGAGCGCTGAACGTCACCGTCACCGGGTACGCCACCCCGACGACGGCTCCCGCCGCCGGCTCGACCGTGACTACCGGGTTCGGGGTGCTGACGGCTGCCGCCGCGACGTTAACCGAGCCGGCGAGGGCCAGGGTGGCGATCCCGATTACCGCAAACACTTTTCGGACCGATCCCAGCGCGGTTCGAGGACCGGGCGACGAGGCGTTCAGCATTTCTGCAGTGTAGTTCGTCCGCTCCCCCCGCCGCGGTAATCGCAGGCCGAGGCCGGTAGGCGTCGCATCGGATTCACGAGGGAGGCGAGTCACGCTTATTGCATCGACACCCGTGGCAGGAACGTTTCATCCGCCTCGAGATCGGTCCGGTGCGTCACCGGCCACCAGCAACACCGGGTAGGGACAGATCACTCGATACCGAAAACGACTCGGTAATTGCCACCGCCCTTGATGCTGTGGCTACGGCGCCGGCGGCACGTCCTGCGTCGGTGGCGGCTGGTCGGGCGCGGAGGCAGGTGGTTGCCCGGGCACGGGCACACCGGCCTGGTCCGGAATCGGCTCGGTCGCGACGTCCGGTGCCGGGTGCAGGCGGCCCAGCCGTCCGAGGATCCGCATCCGCAGCGGTAGCTTGGTGGCGGGATCCTCCTGTGCGGCGGGATCGGCGGGGAGCTGTGCCTGCGGCGGCCCGTCCGGCGGCGCAGCGGGCACGTCGGGAACCTGGCCGCCGGGAGCCTCCTGTGGAGCAGGCACGCCTGCGGGGGCCTGATCGATGCTGGGCTCGGCGACGAACTCCGGTGCCTGAGGTTGTGGTGCGGCAGATTCGACGGGCGCGGACTCGACGAGTTGGGCCTGCGGCTGTCTCTTATACACATCTCCGAGCCCACGAGACTACGCTGCAGGGGGTATGCCGTGTTGTGCGTGAATAAAAAAAGGGGGGGGGGGGGGGGGGCCACAC
>NZ_LZTB01000077.1 GCF_001665685.1 Mycobacterium sp. 852013-50091_SCH5140682
GCCGTGAACCCGAATATTACGGTGATGGCCATGGGCGAGAAGTGCGCAGACCTGATGAGAAAACAGTGATGTGAGCAACGCCGAGGACGTGGTCGCCTATCTGGGCGACCACGCACCGTTTCAGTCGATGGCGCCTGACGCCCTGGCTGAACTCGCCTCGGCGTCCACCACACGCGTGTTCATCAGTGAAATCGGCGAGGGGCCTGGTGCATACGTCGACCGGGTACGTGCGGAGGCAGCGCGCCGCCGGCTCGAGGAAACCACCGATACCGTATCGGCCATCGAGTGCCGCAGCCTCCGCGGCTCGCACTTCCGCATCCATGCGGTCACGTAATTCCGGCCTGCTCACGGGATTGCCTGCCTGGCGGCGCCTGGTGCGTCGCTGGCCTTGGCGCAGAATGTAGTGGCTGAGACGCCGGACAACGCTGTCTGCTCGTTGTTCTCGCTCACCGTCGCGAGGATCGCCCTGTCGTGCCGACGTCGATCGCACAGTCCTCGAAATATATTCCAACAGCTGTGATTACCTGTGAATAGTTGGGGATGCGATCACCTCATCGGGGTGGGACGATGTCCAGCATGGTCGGATCGCGAGTCGACGCTCGCCACGCGGCTGCACCGCGAGGTCGTCGTGGCGCGGCGTCTGATCGCGCAGTTACGGGCACGGGTCGCGGATACGGATATCCACACGGCGGCAATAGAACTCGTGCTGCTAGTCCATGGCGTATGTGTTCGAGGCGGTTACGGTGTGCGATCAGTTCTCCGATGAGCTGCGTGAGATTTTTCTCGACATGCTCAACGATGCCATCTGTCAAGGACAAGAACCGTTGGTAACGCGAGGTTTTGGGCCGCGTACGCAGTCCGCGATCCGGCTGGTGGCCGACAATCACCCCGATGCCAGCGTTGATCTGATCGCCGATGCCTACGACGCGTTCACTCAGGAACATGGCCCGACGGCACAGTCGGCGCCGGACAAGCCGGCTTTGTCGACAGTCCGGTCGTACCTGCGGTCTAGACGCCGATACACCCACGAAGACAACGGTTCTCCGTGACACTCATCCTCCGCGCACGACACCGGATCCGGCCGGTCGACCTCGCCTCCGTCTGCGGTGGGGGAGTTGAGGTGCTGCCGGTACTGATCCGGCCCCGTGGTGGCGGTGATCCCCACCGGGGACGAGATCCGCGCCACCGGAGTTCCTTTGATCGCGGGCGAGGTTCGGGACACCAATTCGGTGATGCTCGCGGGCCTGCTCGAACAGCTCGGCGCTCGGCCCCTGCTCTGTCCAGTGGTGCCCGACGAGCCCGCCCTGTTGCGGACGGGCGGTCCAGGATGCCGCCGTACGCGCCGATATGATCCTGCTCATCGCGGGCACCAGCGCCGGCCGCGACGATCATGCAGCCGACGTCCTCACAACGTTTGGGCAGCTTGGCATTCAGCCAGCTCGCAATACGGCCCGGACACTCTTCGATGGCCGGGGTTATCGACGGTGACGGACCAGTACCGGTGATCGGCCTGCCCGGTTATCCCATCGCCGCGCTCGATGCGTCCGATCTGCTGGCCCGGCCACCCCGTTGGCGGTGTGCGCCCGCCGACGGGGTGCGGTCGCGCTTTCTCAGATCCATTGTGTTTCAGGCACCGGCGTGACGGACTAGGGAAGGAGACAAGATAGTCAGAGGCCGAGGTCAGACAGGCTTGGATGATCTACCGGTCGTGGCGCATTTCGGTCCCAGAAGAACTTGCGCTCACCTTCGTCGATCTGCACATCGTTGATGCTGGCGTGGCGGTGTGTCATCAGTCCGTGCTCGTTGTATAGCCAGTTCTCGTTGCCGTAGGCGCGGAACCACTGACCCGAATCGTTGTGGTATTCGTAGGCAAAGCGGACCGCGATGCGGTCCTCGCTATGCGCCCACAACTCCTTGATGAGGCGGTATTTGTGTTCGCGGTCCCACTTGCCGCTCAAGAAGTCGACGATCTGTGCACGGCCCGTCACGAATACTGAGCGGTTGCGCCAGACGCTATCGACTGAATATCCCTGCGCTACAACTTGCGGATCACGGCTATTCCAGGCGTTTTCAGCCAGCCGGACCTTCAGTACAGCCGATTCATCGGTGAACGGTGGAACCGGAGGCTTCGCAGTGGTTGCTGTTGTCGTAGTCATGGTCGTCTTCCTGTTCGAGGGGTGGTCGAGTTGCTTTGTTCATGTAGACGGACCTGTCTACATGGGCGATACGATACGCCATGTAGACAGCTCTGTCCACATCAAGTGGGTGACTGAGTGGACAGATCTGTCTACGATGGTGGCGTGAGCATCTCCCAGACTCTTGATCCGCATGTTGACGTGCCGTCCCTCCCGGCTCGGGAACGGATACTGGCCACCGCGTACCGGCTGTTTTATCGCGAGGGAATTCGGGCTACCGGTATCGACAAGGTGATAGCCGAAGCTGGCGTCACCAAGGTGACCTTTTATCGTCACTTTCCCAGTAAAGACGCTCTGATCTTGGCGTTCTTGGACCTGCGACATCGGCGCTGGATGGATTGGTTTGTCGACGCGCTTGATCGCCACTCTGTTGGCAATCGTCGCCGGCCAGCGGTGGTATCCGCGGTCGAGGAATGGCTGACGTCGGACTCCTTCCGCGGGTGCGCCTTCATCAACAGCGTTAACGAGATCGGCGCGGAACTGCCCGAGGTCTACGCCATCGCCACTCGGCACAAGGCAGATATGGTCGCGGCGATCAAGGCGACGCTTCCGCCGGGTGCGAACCGTACCCGAACGGCGCAAGCGCTCGGCGTGGCAATTGATGGTGCTGTTGTGCAAGCGCAGTGCCAGCGCGATGCCACATCGGCGGTGAGAGCGCTAGCGACGATCGCCGCACCGCTGCTGCTTGCGAATGTTTGACGCCCGCTATGCCTTGGCTACAGCGGTTCAGGTAAGCATCGACGGACGAGGCATTGTTCGTGAGCAGCCCTGCGCCACAAGCTAATTCGTCACAGTGACGTATTGACGCAGATGTTGGGCAGCCTTTGGGGAGACGCCGCGCAACGATGTACGCCGGCCAGATGCCGACAGACACTCGTCGATGCTCGCAACACTTCACCTAACGTCCGAATCATTCATTAAGTGATTCAAACGTGCGCCGATGCTTGTGCAACAGATACGTATACGTGGATGTGGGGTCGACGGTGACGCACAGGTAATACGTGGATGTGGGTCGACGGTGACGCACAGGTTTGCCTGTGCCGCCAGGCCCGATAGCCGAATCGCCGAGGTGTGCGGGTTCTTGCATCTGACGCAACTCGCATTGGTTTCGTACCGATAAGCTACATTATGTCAAGTAAACTACGCCGTTTTGATCGGGCGGCCGCCGGCATGCCGCGTGTCCGATCTCGGTGTATCTGGCGGCTATCGCAATAGACTTGGCGGAATCCGATGTGCCGCGTGTGTCGCAATTTAGTTGGCGGTCGCGCGCCCTGGTTGACCGCGGGTACGAGCCAATACAATCGGACAATCCGCAGGTTGGCGTACGTCGACTAGAGAGCACCCATGGGCACGTATTCCCCGTTCAATCCTCTGGAGAACGACCTCCAGAACTACCGCCTAAGCCCTAACGGTCAGCACAGCGGAATCGCGGCAGACCGCTGGACATTGTTGGCGGACATCGAAACACGCCATGTGCCAGATGTTCTCCACGCGATGACGAAGGCCGGGATCGGCGCCTACGCGCGCACCGGCGCCGGCCGACGGACGAACGCCGACGGCGCGCGGACCGAGCCCTTGTTCGTGGACACCACCTGCTACAACCGCGCTGAAGAACTACTGATGAATTTTCTGCGCGGCAAGAGCGCGCTACCCGCGGGCGCCCGCGCGGCCTCCGCGGTGTCCGCACACACCAACGCCGCACCGTCGGCCATCCGCGGGGTCGCGGCCAAGATCTCCGCGGTCCGAGCCATTCCGGCGGTCCGGTGGTTGAGCACGATCGCGGGCGCCGTTGCTCTCATCGCACTGGCTATGTTCCTGGCCTACCACTACGGACCTACCCGGTTTCCGGCGATTCACTCGCCCCAGCCGCCACTGTCAGGGCCGACGATCGTCACGCCGGACGTCCGCCCGTCAGGCTAAGCCCGCACCGCGAAGCCGCCGCCGGAGCGTCACATCAGTACCGAGTCTCGCCGGTACCCGAGTGGAATGGAGACGCCATGACTGAGGATCGGTGGTGTTGGCAGCCCCACGCCGCTGGTCTTCCTTCCCAGCCGTGGTCGCAGTCATGGTCCTCGACGAGTCGGCGGATGTTGGCCTAGGTGAGGGCGACCTTGTCGAGGATCTCGTCGGTGCCGCCGTCGAGGACCTGCCCGGCTACGGTGGATCGAGCCGGACAGCCGGATCTCCGGAACCGCCAACTACATTGAGACAGAATCCCCTCCATGTGTCTCAATGTAGTTGGCGCTTCCCAGCAACCGACCGCACAACTAGATCGAGACGGGACACCGCGACTCTGTTCTGTCTCGATATACGTCACTGCGCTATCAGCTACCCGGCACTGCCGTGGAGGTCATCGAGATCATCCCCCAAAGGTCCAAACGGCGCTGCAAGGCGCTGGTGGCTTCGACTTTGACGCAATGTCTCTCGGCGGAATACGTCGAGGAGACCATTGCCCTGCTCCAGCAGCCCACCTCAGCTGAAAATCGTCGTGCGCCGAGCGGGGAAGGTTCTCGCTTCGCCGAGCGCCTCGGCGTCTACGACGAGTTGTATCCCACCGTCGACGACGCGTTCACCCCGCGCCAATACAACGCGACAGTGACCGTTGACGAGTAGACCCGAACATGAATGGCATCAAACGCACGGCACGGCACTTCCCGAGGTCAGTACGTGTACACCCCAGTACCGTTCCCGCGGCACCTTCTGCTCTCAGTGCCCTGCGCTTCGCGAAGATTCGCCACCGCAGACCACGGAAGCATGGCGGATCCCGTTCGCACAGAATCACTCTGCATGTGGACCTCACTTCTCGACGTTGACGAATGGCTCACATCGGCGGTCGTGGAGCATGTAGCTCGCCGCCTGCGGGCGCGCGCCGATCGCCGCCGCGCGCACCGCCCTGGTCGCGGCCGGGCTATGGGGGCCACCGCGCGGTGAAGCCAAGGTAACGCGACAGTTCTTGGGCTCCGCTTCGAACGAGATCGGTTACCGATGCGGTGACGGCGGGGGGCTCGGCTAGGATGCCGTCGCGCAGACCACTGACCGACAGCGAGGCTGCGACCGCCCCGCGGCTATCGAAGATCGGTGCGCCGACCGCGGCGATCCCGGGGGTGACGATGTTGTCGCTGACCGCGACCCCATTGTGGCGGATATCTTCAAGTTCGGCGTAAAGCGCCGAGCGGGAGATGTCGTGGCCGGAGTTCTCGCTCGGGGCGGCGATAGCGGTGTATTCCGCCCATGCCTCCCGGTCCTCGAAGGCCAGCAACGCCCGGGGTGCTGCGCCGACGTGCAGGGGCAGTGACTGGCCCAGTCGCAGCACCCGGCTGTTGACGCGCACGCCGTCGATGCGTTCGATGCACACCGCGCGGGTGCCGTGGCGTATGCACAGGAAGGTGGTCTCCCCGGTGGCGTCGTGGATACTCCTGAGCACGGGCATGGCCGCGCGGCGGATGTCGAGGTGGCGGGTGAGGTCGCTGGCCAATGCGAGCATCTTGGGGCCGATGCGGTAGGCGCCGCGGGGTGCGATCTGCTCCACCCACCCGATGTCGGCGAGAGTGGCGATCATCCGGTAAACCGAGCTGGCCGGCTCGTCAATCAGCTCGATCAGCCGCGCCGAGGTCGCAAGCCGCTCTGCGGCCAGCGCCTCCATCAGCGCCCCAGCTTTTATCACCAGCGACGGTGAACGCGGCCCGTTGAAACCGGTGTTGCCCTCCCCTCCGTGGTCGTGGGTGCCCCCCATCGGCACCGCCGTGAACATGGGCATCGCCGCGGACATCTGGTGGGCGGCCTGTTGCAAGACCCGCGCAGCGATGGATTGCTGTGCCAAGATGCTGGCCCGCAGCCCCGCCACCGAGATCGCACCGGCGGTGGTTCCGTCGGCGCGGTGCACGGGCACCGCGACCGCGGCCACCCCCTCGACAAGGTCGCCGTCGTCGACACTCCACCCCCGCGCCACGGTCTGATCGAACCGGGCACGAAGCTCTTCGGCGGTGGTAGGAGTGTTCGGAGCAATCACCTCGAAGGGGGCCGCCGCCAGCAGGTGGTGCCGAACGTCGTCCGCCGCGAAGGCCAGCAGCGCCGTCGACGCGGCACCTGCGTGGCGTGGCAGCATGCGACCCTGTCTCAAGTCGAGCATGTCTACTGCGGTGCCGTCGACGTGATCCAGGCATAGCACCCCCTCGTCGTGCGCAACACAGAAATACGCGTTCATGCCCAGCTGATCGCGGACCCACCGCAGCTGCTTGCCCAGGCTGGCACGGTCGACGAAGGACTCGACCGCCGCATCGCTCCATCTGAGCATCGCAGTCCCAAGCCCGAAACGACCCTCCCCTGCGGCCTGCACCGCCTCGATCTGCCTTAGCGCCTCCACGATCCGGTAGACAGAGGGCCGCGGCTCGCAGGTGGCCTTGGCCAATTCCGAGGCGCTCAGCGCCCCCCGCCGGGCCAGCTCGTCGACGATGAGACCTGCCTTCACAAGCAGTTGAATCGCGTTCCCTGGTGACATGCTCCCTCTTCACCCTTCGCTCGCGGTTGCGCCATTTTCATCGTGATCCGGGCGCGTCGTCGCGCCGTCGGGGCCTGCGGTCCATCAGCGAGACGTCGCTCACGTGATCGGTCGAAAGTTGCGTGAACCACTCACATCCGCTGTAATGGTACTGGCTGAACATATTGTCCGACAGGTGAGAGCACAGTGGGTCGAGCGCCGGGAGCCATCGTGCGACTGATTTCGCCGGTTCAGGCGAGAGCGGGGCCCTCGGGGTTTACGTGCCGGTCCGCTGATCAACCTGCATCAAGGAGCGCTACCCGATGACCTTGGACTTCCACTACGAGGCACTGCCGATGCGGGTCCGCTTCGGCGCCGGCTCGGTGTCGTCGCTTCCCGACGAGCTTGACGAGATCGGACTGCGCCGGGTGCTCGTGCTGTGCTCGCCAAGCCAGAAGGACACAGGCGAACTGGTCGCCTCGGCCCTCGGGGACCGCAGTGTCGGCATGCGCGCCGATGCGGTCATGCACGTCCCCGCACGGGTCGCCGAACGTGCCCAGGCCGAGGCCATCGCCCTGGGCGCCGACGGCTGTGTCACCGTGGGCGGCGGCTCGGCGATCGGACTAGGGAAGGCCATCGCCCTCAAACACGGCCTGCCCATCGTGGCCGTCCCCACCACGTACGCCGGATCGGAGATGACCCCGGTCTGGGGCATGACGACCGATGGACGCAAGGAGACCGGACGTGATCCAAAGGTATTGCCGCACAGCGTGATCTACGACCCGGAGCTGACGACGAGCCTGCCCATACCCATGTCGGTGACCAGCGGGATCAACGCCATGGCCCACGCCGTGGAGGCGCTCTACGCCCCCGACAGCACGCCGATCATCTCGCTGATGGCCGAAGAGGGCGTACGCGCACTAGCTGCCGCGCTGCCGGTCATCGTCACCGACGGCGCCGACCCAGAAGGCCGTCACCAAGCGCTCTACGGGGCATGGCTGTGTGGAGCCACCCTGGGAGCGACCACGATGTCACTGCACCACAAGCTGTGCCATGCGCTCGGGGGAACGCTCAACCTGTCCCACTCCGGCACCCACAGCGTCGTCCTGCCCTACGCCTTGGCATTCAACGAGCCCTATGCGCCCGCCGCGGCGGCGGCCCTGTCTCGCGCACTCGGCGTCGCGTCGAGCCCCGCCGACCGGCTGTGGCAGCTCTCGCGAGAATTGGGCGCCCCGCACTCCCTGGCCGAATTAGGCATGCAGGAATACGACGTCGACCACATCGCCGACGAGGTCACCCGCCGCTTCTACGGCAACCCACGCCCCATCACCAGGGACTCCGTACGCGACCTCCTGTCCGCTGCGTGGGCGGGACGATGGCCCTTTGCCATGGAGTCTGCGGCATGCCGATGACGACGGAAACGAGAATGTCATGAGTCAGACCTTTTCCCCTCCCGACGCTCCCCCTGCCGTGGCGTCCTCCGCCCGGCAGCGCGAGATCGAGGAACATCTCACCCACACCGTGATGGCATCCTTCGATGCCGGCCAGGACGAGCGACTGACGGTCCTGATGAAGTCCCTGGTCCACCATCTGCACGCGTTCATCCGCGACGTCCGGCTTACCGAAGCCGAATGGACCACCGCCATCGACTTCCTCACTGACGTCGGGCACATCACCGACGACCATCGACAGGAATTTATCCTGCTCTCCGACGTTTTGGGCGCCTCCATGCAGACGATCAACGTCAACAACCTCGCTCACGGAAATGCCACCGAAGCCACCGTGTTCGGTCCGTTCTTCACCGAGAACTCCCCACGCATCGACCTCGGAGGCGATCTCTCCGGGGGCGCCGCCGGACAACCCTGCTGGGTGGAGGGGACCATCACCGACGACGAGGGCCGACCAGTCCCCCAGGCGCGGATCGAGGTCTGGGAAGCCGACGAGAACGGCTATTACGACGTGCAATACACTGACGACCGCGTCGCGGCCCGAGCCCACATGTTCAGTGACGACGACGGGCGCTACAGGTTCTGGGCCCTCACCCCGACCCCCTACCCGATCCCCCACGATGGCCCGGTGGGGCGCCTGCTCGCAGCCACCGGTCGCTCACCCATGCGTGCATCGCATCTGCACTTCATGGTGACCGCGCCCGCGCATCGCACCCTGGTCACCCACATCTTCGTCGCCGGCGACGAGCTGCTCGACAACGACGCCGTCTTCGGGGTGAAGCAGTCGCTGATTACCGACTTCACTGAACAGCCCGCTCGCACGCCGACCCCCGACGGACGCGACTTGGGCCAGCAGACCTGGTCACGCGCCCGCTTCGACATCGTCCTAGCCCCGGATACCTCAGAGAACCAGTAGAGGGGACCCCGCATCGCCGCGAAGACCAATTCCTGCGGCAGATCGAAGGCGTCCGTTTACGCTGTGGCCTCACCGATTGCGTCACGCCGGCAGCCACGGCACTGATCAACACCACACCACTTTCAGGGCGGCACCCGCTGGCCCCCAGCGCACGGTTCGTGTTGTTGTCTTGGCAGCGACGTTATAGCTAAGCGACCAGTGCGAAGCGAATGACTCGCATGGGAGCCATGCCGAGAACGCATGGGTTATTTCACGCTGCGCTGAGTACTCTGCTCGCGGTCGGCCCATCCCGGGGTCGTTTAGTATCACCGCGGTTCCGCTGTGTTACACCCAATCCGCGTGTCACGTCCAAAGCACATCCCTCGAAACAGATTTCGGATCATCGCTCTTTCGACCGGCAGGTCCGCGGCTCAGCCTTACCGAAGCCGGCCGCCGACCGATCCCTCATTCCAGCGCCATCCTGGCTCGAACGGACGCCGCGAAAGGACGATTTAGAGGATCTGCGAATGCTGCGCTTGGGACGACTGCGGTTGGGCAACCGTCGCCAACGGCCAACCGGCGCCCCGATGAAACCCTGCTCAGGCAAGGGCCTCTCGCCGACCATCGACTTCGTAGCCAAAAGACTGGCGGGCCAAACAAGGTCTCGTGGCTGCCGGGATCGGGTAACGCTCATCCCCGCGCTGGCCGCAGCGGGGACGCGCCCTGACATCACGATCATTCCGCTGGATTCACGAAACGTTCCTCCGCGCGCCGTGTATGCGGCCACCCCGTGAGGAATCGCGCCATCGTCAGCGTTCAGCCATCGTGTGCACCAATGCAGCGGCCTTACCAACGTCAGTGGACCGATCCCACAAAATTGGTTCTGCGACGATCGAGCTGACCAGACATGCCGATACTGTCGGCTCCGGTCGAAAAGTGAGCAGGTAGTTCCGGTCGAAAAGTGAGCACCCTTCTGATTGGAGAGTGATCACTGTGGAGGATTGGGC
>NZ_LZTB01000078.1 GCF_001665685.1 Mycobacterium sp. 852013-50091_SCH5140682
GAGTTCCTCGAGTTGGCGGCCATCCGCACCAAGGCGGTCCGGCAGGGCGATCCGCTGGACACCGAGACCATGATCGGTGCGCAGGCCTCCAACGACCAGCTGGAGAAGATCCTGTCCTACATCGAGATCGGCAAATCCGAAGGCGCCAAACTGATCACCGGTGGTGACCGCGCGCAGCTGGGCGGCGATCTCAACGGGGGCTACTACGTCGCCCCGACAGTGTTCGCGGGCAACAACAAGATGCGGATCTTCCAGGAGGAGATCTTCGGACCGGTCGTCGCGGTGACCTCGTTCGCGGATTATGACGACGCGATCAGCATTGCCAACGACACGCTGTACGGACTGGGTGCGGGCGTGTGGAGCCGCAACGGCAACACCGCCTACCGCGCCGGCCGCGACATCAAGGCCGGCCGGGTGTGGACCAACTGCTACCACCAGTACCCCGCCCACGCCGCGTTCGGCGGCTACAAGCAGTCCGGTATCGGCCGCGAGAACCACAAGATGATGCTGGACCACTACCAGCAGACCAAGAACCTGCTGGTGTCCTACAGCAACAAGGCCCAGGGATTCTTCTAAAGAGGCACCGCGAGCCCGACAACTGAATACCCCGCACCGCGAATGTGACGGTGTTACGAGAAACCGCCCGTGACTCGTGACACCGGAGCATTCGCGGTGCCCTCGTGGGTTTACGGAAAGTCTTGAAATACAAGGGGATACGGGTTTCAAACTCACCCTGGACATCTGAGCCGGGTCAAGTGATACTAGTTAAAGGTCGATTTACGGACCTTTAACTTCGGTGGGCGGGACGCCCCGGAAGAAATGTCGCGCTGAGCGCTGACGTGCCAGCTCATCGAAAAGCTTTGCATATTAAGGAGTTCGAAGTGTCTGCTGTTGAGGAACACCTCGAAAGCGCAGATTATCTGCAGAAGCGCCAGCTCAAATCCGGAAGCGCGGGTTGGCTGCTGCTGGCCGGCCTCGGTGTCAGCTACGTCGTGTCCGGCGACTACTCGGGCTGGAACTTCGGCCTCGGGCAGGGCGGGTTCGGCGGCCTGGCGATCGCCGCGGTGATCATCGCAGGCATGTACCTGGCGCTGGTGCTCGGAATGGCCGAACTGTCCTCGGCGCTGCCGGCGGCAGGGGGCGGCTACACCTTCGCCCGCCGAGCCCTCGGCCCGTGGGGCGGATTCGCCACCGGCACTGCGATTCTCATCGAGTATTCGATCGCGCCGGCGGCCATCGCCACCTTCATCGGCGCCTACGTCCAATCGCTGGGCTTGTTCGGTATCACCAACGGCTGGTGGGTCTACCTGGCGGCGTACGCGTTGTTCATCGGGATCCACCTGTCCGGTGTCGGTGAGGCGCTGAAGGTGATGTTCGTGATCACGGCCATCGCCCTGGTGGGTCTGGTGATCTTCGCGGTCGCCGCCGTCGGCCATTTCGACGTCGCCAACCTGACCAACATCGCGGCCGACCACAGCGCTGCGGGAGCGTCGAGCTGGCTGCCGCACGGCTACCTCGGTATCTGGGCCGCGATTCCGTTCGCCATCTGGTTCTTCCTTGCCGTCGAGGGAGTTCCGCTGGCTGCCGAGGAAACCGCCAACCCTGAGCGCAACGTCCCACGCGGGATCATCGCGGCCATCGGCGTACTTCTCGTGAGCTGCGCGGTGGTGCTCGTGCTGACCACCGGGGCCGGCGGTGCCGAGCAGATGTCGGACTCGGGCAACCCGCTCGTCGAAGCGCTCGGTGACACCACCGCGGCCCGGCTGGTCAACTACATCGGTCTGGCCGGCCTCATCGCGAGCTTCTTCTCGATCATCTACGCCTACTCGCGTCAGCTGTTCGCTTTGTCGCGGGCCGGGTACCTGCCCACCAGGCTGTCGGTGACCAACTCCCGCAAGGCGCCGACGCTGGCGCTGATCGTCCCCGGAGTCATCGGATTCCTGTTGTCGCTGACCGGCAAGGGCGATCTGCTTCTGAACATGGCCGTCTTCGGCGCCGCGTTGAGCTACGTGTTGATGATGGTCAGCCATATCGTGCTGCGGGTACGTGAACCCAACATGCCGCGGCCGTACCGCACTCCCGGCGGCGCCATCACCACCAGCGTCGCGCTCGTCATCGCCGTGCTGGCCGTCATCGCGACCTTCCTGGTCAATCCGGTGGCAGCCGGCCTATGTCTGGCCGTGTTCGCCGCATTCATGGTGTACTTCGCCGTGTACAGCCGCCACCGCCTGGTGGCCAACTCGCCCGATGAGGAGTTCGCGATGCTGGCAGAAGCGGAGAGCGAACTGAAATGAAGTACCAGCAACAGGTTTCGGGAGTCAACTACACCTTTGACGGGCTCGTCGAGGTGATGGCCAAGGCCACCCCGCTGCGGTCGGGTGACCAGTTGGCCGGATGCGCAGCCGAACATGACGGGGAGCGTGCGGCCGCGGCCTGGGTGCTCGCGGACCTGCCGCTGGACACGTTCCTCACCGAGGAGGTCGTTCCGTACGACACCGACGAGGTCACCCGGCTGATCATGGACACCCATGACCGCCAAGCCTTTTCGGCCGTGTCGCACCTCACCGTCGGCGGCTTCCGGGACTGGCTGCTGGAAACGACTGCGCACGACGACAGCGCGGAGCGCATCAGAGCGATCTCGGCCGGCCTGACCCCGGAGATGGTGGCCGCGGTCAGCAAGATCATGCGCAACCAGGATCTGATCGCGGTGTCGGCCGCCATGCGTGTCAGCGCGGCGTTCCGCACCACCATCGGCGGCCCCGGCACCCTGGCGACGCGGTTGCAGCCGAACCATCCGACCGACGATCCGCGCGGCATCGCCGCGGCCGTGCTCGACGGGTTGCTGCTGGGCTGCGGTGATGCCGTGATCGGCATCAACCCGGCCACCGATTCGCCGCAGGCCACCTCCGATCTGCTGCATCTGCTCGATTCGATCCGCACCCGCTACGACATCCCGGCCCAGTCCTGCGTGCTGTCGCACATCACCACCACGATCGGGCTCATCGAAGCCGGCGCGCCGGTGGACCTGGCCTTCCAGTCGATCGCCGGCACCGAGGGCGCCAACACCGCGTTCGGGGTCGACATCGCGCTCCTGCGGGAGGGCAACGAGGCCGCGCGCAGCCTCCACCGAGGCACTGTGGGCGACAACGTCATGTACCTGGAGACCGGGCAGGGTTCGGCGCTCAGTTCCCACGCCCACCTGGGCGTCGGCGGCAAGCCCGTGGACCAGCAGACGCTGGAGACCCGCGCCTACGCGGTGGCCCGTGACCTGCAGCCGTTGCTGGTCAACACCGTCGTCGGGTTCATCGGTCCCGAGTATCTGTACGACGGCAGGCAGATCATCCGGGCCGGCTTGGAGGACCACTTCTGCGGCAAGCTGCTCGGCCTGCCGATGGGCGTGGACGTCTGCTACACCAACCATGCCGAGGCCGACCAGAACGACATGGACACCTTGCTGACGCTGCTGGCCGCGGCGGGCGTGGCGTTCGTGATCACTGTGCCCGGTGCCGATGACGTGATGCTGGGCTACCAGAGCCTGTCGTTCCACGATGTGTTGACCACGCGGCGCACGCTCGGCCTGCGGCCTGCGCCGGAATTCGAGGCCTGGCTGCGCACCGTGGGCATGGTCGACGAAACCGGCAGGCTCACCCCGTTCGACCTGGAACGCTCGGCGCTTCGGTCGCTCACTTCAGCGGAGGCGCTGTGACCACCAATCACGTCGCGGTACAGGAGTTCTGGGACGAACTGCGCAAGACCACCCAGGCCCGCATCGGCCTGGGGCGGGCCGGCAACGGTTTGCCGACCCGGCGGGTGCTCGAGTTGGCGGCCGCGCATGCCGCCGCCCGCGATGCCGTACACGTGCCGCTGGACGTCGACAAGCTCTCCGAAGAGGTGCGCCGGGTCGGCATCGGTGAGCCGACGGCGGTGACCAGCCGCGCCATCTCCCGCGACGAATACCTGCGCAGGCCCGACCTCGGCCGGATGCCCGCCGACACGATGAGCGTGCCTGACAACCCGGCCGACATCGGGTTCATGCTCGCCGACGGGTTGTCGCCGACGGCGCTCAACCACCATGGCGCGGCCCTGCTGGCGGCGCTCGTGGAGCAGCTGAAAGATCGCTACACCCTCGCGCCGCCTGTGATCGCGACCCAGGCCAGGGTCGCCCTCGGCGACCACGTCGGAGCACGGTCGCATGTCCGCACCCTGCTGGTGATCGTGGGGGAGCGCCCAGGGCTGAGCGTGGCCGACAGCCTCGGCATCTATCTGACGCATCTGCCGCAGCCGGGGCGCACCGACGCCGATCGCAACTGCATCTCCAACATCCATCCGCCCGACGGGCTCGGCTACGCCGAGGCGGCCCGGGTGGCGGCCGGTCTGGTGGCCGGGGCGCGCGAGCTCGGCCGCTCGGGCGTCGACCTCAAGGACACCTCGCGCACGGCGACTCTCGGTCCCGGCGGGGCCGCGGAGCTCACCTGATCCCGCAGCTGTGTTGAGCCTGAGCGCCTTTCGGTCGAGCGCTGGGCAAGTCCTGTGGTGTGGCCGCGTAAGTCCTTGTGCTGCAACGTAGCCCGTGAGAACCCTGCCTGGATCGTGCGAGTTCGCTGATTCAGCGATCACACAGCGTAGGGGTAGGCGGTTCCACAGAATCCGGCGTGAGATTGTCCTATGGAGACAAACCACGGATGGGTTCCATCCCGGTCCCGCCGCGTACGGGTTCTCGGCGTTGTGGTCGGCGCCGGTGCCGTTGCGGCGATGGCGGGATTCGCACTCGCACAACCGGATAGCGGTCCGTCAGGGGTCGGTCTTCCGTTGGCCGGATCTGGCGACGCGCCTGGGAACACCACCTACAGCCAGCCCGCCATCGGGCAGATGAAGATCGGCAATACGGCGACGGTGACGACCTCAGCCGCGAGCCCGGCAGGTTAGCGGCGCGGGCGGGTAGGAGGTTGAAGAGATGAACTCACGCGCTCTCGGCGTGGTGGCGATTGCCGTCGCCGCACCGGCGGTGTCGCTCGTATTCAGTGGGCCCGCCCAGGCGTCCTCGCCGAATGTCGTCGGCCAGAAGTACGGCGACGCGAGCACCACGCTCAGCGGCGCCGGTTACACGCCGGTGGTCCGAACCACCGTCGGTGACCGCCTGGCGTGGTCGGACTGCGTCGTGACCAACCAGGTGGACCACACCGAGCAACCGGCGCCGAACTCCAGCGGCTCGGCCGTCAACCAGACGTTGGTGTCGCTCAACTGCGATGCCGCGGTGGCGTCGGCCAAGGCGCCCGGCAACTCGCTGGGCAGCCCCGAGGGCCGCGCCGCGGCTGCGGCGGCCAAGACCTCCACCACGCCCACGCCGGCGGCGCCTGCGGGTTAGGCCCGACTCAGGGCAGTCCGGCCTCTTCGGACGGCAGCGCGGCCGGACCCTTGATGGTCGGTTTTGCCTTGGCGACCAGCGGCTGGGTGACAGGTGCCGTGGTGGTGGTGGTCGCGCCGATTTGCATGGCCGGTGAAGTCACTGTGGGGGGAGGCGGCGGTAGGTGTACGGCCAACGACGTGCCCGATCCGCCCGATGCGACGCCCAGCCAGCCCAATGCCAACACTGCGCCACCACCCACCACGGCGGCGAGTGCTCTGACGCTGATCTTCTTCTCGGCAGCCATGATCTGAACCCCCTGGTTCTAGAGCAGGTGAATTGAGTGCACGCCGGTAATCTGGGAATTCGGGCAGGTCTTTCTTGTGAGTTACCTTCGAGCTTGTTGGGCATTTGCTTTTCGGGCGGCGTCGGTAGCGCGGGCGTCGCGCGAAACCGCGTTTTGACCTGCGCCGACAGCGCACGGTAGGCTGCTCCGTTGGCGTGTGCTGCCCTCACGGGCAAGCGGGTCCCGGGTCAACGTCGGTCGCCGGGAACACCGAGATGCATCCGCCGGACCGACAACCACAACGGGGCAACCCGATACGAGAGAGGTAAGCGCTGTGCCTACATACACGCCGAAGGCGGGTGACACCACGCGGTCGTGGTACGTCATCGACGCCACCGACGTGGTGCTCGGCCGGCTCGCCGTCGAAGCAGCCAAGCTGCTCCGCGGCAAGCATAAGCCGACATTCACGCCCAACGTCGATGGTGGCGATTTCGTCATCGTCATCAACGCCGACAAGATCGCCGTCAGCGGCGACAAGCTCACCAAGAAGTTCGCTTACCGCCACTCGGGTTATCCCGGTGGTCTGCGTAAGCGCACCATCGGCGAGCTGCTGCAGAAGCACCCGACCCGCGTCGTCGAGAACGCGATCGTCGGCATGCTGCCGCACAACAAGCTCGCCCGGCAGATCCAGAAGAAACTGAAGGTCTACGCCGGTCCGGAGCATCCGCACGCCGCGCAGCAGCCGGTTCCGTTCGAGATCAAGCAGGTGGCCCAGTGACCGAAGTGAATGAGACCGAGGCCGTGGCCGACGTTGTGACGGAGGCCGTCGAAGAGGTCGTCGAGCACCGCGAGCCGGTCATCATCGACCGCCCGATCCAGACCGTCGGCCGCCGCAAGGAGGCCGTGGTGCGGGTTCGCCTGGTGCCCGGCACCGGCCAGTTCCACCTGGATGGTCGCAGCCTGGAGGCCTACTTCCCGAACAAGGTGCACCAGCAGCTGATCAAGGCCCCGCTGGTCACCGTCGACCGGCTGGAGACCTTCGACGTCTACGCCCACCTCGATGGTGGCGGCCCGTCCGGCCAGGCCGGCGCGCTGCGTCTGGCCATCGCCCGGGCGCTGATCCTGGTCCAGCCGGAGGACCGGCCCGCGCTGAAGCGGGCGGGCTTCCTGACGCGTGACCCGCGTGCCATCGAGCGCAAGAAGTACGGCCTCAAGAAGGCCCGTAAGGCTCCTCAGTACAGCAAGCGCTGATCTGTTTCGCCGTCAAACCGCCGGGCGTGGAATCTCCACGCTCGGCGGTTTTTCTTATTTATCCCAGTCTGGCGATTTCAGTAATCATCCCACCATCGGGCGTTATTTATCATTGTCCAGTTCATAGAGTTGGGCATTTATATATGCGCGAATCGAGTTAATCCGATAGGCCGCCTAATCGCTTAATGTTTCGGGCATTCGCTTTGACATCGGTTCGGAAAATGGAAAACCCTGGGTGCCGAGCGGGGCGCGAATATGCGTCTGGGCAGGCCGAATCTGCCCGCCGGTACGGGTCAGTCAGCTCGATGGGGGACCGGGTCGCTTCCTGACTGAAAGGACTGGTTGATGAAGAGCACGATGAAGCGTGTGACGGTTGGTACCGCCCTGGGCGGTGCGTTGTTGGCGTCGGTTGGTTTGGGGCTCGCCAATGCCGAGCCTCGCGGCGACGGACAGGTCGACGTGGTTGTCGGCACCTCGGGCACGCTGCACAACGTTCCTGTCGCGACGGCCGCGCAGATCGTCGGGAGTGTGTGCAATCGCGACGTCGGGCAGGTGACCCCTGCGGTCGAGGCCGTCGACGCCAACGGCGGCGATCAGAACGTGTGTAACAGCAGCCTTGGCGCGGTCGACCTGCGACAGAACGATTCCACCAACGCGGAGGGGACCCAGTCCGCCCCGACCACCCCGCCCAGCACGAAGTCGACGACCCCGACGTCGAGCGCGTTGCCCGTGCCGACGGCGACGCACGCCCCGGCGCAGTAGTCAGCTCGGCCCGCGCCGCCCGCATCCGCATTGAGGTGCGGGCGGCGCGCCCGCCGGATCTCGAGGGGATCCCGATTCGGCGGCGGCATGGCTGCGGGGGACCTCAGTTGGCTCTTTATGCCCTTCTTATGAGAAGTTTATGGGTATGGGTCGACTGTTCGGCACCGATGGGGTGCGCGGAGTCGCCAATCGCGATCTGACGGCCGAGCTGGCGCTGGCGCTGGGCTCTGCGGCCGCTCGTAGGTTGGGTTCTGCAGGTGGGGCACGCCGCCGTGTCGCGGTCGTGGGCCGTGACCCGCGGGCGAGCGGCGAGATGCTGGAGGCCGCGGTGATCGCCGGGCTGACCAGTGAAGGATTCGATGCGCTGCGCGTCGGGGTGTTACCGACGCCCGCCGTGGCGTATCTGACCGGGGCATATGACGCCGATTTCGGCGTCATGATCTCGGCATCGCACAACCCGATGCCCGACAACGGCATCAAGATCTTCGGCCCGGGCGGCCACAAACTCGATGACGCCACCGAGGACCGCATCGAGGAACTGGTCAGCTCAGGTCCCGGGATGCGGCCGACCGGTGCCGGCATCGGCCGGGTCCAGGACGCCGAGGATGCACTGGACCGCTACCTGCGCCACGTCAGCAAGGCGGTCACCACCCGGCTCGACGGGCTGACCGTGGTGGTCGACTGCGCGCACGGCGCAGCGTCGGCGGCGGCGCCGTTGGCCTACCGGGCTGCGGGCGCCAATGTCATCGCGATCAACGCCGCACCCAACGGGCTCAACATCAACGACGGCTGCGGATCCACCCACCTCGACGTGCTGCAGGCCGCGGTCCGCGAGCATGGCGCCGACCTGGGCCTCGCGCACGACGGCGACGCCGACCGTTGTCTGGCGGTCGACGCCACAGGCCGGGTGATCGACGGCGACGCCATCATGGTGATCCTCGCGCTGGCCATGCAGGAAGCCAATGAACTGGCGTCCAACACGCTGGTCGCCACCGTGATGAGCAATCTGGGCCTACATCTGGCCATGCGGGCCGCCGGCATCGAGGTCCGCACCACCAGCGTCGGTGACCGCTATGTGCTCGAAGAGTTGCGGGCCGGCGAATTCTCCCTCGGTGGTGAGCAGTCGGGTCACATCGTCATCAACAGCTTCGGTACCACCGGCGACGGCATCGTCACGGGTCTGCGGTTGATGTCGCGGATGGCGCAGACCGGGTCCACCCTGGCCCAATTGGCCCAGCCGATGCGCACGCTGCCACAGGTGTTGATCAACGTCCAGGTCGCCGACAAGGCGACCGTGGCTCAGTCGCCTTCGGTGCAGTTCGCGGTCGCCGAGGCCGAGGCCCAGCTCGGGGATACCGGGCGAATCCTGTTGCGGCCGTCCGGTACCGAGCAGGTGGTCCGGGTGATGGTGGAAGCTGCCGACGAGGACACCGCCCGCCGGCTCGCCGTCCGCGTGGCCGAGTCGGTGAGCGCACAGAACTAAGGGAACCGCTCCGCGGCCCGCTGCGTCTAAACCGGGCATGGGAGAAGTTGACGCCGCCCACGTCGACGTCGGGGCGCTGCTGGATGTGGCACGTCAATACGATATCGCCGCCGATCTCGTCGAGTCGTGTGTCGGCATGCCACTGCGGTTCGACGGCGCCACGGCCGGTCGGGAGCACACCGCTTCGGGTGAAGCGCTGCGGACCGCGCTCGACGAGCGGATCGCACCGCTGCGGCAATGGGCCCGCGCGGCTGGCGAGGTGGCCGCGGTACTGCGCAGCACCACAGACCGTTACGTCGCCGCCGATGCCGGCGCAGCTGCGCGGGTGGGCTGAGCGGTGGTCCAAATCGGTGATGTCGCAGCACGTTTGGACGAGGGGCAGGATGCGGTTGAGACCTTCGCCGAATTCGTCTGGGCGTGCGGACTTTTGGGTTACCGGCATCCGGACCTCACCGCGCACATGGGGCAGGTGCACGACTGGTACGCCGGCGAGGACGGACTCGATCTGAGGGTGCTCGCCGCGGACGGTGCGACACTGGCGGAAGCCGCGGGGTCCGCCGAGCGGGCGCTGCGGCTGCAGGACGATCAGCTCAGCGCACTCGCTCAGGCGTGGCAGGGGCGCGGTGCGCAGGCCGCGCGTGAGTTCCTGCGCCGCCAGGGCGGCGCCACCGAGCAGGCCGTCGTCGCGGTGCGCAGAGCCGCCGACACCGTCGCGCGGTTACGCGATCTGCTGTGGCAGGCCGTTGACAGCAAGGTCGCGGTCACCGAGCGGATCGCGCAGCGTTGCGCGGCCCAGCGTGAAGTCTGGCTGGCCGCGGCCCGCACTGTGCGGACTGGTTTGGGTGATCGTGACGCCGCCAGCGAGCTGATCGACACGCAGGTGAAACCGTTCGTGGACAACGACATCGGGGCACAGTGGGTGTCCGCGATGCGCTCGGCGAGTACCGCGGTGTCCGATGCGTACGCATCCGCGATCACCGCACTCACCGACACCCCGGCCCCGATCTTCGAGATTCCCGGGGATCTCGGACCGTCATGGACACCGCGCCCGTTCACCGCTGCTCCGGCTGATCCGCCCGTCGGCAGCACCGCCACGATTCCCGCCGGGTTCGTGCCCTCCGGCTACGCGGAGCCTCCGCCCTGGGCAGCCCCGGCCAGCGCACCGGTCCTGCAGCCTCAGAGTGCTTCTCCTGCACTACCTCTCGCATCGCCAGCTGCCGATCCAGTCGCCCCGGCTCCCGGTCCCGCGGCGCCCGACCCTGCTGCCGCATGGGGTTCACCGCCCGGCGGTGGACTGCCGGGGGCCGGACTGTCCGGTATGGGGTCGGGGTTGTCCGGCATCGGTCAGCAGCTCGCCGACCTGTTCGGCGGGTTGATCGGATCGACCGCCGACGGTGCCTCGGGGTCTGGGATAGACAGTGCACTGCCGGACGAACTGGACGATCCGGACGCGTCAGATCTGGTCGACGATCAGGACACGGCCGACGATCCTGACGAGGAAGACCCCGACGCCGACGACACAGAGGCTTCCGACGACGCAGAGGCCGACGACACCGAAGCTGAGGTTGACGCAGCTGCCGAGGACGACGCGCTCGCGGAGGACGCCGTGGCTGCGCCGGCCGAACCCGTCGAGACCACCGAACCCGTCGACGCCGCAACCGAACCCGTCGAACCCGTTGCGCCGCAGGCACCGGCGCCCACCGTTGCGCCGCCCGTGGTCCCGGTTCAGCCGGCCGAGCCCGTGGCGGCACCCGCAGGCAAGACGCCCTGCGAGATCGCCGCGGATGAGCTGCCGCAGGTGGGAGGCTAGGCGGCCTGTGGCCAGCGGGCGAGTGTGATCGCGACCTGTAGTTCGGTCGCGCTTTCGTATAGTTCGACGGGCCCGGGTGGCGGGGGTGC
>NZ_LZTB01000079.1 GCF_001665685.1 Mycobacterium sp. 852013-50091_SCH5140682
CAGAAAAATCCGACCTAACAAAACGACACCAAAACTGGCATCAAAAAAAACAACAGGTCACACCCTAAACGGGAAAAAGAATGCAACCAAAAAACAACAAACAAAAACCACCAAACACACTATTGAGTTCTCAAACAACAGACCAGATTGTTCTGAGTTGGCCCCTTTAGGGCAACCCTGCCAGCTTAAACCATCTTCGTCAGAGAGTCAAGCGGCTTTGTCTCCCCGCTGCCGGGGCAACTCGACTAGATTAGAACTATCCGCCTCCGGGAGTCAAATGCCCTGGTCAGAGGCCTTTCGGCCCAACTGCGGCCGACTCGACTAGCTTACCCGCTCGATCTCAGCCCCCAGGCTGATCAGGTTCTCCACGAACAACGGGTAGCCCCGGTCGATGTGAAAAACGTCGTGGACCTCGGTATCTCCGTCTGCGACCAGGCCCGCGAGGACCAGGCCGGCGCCGGCGCGGATGTCCGACGACCACACGGGGGCGCTCGACAGCTGCGGGATTCCACGGATCACCGCGTGGTGTCCGTCGGTCCGCGCATCTGCCCCCAACCGGATCATCTCCTCGACGAAACGGAACCTCGCCTCGAACACGTTCTCGGTGATCATCGAGGTGCCGTCGGCGATCGAGGCCAGCCCGATGGCCATCGGTTGCAGATCCGTCGGGAACCCGGGGAACGGAAGCGTCGCGACGTTGACGGCTTTGGGCCGCTCGTACTGGACCACCCGGAAACCATCGTCGTTCTGGGTGACAGTCGCTCCTGCGTCGTGCAATTTGTGCAGCACCAGCTGTAGGTGCTGCGGGTCGACACCCGTCACGGATATGTCGCCGCGCGTCATCGCTGCCGCAATCCCCCAGGTGGCGGCGACGATGCGGTCCCCGATCACCCGATGTTCCGTCGGGTACAGCCGATCGACGCCGGTGATGGTCAGGGTCGACGTGCCCGCCCCGCTGACCTGTGCACCCATCTGGTTGAGCATCGCGCAGATGTCGACGATGTCCGGTTCCCGCGCCACGTTGTGGATCGTGGTGACGCCCTCGGCCAGAACCGCCGCCATCAGGATGTTCTCGGTCGCCCCCACCGAGGGGAACTCCAACTGGATTTCGGCGCCACGCAGATGATCTGCGTCGGCCACCACACAGCCGTGTTCGATGCTGCATCGGGCACCGAGCTGCCGCAGTCCCGACTGATGCATGTCCAGAGGCCGGGAACCGATGGCGTCACCGCCGGGCAACGCGACCCGGGCTTTCTTGCATCGACCGACCAACGGGCCGAGGACACAGACCGAAGCCCGGAACTGTCTTACCGCGGCGAAGTCTGCGTCGTACTTGAGTTCGTCGGGAGACGTGATCCGAACAGTCCCACCGTTCAACTCGACGGTGGCCCCCAGCCCACGCAGCACCTCCGCCATCAACGGCACATCCAGAATGTCCGGGCAGTTGGTGATGGTGCTGGTGCCCTCCGCCAGCAGCGCGGCTGCCATCAACTTCAGCACGCTGTTCTTCGCTCCGCTGACAGCAACTTCGCCCGACAACCGGTTTCCGCCGGTCACCACGAATCGCTCGCTCACGCGGGTTAGTTTAAGCGGCGACCGAGTCAGATTCAGAAAGCTCTCTCAGAATGCCGACGTGCATGTTGGGCCCGGTACGGTTCCCACATGGCTGTTCATCTCACCCGCATCTACACCCGCACCGGTGACGACGGCACCACCGGGCTGAGCGATTTCAGTCGGGTCGCGAAGAACGACGCGAGGCTGATTGCGTACGCAGACTGTGACGAAGCCAACGCCGCCATCGGCGTTGCGATCGCCATGGGTGACCCCGCCGAGGAGCTGCTGGCTGTCCTGAGGCAGATCCAGAACGATCTGTTCGACGCCGGCGCCGACCTGTCCACTCCGGTGGTGGAAAACCCGAAGTATCCGCCGCTGCGGATCACGCAGGACTACATCGACCGGCTGGAACACTGGTGCGATGAGTTCAACGAGCCACTGCCCGCACTGAATTCGTTCATCCTGCCAGGCGGGTCTCCGCTCTCCGCGTTGCTGCACGTGGCGCGAACCGTGGCCCGGCGAGCAGAGCGATCGGCTTGGACCGCAGTCGCGGAGCACGGTGACGGGGTGAGCATCCTGCCGGCGAAGTACCTCAACCGACTATCTGACCTCTTGTTCATCCTGTCCCGCGTCGCCAACCCAGACGGCGATGTGCTCTGGAAACCGGGCCAGGGTCAGTAGCTGCGGCGGCGCGCGCGGGGCGACGGCCGCGACTCAAGCCACGACGTGAATGCGGTCAGGGCTCCCCGATCGAGAGCGATCTCGTAGCCCTGGCGGCGTTCGGGACTGGTGTCACGCAGTTCGAGCACGACGATCTCGGACGTCATGATGTCGAACTCGTCGCCGCGCGGGGTGCGTCGCGACACCACCTCAAGACCCCGTCGGCTCAACCGGCGATCCGGCCACCACCGCATACTCGACAGCCGGTAGAAGCCGGCTTCACCGCCGCGGTAGCGCATGACTCCGTGCCGCCAGCCGTGACCGCCGACAGCGGGATAATCCCGCAAAATCGCAGCTGTCCCACCGACCTGGCGTAATTTCCAGAGTCGGTAGGACAGCGCAGTTACTGCCAGTAGCAGCACACAGACCAGCGCGACCATGCCGATCATGGACGCGCTCATCGGCATATCAGTCGATCTGGCCTAGAGCGCGCAGCCGCGCCCGGCCCCATGCCGCAGTTGCCTCATCGTCGGATTCGGAATCCCGCTTCGCCGCATCGGCATCGATCTCGGATTCCAGCTGAGCGTTCTCGACCAGGATCCGGACGGCCTCCTCTGTCACCGACAGAAAACCACCGTCGACGGCGATCCGCAGGTCGTCCTCGCCCTCGCGCTCGACACGCACCATGGCGTCGTCGACGAGTTGGGCGACAAGCGGGATGTGCCGCGGCAGGATGCCGATCTCGCCCGCGGTGGTACGGGTGAACACGAACGTCGCGTCACCCGACCACAGCTCGCGCTCCACGGCGACGATCTCGACGTGCAGTTCTGCCACGTCACACCACCTTTCCCTGTGCTCGTCGCGTGCGCAGCCTTCGGTCTAGAGCGCTCATCACAGCTTGGCGCCGAGGCTCTCGGCCTTCTTTGCCAGGTCGTCAAGACCACCGATGAGGAAGAACGCCTGCTCGGGCAGGTGGTCGAACTCGCCCTTGGCCAGCTTGTCGAAGGCCTCGATGGTCTCCTTGAGCGGCACGGTCGAGCCCGGCTGACCGGTGAACTGCTCGGCGGCCATCATGTTCTGGCTCAGGAAGCGCTCGATCTTACGGGCGCGGTACACCAGCACCTTGTCCTCTTCCGACAGCTCGTCGATACCGAGGATGGCGATGATGTCCTGAAGGTCCTTGTAGCGCTGCAGGATCCGGATGACTTCCTGGGCGACGCGGTAGTGCTCGTCGCCGACGACGCTGGGGTGCAGGATCGTCGAGGACGAGGACAGCGGGTCCACCGCCGGGAAGATGCCCTTGGAGAACACCGCACGAGAAAGCTCGGTGGTGGCGTCCAGGTGGGCGAACGTGGTGGCCGGCGCCGGGTCGGTGTAGTCGTCGGCGGGCACGTACACAGCCTGCATGGAGGTGATGGAGCGACCACGGGTCGAGGTGATGCGCTCCTGCAGCTCACCCATCTCGTCGGCCAGCGTCGGCTGGTAACCCACGGCCGAGGGCATACGACCCAGCAGGGTCGAGACCTCGGAACCGGCCTGGGTGAACCGGAAGATGTTGTCGATGAACAGCAGCACGTCCTGGCCCTGCTCGTCGCGGAAGAACTCGGCCATGGTCAGGGCCGACAGGGCGACGCGCATACGGGTGCCTGGCGGCTCGTCCATCTGGCCGAACACCAGCGCGGTGTCCTTCAGGACGTTCGCGTCCGCGAGCTCGACCCACAGGTCGTTGCCCTCACGGGTGCGCTCACCGACGCCGGCGAACACCGAGGTACCACCGAAGTTGCGGGCGATGCGGTTGATCATCTCCTGGATCAGAACCGTCTTGCCCACACCGGCGCCACCGAACAGAGCGATCTTGCCACCGCGCACGTACGGGGTCAGCAGGTCGACGACCTTCAGACCGGTCTCCAGCATCTCGGTGCGGGGCTCCAGGTCGGCGAAGGCCGGCGGCTTGCGGTGGATGGACCAGTGCTCGAAGTCCTTGCCGTAGCCGGGATCGTCGAGGCAGTCGCCGAGGGCGTTGAACACGTGGCCCTTGACGCCGTCACCGACGGGCACCGAGATGGAGGCCCCGGTGTCCGAGACCTCGGTGCCGCGCACCAGGCCGTCGGTGGGCTGCATGGAGATGCAGCGCACGAGGCTGTCGCCGAGGTGCTGGGCAACCTCGAGCGTCAGGGTCTTGGCCAGCGCGCCGAAGCTGATGTCGGCGTGCAGCGCATTGAACAGGTCAGGAACGGCTCCGCGTGGAAACTCGACGTCCACCACCGGGCCGGTGATACGGACAACGCGACCAGCGGTCTTGGTGTCTACGGCTGCAGTCATTTCTTCTCTTCGCTTCTCTAGCTCTCGACGGGGGCTCTACTTGCTGGCGTCAGCCAGCGCGTTGGCGCCGCCGACGATCTCGCTGATTTCCTGGGTGATCTGAGCCTGCCGCTCGCGGTTGGCCGCCAGCGTGAGTGCCTTGATCAGATCGTCGGCGTTGTCGGTGGCCGACTTCATGGCGCGCCGGCGCGACGCCGACTCCGAGGCCGCGGCCTCCAGCAGCGCCGCATACACGCGGGTGGCGATGTAGCGCGGCAGCAGCGCGTCGAACAGGTCCTCGGCGTTCGGCTCGAACGAGTACAGCGTGTGCGGACCGGTTTCCGGCTCGCCCACGTACTCGACCACCATCGGTGCGATCCGCAGTGCCACCGCAGTCTGCGACAGCATCGAGCGGAACTCGGTGGACACGATGTGCAGTTCGTCGACACCCAGGATGCCGTCGGCGCCCGGCTCGTCACCCTCGTCGTCGGCTCCGGCCATGAACGCCGCCACCAGGGTGTCGGCGATCTCCTTGGCGTCCTCGTAGGTCGGCCGCTCGGAGAAGCCGGTCCACGACTCGGTCACGTTACGTTGCCGGAAGCTGTAGTAGCCCAAGGCTTTCCGACCGACCACGTAGAGCACCGGGTTCTTGCCCTCGTCCCGCAGGAGCGAGAACAGCTCTTCGGCACGCCGCAGCACGTTGGCGTTGTATCCGCCGCAGAGGCCACGGTCCGAGGACACCACCAGCACGCCGGCCCGCTTGCGATCGGGCCGCTCCACGAGCAGCGGATGATCAAGTGCGCTGGCACCGGCGAGTTCGGTGAGCATGTTGGTGATCTCCGTGGCGTAGGGCCGGGCCGCGTCGACCCGGGCCTGCGCCTTGGCGATCCGCGACGTGGCGATCAGCTCCTGGGCCTTCGTGATCTTCTTGATCGACGAGGCGGAGCGGATACGCCCGCGTAGCTCGCGAAGTGTGGCTGCCATTGATTACCTAGTTCTTCTTCGGAGCCGGCTTGCGGACCTTGACGGATTCCTTCTCCAGGTCCTCGGGATCAAGCGCGTCGGCATCGGCTTCGGAGACGACCACCGAGCTGCCGTCGGACGCGGCGAAGCCCTTCTTGAAGTCGTTGATGACCGAAACGAGCTTCTCCTCGGCTTCCTCGGAGAGCTTCTTGGACTCCTTGATGCCGGTGAGGATGTCGGAGTGGCTGGCCTTCACGTGCTCCAGGAACTCGGTCTCGAAGCGTGAAACATCTTCGGCCGGAACCGAATCCAGGTGACCCTGGGTACCCAGGAAGATCGCGACGACCTGATCCTCGACCGCCATCGGGCTGTACTGCGCCTGCTTGAGCAGCTCGACCAGGCGGACACCGCGGTCCAGCTGAGCCTTGGATGCCGCGTCCAGGTCAGAGGCGAAGGCCGCGAAGGCCTCCAGCTCGCGGTACTGCGACAGATCCAGACGCAGCGAGCCTGCGACCTCTTTCATGGCCTTGATCTGCGCGGCGCCACCGACGCGGGACACCGAGACACCGACGTTGACGGCCGGTCGCACGCCCTGGTTGAACAGGTCGGACTCCAGGAAGCACTGGCCGTCGGTGATGGAGATGACGTTGGTCGGGATGAACGCCGAGATGTCATTGGCCTTGGTCTCGATGATCGGCAGCCCCGTCATCGAGCCGCCACCGAGTTCATCGGAGAGCTTGGCGCAACGCTCCAGCAGCCGCGAGTGCAGGTAGAAGACGTCGCCCGGGAAGGCCTCGCGGCCCGGCGGGCGGCGCAGCAGCAGGGAGATGGCACGGTAGGCGTCGGCCTGCTTGGAGAGGTCGTCGAAGACGATCAGCACGTGCTTGCCGTCGTACATCCAGTGCTGGCCGATGGCCGAACCGGTGTAGGGGGCAAGCCATTTGAAGCCGGCCGAATCCGAGGCCGGGGCCGCGACGATGGTGGTGTACTCCATCGCGCCGCCCTCTTCCAGCGCGCGCTTCACGCTGGCGATGGTGGTGCCCTTCTGGCCGATCGCGACGTACACGCAGCGCACCTGCTGCTTGGGATCGCCGGTCTCCCAGGCTTCGCGCTGGTTCAGGATGGTGTCGACGCAGACCGCGGTCTTACCGGTCTTGCGGTCGCCGATGATCAGCTGGCGCTGGCCACGGCCGATCGGCGTCATGGCGTCGATGGCCTTGATACCGGTCTGCAGCGGCTCGCCGACGCCCTGACGCTGAACCACCGAGGGGGCCTGCAGCTCGAGGGCGCGGCGGGTCTCGGCGGCGATGTCGCCCTGGCCGTCGATGGGCTGGCCCAGCGGGTTGATGACGCGGCCCAGGAAGGCGTCGCCGACCGGAACCGACAGCACCTCCCCGGTGCGCTTGACCTGCTGGCCTTCTTCGATCTTTTCGAACTCACCCAGGATGACGGCACCAACGCTGTGCTCGTCGAGGTTGAGCGCGACGCCGAGGACGCCGCCGGGGAACTCGAGGAGTTCCTGGGTCATCACCGAGGGCAGGCCCTCGACGTGGGCGATGCCGTCGCCGGCATCGATGACGGTGCCGATCTCTTCACGCTCGGTGTCGGCGGAAAACGAGGATACGTAGTCCTCGATGGCACCTTCGATATCAGCAGCCGAGATTGTCAACTCTGCCATGGTTTTTCGTCTTCCTACCTAGTTCCTGGGGTCGTTCGTGTCGTTCGGGGCGAGGCCTGTCGCTTCCTCGCGCAAGCGCTCGTCAGTCCGGCAGGCCGGTTGCGGCCGCAGCCAGTCGTGACGAGATGGTGCCGTCGATGACCTCGTCGCCGACGGTGATGGAGAGCCCACCGAGGAGATCCGGATCGACATGCAGCTGGACGGAGACCGGGTGCCCGTAGATCCGAGTGAGCACGGCGGTCAGGCGGTTGCGCTGCGTGTCACTGAGTTCAGCGGCGGCCGTGACGTGCGCGACCACCTCACCGCGCCGGGCGACTGCAAGCTCCGCGAGGTCGATGACGGCTTCGTCGGCGCGCTCGCCACGGAGCAGGCCCACCGTCTGAGCCAGCAGCGCCGCTGCCGTGCTGTTGACGCCGGCATTGCCCGTGAGCACCTTGTCGAGCAAGGCGATTCGGCCGTCAGCCGGTGTGGTGTAGTCACTCAGGAGAGTGGACAGACGCGGCTGGGCATCCAGGACGCGGCCGAACCGGAACAGCTGGTCCTCGACCTCGTCGACCTCACCGCCGATCTCGGCACGCTTGAGCAGTGCCAGGCGGGCGGTGTGCTCGATGGCGTCGACCAGGTTGCCGTCCGTCGACCAGCGCTGCGACACAGCGGTCCGCACCAGGTCCAGCGCCGTCGCGCCCACCTTGCCCGACAGCAGCGTGTCGACCAGACGCACCTTCGAGGCGGGATCGTCGGTGGGTTCGGCGAGATGCCGGTTGAGCACCGACTCCGACAGCAGCAGCTTGGCCACGGCGGCCAGCTCGTCGGCCAACGTGGTCAGCCCGGCGGCGTCGAGACCCCCGGCGACCGCATCGAACTTGTCGACCAGGGTGGCCAACGACTCGCGGCTGGCGGCCCGCAGTGTGGAGGTCGCCGCGGTATCGATCACCGCGCTCGACGGAGCCATCTGGTCCAGCTGGTCCAGGAAGCGATCCACCGTGGCAGACTGCGCGGCCGGGTCAGCGACGTGGGCCCGCACCAGTGCATCGGCCTTGGCCACGGACTCTTCGCCGAGGCCGTTGCGCAGCCCGCGGATGAGCTGCTGGCGCATCAGCTGAACCTGTTGTGCGCCTTGAGCTTTGATGCGCTCGGCTTCCGCGCCTGCCTGCTCGACGAGCTGCGCGGTAATCCGCTGAGAGTCGTTGCGGGCCTCGTCGGTGACCTTCCCCGACTCGGCCTTGGCATCCGCGAGGGCCTTGGCATGCATGGCGTCGGCGTCGGCGAGCTTTTTCGCCGCCTCCGCGCTCTCCGCGAGAGCGGCGCGTACTGCTTCCTGCTGCTTGGCCATCAGCGCCTTCACCGGCGGTACCACGAACCGCCAGATGATGTAAGCGATGACCGCGAAGCCGATCAGCTGTCCGATGAAGATTTCCATCTACTGCGTCCCACCTGATTTCACGTCGACGCCGAGGATGCGACTGGCCAGCGTGGCCGACAGGCCGTCTACCGACGACTCGAGGTCGGACCGCGCGGCGGCACCCTGCGCGGACAGTTGCTGGTCTGCGTCGCGAACGGTTTCGGCTACCTCACCGCTGGCTTCGGCACGCTTCTGGTCGACAACCGAGCGGCCGGTTGCGCGAGCTTCGTCCCGAATGGCCGAAGCCTCGGTGCGAGCCCCCGCCATCGCCGCGTCGTAGTCGGCCTGTGCGGCCGCAACCTGCTCGGCCGACTTGCGGTTGTCCGCGGCAGTCTTGGCCAGCATCGCTTCCCGCTCCGCCAGGACCTTACTGACCGGCGGCACCACCCATTTCCCGATCACGCCAAGCACGATCAAGAAGATGAGCAGCACGACGAAGAAGGTGCCGTTGGGGATCAGGAAGTTGCTCTGACCCCCGCCGCCTTCTTCAGCCGCCTGGCTGGACGCCAGGATCGTTGCGCTCAGTTGTTCCATCACGCTGGATTACGAAGCGCCCGGGGTCGCAAACACGAACAGAGCCATGAATGCCAGGTTGATGAAGTACGCGGCCTCGACCAGACCGACGGTGATGAAGAACGGGGTGAACAGGCGGCCCTGTGCCTCCGGCTGGCGCGCGATACCGGAGATCAGCGCGTTACCGGCGATACCGTCACCGATACCGGCACCGATAGCGCCACCGGCCATGATCAGACCGCCGCCGATGAGGGCACCGGCAACGATGGTGGGGTCGGTCATTCCTTATTCCTCCTTGGTAACTGGCAGCGATGCCACCAGGGTCTGTTGTGGTACTGGCAGGTCAGTGCTCGTCGTGGTCCAGTTCCATGGACTGGCTGAAGTACAGAATGGTCAGCAGGGCGAAGATGAAGGCCTGGATCAGACCGACGAACAGGTCGAAGGTCTTCCAGATGGCGTTCGGCGCCCACTGGATGTACCAGGGGAACATGGCGATCAGCGCGACCAGGATGCCGCCGGCGAACATGTTGCCGAAAAGTCGGAGGGACAGCGAGACGGGCTTGGCGATCTCTTCGACGATGTTGATCGGCGCCAGCACCGCGACGTGGCCCTTGACCAGTTTCTTCAGGTGCCCGAACGGACCGCGCCGCCAGATGCCCGCCGCGTGGTAGCAGAGGAAGACGAACAAGGCCAGCGCCAGCACGTAGTTGATGTCCGAGGCAGGCGGGGCCAGCAGTTCGGATGCCGCGCCGTCGGGCCCGCCGAACTGCACGGGCAGCACCGACAGCCAGTTGGACACGAGGATGAACACGAAGATGGTGACCGCGAGCGGCAGCACGAACGGAGCGATCTTCATGCCGATCGCGCTCTCGATCTGCTGACGCATCTGGATGGTGATGGCTTCGAAGAACAGCTGCACACCGCCGGGAACCCCGGTGGAGGTGACCTTGGCCTTCAGGAAGAACGCCAGCGCGATGACGATGACGGCGGCGACCGCGGTTGCGGTGATCGTGTCAATGTTGAACGTCATCCCCAGCCAGTGCACTTCTTCGTGGTGGCCGACGTGGATCGCTGCGGCAGAAACAGTCTCGGTCATCTGATGTCAGCTCAACCCTTCGAATCCGTGCCAGAGGTATCGACGGCGTCCAGGCCGTCGGTGCGGATCTTCTTGAGCACCGGGAAGCTGGTGGACATCACCAGCAGTGCCTGGAAGATCGCCAACCCGAACAGCACCGCGATGCCGCCCGAGTTCTTGAAGAAGAAGGCGATCGCGAGCGCGATCGCGGTGATGATCAGCAGCCGCGTGGCGGAGTTGACCGCCATCTTCTTCTTGAGGGGGTGCTCCTCCGCGGTGATCGACTCCACCGCGTGCCGCACCAGCAACGCATTGATCAGGCCGAGGCCGAGGCCGACGCCGAAGAACAGGCCGAAGAAAACGTGTCCGGTGAACGCAGCGGCCGCGACGGCAACGCCGGTCAGTGCCACGCAGACGATCAGGAGCCGCAGTGGCCGAAATGCCACCGACGGGAACACCAACGGCGCATCTTGCGCTGGTGTCGTCACTGCTTCACCCCAATCCCTGTACAGCTTTTACCTGGCAAAGTCCTGAATGTGCCCGACGAGCGTATCGAAGGGCGACGGGCGCGCTGGAATCACCCAAGGGGTAGCTCCCTTTGTCGGTCGTTATTCGGCGCCGATCGGCTTTTGGGGACCGATGGGCCGGGCCGGCAACCCGTGAGGTTTTTCGGGTTCTGCCAGCACCGTACCACATGGTAGAAGGCCTACTACTATTCGTCGTAATGATCGTCGAGCTGCGGTTCCCGCCCATCGGGACTGCGGCGCAGGAGCGGTATCAGGGTGACCACGATCGCGACCAGAATGGCCGCCGCCATCACCGCGCCGGTGTAGCGCGGGTCGACGAAAATCGTGCTGGCCGCCCCGAAGGCGACGATGCCCACCCATAGGTAGATGAGTAGCACCACGCGCCGGTGCGAGTGCCCGATCTGCAATAACCGGTGATGCAGATGCATCTTGTCGGGGCTGAACGGGCTGCGTCCGGCGCGGGTGCGGCGCACGATGGCCAGCAACATGTCCAGGGCTGGCACAGACATCACGGCGATGACCAACAGGAACGGCGACATCAGAGCGAACACGTCGCGGGCGCCGTAGGCATTCTGGGAGATCGGGCCCGCCGCGGTGGTCGAGGCGGCGCCGAGCATGAGCCCGATCAACATGGACCCCGAGTCGCCCATGAAGATCTTGGCGCGGTGAAAGTTGTGCGGCAGAAAACCCAGACAGGCGCCCGCCAACACCACCGAGATCACCGCGGGCGGGTAGAACAGCACGTCGCCGCCGTGGTCCCGCAGCAGTCCGACCGAGAAGACGCAGATGGCGAGCGCGGTGATCAACCCGAGTCCGGCTGCCAGACCGTCGAGGCCGTCGACGAAGTTCATCGCGTTGACGATCGAGACGGTCAACGCCAGCGTGAGCAGGATCGATGACACCTGGTCGAGCACGATGGTGCCCACTCCCCCGATCGGGATGTAGAGCACGCTCCAGGCCACACCCATCGTGACCAGCACGCTGGCGGCGGTGATCTGGCCGGCGAATTTGGTCAGCGCGTCCAGACCCCACCGGTCGTCGATGAGCCCGATCGCCATGATCAGGCCGCCGGCCACCACGACGGCGGGCATACCCGTCGAGTAGACGAATCCGCGGGTCAACGCCGGGAGCTGGGACGCCAACAACACAGCGAAGGCGACCCCGACATACATGGCCAGCCCGCCCATCCGGGGCGTCGGCTGCACGTGCACGTCGCGTTCACGCGGATAGGCGACGGCGCCAAACCGGATGGCCAGGACCCGGACCCAGCCGGTGGCGAAGTAGGTGATGATCGCGGCAGTCAGGCCGACCAGCGCCAGCTCACGCAGCGGCACGCCGGCCCCTTGATCGGACAACGCGAGCAGACCGGCAGAAATCTCGCGGCCAGCCGTGGTCACCGGTGCACCGTACGTCAGCAAGCTGAGATCACTCCGTGAGTGTCGGGGCCAGCGCCGCGGCTTCCACGCCGAGAACCCTGGCGATGTCGTCGGCACTGATCGGGCCCTCGCGCAGGATGCGCGGTTGGTCACCGGTCAGATCGACGATGGTGGATGCGGCCTGCCGTTCGGCCGGGCCCCCATCCAGATAGACCTCGACCAGCTCGCCGAGTTGCTCGTGCGCCTGGGCCGCGGTCACCGCGGCAGGCCGACCGGAGATGTTGGCGCTCGACACCGCCATCGGACCGACTTCACGCAGCAGTTCGATGGCCACGGGGTGCAGCGGCATCCGCAGCATCACGCTGCCGTTGGCATCGCCGAGGTCCCATTGCAGCGACGGCGCCTGACGGACCACCAGGCTCAGCGCGCCCGGCCAGAACGCCCGGATCAACTCCCGCGCGGCATCGGGCACCGAGAAGACCAGGCCGTCGATCGTGGTCCAGGACCCGACGAGAACGCCGACCGGCATATCGCGGCCACGCCCCTTCGCCGCGAGCAGACTGCCGACCGCGTCCCGGTCGAAGGCGTCCGCGCCGATGCCGTAGACGGTATCGGTCGGCATCACCACGAGCCGACCGCCCTTGAGCGCGCTGATCGCCGAGGCGATGCCCGTCGCGCGCTGATCGGGGTCACTGCAGTCGAAGGTTGTCATCTCGGCTCCATGAACTCAGCTTCTCGCAACTCGGATGGCTGTGACAAAGCGGGGTCGCCCGGCCAGGTCGCGGTGCGGCACGACGGACGCGAAGCTGCCGTCGTCGGTGAACATCGCGACGGTCTGATCCGAGGTGGTGTCGTCGTGCTCGACGCCGCAGCTGGCGCCGTCGCGTAACCACCGGGCGGCAAGCCCGACGATGGGGCCGATCACCTCCATGCCGTCGGCGCCGCCGAACAACGCGTGCGCCGGATCGTGTTCGGCCACCTCGGGATCCAGTTCAGCGCCGACCGGGATGTACGGCGGGTTGGCGACCAGCAGATCGACCGTGCCGTCGAGTTCCGGCAGCAACCCCGGCGTCGTGACGTCGGCGGCCAGCACTTCGACCTGCGTGCCGGCCGCGTTGCGGCGCGTGTATTGCAGCGCAGCCGCCGAGTCGTCGATGGCGATCACCCGCGCATCGGGGCGGTGCGCCGCGAGCGCGAGCGCCAGTGCGCCGGACCCGGCGCACAGGTCGACGATCACCGGATTTTGCGGAAGTGCTTGCGCGAGAGCCCATTCCAGTAGCGATTCGGTCTCGGGCCGGGGTATGAACACGCCCGGACCGACAGCCAGCGTCAGTGGACCGAATGCGGCGGTACCCACCAGATGCTGCAGCGGTACCCGCTGCGCCCGTGCCGCGATCAACTCGTCGAACGCTTGTTGGAAGTTTTCGCCGGGATCGTCGACGAGCATCAGGCGGCCGCGGTCGGTGCCCACGACGTGGGCGGCCAGCAGTTCAGCATCGGTGCGCGCCGAGTCGATTCCGGCCGCGGCCAGGGTGTCGGCGGCCGTTTGGATGGCCTGGCGCAGGTCGGTCGTGGCGTGCCCGGCGGGCCGGGTCATGCCTTCCCCGGCGGGCCGGGTCATGCCTGTTGCAGCCTCGACTGCTTGTCAGCCGCGGCCAGCGCGTCGAACAGCGGGTCCAGTTCTCCGTCGAGCACCTGGTCCAGGTTGTGCGCCTTGAAGTTGATCCGGTGATCGGCGATGCGGTTCTCGGGAAAGTTGTAGGTGCGGATGCGCTCGCTGCGGTCCACCGTGCGGATCTGGCTGGCGCGGTCCGCCGAGGCGTCGGCGTCGGCCTGCTCCTCGGCCAGCGCCTGCAGCCGCGCAGCCAGCACCTGCATGGCGCGGGCCTTGTTCTGCAGCTGGGAGCGCTCGTTCTGGCAGGTCACCACGATGCCGGTCGGCAGGTGCGTGATGCGGACCGCGGAGTCGGTGGTGTTGACGCCCTGGCCGCCCTTGCCCGACGAGCGGTAGACGTCGATGCGCAGGTCCGATTCGTCGATCTGGACCTGCTCGACCTCTTCGGGCTCCGGGTACACAAGGACGCCCGCGGCCGAGGTGTGCACGCGGCCCTGTGACTCGGTGACCGGGACCCGCTGCACGCGGTGCACGCCGCCTTCGAACTTCAGCCGGGCCCACACACCGTCGGCCGAATCGCCCTTGCTCCGGATGGACAGCGTGGCGTCCTTGTATCCGCCCAGGTCGGAGGTGGTTTCGCCGAGCATCGTCACGGTCCAGCCGTGGCGTTCGGCGTAGCGGATGTACATGCGCGCCAGGTCGGCGGCGAACAGTGCCGACTCCTCGCCACCCTCCCCCGATTTGACCTCGAGCACGATGTCGTCGGCATCGTGCGGATCACGCGGGGCCAGCAGATCGGTCAGCTGGGTGTCGAGTTCGGCGACGCGCGCCGTCAGTTCGTCGACCTCGGCGGCGAAGCTGGCGTCGTCGGCGGCGAGTTCGCGCGCGGCCTCCAGGTCGCCGCGGGCGGCTTCCAGCTTGCGGTATGTGGCCACGACCGGTGAGATCTGCGCGAACCGGCGTCCGACCTTACGGGCAGCCGACGCGTCGGCGTGCAGGTTGGGATCGGCCAGTTGGAGTTCGAGGTCGGCGTGCTCGGCGAGGATCACCTCGACCGCCGAAGCGTTCTCTGTCACGTCAACCTCCTCCTGAATGCCTGCTCAAACGAGAACGACGCCCGGATCTGACGCGAATGCGACAGATCGGGCGTCGTCGACAAAGCTACTTGTCGGCCGCGGCCTTCTCGCCGGCCGGCTTGCGCTTGCCGTAGCGCTTCTCGAAGCGGGCCACGCGGCCGCCGCTGTCGAGGATCTTCTGCTTGCCGGTGTAGAAGGGGTGGCACTGCGAGCAGACCTCAACGACGATCTGTCCGCTGTTCTTCGTGCTGCGCGTCGTGAAAGTGTTGCCACAACCGCAATGCACGGTGGTCTCGACGTACTCAGGGTGAATGCCCGTTTTCATGGTTCCTCTTCAGTCGTTGGCCCGGGTCGCCCGTGTGGACGTGAACCGGGACCGAGGGTCGACGGTCCATTATGCCAGTTCGGCCGCCAGCAGCCTAAACGCGTGCTGGCCAGCCTCTATTCCACCGATCAGATGCGCGCGTACGCCGTCCCGTCACGCTGCCACAGCACTCGGCCTGCCGGGTCGGCCCCGCGCGCGACCAACTCGCGTTTGAGGATCTTGTTGGTGGCAGTGGTCGGAAGATCGTCGGCGAGCCACACGAAACGTGGCCAGGATTTGGGTGACAGGTCGGGTTGCGCGGCGAGGAATTGGCCGAACGCTTCGGGCGTGAGCTGCTGGCCGTCGCGCAGCACGATCGCGGCCATCACCTGGTCCCCGACGAATTCGTCCGGTACGGGGTAGACCGCGACGCGGTTGATCACCGGCTGCCGCAACAGGATCCGTTCGATGGGGGCCGCGGTGATGTTCTCACCGTCGACCCGCATCCAGTCCGCGGTGCGGCCCGCCAGATATAACCAGCCGTCGGCGTCGCGATAGGCCAGATCGCCCGACCAGTACATGCCGTGCCGGAGCCGTTCATCGGTGGCGCCCTGGTCGTTGTGATAGCCCCGGAACATCCCGCTGCCGTCGGTGTTGACCAGCTCACCGGTGGCCGCGTCGGCATTGACCAGGGCACCGGTGGCGTCGAAGCGCGCGACCTCGCATTCGGTGAGCGTCTGCGGGTCGTAGATCGCGACGCCGGGAAAGCCCTTCCCCACGCTGCCGGCCGGGCAGCCTTCCGAGCGGGTGATGATGATCGCCAGCTCGGTGGAGCCGAAACCGTCCCACACGCTGCAGCCGAATCGGCGGCTGAACTCGTCGATGTCGCGGTCGGCTGCCTCGTTGCCGAACGCCACCTTCAGCGGATTGTCGTGGTCGTCGGGCTGCTCGGCGGTGGCCAGGATGTATGCCAGCGGCTTGCCGACGTAGTTCATGTACGTGGCGCCGTAGCGGCGGATGTCCGACAGGAACCGCGACGCCGAGAAGGCGGCGGGCGCCATGGCCGCACCGGAGGCCAACGCGACGCCCCAGCCCGCGTACACCCCGTTGGAGTGGAACAACGGCATGGCCAGGTAGCAGGTATCCGCCGAGGTCAGCCCGTAGCGCTGGACCAGCGCCGCCGCGGAGAACAGCACGATGGAGTGCGCCACCTCGACGGCCTTGGGCTCACCGCTGGTGCCCGAGGTGAAGATCATCATGAACGTGTCATCGGGCCCGACCTGGCGATATGGGATCAGTTCGCGGGCCGGCCACGCGGTCTCGGATACGTCGATGACGGTGACGCCGGGCAGGTCGACACCGTCGAGCAGTGCGCGGTGCTGCGGGTCCACGAGCACGATCTGGCACTCGACCCTGGCGATGTCGCGCGCAAGCGCTGCGCCGCGGCGCGTGGTGTTGATGCCGCACAGCACATAGCCACCCAGCGCAGCGGCGGCCAGTGCCGTGAGCATGTCGGGGGTGTTCCCCATGAGTGCACCGACATGGAGCGGCCGGGCGGGATCGGCGGCAGCGATCAGGGCCGCGGCCTGTGCGCGCGCCTCTGCGACGTGTTCGGCCCAGGTCCAGGTGCGGTCGCCGGATTTGATCGCGACAGTGTCCTGATCTGCACGTTCGCACAGCAGCTGCTGCAGCGTGTCGGCCATTCGTCGCCCCCAAGGCTAGTGAACAGTTTTTCGAAACTGTCTACCATGGCTGTGGCGTCCGCCGGTAGCGTCAGGTACTTGGCACAATCATTACCACCACAGATCGTCGCGACCAGGAGCCGCCGCAGTTGACCAGCACCACCGCCCCCCGCACCGTGCGTGACCGCCTGATCGACGCGGCGGAAGTCTGTCTGCGCGCGAAGGGCATCCGGGCGACCACGGTGTCGGAGGTGGCAGAGGCCGCCGGAGTGTCCCGGGGTTGGCTGTACCGCCACTTTCCCGACAAGGTGACCCTGCTCGGCGCGGCGATCGTGCGGCTCAACGAGGCCTACTGGTCCGAGGCGCACGCCATGCTCGCGCAGTTCAACGGCCTCGACGAGAAGATCGCGGCAGGCGTCCGGCATGGCCGCACCGCCTACGACGATCCGGGCGCGTTGTTGATGAAGCTGCGGATGGAGGAACCCGACGAGTTCGCCGCGTGTGCGGGCGCCGGCGTGCAGGGCCTCGTGCCCGATCTGGCGGCGTTCTGGTCGCCGTACCTGGTCGCCGCCCGCGACGCCGGCGAGATCCACCCCGCCGCCGATATCGCCGAGGCTTCGGAATGGGTTGCGCGCGTATTGCTTTCGCTGGCGACCATGCCGGGAGAGCAGCTCGACGCCAGTGACTACGACGCCGTGCTGCTGCACGTGCGCCGATATGTGATGCCCGGCCTCAGGGCCGACCCGGCGCTGTAGCCCTTCCCAAAGCCCTGAAACGCACCCTGCCCCGACACGCTGGGCGTGCGGGGCAGGGTGCGTACGGCTTGTGGACTAATCGACGTCCATCGAGCCCGGTGCGGTCTTGGACACCTGGACCAGGAACTCGTAGTTGTTCTTGGTCTTGCGCAGCTGGCTCATCAGCAGGTCGATGGCCTGATGGCTGTCGAGGCCCGACAGCACGCGGCGCAGCTTGTGCACGATCGCGAACTCGTCCGGCGAGAGCAGCAGCTCGTCCTTGCGGGTGCCGGACGGGTTGACGTCGACGGCCGGGAAGACCCGGCGCTCGGCGATCTTGCGGTCCAGCTTGAGCTCGGCGTTACCGGTGCCCTTGAACTCCTCGAAGATCACGGTGTCACCGGTGGAGCCCGTTTCGACCATCGCCGTGGCGATGATGGTCAGCGAGCCGCCGTGCTCGATGTTGCGCGCCGCGCCGAGGAACCGCTTGGGCGGGTACAGCGCGGTGGAATCCACACCACCGGAGAGGATGCGGCCCGACGCCGGCGACGCGTTGTTGTACGCGCGGCCCAGCCGGGTGATCGAGTCGAGCAGCACGACGACGTCCTTGCCCTGCTCGACCAGGCGCTTTGCCCGCTCGATGGCCAGCTCAGCGGCCTGGGTGTGATCTGACGGCGGCCGGTCGAAGGTGGAGGCGATGACCTCACCCTTCACCGAACGCTGCATATCGGTGACCTCTTCGGGCCGTTCGTCGACGAGCACCACCATGAGGTGGCACTCCGGGTTGTTCTTGGTGATCGCGTTGGCGATGTCCTGCATGATCGTGGTCTTACCGGCCTTGGGCGGCGACACGATCAGGGCGCGCTGACCCTTGCCGATCGGCATGATCAGGTCGATGACGCGCGTGGTCAGACGCTCGGGCGTGGTCTCCAGGCGCAGCCGCTGATTCGGGTACAGCGGGGTCAGCTTGGTGAAATCGGGCCGGTTCTTGGCGTTCTCGACCGGGCCACCGTTGACGCTGTCCAGACGCACCAGCGGATTGAACTTCTGCCGCGGGTTCTGGCCGCCACCCTCGCCCTCGCGGGGCACGCGGACCGCACCGGTGACCGCGTCACCGCGACGCAGACCGTTCTTGCGGACCATGTTCATCGACACGTACACATCGTTCGGACCGGCCAGGTAGCCCGAAGTCCGGACGAACGCGTAGTTGTCGAGCACGTCGAGGATGCCCGCGACGGGCTGCACGACGTCGTCTTCGCGCAGTTCGGTGTCGTTGCGTGCGCCGCCGCTTTCGCCTTCGGCGCCGCGCTCACCGCGCCGACGCCGGTCCCGGAAGCGCCGACCGCGCCGGCCCTGACGACCGTCACCGTCGTCGTCGCCGGCATTTGCGCCGGCGTTGCCGCCCCGGTTCTGCTGATCGCCCTGCTGGTCAGCGCGCTCGTCGGCCGACTTGGTGTCCGCCTTGTCCGAGGCGTCCTGCTTCTCGTTCTTGTCTTGCCGGTCCTGCCGGTCCTGCCTGGCCGGCCGGTCCTGCTTCTCCTGCTTGGCGGGCCGGTCCTGCTGAGCAGGCTTTTCCTGCTCGGCGGGCTTGGCTTCCACCTCGGCCGGCTTGTCGCCTTCGGCCTGCTTGACGGGCTCGGCGTCGGCGGCCGGAGACCCCGCCTGGCGGGACGAGCCACGGCGTTCGCGACGCGGGCGCGTCGGCTGCTCGGCCGGAGCCTCGGTGTCGGACTTGGCCTCGGCGGGTGCGGTCGCGGCGGCGCCGCGGCCGTTTGTCTCGCCCCGGTGGGCCCGGATCGCGGCGATCAACTCGCTCTTGCGCAGACCCGATGCGCCTTCGACACCGATTTCCTTGGCCAGCGCGCGCAACTCGGGCAGCACCATCGTCGACAGCGAGGCAGGCCGCGGGTTAGCGGCGCGGGCATCGGACGTGGGCGCGGAGGGCGCAGCCGGTGTTTCCGCTGGAGCCGCTGCCGTCACGGCATTCGACAGCTCTCCAGTGTCATTGCTGTTATCAGCCGTGAAGAGGTCCGTATCAGTCACGGATTTCCTTTCTTTCCCTCGCTGTTTACGTCGTGCGAGGGTTCCCCAAAGGTCGACACGCATTCAGCTGTACCGCTGAGCGTGTAGCTCGCACCGTCGCCTGTGCAACGGTGATCGCATGGGTTTGCCGTCGAACGGCGACCCGTTAGTCCACGAGTAGAACACAAGAAGTTTGGGTGGTCGTCCTAGTGTCTGCGCAGGCAGAGCCGCTGCGATTGCTGGACGACAGCGAGAATAGCCCGCTTTCAGGCGGGAAGCAAGCAACCCCCACGTGGGGCGTGTTATCTCAGTTGCGGACTGCAACACCCGACATCCACCGGACTCCGTCGCCCACCGACATCTCGCGCACCGTGAACCCGCTGGCAGTGCCGTATTGCAACGCCTCCGCAGGTAGACCAGCTTGGAAGCTCAGACCGAGCACGGATGGCCCGGCTCCTGAGAGCACTGCCGCCACCCCACAACGCCGCAGTATCCCCAGATATTCCGACGAGGCGGGCATCGCCGCCGCGCGCTGCGGTTGGTGCAGCACGTCCTCCGTGGCGTCCATCAGCAAATCGGGACGCTCGGTGAGTGCCACCATGAGCAACGCCACCCGGCTGATGTTGAACCGCGCGTCGACGTGGCTGACCTGTTCCGGCAGCAAGACTCGGGTCTCGGCCGTCGACGACCGCTGCTGCGGCACCGCGGAGAACAACCGGATGTCCGGATGGAGCCTGACCTGTGCGGCCGCGTAGCGCGGCTGCTCACCCGCGACGCTCGGGGCATCCGTCCAGGACACCACCGCCCCGCCGAGCACCGCGGCTGCGGCGTTGTCCGGATGGCCCTCGAATTCACTAGCGAGCTGGATGAGCTGCTCTTCGCTCATGGGTTCCGAACCGGCCTGTGTCACAAGACCGTTGACCACAGCCAGGCCGCCGACCACCGCGGCGGCTGACGAGCCGAGTCCGCGCGAATGCGGAATGTCGTTGCGGCAGCGCACAATCAGACCCGGGGCGGTGTATCCGGTGGCCCGCAGGCCGGCTTCGATCGCACGGACCACCAGATGCGTCGCATCCAGCGGCACCTGACCCGCACCCTGCCCTTCGACCTCCACCTGGAGGCCGGATTCTGTTGTCTCGACCACGATCTCGTCGTACAGGCTGAGGGCAAGGCCCAGACTGTCAAAGCCTGGGCCCAGGTTCGCGCTCGACGCGGCGACGACGGAAGTGGCGGCGATGCCGACCGGCAGGGTTTGGCTCACAGATCAGACCAGTCCGAGCTTGGCGACGACGGCCATCGGGTCGACGGGAACCGGGGTCACCGGCGGCACGCCCCGCAGGGCGGTGTCCGGATCCTTGAGCCCGTTACCGGTGACGGTGCACACCACGGTGGAACCCCGCTTGACCCAACCGTCCTCGATCGACTTGAGCAGGCCGGCGACGCTGGCCGCCGACGCGGGTTCGACGAACACACCCTCGGTGCGCGCGATCAGGTGGTACGCCGCGAGGATCTCCTCGTCGGTGGCAGCCAGGAACCGCCCGTTGGACTCCTGCTGAGCCTGCACCGCCGTGTTCCACGATGCGGGCGCACCGATGCGGATCGCGGTAGCGATCGTCTCGGGCTCCTTGACGGGTTCACCGAGCACAAGTGGCGCAGCACCCGCGGCCTGCGTGCCCAGCATGCGCGGCAACCGGTCGGTCAGCCCGTCACGGTGATACTCGTTGTAGCCCTTCCAGTACGCGGTGATGTTGCCCGCGTTGCCGACCGGCAGCGCATGCACGTCGGGGGCGGTGCCCAGCGCGTCGACGATCTCGAACGCCGCGGTCTTCTGGCCCTCGATGCGGTACGGGTTGACCGAGTTCACCAACGCGATGGTCGGGAAGTCCGCGGTCAGTTTGCGGGCCAGTTCCAGACAGTCGTCGAAGTTGCCGTCGACCTGAATGATCTTGGCGCCGTGCATGACCGCCTGGGCGAGCTTGCCCATCGCGATCTTGCCCTGCGGCACCAGCACCGCGCAGGTGATGCCTGCCCGCGCCGCGTAGGCCGCGGCCGACGCAGAGGTGTTGCCGGTCGATGCACACAGCACGGCCTGCTGGCCGCGCGCCACGGATTCGGTGACGGCGACGGTCATACCGCGGTCCTTGAACGACCCGGTCGGGTTGAGCCCCTCGACCTTGAGATGCACTGTGCAGCCGGTCTGTTCGGAGATCCGCTTGGCATGGATGAGTGGGGTTCCACCCTCCAGCAAGGTGACCGGCGTCCAGTCGTCACCGATCGGCAGCCGGGCGCGGTACGCCTCGATCAGCCCCGGCCACGGCCGGTGCACAGCCTGCGCTGCACCGACCTCTCCTCCTTGCGTCCGGCTACTCATGCGTCTGTTCCTTCCATACGAAGCACGCTGTTGATGGTCTGCACCACGTCGAGATCGGCAAGGGCCTCAACGGTTTCGGACAAGGCCGCGTCGGTAGCCTGGTGGGTCACCACGACGATGCGGGCGCCGCACGGCGCTCCCTCATCGTCGACCATGCCCTCCTGCCGCACCTCGGCGATGCTGACCTCACGCTTGCTGAATTCGGCTGCGACCGCGGACAATACGCCCGGACGGTCGGCGACGTTCATGTTGACGTAGTAGCGGGTCGGGATGAAACCGATGGGCGCGATCTTGAGCTTGGCGTACTTCGACTCGCGGGGTCCGCGGCCGCCCTGCACGCGGTTGCGCGCGGCCATCACCAGATCGCCCATCACCGCCGAGGCCGTCGGCGCTCCGCCTGCGCCCTGCCCGTAGAACATCAGCCGGCCCGCGGCCTCGGCCTCGACCACGACGGCGTTGAACGCACCGTTGACCGCGGCGAGCGGATGGGTCAGCGGGACCAGAGCCGGATACACCCGAGCCGAAACTCGTTGCTTACCTTCATCAGTGGAGATCCGTTCGCAGATCGCCAACAGCTTGATGGTGCAGCCGAGCGCCCGGGCCGAAGCGAAGTCCTCGGCGCTGACCTTGGTGATGCCCTCGCGGTAGACGTCATCGGCGGTCACCCGCGTGTGAAACGCGATCGACGCGAGGATCGCGGCCTTGGCGGCGGCGTCATAGCCCTCGACGTCTGCGGTGGGATCAGCCTCGGCATAGCCCAGTGCGCTGGCGTCGGCCAGTGCGCTCGCGTAATCCGCTCCGGTGCTGTCCATCTCGGACAGGATGTAGTTGGTGGTGCCGTTGACGATGCCCGCCACTCGCACCACGCTGTCACCGGCCAGCGACTGCGTCAGCGGGCGGATAACGGGGATCGCGCCGGCCACCGCCGCCTCGAAATACAGGTCGACACGGGCGTTTTCGGCAGCCTGGGCCAACTCACCGGTGGACTGCGCCATCAGCGCCTTGTTCGCGGTGACCACCGACTTGCCCTGTTCCAGAGCCGCGAGGATGGCCTTGCGCGCGGGCTCGACCGGGCCCATCACCTCGACGACGATGTCGACGTCATCGCGCGATACCAACGCGTCGATGTCGTCGGTGAGCAGATCCGCGGAAATACCGCGGTCGCCGGACACCCGGCGCACACCGACGCCGCGCAACTCCAGGGGCGCACCGATGCGCGCCTCGAGGTCCGGGGCACTCTCGTTGATGATGCGCACAACTTCGCTGCCGACGTTGCCCAAACCCAATACCGCTACGCCGATCGACTTCTTGCCGCTCATACGTCGCTCACCTCCAGACTCAACAGATCAGTGACGGTCTCCCGCCGCAATATCAGCCGCGCGCGGCCGTCCTTGACCGCCACCACCGCTGGTCGACCGAGCAGGTTGTACCGGCTCGACATCGAATAGCAATAGGCACCGGTCGCAGCTACCCCGAGCAGATCGCCCGGTGTGATGTCGTCGGACACCCACGTGTCCCGGACGACGATATCCCCTGTCTCACAGTGCTTTCCGACGATCCTCGCCAGCGCCGCAGGCGCGTCGCTGGCCCGCGAGACCAGCCGGGCGTCGTACTCCGCGGCGTACAGGGAGGTGCGGATGTTGTCGCTCATACCGCCGTCGACGCTGACGTAGCGCCGCTGCGCCGTCGGGCCGATGGCGACATCCTTGACGGTGCCGACCTCATAGAGCGTGATGGTGCCGGGACCGGCAATGGCCCGGCCGGGCTCGACCACCAGTTTCGGCGCGGGCAAACCGACTGCGGCCGACTCGTTGCGGACGATGGTCTTGAGTTTGTCGGCCAGCTCGTCCATCGGCGGCGGGTCGTCGTCGGGAAGATAGGAAATGCCCAGTCCCCCACCGAGATCCACGATCGACATCTGCGCGGTCTTGTCGACCCCGAACTCGGCAACCACGTCTCGCAGTAGGCCGATGACGCGATGGGCGGCCAATTCGAAGCCGGCCACGTCGAAGATCTGCGAGCCGATGTGGCTGTGCAGGCCGACCAACCGAAGGTTGTCGGCGGCGAACACGCGGCGCACGGCATCCATCGCGGCGCCGCTGGCCAGCGACAGCCCGAACTTCTGGTCCTCGTGGGCCGTGGAGATGAACTCGTGGGTGTGCGCCTCGACCCCGACGGTCACGCGCACCAGCACGTCCTGGACGGTGCCTGCCGCCCCGGCGATGGCGTCCAGGCGCTCGATCTCGATCAACGAGTCGACCACCACGTGGCCCACCCCGGCGTTCACTGCCGTCGTCAGTTCCTCGACGGACTTGTTGTTGCCGTGCATGGTGATTCGGTGCGGCGGGAAGCCCGCGTGCAACGCGACAGCCAGTTCGCCACCCGTCGCGACGTCGAGCGAGAGGCCTTCCTGATCGACCCAGCGCGCGATCTCGCTGCACAGGAACGCCTTGGTGGCGTAGTGCACGTACTCGCCGCCGCCGAAGGCCGCAGCGATGTCGCGGCAGCGCGACCGGAAGTCGTCCTCGTCGATCACGAACAGCGGGGTGCCGTATTCGGCCGCCAGATCGGTGACCGTCACCCCGGCGATGGACACCACGCCGTCAGCACCGCGAACCAGGTTGCGGGGCCACACATTCGGGGCGAGCAGCAGGAGCTCCTCCGGCGTCTGCGGCCGGGCAGGCGCTCCCGGGTGGTGGATCTCGTCGGCGTGCCGGGGGCCGGCCGGATGTGCGCTCACATCCGCTCCGGTGCGGTCACGCCGAGGATGGCAAGACCGTTGGCGATCACTTGGCGGGTGGCCTGGCACAGCGCCAGCCGCGCCGAGTTCAGCTCGCTCGGTTCTTCGTCGCCCTGCGGCAGCACCCGGCAGGCGTCGTAGAACCGGTGGTAGTCACCGGCCAGATCCTCCAGGTACCGGCATACGCGGTGCGGTTCACGCAGCGCCGCAGCGGATTTCAGCACACGCGGGAACTCACCGAGGTTGCGGATCAGCGTGCCCTCTTTGTCGTGGTTGAGCAGATCGAGCTTGTCAGTGCTCGCGACCACTCCCAGGTCGGCGGCGTTACGGGCCAGCGCGGACAACCGAGCATGCGCGTATTGCACGTAGTAGACCGGGTTTTCGTTGGATGCGCTCGACCACAGGGCCAGGTCGATGTCGATCGGGGTGTCCACCGACGAACGGATCAGCGAATACCGCGCGGCGTCCACCCCGATGGCCTCGACCAGATCGTCGAGCGTGATGACCGTGCCCGCCCGCTTGCTCATCCGCAAGGGCTGCCCGTCGCGGACGAGGTTGACCATCTGGCCGATGAGCACCTCGACGGTGTCCGGGTCGTCGCCGAGTGCCGCAGCGGCCGCCTTGAGCCGGGCGATGTAGCCGTGGTGGTCGGCGCCGAGCATGTAGATGCACAGATCGAAACCGCGCTGGCGCTTGTCCAGGTAGTAGGCCAGGTCGCCGGCGATGTAGGCCGGGTTGCCGTCGCTCTTGATGACGACGCGGTCCTTGTCGTCACCGAACTCGGTGGTGCGCAACCACGTTGCGCCGTCCTTCTCGTAGATGTTGCCGGTCTCGCGCAGCTTGGCGATGGCCTGCTCCACGCGGCCCGACGTGTGCATCGAGTCTTCGTGGGTGTACACGTCGAAGTCGGTGCCGAATTCGTGCAGCGATTCCTTGATGTGGGTGAACATCAGGTCGACGCCCACCTCGCGGAAGGCTTCCTGCTGCTGATCAGCGGGCAGGCTCAGCGCATCCGGCCGCTTGGCCAGCACAGCCGCGGCGATGTCGTTGATGTAGGTGCCTGCATAGCCGTCCTCGGGCGTCGGCTCCCCCTTGGCCGCGGCGACCAGCGACCGCGCGAACCGGTCGATCTGCGCCCCGTGGTCGTTGAAGTAGTACTCGCGGGTGACATCGGCCCCTTGGGTCGACAGCAGCCGGCCCAGCGCGTCGCCGACCGCGGCCCACCGGGTGCCGCCGATGTGGATCGGCCCGGTCGGGTTGGCCGAGACGAATTCGAGGTTGATCTTCTCGGCGAGCTCGGCGGAGTTGCCGTACCCCTCGCCCGCGCTGAGCACGTTGGTGATGATGACGCCCTGTGCGGACGCCTCGATACGCAGATTGACGAACCCCGGCCCGGCGACATCGGCCGCGGCGATGCCATCGCTGCTGCTCAGAGCCGTCGCCAGCCAGCCGGCCAGCTCGCGGGGATTGACGCCGACCTTCTTGGCCAGCTGCAATGCGATGTTGGTGGCGTAGTCGCCGTGCTCAGGGTTGCGCGGGCGCTCGACCGTGACGGTGGCCGGCAGCGCGGCGGGGTCCAGGTCATGGTCGGTCAACACTGCCGCAGCAGTGGCCTTGAGCAGCTCGGCAAGGTCGGCGGGGGTCACGGGGGTCCATCCTATGGGCTGGGCCTTCACGCCCCGAATCCGTGTTCCGCTTCCGATGCGCTACGCTATCGGAGCCCACGGCGCAGCTGTCCTCAGCACCGCGCCCCCGTAGCTCAGGGGATAGAGCGTCTGCCTCCGGAGCAGAAGGCCGCAGGTTCGAATCCTGCCGGGGGCACACCTATTTCCTCAGGCCACTGAGCCTGTTTAGCACTTCTATTTACATGGGCGTGCCATGTGTGTGCCATCGCGTCCAGGCGCTTCCATTCGTGTTTGTCGCAGGCCGGAGCCCGCGCGTTGCAGCCCGGGGCTGGGATCAACAGGGGCACCGGTTCGGCCAGCACATCGCGGCGCATGATCGTGATCCGCAGCTGTCCGGTGGCGGTGATGGTGAGCCAATCCGCTTTGAACGTCGCGGCCAGCGCGTCGGTGTACTGGCCGATACGTACCGACCGCAGGACGGGGACCAGCGTGCGGTCACCGAGGGTGGCGGTCAATCCGTGCAGGGCACAAACCTGTTCCCAGCGGCGCAGATACCGTGACTACGCCAAATAAAGCGGCATAACCTCCAGGCGGATTGGGCTACACCCGGAAACCATGACTGACCAGCGGTGAGGATTCTCAGTACTGGTTCAAGATGTGACGTTGCCAGTCGGGCCGCCTCACCGAGCACTGGATGCATCGACCGCACGAACGTCCCGGGGCTAGTTCATGTTCCAGGGTTCGCCGTAGGTGGTGACGCTGTCGCCGGTGGAGGCGATCAGGCGGGCGAACGGACGCAGCAGCACGCCGCCGGCTGCGCCGGTCACGGTGCCATGGGCGTT
>NZ_LZTB01000080.1 GCF_001665685.1 Mycobacterium sp. 852013-50091_SCH5140682
GGGCCTACTCGGCGGCTAAGGGCGGGTTGACGGCGTTGACCACGCACATCGCATGTCAATACGGTGCTCAGGGAATCCGGTGCAATGCCGTCGCCCCCGGGGTTACCGTGACCCCCATGGTGGCCACCCGGCTCGAAGACGAGAGATTCCGCAAGATCAACACCGAGATGACACCGCATCAGCGGCTCGGCCGGGTCGAAGACATCGCGGCGACGGTGGCGTTCCTCTGTTCGGACGGAGGCAGCTTCATCAACGGGCAGACCATCGTCGTCGACGGCGGCTGGAGCTCGACCAAGTATCTGTCCGAACGCGCGTTGACCTCGGAATGGGTTGAGCGGTGAACCTTTTCGACGTCTTGGAGCAGGCCGCGGCACGGTTCGGTGATCGGGGTGCGGTGTTCTGCGGTGAACGCCGACTCAGCACATGGTCGCAGTTGCGCGAGCGGGCGCTCCGACTCGCGGCGTCGCTGCAGCGGCATGCAGAGCGCGGCAGCAGGATCGCGGTGGCCAGCGAAAACCGGCCGGAGATCGTGGAACTCATGTTCGCCATCTGGGCCGCCGAGTGCGTCTTCGTCCCCATCAACTACAAGCTGCATCCCCGGGAGATGGCCGACATCGTCGCCGATTCCGGGGCGTCGCACGTCTTCGCGTCGCGCAAGATCGCGGCAGGCCTGAGTCCGGGCGTGCCGGTCGAGGTCATCGGGTCCGACGCGTACACCGGGCGATTCGATGCCGAGCCCACCACGCCACCCGACACCGACCCGGCCGCCGTGGCTTGGCTGTTCTACACCAGCGGCACCACCGGAAAATCCAAGGGCGCCATGCTCTCCCATCGCAACCTCATGGCGATGACGGTGTCGCACCTCGCAGACATCGACGACCCGGACGAGAACTGCAGCCTGATCCACGGTGCCCCGATGTCGCACGGATCGGGCCTGTACGTCGCGCCGTACGTGCTGCGCGGGGCCCGGCAAGTGGTCCCGGAATCCGGCGTCTTCGATCCGGCAGAGTTCCTGGATCTGTGCGCTCACCACCCGGGCTCGTCGGCGTTCCTGGCGCCGACCATGATCCAGCGGCTCGTCGAGACCGGCCGTCGCGCACCACAATCCCTGCGCACCATCGTCTACGGCGGCGGCCCCATGTATGTCGACAGCATGCGGAGGGCCCTCGACGCGTTCGGTCCGGTGTTCGCCCAGATCTACGGTCAGGGTGAATCGCCCATGACCATCACCGGGTTACGCCGGGCCGATCATCACGACGCGGACGACGCCGTGCTGGGCTCCGTCGGCTACGCGCGCTCGGGGATGCACGTCGCGGTGCTGCGCAGCAATGGCAGCCCGGCCGAGGTCGGCGAGATCGGCGAAATCGTGTGTCGCGGCGACGCCGTCATGTCGGGTTATTGGAACAACCCGACGGCCAGCGCCTCGACGCTCAAGGACGGCTGGCTCTACACCGGCGACATGGGTTCGTTCGACGAGCACGGCTACCTCACCCTGCGCGACCGGTCCAAGGACGTGGTGATCAGCGGCGGTAGCAACATCTATCCGCGCGAAGTGGAAGAGGTGCTGCTGACCCATCCCGGGGTTGCCGAGGCCTGCGTCGTGGGCGTCCCCGACCCCGACTGGGGCGAGATCGTGGTGGCGTTCATCGTCGGCGATGCCGACGCGAGCGCGCTCGACACGCATCTGCTGGAGCGCATCGCACGGTTCAAGCGGCCGAAGCGGTACGAGTTCGTCGACGCGCTGCCCAAGAACAGCTACGGCAAGGTGCTCAAACGGGAGCTGCGGGAGCGCCTCATCCAGGGGATGGCGCCCAAGTCGTGACCGGAATACCATTATGTGATCTGAATCACACGCCTCAGACGTGAGGAGGCGGGGCAATGGCCGCAATGACCACACATTTCCCGCGCCAGAAGGCGCCATGCGGGCGCATGGCAGAAGGCGATCACCACGTCGAGAGTGATGACGACGGCCTCAGCTACGACGACCTCAGATTCTCGTGCGGCTGCCGCGAGAGCAGGCATGTCTATCACGACGGCTGCGTAGCCATCCGCACCGTGAGACATGACGGGAAGGTGCTGCGAGACGAGCGCTGTGGAGAGCATGAGGCCTTCGAAGTGTGAGACGCAGCTATGACGGCCTCGTACAACATCGTGGTGATCGGCGGGGGCGGGGCTGGTCTGCGCGCCGCGATCGCCATCGCCGAAACGGACCCGAAGCTGACGATAGCCATCGTGTCCAAGGTGTATCCGATGCGCAGCCACACCGTCTCGGCCGAAGGTGGCGCAGCGGCCGTCGTCGGCGCTGACGACACCCTTGACGAGCACGCCTACGACACCATCTCCGGTGGCGACTGGCTGTGCGATCAGGATGCGGTGGAGGCGTTCGTCGCCGAAGCACCACGCGAGCTGCTGCAGCTCGAACACTGGGGCTGCCCGTGGAGCCGTACCGACGACGGGCACATCGCCGTGCGAGCGTTCGGCGGCATGCGGAAACTCCGCACCTGGTTTGCCGCCGACAAGACCGGATTTCACCTGTTACACACCCTCTTTCAGAGGGTGTTGAGCTATCCGGACATCGTCCGCTACGACGAGTGGTTCGCCACCACCCTGCTGGTCGACGACGGCGTGGTGCGCGGGCTCGTCGCCATCGAATTGGCCACCGGCAGAATCGAAACCATCCTCGCCGACGCGGTCATCATCTGCACCGGAGGTTGCGGACGGGTGTTCCCGTTCACCACGAACGCCAACATCAAGACCGGCGACGGGATGGCACTGGCATTTCGGGCCGGCGCACCGCTGAAGGACATGGAATTCGTCCAGTACCACCCGACGGGTCTGCCGTTCACCGGGATCCTCATCACCGAAGCGGCCCGCGCAGAGGGTGGTTGGCTGCTGAACAAGGACGGTTACCGGTATCTGCAGGACTACGACCTGGGCACCCCGACACCCACGCCGAAGCTCCGCAGCATGGAGCTCGGCCCCCGTGACCGCCTGTCGCAAGCGTTCGTTCACGAACTCGACAAGGGACGCACCGTCGAAACCCCTTATGGCCCAGTCGTCTACCTCGACCTACGGCACCTCGGCGCGGACCTCATCGACACCAAACTGCCCTTCGTACGGGAACTGTGCCGCGACTACCAGCACGTCGACCCGGTCACCGAGCTGGTCCCCGTGCGTCCGGTGGTGCACTACATGATGGGCGGTGTACACACCGACATCCACGGTCGCACACCGGTTTCCGGTCTGTACGCAGCGGGCGAGACCGCCTGCGTGAGCATCAACGGCGCCAACCGGCTCGGCTCCAACTCCCTTCCCGAACTGTTGGTGTTCGGGGCCCGCGCGGGTCACGCCGCCGCGGAGTACGTCAGGCAGACGCATTCCAACTCAGCCGCGGTGGACGCTGCGGCCCGCACCGAAGAACACCGGCTGCAGCGCGAGCTGCAGCGCCACGGCGACGGCACCGACCGGATCGCCGACATCCGGACCGAGATGCAGACCGTGCTGGAGACCGCCGCCGGCATCTACCGCGACGGGCCCACGCTGACCCGGGCCGCCGAACAGATCCGGGACCTGCAGGAGCGGTTCGCCGTCGCGGGCCTCGACGATCACAGCCTCACCTTCAACACCGAGCTCACCGGGCTGCTCGAACTGTCCGGGATGCTCGACATCGCGCAAACCATCGTCGAATCGGCGTTACACCGCACGGAATCCCGAGGCGCGCACCAACGCACGGACTTCCCCGGCCGCGATGACGACCAGTTCCTGGCGCACAGCCTGATTCACCGGAAGCCAGACGGTTCGGCACGCGTCGACCTGCTGCCGGTCACGATCACGCGTTGGCCGCCGGGCGAGCGCGTGTACGGGAGGTGAGATGACATGTCCGAGACGACCACGGACCGAATTGTCATGGAAGTGGCCCGCTATCGGCCGGGCACCGACACCAAACCCGTGCTGCAGTCCTACGAGGTGCCGGTCACGCGGGAATGGGCTGTGCTCGACGGGCTCAACTACATCAAGGACCGACTCGACGGGACGCTGAGCTTCCGGTGGTCGTGCCGCATGGGCATCTGCGGCAGTTGCGGGATGACCATCAACGGCGATCCCAAGCTGGCCTGCGCGACCTTCCTGGTCGACTACCTACCGGGCCCGGTGCGGGTCGAACCCATGCGCAACTTCCCGGTGATCCGCGATCTCGTGGTCGACATCAGCGATTTCATGACCAAACTGCCCAAGGTCAAACCCTGGATCATCCGCGACGACGAACAGCCTCCGGACCGTGAATACCTGCAGACGCCAACCGAAATGGCGGAGTACAAACAATTCAGCATGTGCATCAACTGCATGCTGTGCTACTCGGCCTGCCCCGTGTATGCACTGGACCCGGTGTTCCTCGGCCCCGCTGCGATCGCGCTCGGTCAGCGCTACAACCTCGACTCGCGCGACGACGGCGCAGCGGATCGCGCCGACGTGCTGGCCGCCGCCGACGGGGCGTGGGCGTGCACGTACGTTGGTGAATGTTCGGCGGCGTGCCCCAAGGGTGTCGATCCCGCGGGCGCCATCCAGCGCTACAAGCTCACGGCGGCAACACATTCCGTCCGAGACCTGGTACTGCCGCGGGGTGCCCGATGACCACCGGCGCCTATCGCCAACCGGTGCCTCGGTTCTGGTGGGCGAAACGCCGGTCGTATCTGACGTTCATGCTGCGTGAGCTCAGTTGCGTGGCTGTCGCATGGTCCGTCGTATTCCTGCTGACCGGCGTGGCCGCCGTCGCAGGTGGCGACTACCGCGGTTTCCTGGACTTCTCCGCACACCCGGCGGTGGTGCTGGTGAACGTCGTCGCGCTGGCTTTCCTGCTGCTGCACGCCGTCACCTGGTTCGACCTGGCACCGCGCGCGATGGTCATCCATCTGCGCGGGCGGCGCGTCCCGTCGAGGGCAGTGCTGGCGGGGCACTACGCCGCGTGGCTGGTGGTCTCGGCCGTCGTCGTGTGGCTGGTGCTGCGATGAAAACCTCGACGCGCCGCACACCCGAGCCGTACTTCTGGCTGCTGTTCTCCGCAGGCGGCATGGCGGCCGCGTTGACGCTGCCGATCCTGATGTTGCTGTTCGGCGTGCTGCTGCCATTGGGTGTCGTCGATATCGACGCCGCGCATCTGGAGGCCGTGGTACGCCATCCGCTGACCAGGATTGTGCTGGCGGGAATCTTCGTGCTGGCGCTGTTCCACGCGGCGCACCGGTTCCGCTTCACCGTCGAGCACGGCTTGCAGCTGGGCCGGTTCGACCGGGCGATCGCGGTGTGTTGTTATGGCGCAGCGGCTTTGGGGTCGCTCGTAGTGCTGTGGATCGTGCTGACCTAGTTGCGCCATCAGTCTGCGCTGATCGCCTCGCTGATGTTCAGCCGCGCGGCACGCAGAGCGGGCGGTATCGCGCCGAGTAGACAGAGCGCGACCGCCGCGAATCCGATGACGACTACCGTCGGACCAGGTCGCCACGCAACGTCGATACTCAAAACGTTCGTGAGCGCCAAAGCGGTCAGATACTGGATGGCCATACCGAGCAGCAACCCGAGCAGTCCGCCGACGATGCCGACGCCTGCGGCTTCCGCCAGCACGGCGTTGACGGAGAATCTGCGGCTTGCCCCGGTGGCCCGCAGGGCACCGATCTCGCGGCGCCGGTCCAGTACCGACAGCATCAGGATGTTGAGCAGAGTGATGGCCGACACCACCACCACGATCCACGCGATGGCGGTGATGATCGCGATGACCTGATCAAGCGTGGTACTGATGCCTTCGAGCGCGTCGTGCCCGGAATAGACGAACGCCTCCGGCGCGACTGCGCGGCGCACCGCAGCCTGCACGACCCCGGGGTCTGCGCCCGGTGCGACGGAAACCTCCAGGTCACTGACGCCGGGCCGCTGAAACCAATTGCGCATGGAGTCCAAGCTCATCGCAATGGTTCCCGTCATCCCGGAGAAATACGGAATCAGCGCGAGTACCTGGGCGCGATGCGGGCCTGTCGGGGTCTGCAAGGTGATCTCGTCGCCCACCGACACCGCCATGGCCCGACCGATTTCCCGGGACAGCGCCACACCCTGCCCGGAGATCAGCTTCTCCCGGTCCGGATCGGACAGGGACGTGTAGATGTCGCGATGGGTGCCGGGAGCGATCCCGAGCAGCATCACTCTGGTGCCGCCGACGGTGGCGAAGGCCATCTGGTCCGGTACCACCCGCTCGACGCCGGGAACCGCGCGCACGATGGTCTCGGTGTCCGGCGGTAGCAGAGTCGAGGAGTAATCGGACGCCGGCGCGGAGCTGACCCAGACGTCGGCGGCGGCGACCGACGAGAACGATGCGACGGTGGACCGGACGGCGTCGTTGGTAGCGCCGGTGACGGCGACCGTGGTGACCACGGCTGTCAGAACGGTCATCAGCGCCACCCACATACGTTGCGGCGCTCGCTCGATATTCGCCGCAGCCAGCGCACCTGGGCTGCCGAACATGCGCGCCACAGCGGACGCGGCGGCGACGATCGGGCGCGACAAGGCGAAGCAGAGCGCGGCCGCACCGACGAATGCCAGGGCGATCGACGCGACGGCGACGCGGCCGAGATCGGCGGTGACCGTAACGATGGTGGCGCACACCATGATCGCGCCCACGGCTCCGGTGATGATCGACAGCCTGCGGTGGCTCGCCGCTGGTACCCGGGCGCCCGCGGGTACCAGCGCTTCGACCGGGGCGACGCTGTGCACTTGTCGCGCCGCGAAGGCCGCGGCGGTCACGCTGGCCGCCACGCATGCCGCTACGGTCAGCGGTATGACATAGGGCGCCAGCACGTATTCGACGCGCGTCTCCAGCGATTGCACCATCGTCGACGGCAGGTCGTCGATTGCCAGGCGGCCGATGACCACCCCCGCGACGGACCCGACGGACCCACCGGCGAAACCAACCACCGCGGCCTCGGTCAGCAGGTCGGCCACGATCATGCGCCGGCGGCCGCCGAGGGCCCGCATCGTGGAGATTGCCGGGCGGCGCTGCGCGATAGCGATGCTCATCGCGTTGTAACTGAGGAACCCGGCCACCACCAAGGACACCGACGCGGCCAACAGGGTCAACGCCTGCAGGATGGCAAATGAACTACTTGCTTGCGCGGCACGGAAACTGGGTGTCGCGACCACGGCGCGGCCGTCGATGGCCGCGGAGATGGCGGCACGCACGTGGGCTAGATCCGCCCCGGGTTTGGTGAACACGAGGATCGAGTCCAGTCGATTCTCTCGCCCCGAGATGTGCTGTGCGAGTTCGAGCGGCGCCATCACGAAGTGCCCGCCGTTGAGACGTTGTGCTGCCGGGCCCGAGACCACCGCGAGCACAGTAACGCGCGTCGAGCCGAGGTCGAGCTGGTCGCCGCGCGAGGCGCCGACGCTCGATCCGACGATGACGCCGTTGGGTCCCGACTCCGGCGGAGGCGCGTTCTTCAACTGCTCGAGAATCGCGGTCTGCAGGTCCGAATGCAGCGCTGACGAGTTCGGACCAATCCCCAGCAGTAACGCAGGCTGCGTGCCCACCTGAATCGGCCGGCGCGTCAAAGGCACAGCCGCGCTGACATTTTCGACCCCGGATACTGTGTCGAACAGGGTCTCATCAAAACCGTCCTCGGTGATACCCGATACCTCGAGGTTGGCGTCGCCGCCGATGCTTGCCGCCAGGCGATTGATCGAGCCGGTGATCGAGCCGGAGACACCCAGGACAGCGACGAGCAGTGCGGCCGAAACCGCAACCACCGCAACCGATGCCAGCGCACGTCCCCAGTGTGCGCGCAGCTCACGGACATTGATGACGCGGAAGCGACTCAAGGATGCGAATTGCACTGTGCTACAGAAAGTTTGCTGTCGGCTCCGGGATCAATCCGGGATCGGTCTCGGTGGCCATGTCGAATTTCAGGTCCCTGATCACGTCGGTCACCGCCTCGGTGAACGGTTTGTGCGCGTGACGCCCCGTACGGGGCTCCTCGTCGGTCAGCACGTCTGCCATCACGTTGCCGTCATGCAGTGTGATGACGCGATCGGTCGCAGCGGCGGCCTCCAGGTTGTGCGTCACCATCACCACCGCGCGCTCGTCGCCTTCGTGCGCAACATTCAAGAGCAACTGCAGGATCGTCGCGCCGGTGACCGAATCCAGGTTGCCGGTCGGCTCGTCGGCAAGGATCAGCGGAGGATCCATCACCAGGGCACGCGCCACCGCAACCCGCTGCATCTGGCCACCGGACAACTCCGACGGGCGATGGTCTGCCCGGCTGGACAGCCCGACGTGCGCGAGGAGTTCCATCGCTTTCGGGCGCACCGCGCGCAGCCGCTTGCCATCCAGTAACGCCGGTACGGCGACGTTCTCCCACACCGTCAGCGTGGGCAGCAGGTTGAAGAACTGGAAGATGAACCCGATCTTGTGGCGGCGGAAAGTGGACTGCTGATCGTCGTTCATCGTGCCGATCTCGTCGCCGTTGAAGCGCACGGACCCCGTGTCGGGACTGTCCAGTGCGCCGAGCAGATGCAGCAGCGTGGACTTGCCTGCGCCCGACGGGCCGACGATCGAGGTGAACTCGCCGCCACGGATCTGCAGGTCGATGCCGTCCAATGCGCGGACCGTCTGGCCACCGGCGCGGTACACGCGCACGACATCGGCCAGTTCGACACTCAGCGGCACAGCATCCCTTACGTCAGCAGAAGGGCTGAGAGAGGTTGGGAAGGCTTCGTCTGATCATGCAGTCCCGGATCTTCTGGCCCACTCGTCGGTTCCGTCCCATCGAGACGGTCAACACCGACGGTACGTGCGCATAGACGGCTTGGTTGTTCGGGGCGTCCATATGCGTGAAAGGCGGCGTGCCTGCCAGCGGAACGAGCGGGAGCCCGAGCACATCGCGCGCGGTCTTGACGACGGGCGCATCCAGGACGGCGACGAAGTGCTCGATGTCGTCGCGCATCGCTGCAGCGAACACGACGAGCATGACCTGCATATGAATGGAGGGCAGCAGACGGCGATAGCGCCGGGGTACCGCAGCCGTCGCGCCGTCCCAGCATCGGTCGAGGTCATTGATCCCGTGGTAGGCGGTGACATCCTCTATGGGAATGGCGATGGGGGCGATCGGAGACTTCACGCAGTCGTCGAGATCGACGATCGTTTTGAGGCCTGCAGGCGAATTGCGGATCATCCGCAGAACACCCGCCGGTGCCATCGCGCGGGTATCGATGGCCAGGAAGAACAGGCTGCCCTCTTCGTACGGTCCGTACTCCCGCCGCATGGTGGCGGCGTCGTTGCCCCAGGAGTCGAAGAACACCTCCCGCTCGAGTTGGCGGGCGATGTTGGCGAAAGGGTCGAGGCCCTGCACCTCGAAGCACGCAAACCGCGAACCACCCGCCCATTTGCGTGAAGCGAGAAACTCCCTGGTGAGCGCGTCACGTTCGGCGTCCGACAGGCCGTAGGCACATCCGCGTTCGTCGACTGACGTCTCAGGCACTATGTCGCGCCTATCCCGTTGACCATGGTCGACGGATTACATGCAACATCATCGCTCGAACGTGCTCCCTGATTTATCGCATCGATCATCGGGACTGCAGCGTCTCGATCAGACCTTCACTGACGGGTTGGCACAGACCATGCCATCTGATTTCTCGGCACACAATCGGAGGTAACTGCCTAGAAGCTGTGAACTCGGTGTGTACGAATCGATCGTCGAGCTGAGGACCTAGCGCGAAGAGACACGCGGGTCCCGTAACACCGGCGTGTCGCGGGACCGGCGTGTCTGCTCGGCGGGGAACTGCTTACGGGGCGTACAGGGCCTTGAATTTGTTCAGGGACTCCTGAATATCGCCCTTGAGGGCGGCCGCCACCACCATGCCGATGGGTCCGAACAATGCCGGACCACCGAGGTGCACGTCGAACGTGACGCTGGCGCCTTCACCGCTGTCGACCGGCGCAGGCTTGATCTTTCCGATCAGCTTGACCTTGACCCCGCCCCGGCCGTCACCGTTGAGGGTCAGCGACTGCGGCGGTTTGTAGTTGACGAGCGTCCACTGGACGCGGTTCAACATGCCCTTGACCTCGACGATCGAGTCGATGACGGTGCCCTTTTCCAGGGTCTCCGGCAGCTTCGACCGCCACGCCCGGTGAATGCTCAACCACTCGTCATACCGGGACAGATCGGAGGCGTACTCCCACGCTTTCTCGGGTGGGAGTGGAACATCAATGGAGACAGAAAGTTTCGCCATCGGTTACTGCGTCGGTTCGTCCTTGTGGATGGCGTTCTTGGCGGCATCCTGTGCCTTGTCCACAACGCCCGAGAACTTGCCCTCGGTCTTCTCGTCGACCATGTCGCCTGCCTTGTCGATCGCGGCTTCCACCTTGTCGGCGTTCTCTGCCAGCAGATCCTTGGCCTTGTCCAGGAAACTCATGTGCCCACCCTATCGCTTGAGATTCGGCTGAAACGCGGCACGCATTTCGGTGCCAGTCTGCCGCGCCTCAGCTATCTCCACAAGCGACGCCGTTCACCCAGTACAACGCCCTGTACCCACCACAGCACCTCGATGATTCCGGCACCGATCAGACCGATCCCGAGCGCCGTGGAGGTGACCTCTAGATTGGACGGATCCAGCATGAACAGGCGCTGGGCCAGCGGCAACGAGAAGATCACCACATACGCCAGGCCGGACCCCACGACGAGTGCCACCCGCCACCACTCATACGGTCGGGCCACCACCGAGAGTACCCACAGCGAGGACACCAGCAACGTGATCAGGGCCGCAGTGGACGCCTGCGTCTGCTCGATTTCCCCGGCCTCGCGACCCTGGTAGGCGATCAGATACGAGACAAAGGTGGCTATGCCCACCACGAGCCCCGACGGCAGGGCCGCGGTCATGACGCGACGCACGAAGCCGGGGTGCGCCCGCTCGGTGTTGGGTGCCAGCGACAGGATGAACGCCGGGATGCCGATGGTGAACCACGCCGCGATGGTGACGTGGATCGGCTGGAACGGGAACAGCAGCGGATCGGTGCCGAAGAACCGCGACGACAAACCGGCACCCGCCACCAGGATGGCCAGCAGCACCGAGTAAACGGTCTTGGTCAAGAACAGGTTCGACACCCGCTCGATGTTGCCGATCACCCGGCGTCCCTCACCGACCACATACGGCAGCGTCGCGAACTTGTTGTCCAACAGCACGATCTGCGCCACAGCCCGCGAGGCCGAGCTGCCCGAGCCCATCGCGACGCCGATGTCGGCATCCTTGAGCGCGAGCACGTCGTTGACGCCGTCGCCGGTCATCGCGACGTTGTGGCCGCGGGACTGCAGGGCATGCACCATCGCGCGCTTCTGATCGGGCCGCACCCGGCCGAACGTCGTGTACTCCTCAAGCGTGTCGGCCAGTTTCTCGGGTTCCTCGGGAAGCCGGCGGGCATCCATGGTCTCGCCGTGCAGGCCGAGCGTGGCGGCCACCGCGCCCACCGACACGGCGTTGTCCCCGGAGATCACCTTGACCGTGACATGTTGCGAGGCAAAGTATTCCAGGGTGTCGCGGGCATCGGGCCGCACGCGTTGCTCCAGCACCACCAGCGCGGCCGGGGTGACGGTCCCCGGGGCTCGGGCATCGTCCACCGGCAGGTCGGATGACCCGAGCAGCAGCACCCGCAGGCCCTGTGCACCGATCTGCTCGGCCTCTTCGGCGACCGGAGAAGCCGGGTCCAGCAACACATCCGGGGCGCCGATGACCCAGTTGCCGTGCTCGCCGTAGGACGAACCGCTCCATTTGGTCGCCGACTTGAACGGTGCCGTCGCGTTGGCCGTCCATCCCGGCGGCATCCGGTACGCCTCGCCGATGGCGGCCATGCTGGCGTTGGGCCTGGCATCGTCGGCGGCGAGCTGGGCCAGAACCTCCGCGACATCATCGGTGCCGAGCCTCTTCAGATCGCTGACCCGCATACCGTTCTCGGTCAGCGTCCCGGTCTTGTCGGCGCAGACGACATCCACCCGCGCGAGCCCCTCGATCGCGGGCAGCTCGTTGACCAGACACTGTCGCCGACCCAACCGCACCACGCCGACCGCGAACGCGATCGACGTCATCAGTACCAGGCCCTCGGGGACCATCGGCACCAGCGCACCGACCATGCGCAGGATCGCGTCGTGCCAGTCGGCGCGGGTGGTGAACAGCTGCGTGTAGATGGTCAACAGCCCAGCGGGCACCAGCAGATAGGTGATGAACTGCAGGATCTTGTTGATGCCGTTGCGCAGTTCGGATTTGACCAGGGTGAACTTGGACGCCTCTTCGGCGAGCTTGGCGGCGTAGGCCTCGCGCCCGACCTTGGTGGCCCGGTAGGCGCCACTGCCCGCCACCACGAAGCTGCCCGACATGACCGTGTCGCCGACGTGCTTGACGATCGGGTCGGCCTCGCCGGTGAGCAGGGACTCGTCGACCTCGAGATTGGCCTCCTCGAGCACCTCGCCGTCGACCACGATCTGATCACCCGGACCCAATTCGATGATGTCGTCGAGCACGACCTCACTGGGCGCCAAGGGCATGCTTCTGGATTGCCTGCGCACCTTGGGTTTCGCCTGCCCGACGATGGCCAGCTTGTCCAGGGTCTGCTTGGCCCGCAGCTCCTGGATGATGCCGATGGCGCTGTTGGCGATGATCAACAACCCGAACGCGCCGTTGATCACCGATCCGGTGGACAGCACGATGAGGAACAGCACACCGAGGATCGCGTTGATGCGGGTGAAGACGTTGCCCCGCACGATTTCCGAGACGCTGCGCGCAGCGCGGGTCGGCACGTCGTTGGTCTTGCCCTCGGCGACCCGCTGGGCGACTTCGGCATCGGTCAGCCCTGCGGCTGTCATGGTCGTCATCGGTACTGTCTCTCTTCGCGCAAGCGGCTCATCGGGTGAAAGTCCCTGTCCTGTCCTCGTCGTAGTATTCGAGCGTCAGCTTGTCACCGGCGAACGTCGCCTTGGAAACCGTTCCGGGCGGGGCGTTCTCGGTGACGAACATGAAGGTGAAGACGTCACCGTCCCAATGGTCGAGCGGAACCCACAGCTTCGACCCGAGCGCCAGCATCAGCTTGCCGTCGGCTTCGGTGACGGTAGCGGGACCCCAGTAGTCGTTGCGGTAGACGCCGGTGTAGGCCGAAAGGGGTTTGGCGGGAGCCGGATTGGCCGGCGGTCGGTCGCCGACGAGAGCTCCGTCGGGGGCATCCATCGGTGCGAACGCGTTGGCGTAGAGCTTGCGCCAGTCCTCGCGGACCTCTCCGAACTGCACCAGGTCGGCGAACTCGGCGGTCAGTGTCTCCGGGATACCCACTGGCGTGGAGTTGGTCAGCGCGACGATGGCGACGTCCGCGGACGGGATGATGAGGAAGTTGGTGGCCGCACCGAGGTCGAACCCTCCGGAATGGCTGAGCTGCATGCGGGCCGCCGAGGTCGAGTTGACGTTGAACCCGTAGCCGTAGAAACCGGACCGCATGGCCGCTTCGGTGGCCGGGGCGGAGACGGCCTGCGGCGTGACGGCCGGCAACAGCGCCTTGCCGTCGACGATCTGATGGCCCTCGAAGCTGCCGTTGGCCAGCACCATCGTCAACCAGCGGGCCATGTCGTTGACCGACGAGCTGACCCCACCGGCCGGGGACTGCGCGTCGGCGTCACGCACATAGTCGGGCTGGTACCGGTCTCCGATCCGGATGTGCCCGACAGCGCGGTCGGGCCGGGCTGCGTAATCGGCGAAACGTGAGCTCGTCGCGTTCATCCCCAGCGGGCGGTACAGCACGTCCTGGGACAGGTCCTCCCAGCTCTTGCCCGCTGCGGCGGCGACCGCCTCGGCGCCTGCGGTCAAACCGAAGTTGGTGTAGGCGTATGAGGTCCGAAACGACGCCAACGGCAGCATGCGCAGCTTGTCGAGGACCGCCCGGCGGTCGTAACCCAGGTCTTCGAGTCGGTCTCCGGCGTGATCGGGCAGCCCGGACCGGTGGGCGAACATGTCGCCGACGGTGACCATGCGAGTGATGGTCGGATCGGACAGCGCGAACCACGGGAGCTTCGAGACGACCGGGGTGTCCCAGTCGATCGCTCCGACCCCGACCTGGTGCGCGACGACCGTGGCCGACAGTGATTTGGACAGCGACGCCAGTTGAAACACCGTATCGGCGTCGACCCGGTTGTCTGGACCGTCGCCTCTGCGGACATCCCGCACGCCGAAGCCCTTGGCGTACACGGTCTTTCCTCCGTGCACCACGGCCACCGCGAGGCCGGGTATGCCCGACGAGCGCATGAGCTCGTCGGCGATGCCGTCCAGCTTGTCCACCGCCTTGGCGACGGCATCGTCCGGCAGCGGCAAAGCCGGCACCAGCGGTGGCGGCACATCGCTGAGGTGTTGGGCGGGTGGCGGCGATCCGGTGCAGCCTGTGATCAGCGCCAGGCCGAACGCGAGGCCGGCGAACGCGCGAAAGGTGTTCACAGCAGGCGAGTATGCCCGCAAATCTGCGGGCATTCGGGGCAATGGCGTTACAGCTGCCACCACGGGTCCAGCGCGGGCGACTGGTGGTCGACCCGCTGGCCCGGCCGTGGCACCGCCACCTGGACCCCTGCCGGATCGGCAGCGGCCAGCAACCGCTGCACCGGCTCGGCCCACGGATGCGGCGCCAGCCGGAACGTGGCCCAGTGGACCGGCACCAGCAGCCCGGACTCCGTGATGTCCAGGTGCGCGCGCACCGCCTCCTCCGGGTTCATGTGGATGTCCGGCCAGGCCGGGTGATAGGCGCCGATCGGCAACAGGGTGAGATCGAAAGGCCCATGGTCCGAACCGATCTCGGCGAAACTCTTGGTGTAGCCGGTGTCGCCGCCGAAGAACGCGCGGCGCCGGGGCCCGGCGATCACCCAGGACGCCCACAGCGTGGTGTTGCGGCGCAGCGTGCGGCCCGAGAAGTGCCGGGCCGGCGTGCACACCAGCGTGAGCTCACCGATGCGATGGCTTTCGTTCCAGTCCAGTTCGACGATGCGCGCCTCCGGGATGCCCCACTTGCGCAGGTGCGCGCCGATCCCGAGCGGCACCACGAACGGTGCGCGCTGCGTCCGGGCCAACCCGATGACCGTGTCGATGTCGAGATGGTCGTAGTGGTCGTGGCTGATGAGCACCGCGTCGATCGCGGGCAGTTCGTCCAAGGCCAGGGGCGGTTCATGCAGCCGCTGCGGACCGACGACCCGCGACGGTGAGCAGCGTTGACTCCAGATCGGATCCGCCAGCACCCGGTACCCGTCGATCTCGACAAGCGCGCTGGAGTGGCCGTACCACGACACCGCGCACTCCCCCGCGGGGCCGTCCTCCGGGTCGGCCAGCGGGATCGGGCCGCCGGGCCAGCTCGCGCCCCGTGAACCGATCATCTCCCGCAGCAGCAGGCGACGCTCCTCGCGGCCCAGGCTGATGCCCGGCGACGCCGGCTCGATGTTGACGAACGCGCCGCCGGTGTACTGCGGCGACCGCTGGGCGACCGGGCGGATCGCTCGCGGGCCGGCGCCCACGGCCGCCGAGGTGCCGCTGAACGCACGCACCAGCCAGCCGCCGGCGAGCAGCGAGGCCGACCGGACGCCGAACCGCAGCGCAGCGCGCAGCACCTCAGGCCCCGGTGAAGTTCGGCGGCCGCTTCTGCAGCCGGGCCACCTGCGCCTCGATGACGTCGTTGCTGGACCACGCCTTGTCGAAGAGCTCCTTGTGCTCGGGCCACTGGTCTTCGTAAGCACCGTCGTCGTTGAGCACCCGCTTGGCGTGCTGCAGGGCCAGCGGCGCGAACCCGGCGATCTCAGCGGCCCAGGCCTGCGCGTCGGCCAGCGTGCCGATGCGGTTGGCCATACCGGTCTGCAGCGCGGTTTCGGCGGTGAGCTTCTCGGCGGTGAGCAGCATGCCACGGGCCCGGCCGTAGCCGACCAGCGACGTCAACCGGCGGATACTCCAGTTATCAAGGGCCAGACCATATTTGGCGACGGGAAACTGGAAGTACGCGCTGGGGTCCACCACGCGCAGATCGCAGATCATCGACAGGATCACCCCGGCGCCGATCGCCGGGCCGTTGATGGCGCCGATGACGGGCACCGGGGTCTTGTCGATCGCGAGGTTCAACGCCAGCGCCTTGTCCGGCAGCTTCTCGGCCATGCCCGTCGCGTCGGTCAGATCTGCGCCCGAACTGAACACATGCCCAGCACCGGTCAGCACGATCGCGCGGACATCCTCAGTGGCGGCCTTCTCCACTGCTTCGCGCAGGCTGTCGACGAGTTCGCAGTTCAGCGCGTTGCGCCGCTCCGGGCGCTGCAGTTCCAGGGTCAGGACATTGCCGTCCCGGGTGACACCAATCATGTCGCCAGCCTATATACGCTCACCCTGTGAGTCGTGCCGTGGCACTACGTGACGCTGTCCTGGATACCGGGTCGTTCCGCAGCTGGGACGGCCCTCCGCTGCAGGTAGCCACATCCGAGTCCTACCGATCCGAACTGGACGCAGCAGCTGCCCGCAGCGGCCTCGATGAGTCGGTGATCACTGGTGAAGGCACCGTGTTCGGCCGCCGCGTCGCGGTCCTGGCCTGCGAGTTCGACTTCCTCGCCGGGTCGATCGGGGTGGCCGCCGCCGAACGCATCACCGCTGCGGTCGCACGGGCGACCGCCGAGGGACTGCCGTTGCTGGCCTCGCCGAGTTCGGGTGGCACCCGGATGCAGGAGGGCACGGTCGCGTTCCTGCAGATGGTCAAGATCGCCGCGGCGGTCGAGCTGCACAAGCGGGCCCACCTGCCCTACATCGTCTATCTGCGCCACCCCACGACCGGCGGGGTGTTCGCGTCGTGGGGATCGCTTGGCCACGTCACCGCCGCAGAACCGGGCGCGCTGATCGGGTTCCTCGGCCCCCGCGTCTACGAGCAGCTCTACGGCGAGAAGTTCCCGTCAGGTGTGCAGACCGCGGAGAACCTGTTCGAGCACGGCGTCATCGACGGCGTCGTGCCGGTCGAGGCGCTGCGCTCGGTGCTGCACCGCACCCTGACGGTGATGTGCGACTCCCCCGGAGCCCCGCCGCCCGAACCGCCGCCTGCGGCGCCGCGCGACGTGCCGGCCTGGGACTCGGTCACCGCGTCACGCCGGTCCGACCGGCCCGGTGCCGAGTACGTGCTGAAGCACGGTGCCACCGATCGGGTGCTGCTGTCGGGAACCGGTGGAGGTTCGGGGCAGATGCTGCTGGCGCTGGCCCGCTTCGGCGGGCAGCCCGCCGTCGTGCTCGGCCAGCAGCGCATCGGCATGGTGGGCCCCGCAGCGCTGCGGGAGGCCCGACGCGGTATGGCGCTGGCCGCCGACCTGCGCCTGCCGCTGGTGTCGATGATCGATACCGCAGGCCCGGCGCTGTCGGCCGAGGCCGAGCAGGGTGGGCTGGCCGGCGAGATCGCCCGCTGCCTGGCCGAATTGGTGACGCTGGACGTGCCGACGGTGTCGGTGCTGCTCGGCCAGGGCAGCGGCGGACCGGCGCTGGCGATGGTGCCCGCCGACCGCGTGCTGGCCGCCGCCAACGGCTGGCTGGCTCCCCTGCCACCGGAGGGAGCCAGCGCCATCGTCTTCCGCGATACCCGACACGCCCCGGAACTGTCTGCCGCACAAGGCATCCGGGCTGCCGACCTGCTGCGCAACGGCATCGTCGACGCCATCGTGGCCGAGCAGCCCGATGCCGCAGACGAACCCGAGGAGTTCACCGCGCGCCTGTCGGCGAGCATCGCCGGCGAACTGCACCGGCTGCGCACGGTGCCCGATGCCGAACGGATCGGCATGCGGCTGCACCGCTACCGGCGGATCGGCTTGCCGGGCTGACGTTCGCGTTCGTGACGCAGTGGCATCCTGGGGTGGTGGAGCCGATGCTGCAGTTCGCCGGAAATTTCTGGTGGCTGATCTTTCCGCTCGGCGGCGCGATCGGTGGCGGGATCAAGGCGGTCGCCGCGGCCAACGAACGCCGCGCCGAGCGGCGGCTGGAGCGCTACCGGATCAAGCAGCAGACCAAGATCGAGCTGGCCCGCGCCGCGGGCAGCGCGAAGATGACGGACGCCGCCGCGCAGCGGGAACTCAAGAAGCTGCTCGAACAGCACGACAGCACCAATGCCCGGTGGCTGGACTACGAGATGGACATCGCCAAGCTGCTGGATTTCCCGCTGATGACCGACATGCGGGAGCCGCTGACCATCGCGTTCCACAAGGCGCGCAGCCGCGCCGAGTGGCTGCGTCCCGACAAACTCGACGACATGCTCGGCGACCGCGAGGCCCAATTGGAGTATCGCGATGCCGTGCACGAGTACACCTCGGCATTCGACGTCGCCGAGGCCGAGGCGATCCGGCGACGCCGCAGCGACTTCTCCCCCGAAGACCAGGAACGGCTGGGCCGCGCGCAGCAGCTGCTCAGGCTGGCCTCCGACGCGGCGGCCACCCCGCAGGAGCGGCAGAACGCCTACAGCAAGGCGCAGCGGGAACTCGCCGGGTTGTTCGTGCTCCCGGCCACCGCGCGGGCGGCCATCGAGCGGGGCATCGCGGGCGAATTGGAAGCCTGAGAGCCGTCAGGCCAGCGCCAGCGCCGTGAGCAACGCCGCCGCGGTGACCAGGTCCAGCGGCAAGCGCAACAGGCTGTGCCGCGTCCAGCGCAGCGCGGCAGCCTCGTCGACCTCGACCGGGTCGGCCTTCTCGAAGGCGACCGCCTTTGGCACGAAGTAGAGCAGCGTCCAGATCCGCATCACCGCGTGGCTCACCAGGGCCACCAGCAGCGCGGTCCGGACCGCGGTATCGCCCCAGGCGGCGACGACCGCGACGACGACAACCAGTTCGAAGAGGCTGTGTGCCGGGATCCAGAACCGCCGACGGGAGATGCCGCCGTTGCGGGCCTGGATGATGCCGGGCCGCCGCGGCCAGGCCGGATCGACCACCAGGGTTTCGTAGAGGCCGCCGCCCACGAGTACACAGGCGAGCAGCGTTGCGACAGCGATCAGGACGAGTGCCGGGATCCCCACGCATTCCGATTATCCAGCGAGATGGCGTCGAGCGAGCGGTGCCGAGTGCGGTACGCCAGCACCACGGCGGCGATCACGACCTCGACCAGCGCCAACGCGGTCGCCATCGCCATCGGGTCCACGGCGGCCGATGGCGCCGAGGGGATACCCACGCCGTGGTGATGCGCAGGCATCGGCGTGTGCAGCGCGATCATCGCGAGGTTCATCAGGGCCACCGCACACCACACACCCAGAGACCCGCGCAGCCACAAATCCCGCGCGCAGAACAGGCACGCGATCATCATCGCGACCATGGCGGCCATCATCGCGGGGTTGGCCGCATGGCCCAGCAGCACGCCGTGCAGAGCCGCCGAGCAGGCGGCCAGCACGGCGCACGCCCGCCGTCCGAGGACAGCGGGCGTGCGACCGATGGACATGACCTAATCCTCGCAGCAGTGCGACTTCGGTGCGGCCGGAACGTTCAGAGCGGGATTTCGATCGAAGAACGACACCGGCTTGAGCTTGAACCCGGCATAGTCCACCGGCATCACCGGCCAGTCCTCGGGCCGCGGGAAGTGCGTCAGCCCGAAGGTGTGCCACAGCACGACGTCCTCATTCTCGATATTGCGGTCGCCGGCGACGAATGCCGGCAGACCATCCCCGCCCGGGTGCTGGTTGACCAGGTGACCGGCCGGGTACCGCTGGGCCGGATCGTATTTCGTCACCCACAGGTGCTTGGTGGTGAACGCGGCCCGCGCCGCCACCGAGCTCGACGGGTCGGCCAACAGCGTGGGCTGCCCTTCCGGGTACAGCGCGTAGGAGACGTTCTGGCCCAGTCGGTTCTGCTTGTTCGGGTTGACGATGTGCCAGACGCGGGCCTTGAGATTGTCGGCGGTACGCATCGCTCCCAACTCGTGGGTCAGCTTCGTCTTCTGCTGCGTGAACCCGTTGCCCCACGGGTTGTCGGGGCCCATCGGCGCGGCGACCGCGTCGACCTCCTCGACGGTGTTGGCATGCCCGTCGACGGCCATGTCCAGCCGGGCCGAGAAGAGGTGCTGGTGATACGGCGCACCCAGCCCGGGCGCCAGCTCCGACGCAAATTGGTCGGGTGCCCGGTAGCCCGAGGCGAACACGACACCCGTGGCCTTGACCTCCATCTCGATGGTGCCGTCGAGGTAGAGGTACCAGTAGAAGCCGTAGTCGTAATTGCCGATGGTCAGAAAGAACGAGATCACCAGCCGCCGCGACCGGCGGACCTCGGACATGCCGTTGAACATGTCGACGTGCTTCCACAGCACGCCGTAATCCTCCTCGTGCAGGCAGATGGCATTCTTGATCAGCCGGGGCTCGCAGTGCTCGTCGGCGATGGTGACGTCGAAGTACTTGATCTCGCCGAGGCAATCGCAGCCCAGCTCAAGGGAATTCGTGTAGCGGCCGAACATGTACTCGCCCTGGTCGAAGTAATTGATCCAGTACCTCGACGGCGACGGGTGCGCGTACGGGACCACCATCTCGGCGATCGACGCGCGGTAGATCACCGGGCGCTCGGCATCGCCGTCCTTGAGCGAGAGCTGGTGCAGCGTCAGCCCTTCCCGGATGTCGAACCCGAACCTGAATGACCAGTCCGCCCAGGTGATCTTGTTGCCGTCGACAGTGAAGCTGGGGCCCTCGGGCTGCGTGATCTCGATGGGCTTGAGGTCGGTGCGGGTCGGTGTCGCGTGCGGTGCGGCATCCCACTCCGACCGCTCACTGGGGAACGGCAGCTCATCGTGATCGACGACCGACATGACCGACTTCGCCGTGAGGTCGATATGGGCGACGACGCCGTCGATCGGGTGTCCCCACGGCAGGTCGGCCTCATCGAACTGGTAGAAGCCCAGCACCCGTGCGACGCGCTTGCCCACCTCGTCCTCATGGCCGAATGCCCCGGCGGACAACGGAAGTGCACGCACCTTCTCCGGTTCCAGGCCGCGCTTGCGCATCGCGGCCAGCCATTCGTCGCACTGCAGCAGGATCGCCTCGACATCGCCGAATTCCTCGTCGAGAACCGGAACCTGGCCGTCGGTCACCGGATCGACGTCGTGGCGGTACACGATCTGCCCTTCGGTGATCGACACGATCAGGTCGGTGCCCTGACCGCTGTCGCGGTCCAACATGATGACCCTGGCGCGCCGCTCGATCGGATCGCCTGGCGTGAACGACAGCACGACGCTCTTGTGCGGTTCCTCCAGGGCGGCGTAGACGAACCGGCCGCTCTCGCCCAGCAGTCCGTTCTCGTCGATGATGCGGCGCACAGCGCGGATCTCGTCGGCGCTCAGCGGGGTCAGCGGGTGATCGGGGGCGGTGGTCTTCCGAGTGGGTTCCAGCGTTGCGGTCATCGTGCGATCTCCTTTGCGATATCAGGGTTTTCGTCTTGTTGCGTGCCGGCGTGTGGGCGCATGACCGCGACCACGATGCCGCCGAGGAAGGCGCCGACCAGCAGGACGCCGATGATGGCGGCCAGGGTGTCGGACCCGCCGACGAGCAGTGGCAGATTCACCGCGGTCATCACGGAAAGCACTGCCAGCCCGGCGAATCCGAGCAGCGGGGCGATCAGGGTGTTCCACGGCCGGGTGTCCAGGCGGGTGCGGCGGAAGTACACGACGACGGCTGCCGAGGTCACCGTCATCAGCACCACGATGCCCACCGAAGCGGCGCCGACGAACCAGGTGAACACCTGCGTCACCGGATCAAGGCCGGCCGCGACCGAGGCGGCCACCAGCACCAGCGCCGACACGGTCTGCACGGCCGAGGCGATGTGCGGGGAGTCGTGGCGCAGATGTGAGCGACCGCACCGCTCGGGCAGCGCCCGGGTGTTGCCCAGCGAGAAGATGTAGCGGGCCAGCACGTTGTGGAAGGACAGCAGTGCGGCGAAAAGGCTTGTGATGAGGAAGATCTGGACCAGGTCTCCGGCCACCGCACCGACATAGCGGGTCGCGGTCTCGGTGAGCATCGTGGCCGGATTGTTGGTCGCCTCGGTGACGGCATCGGCGTCGCCCCACGCGGAGACCAGGGCCCAGCTGGACAGCGCGTAGAACCCGCCGATGACCAGCAGCGCCACATAGGTGGCCCGCGGGATGGTGCGGGCCGGATCGCGGGCCTCGTCGCGGAACACCGCCGTGGCCTCGAACCCGATGTAGCCTGCCAGCGCGAAGATCAGCGCGATGCCGGGCGCGCCCGCGAAGAAGTTGCCCGGGTGCAGCACCGCGGTCGACAGGCCCGACGCGCCGCCGTGGCCGATCACCGCGCCGTTGATCACCAGGACGATGCCGACCTCGCAGACCAGCAGAACACCCAGAACCTTGCCGGACAGTTCGATGTGCCGGTAGCCGAGGAATCCGGTGATGCCCATCATCACCAGGGCGTAGACGTACCACGGCACCGACGGGCCGCCGTGGCTGGTGACGAGTTCGTTGAGGGACGCGCCGATGTAGCCGTACACCCCGCCTTGTACGGCGGTGTAGGACAGCAGGGCCAGGAACGCCGCGCCGAGACCGGCGTGACGGCCGAACCCGTGCGCGATGTAGGTGTAGAAGGCACCGGCACCGGGGACGTGCCGCGCCATCGCGGTGAAACCGACGGCGAACAACAGCAGCACGACGGTGCATACGCCGTAGGACGCCGGGAACGCGGCCCCGTTGCCCGCGGCGATGCCGATCGGGAAGGTGCCGGCGACCACGGTGAGCGGCGCGGCCGCCGCGACCACCATGAACACGATGGCGGTGGGACCGAGCTTGCCCGCCAGTCGGTGGGCCTGATGCCCGGCGGCGACGCTGGGAGTCAGAACTGCGTCAGTTGACATGGCATTTCTTTCGGTGGAATTGGACGTGGCGGGTCCAAATGAGAATTGCGGCGGCGCCGTATTCTCATTTGACGACAGCGGGAATCTAGAGCGCGATATTCACAGCTTTGGTCTGGGTGTATTCGGCGATCGCGCCCTCACCGAGTTCGCGGCCCCAGCCCGATTGTTTGTATCCCCCGAACGGCAATGCGGTGTCGAACGCGTTGTGGCAGTTGACCCACACGGTGCCCGCCTTGATCTGCGCGGCCACCCGATGCGCGGTGGACACGTCGCGGGTCCACACACTGGCCGCCAGCCCGTAGGGCGTGTCGTTGGCCGCTTCCCTGACGCCGCGGTCTCGGTTGAACGGCACCGCGACCGCCACCGGCCCGAAGATCTCCTCCTGGTAGACGCTGAAGTCGCGGTCCACGTCGACCAGCAGGGTCGGCTGCACGTAGAAACCGGTGTCCCCGTGACGACCGCCGCCGGCCAGCGCGCGGGCACCCTGCGCGATGCCGGCATCGAGATATCCGGTGACCTTGCTCAGCTGCTCACGCGAGACCAGCGGGCCGATGTCGTTGGTGGGGTCCAGGCCGGGGCCGATGCGCAGGCTCGCGGCGTGCTCGGCGACGCCCTGCGTGAACTCGTCGAAGACGGCGTCCTCGACCAGCAGTCGCGTGCCCGCGGTGCACGTCTGGCCGTGGTTGAACAAGAAACCACTGGCCACGCCAGGGATCGCGGCCTCCAGGTCGGCGTCGGCGAAGACCACCTGCGGGCTCTTGCCGCCCAGCTCGAGGGAGACCTTCTTGAGGTTGCCCGATGCGGCGTTGACGATCTTCTTGCCGACCTCGGTGGATCCGGTGAAGGCGACCTTGTCGACGCCGTCATGTGCCGAAAGCGCGGCTCCGACGTCACCGAAGCCGGTCAGCAGGTTGAACACGCCGGCCGGCACGCCTGCCTCGGCGATGACCTCGGCCAGTAGCAGCGCCGTCAGCGGGGTCTGCTCGGCAGGCTTGAGGATGACGGTGTTGCCGCAGGTCAACGCCGGCGCGACCTTGAACGCCGCCATCACCAGCGGGAAGTTCCACGGGGTGATCTGGGCGCATACGCCGACCGGCTCGCGCAGCGTGAACGCGTGGAAACGCGCGCCGGGAGCCCACGGCACGGACACCGGGATGGTGCGGCCCTCGATCTTGGTGGCCCAACCCGCGTAGTAGTAGAAGATCTCCGCGGCCCAGGTGACGTCGACGGCCTTGGCGACAGCCACGGACTTGCCGTTGTCGATGCTCTCCAGCTGCGCGAACTGGTCGGCGCGCGCAGAGATGCCCTCGGCGATGCGCCACAGCACCTTCTGCCGCTCGGCCGGGGTCATGGCCGGCCAGGGGCCGTCCTCGAAGGCCCGGCGGGCCGCGGCGACGGCGCGTTCGACGTCCTCGGGCCCACTGTGCGGGACGGTGGTGATGACCTGCTCGGTGGCCGGGTCCACCGTGTCGAACCGCCGCCCGGACATCGCATCGACCCACTGCCCGTCGATGTACATCCGCCGGGGAACCGAGATGAAATCGACCGTGCGCGGGTCGAGATCTGTGCTGAGCGAGGCTGTCATGGGAATCATGTTTACGCCCCGATGTGGTGCGCGTCACCACTTATTTCAAATGGATATTCGGCGCATTGCGATTCTCATTTGAGAAACTCCGACAATTCTCATTCGGGGTCGCAGGAAAGGCCAGTTGACGGAGTCCGGACGCAACCATGGCCACCGGAACCCGGGCCTCGCGACGTCCGGATTCTCATTTCAAAATTTTTTCCGGCTTGGGCTGTGGCGGGGTCCCGCGATGGGCTACCTTGCGACGAGTGAGCGGCAGACGTGCCATGAAGAGCAGCTCGCCGGTCTCGGGGCTCCGGCGCGCTCAGCTGTCCTTCACCCAGGTGCTCGGGCAGTCGGTGTCGGCGGTGGCTCCGTCGGCCGTCATGGTCACGCTGCCCGCGCTGGTGATCCCGGCGGCGGGCTCGGCCACGCTTCCCGTGTTCATCGTGACGGCGGTGCTGATGGCCGCCGTCGGCTACTGCGTGACGCAGTTCTCCACGCGCATGGTCGCGGTCAGTGGCCTGTACAGCTACACGGTCAAGGGGCTCGGGCCGGTGCCGGGCATCGCGGCGGGATGGTCGGTGGTGATCGGTTACGCGGCGGCGGCGATGGCCAGCACCTTGGGCGCCGCAAGCTATCTCACCGCCCTGCTGGGCCGGCTCGGGGTGCCCGGCGGCGAACCCACGATCGCGGTGCTGGCCGTCGTCGTCGGCATCGTCGCCCTGACCCTGATGGTGCGCGGGATCCGGCTGTCCGCGCGAATCTCGCTCACCGTCGAGGTTTTCGCGATCGTGGCGGCCGCGGTGGTGCTCGTGATCGCCTTCACCGGGGCGGTGGCCGGTGGTCACGATCCGCCGGAAGCACCTGCTGCACAATCGCATTCAGCGCTGGGATTCGCCCTGCTGCTGGCCATCACGTCCTATGAGGGATTCGAGAGCGCGTCGACGGTCGCGCGCGAGGCACAACGGCCCTTCGTCACCGTCACCCGCGCGATCCGGTGGACGCCGGTCGCGCTCGGCGTGCTCTACACGTTCGCCGCGGCGATGCAATCCGCGGGCACCATCCAGGCAGGCATCGGCGCGGTGCCCATCGTGCTCAGCCTGCCCGACACCGCCGGCACCGCGTCGGTGGCGCTGTCCATCGTGATGGAGCTGGGCATCACCGCCTCGTGGTTCGCCTGCGTGATCGGCTCGACGACGGCGTTGTCGCGCACCCTGTTCGCGATGGGCCGCGAAGGCGTCCTGCCGTCGGCCGTTGGCGATGCGCACCCGCGTCACCGCACTCCGCACATCGCGCTCTACGTGGCCATTCCGGTGATCGTCGCGGTGCCCGTGGGCTATCTGCTGATCGTCGGCTCCCCCCGCGAGGTGCTGATCGGCCTGCTGGCGATATCGGCGCACGGCTACATCGGTGCCTACCTGCTGGCATGCCTGGCCGCGCCGACGTTCCTGCGCCGCATCGGCGAGCTCACCTGGGCTCCGCTGACCGTGGGCCTGACCACCGCGGCCATGATGGTCGCCATCATTGTGTGGGCGGTGCTGACCGTCGAATCGCCGGTGTGGGTCGCCACCGCCGTGTACGCCGCGCTGCTGGCAATCGGTCTCGGGGCCTTCGCCCTTCGCCGTCGCTCGCTACCAGACCTGGCCGAGCGGGTCGGTGTCTTCGACGAGACGGTGGCCGGTGACATCTTCGCCGACTACAACCCGTGGGAGGTACGTCGATGAGCCCCGCCGACGGAGCACTGTCGGGCCGCCAACCCAAGGCGGTGCAGAGTGCGCTGCAGGTCCTGGAGGCCGTCGCGCACGCAGGTGTGGGAGTGACCGCGAAGGAAATCGCCGATCGCCTGAACATGCCATCGGCGACCACCTACCGGTTGCTGAATCTCCTTGTCGCCGACGGTTACATCGTGCGGCTGCCGGACCTGTCCGGCTTCTCGCTCGGCCCGCGGATGGGCGTGCTGATCGATACCGCGGTCTCCCCGACGGTGTGCACGGCCGCGCGCGAGGTGCTCGGCGAGATGCGACTGTCGGTGCGGTTCGGTGTGCACCTGTTCTACTTCACCAACACCTCGGTGCGCATCGCCGATCCTGACGGGGAGTATCCGCCGCCTGCCGACGAGTCTGTGCTCAACCATCACCTGCATGCGTGCGCGGTGGGCAAGCTGCTGCTCGCCGAGAAGAGCGACGCGGACACGCTGCTGGGTTCACAACTCGGTGCGTTGACGGCACGCACGGTGACATCGAAATCCGTTCTTGCCGAAGAACTCCAGGCCGTGCGCCAGAACGATGCGGCCACTCAGACCGGCGAGCTGCGCGACGAATCGGCCTGCGTGGCGGTGCCGGTGCGGTCGGCCACGGGTGCGCTGGTGGCGGCGGTGGCGATGTCGGGACGATCCGATCAGACCGAACTGCTGAGCCGGCAGGTGCCGGTACTGCGGGAGTGCGCGGCGCGACTCAGTCCGCTATTGGCGTGAGGACACAGCTGTACGCCGAATGGCCAGTTGTTGCACGGAACTGCCGAAAAGCCGTACAACAACTGGCCATTCGGCCGCGAGCTAACCCAGCCCGAGGATCCGGACGCTTTCGGCCCGCATCTCGACCTTGCGTACCTTGCCGGTCACGGTCATCGGGAACTCTTCGACCAGCACCACGTAGCGCGGGATCTTGTAGTGCGCCAGCTTGCCCGAGGCGTACGCCCGCACCGCAGCGGCATCCAACGGGGCCCGGCCGGGTTTGAGCCGGATCCACGCGCAGATCTCCTCGCCGTAGCGCTCGTCGGGAACCCCGACCACCTGGGCGTCTTCGACATCGGGATGGGTGTAGAGGAACTCCTCGATCTCCCGGGGGTAGACGTTCTCACCGCCGCGGATCACCATGTCCTTGATGCGGCCGACCACGTTGCAGTAGCCGTCCTCGGCCATCACCGCGAGATCGCCGGTGTGCATCCAGCCTTCGGCGTCGATCGCCTCGGCGGTTCTCTCCGGATCGTTCCAATACCCCAACATCACCGAGTAGCCACGCGTGCAGAGCTCACCCGGCGCACCACGTTCCACGAGCTCGCCGGTCTCAGGGTCGACGATCTTGACCTCGAGGTGCGGATGCACCCGGCCGATCGACGAGGTACGCCGCTCCAGATCGTCATCGATGAGCGTCTGGCAGGACACCGGTGACGTCTCGGTCATGCCGTAGCAGATCGCGACCTCGGACATGTGCATATCGTTGACGCAGCGCTTCATCACCTCGACCGGGCACACCGAGCCCGCCATGATCCCGGTGCGCAGCGACGACAGGTCGCGACCGGCGAAACTCGGATGGTTCTGCATGGCGATGAACATCGTCGGAACCCCGTAAACGCCGGTGCACCTTTCGGTTTCGATGGCATCGAGCGTAGCGGCCGGGTCGAATCCTGGGGCCGGGATCACCATGGTGACGCCGTGGGTGGTGCACCCCAGGTTGCCCATCACCATGCCGAAGCAGTGATAGAACGGCACCGGGATGCACAAGCGCTCGCCCGGTGTGAGCTTGATACCCTCGGTGACGAAGAACCCGTTGTTGAGGATGTTGCGGTGGCTGAGCGTCGCGCCTTTGGGGAAACCCGTTGTGCCCGAGGTGTACTGGATGTTGATCGGGTCGGTGTTGGACAGCGTCGCCGCGCGGGCCGCCAAGGCCTCGGGCTGCACGGCACTGGCGCGCAGGCGATCCCAGTCGCCGGTACCCAGGAACACCACGTCGGCCAACTGCGGGGCCTGCGGCCGCACCTCGTCGACCATCGCCACATAGTCCGACGTCTTGAACGCCGTCGCCGACACCAGCAGCCGCACCTGCGACTGGTTGAGCACGTAAGCCAGCTCGTGGGTGCGGTAGGCCGGGTTGATGTTGACCAGGATCGCACCGATCTTCGCGGTGGCGTACTGCACAATGGTCCACTGCGCGCAGTTGGGCGACCAGATGCCGACACGATCGCCCTTGTCGATACCCATGCCGATCAAACCTCGTGCGACCACGTTGATTTCGTCGTTCAACTCGGCGTAGGTGTAACGCAGTCCCTGGGCCACGTCGACGAGCGCCTCGATGCCGGGATGCGTCGCCGCGATCCGTTCGAAGTTCGCCCCGATGGTCTCCTCGAGGATGGGAGTGTCGGTCGGCCCCGCGTCGTAGCTGCGCATCAGTCCACCAGATCCTCGTAGCGGTATTCACTGTCGATCGGCGTCCCCGATTGGTACGCCTCGTCCTCACGCCTGCGCAGCTCGACCCGGCGGATCTTGCCGGAGATGGTCTTGGGCAGCTCGAAGAACTCCACTCGTCGCACCTTCAAGTACGGCGCGAGGTGGTCGCGTGCGTAGGACATCACGTCTTTTGCGGTGTCGGCGTTGGCTTCCCAGCCGTCGGCGAGCGCGACGTAGGCCTTGGGCACCGCCAGCCGGGTCTCGTCGGGCTGCGGCACGACGGCGGCCTCCACGACCGCGGGATGCTCGATGAGCACGCTTTCCAACTCGAACGGCGACACCTTGTAATCGCTGGATTTGAAGACGTCGTCGGTGCGGCCGATGTAAGTGATGTAGCCGTCGGCGTCACGCGCCGCGACGTCGCCCGTGTGGTAGTAGCCACCGGCCATCACTGCCGCATTGCGTTGCGGGTCACCGAGATACCCGGTCATCAGGTTGACCGGGTGCGCGCTGAGATCCAGGCACAGCTCACCCTCGTCGGCGAGTTCGCCGCTGATGGGATCCACCAGCACCACCGGCACGCCGGGCATCGGCCGGCCCATGGAACCGGGCTTGACCGGCTGCCCCGGGGTGTTGCCGACCTGCAACGTCGTCTCGGTCTGACCGAATCCGTCGCGGATGGTCAGGCCCCATGCGTTCTGGACCCGGGCGATGACGTCGGGGTTGAGCGGTTCACCCGCACCCAGGATCTCGCGCAGACCTTCGGGTTTGGCGCCGAGGTCGGCCTGGATCAACATGCGCCACACGGTCGGCGGGGCACAGAAGGTATTGACGCCCGCGCGGCGGATCTGGTGCAACAGCGCCGCGGCATCGAACCGGCGGTAGTTGTACACGAAGATGGTGGCCTCGGCGATCCACGGCGCGAAGAAGCAACTCCAGGCGTGCTTCGCCCAGCCCGGTGAGCTGATCGCCAAGTGGACGTCCCCGGGGCGCACGCCGATCCACGCCATCGTCGTCAGATGGCCGACCGGGTACGAGACCTGGGAATGCTCAACCAGTTTGGGCTTGCTGGTGGTACCCGAGGTGAAGTAGATCAGCAACGGGTCCTCGACCGTCGTCGTCCCCACCCAGCGGATCGGTTCGGCCTCGGCGGCATCGGCGTAGGCGTGCCAGCCGGCGACCGGCGCACCCACCGCGATGCGCACGTAGTCACCGTCGACCTCGGTGAACTTGTCCGCGTCGGCGGCGTTGGCGATGACGAAACGTGCCCCGCCGCGCGTGATGCGGTCGGCCAGATCGGCCGGGCCCAACGCCCCGGTGGTCGGCATGGTGACCGCGCCGAGTTTGGCGATGGCCAGCATGGACTCCCACAGTTCGGTCTGGTTGCCGAGCATCACAATGACCCGGTCGCCCTTGCCGACGCCAAGGCCGTGCAGCCAGCCCGCCACCCGGTCGGAGCGGTCGGCCATCTCGGCAAAACTGATCCGCTGCTCGCTGCCGTCCTCCTCGACGATCCACAACGCAGTCCGCTCGTTGTCCCGTGCGATGACGTCGAACCAGTCGGTGGCCCAGTTGAAGGTGCCCGTGATCTGCGGCCAGGAGAAGGCGTCGACGGCCTTGTCGTAGTCGGAGATCGCCGCGACGAGCTGGTCACGGGCGGTACGGTAAAGGTCCGAGTTCGTCGCTGGCTCGTTCATGACAGTTATGCTCTATGTCACAGTTGTCCGTCCGCTACCCCCGAAAGTGGGTATCCGCCATGCGCCCCTCGCTGCTGCGGCCGCGTGACGCCGACGCGGTGCGCGCCGAACTGCGCCGCATGGCTACTGACACGGGCCTGCCACTGGCGTTCGGCGGGGAGGTGCACGGCGACGCGCTGTTGCTCAGCGAATTCATCGGCACCCGCACGGGGGCCATGCGCGGGCTGGCGGTACGGCCGAGTGCGGGGCTCGGCGGGGCCTCGATGGTGGCGCGGCGGCCCATCGCGGTGCCCGACTACCGGCGATCGGCGACCATCACCCACGACTACGACGAGCCGGTGCTGACCGAGGGCATCCGCTCCATCCTGGCGGTTCCGGTGGTGGTCGACGGCGCGGCGCGGGCGGTGCTGTACGGCGCGCACCGCAGCAGCGCCCCGATCGGCGACCGGACGGCCACCGCGATGCTGACGTCTGCGCGCCGGCTCGCCGACGAGCTGCGTGTGCGTGACGAGGTGGACCGCCGGATGCGGCTGCGCGAGGCACAGCTGGCCAACTTCGAGGGCCAGCCCGCCGACACCGAGCAAATCCGTTCGGTGTACGCCGATCTGCGCCGGCTGGCCGCCGACACCCCCGCGCTGGCGGTTCCCCTGCGTGATCTCGCCGACCGCCTGGCAGGCGCGCTGCGTGGTGACGCCCCGGCCAGCGCGCCGCTGACCGCGCGGGAAGTCGACGTGCTGGCGCAGGTCGCGTTGGGCTGCACCAACGCCGAAGCAGCCCAACGCCTTTCGCTGAAGCCCGAGACGGTGAAGAGCTATCTGCGCAGCGCCACAGCCAAACTCGGGGCGCGGACCCGGCACGAGGCGGTGTCCAAGGCCCGCAGGCTACGTCAGATCCCCTGACAGGTAGCGCTGAATCGTCGGGCCGATCGACGAGATGATCTCCTCGCGCGTCATATCCGCCACCGGCGCCACCGCGAGCACGAATCGGCACAGAGCCAGCCCCATCATCTGCGCGCCGACCAGACCGGCACGCCGCTCAGCCTCACCCGGGGGGGCCAGCCTCGCGACCACCGGCACCAGCTGAGCCCCGAAGATCTCCCGCATACGTTGGGCCGCTTCAGCATTGGTGGTGGCCGAGCGCAGCAGGACCGTGAGCGCCTCGTCACCCTCCCAGCGGTTGAGGAAATGCGTGACGAGGTGGCGTCCCACCGTGGCCGGGTCGACCGCCGTGAGATCGGGGAACCGCAGATCGAATTCCGATGCGGTCGCGAAGAGCTTGTCCTTGTTGCCGAAATACCGGATCACCAAGGCGGGGTCGATGCCTGCGGCCGCGGCCACGGCCCTGATGGTCGTGCCCTGGTAGCCCGTGGCGGCGAACTGTTCGCGGGCCGCGGCGAGGATCGCCTCCCTGGTCCGATCGGCTGAACGCTTCATGACCGACAGCATAAGTCAACAGGTGTTGACACGGGGACCGATCGGGCGCACCATGGAGCAAGTCAACAAGCGTTGACATGTTCGACAGAAAAGGGCTCACCATGCAATCCACCGACGTCCTGGTGATCGGAGCCGGCCCGACCGGCCTCACCCTCGCCGCCGACCTGCGCCGACGCGGGGTCGACGTGACCGTCGTCGACAAGCTGCCCGAAGGCGCCAACACCTCGCGCGCCGCCGCCGTGGCCGCCCGCACGCTTGAGGTGCTCGAGGGTCTCGACGTATCCCGCCGCATGATCGCCGAAGGGCTCGTCACGCCCCATTTCACGATGCGCGACGGTGAACGCGTGCTGATTCCCGTCGACTTCAGCACGCTGCCGACCGCCTACCCGTTCACCCTCATGCTGTCCCAGGCCGACACCGAGCGGATCCTGCTGCAGCGCCTCACCGAACTCGGCGGCACGGTGATCCGACCGCTCGGGCTCGAGCGGCTCGACCAGGACGACGACGGCGTCACCGCAACCTTCACCGACGGCACCGCGATGCGGGCGCGCTACGTCGTCGGCGCAGACGGCATCCACAGCCGGGTACGTGACCAAGCCGATATCGGGTTCAGTGGCGGCGAATACCCGGAATCGTTCGCGTTGGCCGATGTCCGGCTGGCGGCACCACTGGACGACGAGGGAGTGATCCTGTTCTACGCGAAATCGGGCCTGACCGTCGTCGCGCCGTTGCCCGACGGCGTGTTCCGCATCGTCGCACCCACCGCCGACGCACCGGAGTGCCCGACCGTGCCCTACGTTCAACGCCTGCTCGACCAACGCGGTTTCGGGCCGGGGAAAACCGTTGTCACCGAAGTCATCTGGGGTTCGCGGTTCCGGATCCAGCACCGGGTCGCCGACACCTATCGCGCCGGCCGGCTGCTGCTCGCCGGCGACGCCGCGCATGTCCACAGCCCGGCAGGCGGGCAGGGCATGAACCTGGGCATCCAGGATGCCGTGGCACTCGCCGACGCCCTTGCCGCCGTGCTCAGCGGGGCGCCCGAGCGCATGCTCGACGACTACAGCGCGGCGCGCCGGCCGATCGCCCTGCAGGTGCTCGCACTCACCGGGCAGCTCACCCGGGTCGCCACGCTGCCACCGCTGCTGCGTCCCGTCCGCAATGTGCTCATGGGGTTGGCATCGCACCTTCCCGTGGTGCGCCACCAACTGGCGTGGCGCCTGAGCGGTCTGGTCTACCGCTGAGCTGATGCGACAGGATGGCACACATGGCTGCCATCAAACCGTTCCGCATCGACGTCCCCGATACCGATCTCGCCGACCTCAAGGATCGGCTGGCGCGGACCCGATGGCCCGAGGCCGAATGCGTGGACGACTGGAGCCAGGGCATACCCCTGAGCTACACGCGCGAACTCGCCGACTACTGGGCGAACACCTACGACTGGCGCACCCGCGAAGCCGGCCTCAACCGCTTCGACCACTTCACCACCGAAATCGACGGCCTGGGCGTCCATTTCATCCATCAGCGATCGCCACACCAGGATGCGTTCCCGCTGCTGATCACGCACGGCTGGCCCGGCTCGATCGTGGAGTTCCACAAGGTGATCGAGCCGTTGACCGAAGCCGGGTTCCATGTGGTGTGCCCGTCGCTGCCCGGCTACGGCTTCTCCGACAAACCGACGACGACCGGCTGGGGCGTCGCCAAGATCGCCGAAGCGTGGGACGAGCTGATGGTGCGGCTGGGGTATGACCGCTACGGCGCGCAGGGCGGCGACTGGGGTGCGGCGGTGACGACGCAGATCGGCCGCAATGTGGGGCACCGGAGCAGCTCCGGCGGCGACCTCAGCCACTGCATCGCCATCCACGTCAACATGCCGATCGCGCAGCCGCCCGCCGAAGGCGTCGGTGAGATGACCGAAGATCTGCAGAAGGCGCTCGCCCGCATCGAGTACTACCGCAAGTGGGACTCGGGCTACATGAAGCAGCAGTCCACCCGGCCGCAGACCCTCGGCTACGGTCTGACGGACTCTCCCGTCGGCCAGCTGGCCTGGATCGTGGAGAAATTCTGGTCGTGGATGGACTGCGACGGGAACCCCGAGAACGTGGTGTCCAAAGACGAAATGCTCGACAACATCATGCTCTACTGGCTCACCGCGTCAGCAGCGTCGTCGGCCCGGCTGTACTGGGAAAGCCACGACACCTGGGGCGGCGGCGGATACGTGAGCGTGCCCACCGGTATCGCGTCCTTCCCCTTGGAGATCCTGCGGGCGCCGCGCGCCTGGTGCGAAACCGGCTACAACGTCACCCATTACACGACCATGCCGCGCGGCGGACACTTCGCGGCCTTCGAGCAACCGGAGTTGTTCGTCGAGGATGTGAAGGCCTTCTTCGCCACCGTGCGCTGAGTTTCCTTGCGCGAGCAGACATGGCGGTGCGCCAAATCCGGCGTGTCGCGTACCGCGGTGTCTGCTCGCGGGGAAACGGGACGGGCTAGCGTAACGGCCATGGATGAACTTACGGAAAGCGCATCAAGTTCTATCCATTGGGACACGACGATGCGACCACCATATTCGTCGACGCGGCTGATGTGGTGTACGACAACACCATTCCGTACGACCTCCGATTCTTCGAATTGCTCGACCGGTTCGTGCAACGCGAACCCTGGCTGCAGCGCGACCGCGTGATGATCTCGATCCTCAAGTCGATCGGCATCGAGAAGGGGACGCCGTTCTCCCCCGACGCCGAACTCACCACGGTGCTGAACTCCGCCGCGGCCGCAGCACACGACTGGCTCGAAGCCAGCTATCCGCGGTTCTTCACCACACCGTATTTCGAAGGCACGCACTGGGCTGTGCCCGCCTCACCCGAGGTGGTGCGGGGCATGCAGACCGGATTCGCCGATGCCGACAGCTATCCCGTCGACGATCGCGGTCTGCTGTACTCCTTCATCTACTTCAGCGCCAAACACCTTGGCCAGGGCCAGTTCCACGTGATGACCATCGCCGACAAGGACGGCCGACCGCTCGACGGTGACCAGACCTACCGGCTACGGGTCCCTGCCGACCCGCCGGTGTCGCTCTACTGGTCGGCCACGGTGTACGACCGTGCCACACATGCGCTGATCCGGGACCTGCCGTACGCAAGCCGCTCGTCGCATCGACCCGATCTGATCACCAATCCCGACGGCTCGGTCGACGTGTTCATCGGACCGTCCGCACAAGAGTGCAACGTGGCCAATTGGATTCCCACTGCACCCGGCGGCCGGTTCGAGGTGTTGTTCCGGCTGTACGGGCCGCAGCAGGCCCTGTTCGACAAGACCTGGCAGTTGCCCGACATCGAAAAGGCATGACAGCAAACACGCCCGCCGATCAGCTGCCAGGATCTGTTATTACTGGCTAGGTGACGGTCGCAACCCGTTGGGGGAAAACCCTACTGACACGCGCGCTCACGGTCGGCATGCTGATGGTGATGACGGTGCTGCTGGGATCCCCGACTGTGCACGCCGACGGAGGCGGGTCGGACACCGACGTGCACATCGCGCAGTCGCTGGGCGGCCGTGAGCTGACGGTGGTGATTCGCCGGGTCGGCCCGGTGCTCGGCCCGCTGCAGGTGGACGTGGTCACCCACGCCGGTGATGCACCCGGAAGCCTGCAGCTCACAGCGACCACCGCGGGGGCCGCGGGCAGCTCCGGCCGCGTGCAGCTCGGCGCGCCGGGCATCTACACCACGACGCTCGACGTCGACCGGCCCGGACCGTGGGAACTTCTCGTCGACGACGGGCACACCGTGGCCCGCATTCCGTTCTTGGTCCCCGTGCAGCTGACCCCGCCGTGGAAAAAGGCCAGTGATTACGGGTTCTTCGCCGCCGGGGTGCTGCTGATCGTCTCTCTCGGCGTGGCACTCCGGTCGCGGCGGGGCGCGGTCACGCTGATCCCGGCGACCGCGATGGTCGTCGCTCTGACCGTCGGCGTCACGGGTGCCGTGCTGTCGACGTCGTTCCCGCCCCCGCCGCAGCCCGGTCGTGACCTGGACCCCACCGTGGAGAACATCCGCGACCCCTATGCCCGCGTGGCGGCGAATTCCCTTACCCCCGTGGACTATTCGCGACCGCCGGTTAACTTGGCGCTGGCCATGCAGAGCCAGTCACTGGAGCTGCACCTCATCGATTCGGCGACCGGCCGTCCCGTCGACGACCTGCTCATCCACCACGGAGCACTGATCCACCTCATCGTCGTCTCCCCGTCGGGAGCGATGTCGCATCTGCATCCGGTGCGGGTGGCGGCAGGCCGCTATGAGGTGCAGTTCGATCCGGCCGAGCACGGCACGTATGCCGTCGCCGCGGAGATCGCCCGGCGGGGCGGCGGCGTCCAACTGCTGCGCGGCTCGGTTGCCGGCCGCGACCGGGGTCAGGCGCCGACGGCTCCCGGTCCGTCGCCGGCCCGGATCACGACCACGGTGTCCCCCGCCGGTACCCCGAGCACCGTCCGGGCGCGGTTCGGCGACACCGCGGACCTGCAGCCATGGCTCGGCATGACGGGCCACATGATGGTGGTCGGCCCGCTGGACACCAGCAGCCCCGATATCGGCAAACTCGCACTGACAGCACCGGTTTGGGCTCACGCCCACGCGATGGTTCCGCCCGCCCCTGGCGCAGCCGGCGGCCAGCCCGACGAATCAGTGGCCCGCTACGGACCGGAGATCGACTTCACCTACACCTTCGCCCTGCCGGGTCGATACAAGCTCTGGGTGCAGAGCGAACGCAACTACGCCATCCTCACCGCACCGACCGAAGTCGAGGTCCCCGCAGCATGAGCCGTCAACGCCTCATCGTCATCGCCCTGATCGCCGGGGTCGCGGTGGCCGCCGGAATATGGCTGCTGTGGCCCAAACCCGCGCCACCGCTCGTCGCCGAGGCCACCGCGGGCCCGTATCTGGTGCGGATCACCGGCACGCCGCCGAAGGTCGGGGTCACCCCGTTGGTGGTCGAGATCACCGGCAGCGCAGGCGAATCACCGACGCCGGAATCGGTGACGTTCGAACCCGCGATGCCCCAGATGGGCCACGCCACAACGCCTGTGGTGGCCAAGCCCGACGGCACCGAGCACTACCGCGGCGACGTGAACCTCAGCATGCCCGGACAGTGGGAGATCACCGTGCGGATCTCCAATGGCAAAGACCACTACGACGCGGTCCTCAACGTGACCACCACCGGATAGGAAACGCCCATGACCAAAACGGATTCAGCGGGACGGCTCGCCGCGTTCGTGATGCTGGCCGGAACCCTGATCTCCCTGAGCGGGCTCACTTGGGACATCGGGTGGCACGGCGACGTCGGACCGGACAGCTTCTTCACCCTGCCCCACCTCTTCGTCTACTCCGGCGGCGCCATCGCCGGACTGACCAGCCTGACCATGGTGCTGCGCGCCACCTCCGCACAGCGCAACGGCCAGGCTCCCGATCCAACGGTCGGTGGCCGGGCCGTCAAGGTGCTCGGTGTGTTTGCCGCCCCGATCGGCTATCTCGTCGGCGGCATCGCGGCGGCATCGTTCCTGCTGTACGGCCTGTGGGACGAATGGTGGCACGGCCTCTACGGATTCGACGTCACCATTGCCTCGCCACCGCACCAGGGCTGGCTGACCTCGATCTGTGTCACGATGATCGGCACTGCCATCGTGTTCGCGGCGGCTCGAGAACATCGTTGGGGGCGTTGGGGTTTCATGACTGCCCTGGCGGCGTTCGGATCGTATGCGTCGATCACCAGTACCGCGCTGGCCGATGTCAACATGGGCAGCAGCATCGACTGGTTCGTCGTCACCTGGGTGGCCATCCCCGTCGTCTGCGTGCTGCTCGGCTCACAGGTGCTGCCGCGTGGCGGGGCGCTGGGCACCGGTGTGCTCACGCTGGCGGTCAACCTGGCGACATGGTCGTTCGCGCAGTGGGCGGTCGGTTGGTATGCGGGTGTTCAGCACCTCGCGCTGCGTGACTACGTCGAGTTGGGCTTCCCGATCGAGCGGGTGCTGATCCCGGCGGCGGTTCTGGTGTTCAGCATCCTCGTGGAACTGCTGCTGCACTGGAAGGGTTCCAGCGCATGGCTATTGGCCGGCTGCGGCGCAGTCGGCGCGGCGGCCATCACCTGGTGGCTCGAATCGGGCATGCGGCATGCGCCCGGCGACAACGTCGTATTCACCTGTGCCGCTTCGGCTGTCATCGCCGCGATCCTGGGTGCCGCGACGCTGCGGCTCGGGCGAGCACTGCGTGCGGCCGACACCGCGCCCGCCGCACGCGACGATGCGGTGGTCACGGCGTGAAGGCGCGCAAAGTCGCCGCCGTGCTCGGCGCCGTGGTCGCCCTGTGGTTCGGAGCCGCACCGACCGCAGCCGCCAATCCCCTTGACTACGTAGTGCATTCCGAGCACGTCCAGGTCGGGCCGTATCCCGTGACGGTCGGCTTCACTGTCTGGCCGCTGCGGGCCATGCAATCGCTGGATTTCACCTTCGAACCCGACGGCGGTATCGCCGGCAAATCGGGCACGCTCACCGAGATCGCGCCCGATGGCCGGGAAGAAACCGACCGGCTGGGCCGTCATCCGCGCAACCGCGACGTGTGGGGCCTCGACGTGCGGTCGCTGGACTCGTCGGGAACCTGGACGCTGCGATTCACCATTGACGGCCCGCAAGGCCAGGGCACCGGGGAGCTGACCGTCGACGTGCTCAAACAACCAGGCCCACCGCTGCCGCTGAGCTGGGCGATCGGGCTGATCCCGCTGACGCTCACCGTGGTGTTCTTCGGCGTGGTGTGGCTGCGCACCGGCTCAGATCGCCGAGTGACCAGTTGACGCACGCATTTCCGGCGGCGGGGGGACATAACTGGCCACTCGCGCCGAAGCGTCAGGCCAGCGAGTCCACCCAGGCCCGATGCAGCTTGGCGTAATGGCCGTCGCGGCCGATGAGCCCGGCAGGCGGACCGTCCTCGACGACGCGGCCGTGTTCGAGCACCAGCACGCGGTCGGCGATCTGCACCGTCGAGAGCCGGTGGGCGATCACCAGCGCGGTGCGATCGGCGAGCACGGTCTCCAACGCGCGCTGCACCATTCGCTCGCTGGGCACGTCCAGTGACGATGTGGCCTCGTCGAGGATCAGCACGGCGGGGTCGGCCAGGAACGCGCGGGCGAACGCCACGAGTTGGCGTTGTCCCGCCGAGAGCCTGCCGCCGCGCTTGGCGACGTCGGTGTCGTAGCCGTCGGGCAACGTGTCGATGAACCGGTCCGCACCGACCGCTTTGGCGGCCGCCCGGACTTCGTCGTCGGTGGCGTCGGGGCGGCCGAACCGGATGTTGTCGGCCACCGTGCCCTCGAACATGAAGTTCTCCTGGGTGACCATCACGATGTGCCTGCGCAGCTCGGATTGCGAGAGGTCACGCAGGTCCACACCGTCGAGCGTCACCGCACCCGAGGTCGGATCGTAAAACCGGGCGATGAGCTTCGCGATGGTGGTCTTGCCCGCCCCGGTCGTGCCCACCAACGCCACCGTCTGCCCGGCAGGCACCCGCAGCTCAAGCCCGGGCAGCACCGTACGACCCGGCGCGTAGCCGAACGCCACGTCGTGGAACTCGATGTCGCCCTTGACGTTCGACAGTTTCGCCGGCCGTCGTGGGTCGGCGATGCCAGGACGCTCGGCCAGCACGCCTGCCAGCTTCTCCAGCGCCGACGACGCCGACTGGAAGGTGTTGAAGAACTGCGAGATCTCCTGCATCGGCTCGAAGAACATCCGCAGGTACAGCAGGAACGCGGCGAGGGTGCCGACCGTCATCTGCCCGTGCAGCACCCGGTAACCGCCGTAGAGCAGCACCACACCCGTGGTGATGTTGCCGACGAGTTTGACGCCCGGCATGAAGACGGCCAGCAGCTTGAACGTCTTCTCGTTGATCGCGCGATAGCCGTCGGCGATGTCGGAGAAGATCTCCTGGTTGCGCGGCTCACGGCGGTAGGCCTGCACGGCCTTGATGCCCGTCATGGTCTCCACGAACTGCACGATCACCAGGGCGGCGCTCTCCCGCACCACCCGATAGGTCTTGGCCGACTCATTGCGGAACCACCACACCAGCGCCACCAGGATCGGGAAGGCCGCCAAGCACATCAGGCCGAGCCGCCAGTCCAGCGCCACCAGCAGCACCGCCGTGCCGAACAGCGTCAACACCGCGGTGATCAGGCTGTCGAAACCGGTCTCCAGCATGTCCTGGATGGCCTCGACGTCGTTGGTCGAGCGGCTGACCACGCGGCCCGACGTGTAACGGTCGTGGAAGGCGACGTCGAGACGCTGGAAATGCCGGAACACGCGGCGACGCAGTTCCAGCAGCACCCTCTGCCCGATCCGGCCTGAGCGGCGGAGGAAGAACATCCGGCTGACCGCCTGCACCACCACGACCACACACAGCGTGCCGACGATGACCATCAGCTCGCGGGCCGGGCCGCCGGCGACGATGGGCGGTATGCCGCGGTCGATACCGCGTTGCACGAGCAGTGGAACAGCCAACCGCGCAACGTTTTCCACCACGACGACCAGCGCCAGCACGGCAACGGTCCACCGGTACGGACGCAACAACGAGCCGAGCAGTGCCCGCGCCTCGCGACGTCGCGGCACGCTCTCGTCGATGGGCAGATCGTCGTCGGCGTCGTCCTTGACGCGCCCACGCCAGCTTTCGGTCTCGACCGCGGTCATCGGTTGCCACCTCCGATCGTCGCGGGCTCGTCATCGGCGGCCAGCAGATAGCGGTACTGCGGCACCGCGGCGAGCAGTTCGGCATGGGTGCCGACGTGCGTGATGGTTGCCCCAGAAGGACCAACCCTGTCCAGTAGCGCGACCTTGTCCGCCAGCAACACCGTCGACGCGCGGTGGGCGACCACGATGCCGGTGACGTCGCGCAGGATGCGGCCGAGCGCCTCGGTCACGGCGGCCTCGGTGTGCACGTCGAGCGCCGACAGGGTGTCGTCGAGCACCAGGATCTTCGGGCCTGCCAGGATCGCGCGGGCCAGCGAAAGCCGTTGCCGCTGACCACCGGACAGGCTCATGCCCTGCTCACCGATGCGGGTGTCGAGTCCGAACGGCAGGTCGTAGACGAACTGTGCGGCCGCGACGTCGATGGCCCGCGCGAGCTCCTCGTCCGTCGCGCCCGGGCGCCCCAGCCGCAGGTTCTCGGCCACCGACATCGAGAACAGTGTCGGATCCTCGAACGCGGTGGCCACGGTCGCGCGCAGCGCGGGCAGGCTCAGGTCCCGGATGTCCTTGCCGTCGATGAGGATCTGCCCCTCGGTGACGTCGTAGAGCCGCGAGAACAACGCGGCCAGCACCGATTTGCCCGAACCCGTCGACCCGACCAGCGCCACCGTCTCACCCGGCTCGACCGTCAGGTCGATGTGCCGCAGCACCCACGCATCGCTGTCGGGGAACCGGAAACCGACGTCCCGCAGTTCGAGCCGGCCACCGTGCGGTGCCACGTCATGCGGACCGTCGGTGATCTCGCGCGGTGCATCGAAGATCTCGGCGATGCGGTTGGCCGCGGTGAACGATTCCTGGGTCATGGACAGCAGGAAGCCCAGCGACGCGATGGGCCACACCAGCGACAGCATCATCGTGATGAACGCGACCAGTGTGCCCATGGTGACGTAGCCGTGGCCCGCGGCATACGCACCGAGACCGAGCACGACGATGAGCGTCAGGTTCGGGATGACCTCGAGCAGAGTCCAGAAGTTCGCCGACACCGTGACCCGGTCGACCTGGGTGTCGTGCAGCCGGGTGGCCTGCTCATCGAACCGGTCGTACGTGTAGTCCTCACGGCCGAACGACTTCACCACGCGCATGCCCAACGCGGACTCTTCGACATGCGTTGCGACATGGCCGGTCTGGTCCTGAGCCAGCCGCGACAACCGGGTGTACTCGCGTTCGAAATGCAGCACGGTGGCCGCGATCGGCACGATCGACACCACCACCACGACCCCGAGGGGCCAGTACATGGCCAACAGGATCGAGGTCACCACGACGATCTGCAGCGCGTTGAGGATCAGGAACACCAGGCCGAACGACAGGAACCGCCGGATCGTGGACAGATCGTTCATCACCCGCGACAACAGCTGCCCCGACTGCCAGCGACCGTGGAAACTCATCGGGAGCACCTGCAGCCGCGCGTAGAGATCCTTGCGAATATCGGCTTCGACACCCATGGTGGCGCGCGCCACCAGCCAGCGGCGGATGAACCACAACACGGCCTCGGAGATGCCGACGCCCATCGCGGCCGCGCCGAGCAGCCACAGACCGTGCTGATCCTGGTGGCGCACCGGACCGTCGATCACGGCCTTGGTCATCAGCGGAATCGCGACCGTGGCACCCAGGCTGACCACCGCGACCACGAGCATCCAGACCCAGCGCGTGCGGTACGGAAGCAGATACGGCAGCAGCCGCCACAGATCCGAGCTGCCACGAACTCGCGCCCGTCGCGGAGCGATCGCGGGCGCGGATCGAAGAGCATCTGTCGCGGATTCAGTCACCAGACCCTAATTTTCCCATCTGTTGCAATCGATTTACCTCATGCGGCCGTTACAGCGTCATCGGCGAACTGCGTGTAGTACAGCTCGGCGTACCGACCGTCGCGGGCCAGCAGCTGGTCGTGGGTGCCGCGTTCGACGATGCGTCCGTCCTCGACGACGAGGATGAGATCCGCGGCCCGCACCGTCGACAACCGGTGAGCGATGACCAGCGATGTGCGCCCCTCGAGCGCCTCGGCCAGCGCGTGCTGGACGGCGGCCTCCGAGGCCGTGTCCAGCGATGCCGTCGCCTCATCCAGCACCACCACCCGTGATCGCCCCAACAGCAGGCGTGCGATGGTCAACCGCTGCCGCTGTCCTCCAGACAGACGGTATCCCCGCTCACCGACAACTGTGTCCAACCCGTCGGGCATCGCCGCGACGACGTCGTCGAGCCGGGCCCGGCGCAGCGCCTCCCAGAGCTCGTCATCGGACGCATCAGGAGCGGCCAGTTGCAGGTTGGAGCGGATCGACTCGTGGAACAGATGCCCGTCCTGGGTCACCATACCGACGGTGTCCTTGAGCGACGCGAAGGTCACGTCACGCACATCGACGCCGTTGAGAGTGATCGAGCCGCTGTCGACGTCGTAGAGCCGGGCCAGCAACGACGCGATGGTCGACTTGCCCGCGCCTGACGAGCCGACGAGCGCCACCATCTGCCCGGGGCGCGCGGTGAACGAAATGCCGTGCAGCACTTCGTCACCGCCGCGGTCGTCCAACGTCGCGACCTCTTCGAGCGAAGCCAGCGACACCTTGTCGGCCGAGGGATACGAGAACCGGACGTCGTGAAACTCGATGGCCACGGCGCCGTCGGGCACCGCACCGGCGTGCGGCTTTTCAGCGATCAGCGGCACGAGGTCGAGCACCTCGAAGACCCGCTCGAAAGACACCAACGCACTGGCGATTTCGACGCGTGCGTTGGCCAGCGCGGTCAGCGGCGCGTACAGCCGGGTCAGCAGCAGCGCCAGCGACACGACCGCGCCCGCCTGCAGGTGCCCGCCGATGGCCAGCACCCCGCCCAGCCCGTAGACCAGGGCCAGAGCCAGCGCCGACATGAGGGTCAACGAGTTCATGAACGTCGACTGCAGCATCGCCGTGCGCACCCCGATGTCGCGCACGCGGTCGGCGCGCGTCGCGAACTCGTCGGACTCGCGGTCCGGGTCGCCGAACAGCTTGACCAGTGTCGCCCCGGGAGCCGAGAAGCGTTCTGTCATCTGGGTGTTCATCGTCGCGTTGTGTGCGGCCGCCTCGCGTGACAGCCCCGCCATGCGGCTGCCGATGCGGCGGGCGGGCACCACGAACAACGGCAGCAGCGCCAGCGAGCACAGCGTGATCTGCCACGAGATGCTCAGCATCACCGCCAGCGTCAAGCTCAGCGTGACCACGTTGGCGACGATGCCCGACAGCGTGTCCGAGAACGCCCGCTGTGCCCCGATCACATCGTTGCCGAGCCGGCTCACCAGCGCCCCGGTGCGGGTGCGGGTGAAGAACGCGACGGGCATGCGCTGCACATGATCGAACACCGCCGTGCGCAGATCCAAGATCAGGCCCTCACCGATGTTCGACGACAGCCACCGCGTCACCAGCGACACGGCCGCTTCGGCCAATGCCACTGCCGCGATCACCGCAGCCAACAGGACCACCGTCGACGCGGGACCGCCCCGTGTGATCGCGTCGACCACGCGACCGGCCAGCACCGGCGTCGTCACCGTCAGCAATGCACTGACCACGCTGACCGCGACGAACCATGCCAGCCTGCGGTGGTGACGTGCGGCGAACCGCCAGATGCGCGCCAACAGCCGTTTGTCCGCCAGCGTGCGCAGGTCGCCGCCGCGGGCATGCGCCTGCCGGTACAGCGTCTGCCGCGCCACTGATTCGATACTCATGAGCCTCACCGTAAAACCTCAACAATTGATGAGGTCAACGACTTCCCGGGTGTGGCTCAAATGAAACCGAAGTAGCCGATCACCCCCGCCGCGGCGACCACGATCAGGGGGTTGACCTTGGTAAACATGAAAACCGCAGTGCACACCGCCGTGACGCTGTACGCCCGCCAGTCATGGTCGGCGGCCCGGCTCATCACCAGCGAGGTGGCCAGGATCAACCCGACCGTCAACGGCGCGAAACCCCTCTCGACCGCATGGCGCAGCTTGGATTTCTCGGCCTTCTGCCAGAACAACGTGACGACGTAGACGAACGTCGCGGCCGGTACCACCATGGCGATCATCGAGACCACGCCGCCGACGATCGCCGCGGGAATACCACCGGCCTGCAAACCCGCCCCGTAGCCGACCATCGACACGATCAGGATGCTCGGGCCGGGTGCGGTCTGGGAGATCGAGAACAGGTCGGCGAACTGACTGTTGGTCAGCCAATGCCTGCCGTTGACGGCATGCATGTGCATTTCCGGCAACACCACGTTGCCGCCGCCGATGGACAGCAGCGACAGCATGCCGAACAGCCCGATCAGCTGCACATAGGTGGCCAGCGAGTGGCTGTTCATGCCGCCGGCTTCTCGCGCACGCCGCGCGGCCACGCCCAGATCAGGCTGATCGGCGCCAAGATCGCCAGCGTCCCCAGCAACGGGAACCGCAACACGCCGTTGAGCACGAACGCCCCGGCGAACAACAGCACCGGCACCACGCCCGTCAGGCACTTCTGCCCGGTCTTGATCACCATCGTCAGTGTCAGGGCCACCGCGGCCGCCGACGCGCCGTGCAGCACCCCTTTGACCGCAGGCACCTCCTTGAACCGGAAGTACGCGAACGACAGCGCCAGCACGATCACCAGCGGCATGGCGCACAGGCCGAGCACGGCGGCAGCGGCCCCCGCCATGCCCCGCATCTTGGTGCCGGCGAACACGGCCATGTTGACCTGGTTGGCGCCGGGCAGGATGCGGCACATCGTCATCGCCGAGAGGAACTCGGCCTCCCCGAGCCAGCCCTTCTCGACCACCAGCACCTCACGCGACCAGGCCGAGAGCCCGCCGCCGAACGAGGCCAACGCGATGTGGTTGAACGTCCACGCCAGCTCGAACAGCGAGACCCGCTGTACTCCAGCGTCGAGCTGCTCACTCATGGACCAGATCTGGGTCGTGCGGAAAGTCGTCCTCGTGATGCTGCGAGGGGTCCAGCGGATCCGGCGGCTCGTAATGGTGCGAGGTTTCCCAGTCGGCGTCGAACACCTGGCTCAGTTGCCCGACGACCGCCGGATCCTCGACGGTGATGCCGAGCTCGCGACGCAGGTCGAAGGCGCTGCGGTCGATGTTCATCGAACCCACCAGGGCCTGGTGGTCGTCGACGATGACGAGTTTGGCGTGCACCCGCAGGTTCTTCTGCTTACGCACCTTCACCCCGAACCGGCGCAACGTCCGCAGTGAGGCGAAGGTGTCCAGGATGTCCCAGTCGCTGATGCCGTGCCTGCCGCCGCACAACACGTGGACGTTGACGCCACGGCCCACCGCCGCGGCGATGTGGTCGAGGATCACGGCGTCCACGTACTTGGGATGCTGGATGCGCAGCCGATGCTCGGCGGTGTCGATGAACTTCGCCATGTGATAGCGCGAATTCGAGTTGCTCCACAACAACCCGCGATAGACCGTTGGTTCCCATTCCGTGTGCGACCAGTCCGCGTCGAACACCTCGATGATCTGGGCCACCTGCACGCTGTCGGTGGTGATGACGCCGTAGTCGCGGGTGAGGCTGAAGTACTTCTCGCACAGGTTGAAAGTGGCCACCAGAGCGGCCTGCTCGTCGACCACGATCGACTTCTCGTGCGTCACATAGAACGTCGGATTGGACCACTGGACGTTCACCCCGGCAGCGGAGAGTTGTTCGTAGGTCTCGTCATTCGCGCGGTCCCCGCCCGACCGCTGGGGGTTCAACATCACCCGCACCGCGACCCCGGCCCGGTGCCGGTCGATCACCGCGGCCACCAACGACGGCTCGGTGAACGTGAACTGTTTTATGAGCAGCGAGCTCTGCGCGGACGAGATGAAGTCCAGGACCGGTTGCACACCGTCATCGGGTTGGACGATGAGCCGCGGCGACACAGGCAGCATAAGGGCCGGATGCTAGCACTCAATGGTGTCGGCCAGACGTGCCTGCGCGAATCGGAGTACGTCATCGGGCAAGATGGCGGGCATGGACAGTTCTGCCGGTGGGGGTTCCCCCCGAGTGCTCGTGGTGGATGACGACCCCGACGTTCTCGCTTCGTTGGAGCGTGGGTTGCGGCTGTCCGGGTTCGACGTGTCGACGGCAGTCGACGGCGCCGAAGCACTGCGCAGCGCCACCGAAACCCGGCCCGACGCCATCGTGCTCGACATCAACATGCCGGTGCTCGACGGCGTGAGCGTCGTGACGGCCCTACGCGCAATGGACAACGACGTTCCGGTGTGCGTGCTTTCGGCGCGCAGCAGCGTCGATGACCGCGTCGCCGGGCTGGAGGCGGGCGCGGACGACTATCTCGTGAAACCGTTCGTGTTGGCCGAGTTGGTCGCCCGGGTCAAGGCCCTCCTGCGCCGGCGCGGCTCGTCGGCCACGTTCTCGTCGGAGACCATCCAGGTCGGTCCGCTCGAAGTCGACATCCCGGGCAGGCGCGCGCGGGTCAACGGCGTCGACGTGGACCTGACCAAACGGGAATTCGATCTGCTCGCGGTGCTCGCCGAACACAAGACCGCGGTGCTGTCACGTGCGCAGCTGCTGGAATTGGTGTGGGGCTACGACTTCGCCGCCGACACCAACGTCGTCGACGTGTTCATCGGCTATCTGCGCCGCAAGCTGGAGGCCGGCGGTGCGCCGAGGCTGCTGCACACCGTGCGCGGGGTGGGCTTCGTGTTGAGGACCCAGTAGCGACATGACGAGCGCTTGCGCGAGGAATCAACGGCACATGACGAGCGCTTGCGCGAGGAATCAACGACACATGACGAGCGCTTGCGCGAGGAATCGATAGCCATGAGCGTGCTCACCCGGATCTTCCGCCGCACCCCGTCGCTGCGGACCCGGGTGGCGTTCGCGACGGCCATCGGCGCGGCCATCGTCGTCATCATCGTCGGCACCATCGTGTGGGTCGGCATCACCAACGACCGCAAGGAGCGGCTGGACCGTCGCCTCGACGAGGCAGCCGGATTCGCCATCCCGTTCCTCCCGCGCGGCCTGCACGAAATCCCGCGCTCCCCCAGCGAACAGGACGCCGTCATCACCGTCCGGCAGGCCGGCGACGTCACCTCCAATTCGACGGTGATCCTGCCCGAGCTGCCTGCGGGCTACGCCGACACCGACATCGACGGCGTGCGCTGGCGCGTGCGTACGGTGCAGATCCCCGCGCCCGGGCCCATGTGGGTCGCAGTCGGGGCGACGTATGACGCCACCATCGCCGACACCAACAACCTGCACCGGCGGGTCATCGTGATCTGTGTGTTCGCCATCAGCGCGGCGACCGTACTGGGTTGGGTGCTGGCCGCATTCGCGGTGCGGCCGCTCAAACGGCTGGCCCAGCAGACCCGGCAGATCGACGCAGGTGACGAGGCACCCGACGTCGAAGTCCGGGGCGCCACCGAAGCCGTCGAGATCGCCGACGCCGTCAACGGCATGCTGCAGCGCATCTGGTCCGAGCAGGACCGCACCAAGGCCGCGCTGGCCTCGGCACGCGACTTCGCGGCCGTGTCGGCACATGAGTTGCGCACGCCTCTCACTGCGATGCGCACCAACCTGGAGGTGCTGGCCACCCTCGACCTGCCAGACGAGCAGCGCAAAGAAGTGGTCAACGACGTCATCCGCACCCAGTCGCGGATCGAGGCGACGCTGGGCGCACTGGAACGGTTGGCGCAGGGCGAGCTCACGACCACCGACGACCACGTCACCGTCGACATCACCGAGCTGCTCGACAGGGCAGCCCACGACGCCAGGCGGGTGTACCCGGATCTCGATGTGTCCCAAGCCCCCACACCGACCGTGATCATCGTGGGCCTGCCGACCGGCCTGCGGCTCGCCGTGGACAACGCGATCGCCAACGCGGTCAAACACGGCGGGGCGACCCGGGTGCAGCTCTCCGCCGTCAGCTCACGCGCCGGAGTGGAGATCGCCGTCGACGACGACGGGGTCGGGGTGCCCGAGGAAGAGCGGACCGTGGTGTTCGACCGGTTCTCGCGAGGTTCGACGGCGTCGCGCTCCGGCTCAGGTCTCGGCCTGGCGCTCGTGGCCCAACAGGCCGAACTGCACGGCGGGACAGCCACTTTGGAGTCGAGCCCGCTGGGCGGCGCCCGGCTGGTGCTGCGACTACCCGGGCCGCATTAGCCCGGCGCGAGCACTGGGACGGAGTCCCGCCATCGAGATTCGCGTCAGGGATGTGTCCCTGACGCGAATCTCGGTGGAAAGTTGGCGGGGCGTCAGCGAACGGCGAGCAGATCGATGACGAAGATCAGCGTCTTACCCGAGAGGCGGTGGCCGGAGCCGGCCGGGCCGTATGCCTGCGCGGGCGGGATCACCAGCTTGCGACGGCCGCCGACCCGCATGCCCGGGATGCCGTCCTGCCAGCCCTGGATCAGCCCGCGCAGCGGGAACTCGATGGACTCCCCCCGATTCCACGAGCTGTCGAATTCGTCGCCGGTGTCGTACTCGACGCCGACGTAGTGCACCTCGACGTTTCCACCGGGCACCGCCTCGGCCCCGTCGCCGACCACCAAGTCGGTGATCTCAAGTTCGGCGGGGGCCGGGCCGTCCGGAAATTCGATCTCAGGTTTTGTACTCACCGGACCAACCGTAGTCGGGCAGACTGGCCAGGTGGCCAAAGATCAGGACATCCTCGCCGAAGTTCACCGACTCGTCGCCGAGGAGCAGGAGCTGCGGGGAAAACTGCAGCGCAGGGAGATCGACGAGACCGAGGAGCGCCAGCGCCTGCAGTCGCTGGAGGTAGCCCTCGACCAGTGCTGGGATCTGCTGCGGCAGCGCAGAGCGTTGCGGGAGACTGGGCAGGACCCGCGGGAGGCCAGAGTGCGTCCGGCCGACGAGGTCGAAGGCTACCGAGGCTGACAAGGCGAGGGCGATGAGTGAGAAACGGTTCGATGTAGTCGTCGTCGGCGGTGGGCACAACGGCTTGGTGGCAGCGGCATACCTGGCCCGGGCCGGACGGCGGGTCCAGGTGCTCGAACGCCTCGACCATGTGGGCGGCGCGGCGGTGTCCGCCCACGCCTTCGACGGGGTCGACGCCCGGTTGTCGCGGTATTCGTATCTGGTCAGCCTGTTGCCGCAGCGCATCATCGACGATCTGGGCGCCCGCATCCGGCTGGCCCGGCGCAGCTACTCGTCGTACACCCCCGATCCGGCCACCGGCGGTCGCACAGGCCTGCTCATCGGTCCCAACTCGACCTTCGCCGCGGTCGGCGCCCAGGCCGACGCCGCAGGCTTCGACGACTTCTACCGCCGCGCATCACTCATCACCAAGCGGATCTGGCCGACCCTGCTGCAGCCCCTGTGCACCCGGACCGAGCTGCGCAGCCAGGTGCTGGCCGGCCAGGACAGCGACGCCGCGGCGGCCTGGGAGGCACTGGTCGACCGGCCGATCGGTGCCGCCATCACCGACGCCGTCGACAACGATCTGGTGCGCGGGGTGCTGGCCACCGACGCGCTGATCGGCACGTTCGCCGACGTGGACGATCCGTCTCTCATCCAGAACATCTGCTTCCTCTACCACCTGGTCGGCGGCGGCACGGGCGACTGGGACGTGCCGATCGGCGGCATGGGTGCGGTGACCGGGGCGCTGGCTGCCGCCGCGGCCGGATTCGGCGCCGAAATCGTCACCGGCGCAGACGTTTACGCGGTCAACCCGGATGGCGAGGTGCGCTACCGCAAAGACGGGGCCGCACAACGGGTGGAGGCCGACGTGGTGCTGGCGAATGTGACGCCCACCGTCCTGGCGGGCCTGCTCGGCGAACCGGCGCCCGAGACCGCGCCGGGAGCTCAGGTGAAAGTGAACCTGATGCTGCACCGATTGCCCCGGCTGCGCGACGAGAGCGTGACGCCGCAGCAGGCGTTCGGCGGCACGTTCCACATCAACGAGACCTACAGCCAGCTGGGCAACGCTTACAAGACGGCGGCCGACGGCTCGGTGCCTGATCCCCTGCCGTGTGAGATCTACTGTCATTCGCTGACCGATCCCACGATCCTGTCCGAGCAGCTGCGTGCCGCCGGTGCTCAGACGTTGACGGTGTTCGGCCTGCACACCCCGCACGCGCTGGCCTCCGGTGATCCCGACCGGATGCGGGACAGGCTCACCTCCGCTGTCTTGAATTCACTGAATTCCGTTCTGGCCGAACCGATTCAGGATGTCCTGATGGAGGACTCCGCGGGCCGGTTGTGCATCGAGGCCAAGACCACGGTGGATCTGGACGCGGCACTGGGCATGACGGCGGGCAACATCTTCCACGGCGCGTTGCGCTGGCCGTTCGCCGAGGATGACGAGCCGTTGGACACCCCGGCCCGGCGCTGGGGTGTGGCCACCGCCCACTATCGAATCCTGCTGTGCGGCTCCGGATCCCACCGCGGCGGTGCGGTATCGGGCATCGGCGGGCACAACGCGGCGATGGCGGTGCTGGAGGCCTGACGCGACAGCGTCGGTCCAACCCCTGACGCGGCAGCGTCGGTCCAACCCCTGACGCGGCAGCGCGGCACGGTGGTCGCGCTGCCGTGCGACTTTGCTGTGCGCATCAGTCGGTCGGGCCGTGATCGAAAGATTTGCGATTCACCTCGCCGACCGGGCGCGATGCTCCTATTCTGCAATGGCCCTACCTTAGAACCATGCGGTGCAGAACGGAGTGACCAGTGGCATTACCAGGCAACCAGCGCCCGGACGAAGCCGGCAGCCAACTGAAGACGGGGGCGATGGGCGTCCGCTCGATTGTCTTCATGGTGGTCGCGACAGCAGCACCGCTGACCGCCATGGCCAGTGCGTTCCCGCTCGCCGTGGCCTTGGGAAACGGTCTCGGCGCACCGGGGACCTACGTCGTCGTGGCCTTGATCCTGGCGCTCTTTGCCGTCGGCTACGCAGCGATGAGCCGGCACGTGACCAACGCGGGAGCGTTCTTCGCCTACGTCACCGTGGGGCTGGGGCGCCGCCTCGGCATGGCCGCCGGGTTCGTCGCCGTCTTGGCCTACAACGCCCTCGTGCTCTATGTCGTCGGGCTGGTCGGCTACTTCGCCGACAACATCTTTGCGACGGAACTCGGGATTCACGTTCCGTGGCAGGTGTTTTCCTTCGGACTGCTGGCGGCGGCCCTGGTGGTCGGAATACGCGGGGTCGAGGTTAACGCCCGCGTGCTGGGTGTGCTGCTGATTCTCGAGACCGGACTGCTGTTGCTCGTCGATATCGCGACGCTGGTCGTGAAAGGACCCGCCGCATATCCCATCAGCTCGCTGAGCCCCACCGAAATCTTCAGCGGCGCAGTCGGAATCGGGTTCATGTTCGTCTTCATCTCATTCATCGGCTTTGAGGCGACCGCCATTTTCGGCGAAGAAGCGCGCGACCCTCGACGCACCGTGCCGCGTGCGACCAAGCTTGCGATCGCGTTCATCGGCATCGTGTACCTCCTGTCGTCGTGGTCGCTGATCGCGGCGTCCGGTGGCAGCGAAGCACCCGCGGCGGCCGCCGCAGACCCCGGCAACTTCGTGTTCAGCGCCGCCCATGCCGTGCTGGGTGGCTGGTCGACGCACGTGATGAGCTGGCTGCTGCTGACCAGCCTGATCGCCGTTCTGTTCGCCTTACACGGCATGGCCACGAGGTACCTGATGGCATTCGGCCGCGAAGGGGTGCTTCCGCGCCCGCTGGGCCGCACGCATCCCCGTTATCGCACACCGCATATCGCCGCATGCACGCAGGCGCTGGTCGTCGCCATCGCGGTCGTCGGTTACTCACTGGCCGGGGCAGACCCCTACCTCGACCTCGGCAACCAAACCGCCGGGCTCGGTGCGCTGGGGGTGATCGCGTTGATGGGGACAACCTCGATCGCCGTGATCGGTTTCTTCCTGCGGCGACCCGATCGGCATTGGTGGACGCATCTCGCCGCGCCGGCGCTGGCCGCTGGGGGCCTGTTCTGCGGGTGCTACCTGGTCATCGACAACTACCCCCTGCTGACCGGCAGCGATTCGGCCATCGTCAACTCGATGCCGTGGCTGCTGGTGGCCGTCGCGCTCATCGGCTACATCGTCGGCGCTGTGCGGCCGCTGCGCACCAACCTCGACGTCTTCGGCACAGGCACGATCAGCGAAGCGCCACAGGAGAACCGCGTCTCGCCATCGCTGGGCGACAGCTAATCGGCACTCGGCAGTGGATGCGGCCCGACCGCATCCACTGCGTTCTTGCCGAAGATCAGCAGCTCCAACTCCTCGCGCGTCTGCTCGAGGTGGTCCTCCATGGCGCGACGAGCGCGATCGGCATCCCCGTCGCGGACAGCCTCGTAGACCGCGAGATGACCGGCCCGGCTCGATTCGACGACCTCGGTGTAGACCAGCGCGTCCAGTGGCGCGAACATCTCCCCGCGGGCACTGGCGATGGCCGATTCCAGTCGCGGATTACGAGCCGCCTGGGCCAGTGCCGCATGAAAACGGGCATCGCTGTTGCGGAACGACACTCGCGAATCCGATGTCGACATCTCCTCGATCGCCGCCGCCATCGCCTCGAGTTCCACGTCGGTGCGTCGAGTGGCCGCAAGCTTTGCCGCCTGGCCTTCCAGACCGATCCGCAAGTCCAGGATGTCCGTGACGTCACCCACCCCGCTGCGTATCTCGCTGAGCCAGTTCCGGTACGGCAGATCGAGTTGCGTCACGAAGGTGCCGCCGGTGGCACCCCGGCGCACCTCGACATAACCTCCCGCCTGCAGCAGGCGAAGGGCTTCCCGAACGCTGACCCGGCCGACGCCCATCTGCTTGGCGAGATCGCGCTCCGCAGGCAACCGGTCGCCTGGGCTGAGTTCACCCGCGCGGATGCGTGCGCGCAGCCGCCGAGCGATGTCAGTGGTGACGGTCGGCGCTCCGAGGTCAAGGTCCATAGGTATCAAGTTAGAACGTTAGGCGGCGGCATTGACGAAACACGCCAATGGTTCTAACCTCAGTCCAATGACCCATCGAGATATGGATCACTACCCGCGTCGCCCAGTGATCGGCATTACCGGACGCAGACAGCCCGCAGGCCCACTGGCGGTGTCGGTAGTCCGGGATGCGTTGGTCGAGACGTTCTTCGTCGACTATTCGACCGCGGTATCCGCCGCAGGAGGTCTGCCGGTGCTGCTCACCATGGAATGCGATCCGGTCGAGGTGACCGCACGGATCGATGGCCTCGTGCTCTCCGGCGGGGCCGATATCGATCCGCGCCGCTACGGCGCCACCCCCGGTGCGCACGCCACGCCGGCTGAGCCCTTGCGCGACGAGTTCGAACACGCCGTGCTCGGCGCCGCATGGCTGCGCGGCATCCCGGTTCTCGGGATCTGCCGCGGCAACCAGGTGATCAATGTCCACCGCGGTGGCACACTCGTCGCGCATCTGCCCGCGGATTCCGGTGAGGCCCATAGCTTCTTGGGCTACCCGCGCGACCATCGCTCGCACCTCGTCGAATTCGTGGACGGCTCGGTGCCACACAGCCTCTACGGCAGACGACTCCGGGTGAACAGCCTGCACCACCAGGCAGTGGACGAGGTGGGCACCGGGTTGGCCGTCACCGGGCGCGCCCCCGACGGTGTCGTCGAATCGATCGAAGCTCTCGACGCACCCGTCGTCGGGGTCCAGTGGCATCCCGAGATGCTCGACGGGACAGACCCGCTGTTCGACTGGTTGGTCGACAGCGCCAGGCAGCACAGCACCACCAACAGAAAGCAGGAGGAAGATGTCGTCATCGCATGAGAACCGCGTCGCACTGGTGACCGGTGCCGGATCCGGTATCGGTCGGGCCATCGCCGAGCGGCTCGCAGGCCACGGCGTAAAGGTTGCGTGTGTCGACGTCGACCACGTCCGAGCGAAGGAAACCGCCGACAGCATCGCCGAATCCGGCGGCCAATCCCTGGCCTTGGCCGCCGACGTGCGTGACCGCGAGGCGATCGCCGCCGCGTTCGAAGCCACCGCCACCGAGTGGCAACGCTTCGACTACCTCGTCAACAACGCCGGGCTGATCACCATGTCGTCCCTGGAGGACCTCACCGACGACGAGTGGGATCTGGTGCTCGACGTCAACCTCAAAGGCGTGTACATCACCACCCAGTTGGCGGTACCGTACTTCCGCAAGGCCAATCGCGGTGCCGTGGTGAATCTTTCGACAGTCGAGGCCGACGTGGTGGTGTCTTCACAGGGGTTCGCCCAGGTGCACTACAACGCCTCCAAAGGCGGTGTGAAGATGCTGACCAAGGCCCTGGCGGTGGAGCTGTCGCGTTACAACGTCCGGGTGAACGCCATCGCCCCGGGCCCGGTACCCACCAATTTCCTTCCCGGCGTGGACTTGAACAGCCCCGAGGTGCTGGCCGTGATGGAGTCCCGGCTGCTGGTCAAGCGCCTCGGCAGGCCCGATGACATGGCCGCGGCGGTGTCCTTCCTGCTCTCCGATGACGCCTCGTACATCAGCGGCGTGCAACTTCCCGTCGACGGCGGGTGGCTGACCCGATGACCGGGCTGCTCGACATCACGGACCTGCGCGGCCAGGGCATCGACACCGTGATCGTCGCCGGCGTCGACATGTACGGGCGGCTGTTCGGAAAACGCCTGCCCGTACGGTCTTTTCAGCGCGTTGTCGGCGAGGGCCTGCACGTCTGTACGTGCGTGTACGCCTGGGACGTCAACCAGGACATGGACACCCTGAAAGTGGAATTCGCCGGCGCGCACACCGGGTGGCACGACTTCCGGCTGCTACCGGACCTGACCACACTGCGCCGGGCGGCCTGGCTGGAGGGCACGGCGATCTGCCTGGCCGATTCGGTGGACGAGGAGTCCGGCGAGCCATTGCCGGTCGCGCCGCGGAGCATCCTGCGTCGTCAGGTACAGGCCCTTGCCGACCAGCAGCTCACTGCTTATACCGCAACCGAACTCGAGTTCCACCTGTACCGCGGCACACCAGACGAACTGCGGCGCAACGGATACCGTGACCTCGACCCGACCACGCTGACCCGATCGGACTACGCGATCGGCGCGGGCAACGCCATGGAGCCGTTCTTCCGCCAGGTCCGCAACGCCTTGGAGGACAGTGGTATCCCGGTCGAGGTGGCCCAAGCGGAGTACGGACTCGGGCAGTGGGAGATCAACCTCGAATACGCCGAGGCGATCGAGACCGCCGACCGCCATGTGCTGTTCAAATGTGCGGTCGCCGATCTGGCCCGGGCACACGGCATGACCGCCACCTTCATGCCGCGACCGTTGACCGACGGTATGGGCTCGTCCTGCCACATCCATGCCTCGGTACGCGGATCGGACGGCAGCAGGCCGTTCTACGACGCCGAAGCCGACCGGACCGCGAGCGCACCGCTTCGGCACGCGGTCGCCGGGGTGCTCGACCGCGCCTGCGACCTCATGCTGTTCTATGCGCCGACGGTCAACTCGATGCGCCGCATCATCAGCCACGACTTCGCAGGCAACGGGTTGACGTGGGGATTCGACAACCGCACCACCACATGTCGGTTGATCACCGGCGGGCCGGACGCCAACCGGCTGGAGTTGCGGTTGCCGGGCGCCGACGTCAACCCGTATCTGGCATCCGGGGCGATACTCGGGAGCATGCGCGACGGCATGGCCCGACAGATCGATCCCGGCCCTCCGTGCACGGGGGACGGATACGCCGAAGCGCACGGCGAGCTGCCCCTCACGCTCGATGAAGCAGCCCGGCACCTGGAGCAAAGCCTGTTCGCCGCAACCACATTCGACAAGGAAGTGGTCGGCCACTACGCCACCGTGGCCCGCCACGAGTGGCTGCAGTTCCTCCGCGCGGTCAGCGACTGGGACCGCGACCGGTACTTCGAAACCATCTGATCCGCCCGTATGCCGGCGGCATGGCCGAGCCCGTGCCACCGCGTACCGGGCTGCCCGGCTCACGAAAGGTGACCGTACATGACTGGAAATGCCGTGGCCGCACCGGAACTCGCGCCGCAGCGCGACTTCGTCTGCGGTAGCTGGTCGATGCCCACACACGACCTCGGCGCCGACCTGGTTGACCCCAACACCGCTGGCGTTCTCCAGCGTCAGCTGCAGACCGATGCAGGCGAGGTCGACCGGGCGATTGCCGCCGCCGATGCCCTGCACGTCGCAGGTACCTGGCGGCGCACGCCCGCGGCTGAGCGCGCCGCGCTACTGCGCCGCACGGCAGACCTGCTGGCCGAGCTGTCCGGTGATATCGCGCGCTGCGACGCCATCAACACCGGTGTCGTGGTGTCAGTGACCGAGATGTTCGCCCAAGGCCTTTCGGATGCGTTGCGCGCGGCCGCCGACCACCTTGAGGCAGACCCCGGCACGCACGACCCGGCTGCTGCGGGGCGGCCCGTACAGCTGCGATACCTACCGTGGGGCCCGGTGGCGGTGATCGCGCCATGGAATGCACCGAGTTTCATCGTCGCCAAGAAGACTGCGTACGCTCTCGCTGCCGGGGCACCGGTGATCGCGAAACCGTCGAACTGGGCCCCGGCCAGTTCCGCACTGGTGGCCCAAGCCATCGAGCAGGCCCTGACCGAGGCCGACCTGCCCCTGGAGATCTTCCAGTTGGTGCACGGCGGCCCTGACGTGGGGCGGCAACTGGCCGCTGATTCTCGTATCCGCGCGTTGTCGTTCACCGGCGGCCGGGCTGCGGGGGTGGCGGTGGCGGTGGCCGCCGCCCCGGACTGCAAAGCGCTGCAACTGGAACTCGGCAGCAACAACCCGGCGATCGTGCGCACAGATGCCGACATCGACGCCACCGCCGACGCACTCGTCAGCGGGTTCACCAAACTCAACGGTCAGTGGTGCGAGAGCCCGGGCAGCGTGGCCGTGGTGGGCTCCCGGTGCGACGCGCTGCTCGATGCGCTGCTCGACCGGCTGCGCACCGTGCGCATGGGGCACAGCCTCGACCCGGCCGCCGAGATGGGACCGCAAGCGCATGCCAGCCAGTATCAACAGGTTTCGGCTGCGGTGGCCAAACTGGTCGCCGCAGGCGGGGTGGCGCACAGTGTCACACCGGTGCCGGATGCGGCCGGCTTCTTCCACGCCCCCGTCGTCGTCGACCACGCGCCTGCCGCGATGACGAAAGACGAGATCTTCGGGCCGGTGCTCACCCTGCACCGGGTGAGCGACGACGCCGCCGCCCTGGCGCTGGCCAACTCACGCAGCACCGGCCTGGCCGGCTACGTGTTCAGCAGCGATATCGAGCAGGCGATGGCGCTCGGCGCCGAATTGGACTGCGGCGAGGTCAAGATCAACGGCACCAGCGTCTTGGATCTCGTCCCGGAATCCACCCAGGGCTTCTGGGGCGCCAGCGGTGTCGGCGCCCACGGTGACGCCGAGCTTCTCCGTTTCTTCCGCGGCGCCCGCATCGTCGGAGTCGAGCGGCCCGGTTTGCCGATATGAAGCCGGCTCAACGCGTTCGGCGTCACCCCGTCCCACCTGCCGCGGCAGACCACAGCCGAGAGGATTGACCATGCAGACCAGCCGGGTGTTCGATCGACCCGATTTCGCCGACGACATCTCACACGAACAGGTGATCTTCTGCCGCGACGAGCCCAGCGGCCTGAAGGCCATCATCGCGATCCATTCCACCGCTCTCGGTCCGTCTCTGGGCGGCACCCGGTTCTACCCCTACCCCGACGAAGGCACCGCACTGACCGACGTGCTGCGGCTGTCGCGGGGTATGACCTACAAGGCCGCGATCGCGGGGCTCGGCCTCGGGGGTGGTAAGTCCGTCATCATCGGAGACCCCAGGCGGATCAAGACACCCGAATTGCTTGAAGCCCATGGACGATTCGTCGACAGCCTCGGCGGCCGCTACATCACCGCAGGCGACGTGGGAACCACGTCCGAGGACATGGACATCATCGGCCGCTGCACCCGCCATGTCACGTCAAGGACCGCCGCGCACGGAGGGTCGGGAGACAGCGCCCCGCTGACTGCACTCGGCGTGTTCCACTCGATCCTGGCCGCTGCCGAATCCGTGTGGGGCAGCAGCGATCTGAGCGGGCGGCGGGTCGGGGTGGAAGGAACGGGCAAGGTCGGCTACCACCTGGTGCGGCTGCTCACCGAGGCCGACGCGGACGTGTCGGTCTGCGACGTCGACAGCGCGGCACTGGACCGGGTCCGTTCTGAGTTCGATGGCGTTACGGTGCTGGACCGGGTCATCGATGCACCGGTCGACATCTACGCGCCGTGCGCATTGGGTGCAACGCTCACCGATGCGTCCGTGCCGGAGCTTTCGGCGCGCATCGTGTGCGGGGCGGCCAACAACCAACTCGCGCATGACGGTGTCGAACAACTGCTGAACGATCGCGGAATCACCTGGGTACCGGACTATGTCGCCAACGGCGGCGGTCTCATTCAGGTCGCAGGTGAGATCCGGCGGGTCACCAGAGAACAGGCGGCGGCCCAGGTCGTCGAGATCGGCGACACCGTTCGGGAGATCCTCGGCCGCACCCGTCAGCTCAACATATCCGCAGGCCAGTCCGCGCGGGACATCGTGCAGGAGCGGATGCGCGCGGCCGGGTCCGGGACGTGACATGGAACGTTGTGAGGCACACGCGTTGACCGTGGAGTTCGACTCGAGCGATCACACGCAAACCTTGCTGCGGTTCGCCGCGGATCTGCATCGGCGCGGGATCACCATCACGGCGTTGTCGTTCAATGTGCCCGCTGCCGAGCGCGTGCGGATCGATGCCGAGTTCACCGCGACGGGCCGCCAGGCCCGGACTGCTCAACGCACGCTGGAGGGCCGGATTGGCGTGGTGCGCACCGCATTGCGGGGTGTCGGTCTGATCAACTCGGCGTGATCTTCGCAAGGATCGTCAGCAGCGCGTCGAGATCGGCGGCGTCGAGGCCCGCCAGCACGTCCGGTGCCGGGTCCTCGACCGCCTCGATCTGCTCCAGCACGGCGCGGCCCGCATCGGTCAGCGACACCGTCTTGCAGCGCCGGTTGGCCGGGTCGACGGTGCGGATCACCAGGCCGCGTTCCTCGAGATCGTTGACCGCGACGGTCGCTGCCGGCGCGTCGACCGTTGCGGCGTGGGCGACCTGCTTGACCGTCATCGGCTGCCGGGCCAACCGGCGCAGGATCCGGATGCGGCTGAACGGCAGGCCGCTGCGCTCGATCACTGCCCGCTTCCAACTGTCGCGGTTGTCGAACACCAGGGTCGTCAGCGCCCGCCACACCTCATCGGCGGCGGTGTGCGTACCGGGCATCGGCATCTGGTCAGCCGACATGGGCCACCTCCGACGGACGGTGATGTTCACCGATCAGCGGAGCCAGTTTCTCCGCTGACCGCAGCGCCCACGTCGTGGTGGACACCATGCCGAGCCCCACGATCACCAAACCCAGTGCGGCACAGACGAACCACAGCGGCCGGGCGGCGACCGCGAAATCGGCGCCTGCGGTCGCCAGTGCCGTTCCCGCCACCGAGCCGCACAGCGCCACACCGATGCTGACACCTACCTGGCGGCTGGTGGACGCCACCGCGGATGCCGCGCCGGCCCGGTCCAGCGGCATACCGCTCACGGCGGCGGTGGTGATCGGCGCGTTGACGGTCGCAAAGCCGATCCCGAAGACCGCGAAGATGACCAGCAACTGCCACACCGGGGTGTGCGCCGTCAGCCGGGTCAGCATGAGCGTCGCCGCGGTGATCATCGTGCCTGCCACCAACAGCGAAGGCCGGCTGCCGAACCGGCCCACCAGGCGCCCCGACAGCGGCGAAAAGATCAGTGCGCCAACGGCGACCGGGAGATAAATCAGACCGGTGTGCATGGCCGAATAGCCCCGTTCGCCCTGCAGGTACAGCGACATCATGAACAGGAACGCACCGTACGCGGCGAACGCGCACACCGCGACCACTGTGGCTGACGCGAACGGAACGCTGCGGAAAAACCGGAGATCGATGAACGGGTCGCGGCGGCGGGCCTCGTAGCGCAGGAAGCCGGCGAAGGCGATCAGTGCGACCGCGCCGACACCGAGCGTGCGGGGATCGGTCCAGCCATAGCCCGGGCCCTCGATCAGCACGAAGACGACACCGAACAGGAACGCCACGCCCAGAGCCTGGCCGATCGGGTCGACGTCGCGCATCGTCGAGGATTTCGACTCCGGCACGAAGATGGCGGTCAGCAGGACGGCCAGCGCGCAGATGGGCAGGTTGATCCAGAACACCGAGCGCCAGTCGACATATTCGATGAGCGCGCCGCCGACGATGGGGCCCAGCGCCATCGAGATGCCGACCACGCCACCCCACACGCCGACGGCTCGGGCCCGTTCGACGCGGCCGGTGAACACCTGCGTGATGATCGACATCGCGACGGGGTTGAGCATCGAGCCGCCGATGGCCTGCAGAAACCGGGCCGCGATGAGCAATTCGATATTGGGTGCCAGGCTGCACAGCAGGGAGGCCAGCGCGAAGACGGTCAGACCCAACTGGAAGGTGCGCCGCCGGCCGAACCGGTCAGCCGTCGCGCCGGACAGCAGCAGCAGCGAGGCGAGTACCAGGGTGTACACGTCGATCACCCATTGCAGCTGCGAAGGCGATGCGTCGAAATCGGACCGGATGCTCGGGATGGCGACGTTGACGATGGTGGCGTCCATCGACACGATCAGCAGGCTCAGGCAGCAGGAGACCAGGATGATGGCCTTGCGCCGCGGGCTCAGCGACCGGACGACAGTTTCATTCACACAACTATTGTGAAACTACAACTCTGTCGCGGGCAAGTGCGGTATCCGAGACAATCGTCACCGTGAACGAACGGAATACCCGGGTCGCCGCGGCCGTCGCCGCCGCCGGTATCGAACCAGCCATCCGAATCCTGGCCGCCGCCGCGAAGACCGCGGCCGCCGCCGCCGAGCAGCTGGGCTGCGAGGTCGGCGCGATCGCCAACAGCCTGGTATTCGACTGCGACGGCGAGCCGCTGCTGGTCATGGCCAGCGGCGCGGCCCGGGTGGACACCGACGTGCTGGCCCGCCAACTGGGCGCCACGACCATCAGCAAGGCGAACCCGAAGCTGGTGCTGACGGCGACCGGTCAGGTGATCGGCGGCGTCGCGCCCACCGGACATCCGATCCAACTGCGGACCGTGGTCGACGAAACACTGGCCGGCTACCCGGTGGTGTGGACCGCCGCGGGCACCGCCGACTCGGTGATGCCGCTGACCTATCCGCAGTTGCTGGCGCTCACCGGAGGCGTCGCGCTGCCGGTGCGCTAGCCGACGTTTTGCGAGCAGACGTCAAGGTTCGCGACACGCGGCGTGTCGGGTGCCGCAGCTGGGGGCACCTCCCGCTTGCGGGGGACTGCTCGGCGAAAGAAGTCAGCGGGTGCCGATGTCGAGGTAGTCGCGCTCGGTGTAGCCCGTGTAGACCTGGCGCGGACGGCCGATCTTGTTGGGCTCGGAATGCATCTCCCGCCAGTGCGCGATCCAGCCCGGCAGCCGGCCCAGCGCGAACAGCACGGTGAACATGCGCGTCGGGAAGCCCATGGCCCGGTAGATCACACCGGTGTAGAAGTCGACGTTCGGGTAGAGCTTGCGCTCGATGAAGAACTCGTCGGTCAACGCGACCTCTTCGAGCGACTTGGCGATGGCCAGCAGCTCGTCGTCGCCGCCGAGCTTGCCGAGGATCTTGTCGGCCTGCTCCTTGACGATGCGCGCCCGCGGATCGTAGTTCTTGTACACGCGATGCCCGAAGCCCATCAGCTTCACGCCGTCCTCGCGGTTCTTGACCTTCTTGACGAAATCGCGGACATCACCGTGCTCGGTGCGGATCTTCTCCAGCATCTCCAGCACGGCCTGGTTGGCGCCGCCGTGCAGCGGGCCCCACAGCGCGTTGATGCCACCGGAGATGGACGTGAACAGGTTGGCCTGCGACGAGCCGACCAGGCGCACAGTCGATGTCGAGCAGTTCTGCTCGTGATCGGCATGCAGGATCAGCAGCATGTCGAGCGCCCGGACAAGCTCAGGATCCACCTCGTACGGCTCGGCCGGGAAGCCGAACGTCATCCGCAGGAAGTTCTCCACCAGGCTCAGCGAGTTGTCCGGGTACAGGAACGGCTGCCCCTCGGACTTCTTGTACGCGTAGGCGGCAATGGTCGGCAGCTTCGCCAGCAGGCGGATCGTGGAGAGCTCCACCTGCTTCTTGTCGAGCGGATCCAACGAATCCTGGTAGTAGGCGCTCAAGGCGTTGACCGCGCTGGACAGCACCGGCATGGGGTGCGCGTTGCGCGGGAACCCGTCGAAGAACCGCTTGAGATCCTCGTGCAGCAGCGTGTGCCGCTGGATCCGGTTGGTGAACTGCTCCAGCTCCTCGGCGGTCGGCAGCTCGCCGTAGATCAACAGGTAGCTGACCTCGATGAAGTTCGACTTCTCCGCCAACTGCTCGATCGGGATACCCCGGTACCGCAGGATGCCGGCGTCACCGTCGATGTAGGTGATGGCCGATTTGGTGGAGGCGGTGTTGACGAAGCCCCCGTCGAAGGTGGTGTACCCAGTCTTCGACAGCAAAGGCCCCAACGCGATGCCATCCGACCCCTCGGTGGCCTTGACGATTTCCAGATCAAGCTCGCCACCGGGGTAACTGAGGGTGGCGTGCTCCTGCCCACTCGACGGGTTTTCGGCCACGGGATTCCCTTCGTCCTCGTTTGGGAAGTCGTTGCGAACCTACGACTGCTCTACCAAAAGGTAGTCGCATTCGGTCGGCGTTGCCCGCGGGGGGCTACCAACCAGTCACGCCGGGCGCTGCACGCCCGCCGTCACCTCGAGAAACTCGGCGTACGTGGAATGCACAGCCGCGATCACGTCGTCGACCGTCACGGTGTCCCAATCGACTGTCGCACCGAGCCGTGCCAGCCCGGACATGATGATCGACGTCCACACGGCCGCGGTCAGCATCAACCGCTGGTCGTCGCGCGGCACACCCATGCGCTTGGCCAGCTCCGCGTTGACCGCGTCGAACCGGAACTGGGATGCGGCGTGCATCAGCGCGGCCGACGACGTGAGGATGCGCGCCGAGGCGAGCAACCGGTCGGCCGTCAGCCGGTTCGGCGGCGCGGACTTGGTGTCCGCGAACGCCTTCACGTGCGCCCGGTACAGCGCCTCGATGTCGCTGATGCCGTCCGGTTGCCGGGCCAGTTCGATCGCGATCATCTCGACCACCTCGTCGATGAACGCCAGCATCACGGCGTCCTTGGTCGAGAAGTACCGACTGAACGTCCGGGGCGACACCTCGGCCGCGGCAGCGATCTGGTCGACGGTGGTCGCCTCGAACCCCTGCCGGTTACACAACTCGATTGCTGCGTCGATCAATGTCGCCCGGGTGCGCTGTTTCTTACGTTCACGTAAACCGACATAGGCCGTCCCGCCCAGTTCCGCCACGTCCGGCATGCTATCGCCCCGAAGTCGATGATTTCGCAAATAAATGACAACCGCTGCCGACTGTTCACACCTTGTCGGGATCTCGCAGGTCGTCGGGCGCCCACACGGGTGCCACCCGGTACCGCACGAACGCGGGCACCGCTAATGCAGCGACGACGACGCCGACGACGACGAGTGCTCCGCCGCCTGCCGCGGCCACCGTGGTGCCGACCATCGCCGCGACCCCACCGTGCGCCGCGTCGGCGAGCCGCGGGCCGCCCGCGACCACGACTGTGAAGACGCCCTGCAACCGTCCCCGCACATCGTCGGACGCGGCCTGTTGCAGGATCGTCGACCGGAACGCCGCCGATACCATGTCGGCAGCCCCGCCAATCGCCAAGAACGCCAACGCAATCCACAACAGCATCCCGGCGTGGCCGTGGGCCATCCCACCGGCGACGCCGAAACCGACCATCGCCAGGCCCCAGACCACGATCGACCACACGACGGCCAGGCCCTGCCTGCGGATCCGCGGCAGCCAGCCCGAGAACACGCCGCCGAGCACCGCGCCTGCGGACATCGCGGCGGCCAGCAGCGCCATGACCGTGCCGCCCTCCACCGGCCCGCCGAAGCTCTCGTGTGCCATCTGCGGGAACAGCGCCCGCGGCATGCCGAAGATCATGGCGATGAGGTCGACGACGAACGACATCAGCACGACCCGGTTGCCCGCCAGGTACCGCAAGCCGTCCAGCACGGCAGCGAATCCCCAGCGCGCCGAACCCTGCTCGGTATTTGTGGCAGGAATCGGTGCGAGCCGGAACGTGGCCCAGATCGGCGCCAGGCACGTCAGCGCGTCGATGAGGTAGAGCGTGGACAGGTCCACCCAACTCAGCAGCAGCCCGGCCAGCAGCGGGCCGACGATGGCACCGAACTGGAAGACCGTCATGTTCAGCGAGTTCGCGGCGGGCAGTTGTTCGCCGGGCAGCATCCGCGGGATCGCCGCCGAGCGGGTCGGGCTGTTGATCGCGAAGAACGCCTGCTGCACCGACAGCAGGCCCAGCACCACCCACACGTTGTCCATGGCCAGCGCGGCCTGCACCCACAGCAGCACCGACGCGACGGCCAGTCCGACCGAAGCGATGATGAGCAGCAGCCTGCGGTCCATCGCGTCAGCCCACGCGCCGCCCCACAGCCCGAACACCACCAGGGGCACCAGGGCGAACAACCCGGCCAGCCCGACGTAGGCCGAGTTCTGGGTGAGCACGTACAGCTGCACCGGCACCGCGAAGATCGTCAGATTGGCGCCGATGACGGTCGGTATGCCTGCCACCCACAAGCGCCGGAAGTCGGGGTTGCGCAGAGGGGTGGTGTCGGCGAAGAACTTTCTCACTACGGCTGGAGGCGTTGCGCGCGGCCGTCCTGGACGCGAATCCGGTTGTGCACCCGGTTCTCCCGGCCCTGCCAGAACTCGACCACCTCCGGGCTGATCAGGTAACCGCCCCAATTCGGCGGGACCGGGACCCGGTCGAGTTCGGCGAACCGCTCGGTCACCTCGGCCAGTTGGTCCATGAGCTCGGCGCGCGATCCGATGGGAAAGGACTGATGCGACGCCCAGGCGCCGAGCTGCGATCCGCGGGGCCGCTTGGACCAGTACTCGGCGGTCGCGTCGGCCGACACCTTGCTCACCGGACCGCGGACATGCACCTGCCTACCCAGGCCGAACCACGGGAAGGTGGCCGACGCATACGGGTTGGCGGCCAGCTGCTCGCCTTTGGCGGAGTCGTAATTGGTGAAGAAGGTGATGCCGGATTCGTCCACGCCCTTGCACAACACCGTGCGGGTCACGGGCCTTCCCTGCGCGTCGACCGTGCCGACCACCATGGCGTTCGGCTCGGCCAGCCCGGCCCGCTGGGCATCGCCGAGCCAGGTACGCAGAAGCGTCAGCCAGCCTGTCGCGGGATCGTCGCCGAGCCAATCGGCGTCGAGGTCGCCGCAGCCGTCCTTCTCCACATACTCGACCCGCATCGCCGCCAGATCATGATTGTCCGGAGTTGCCACCGCGCCCACGCTACGCCCGCCCGGGTGCGAGAATCGGGCCATGGCAGCCGTACCGGAAGAGTTCGTCGCCGGCCTCGAAGGCGTTGTCGCCTTCACCACCGAGATCGCCGAACCGGACAAGGACGGTGGCGCGCTGCGCTACCGCGGCGTGGACATCGAAGAGCTCGTCAACCGACACGTCACCTTCGGCGACGTGTGGGGACTGCTGGTCGACGGCCGCTTCGGCGCCGGCCTGCCGCCCGCAGAACCGTTCCCGCTGCCCATCCACAGCGGCGACGTGCGGGTCGACGTCCAGGCCGGGCTGGCGATGCTGGCCCCGATCTGGGGCTACGCACCGCTGCTCGACATCGACGATCAGACTGCGCGCGATCAGCTGGCCCGCGCATCGGCGATGGCGCTTTCCTATGTCGCGCAATCCGCCCGGGGCATCTACCAACCCGCGGTCCCCCAACGCCAGATCGATGAATGTGCCACTGTCACAGCACGTTTCATGACCCGCTGGCAGGGCGAGCCGGATCCCCGGCACGTCGAGGCCATCGACGCCTACTGGGTGACCGCGGCCGAGCACGGGATGAACGCCTCGACGTTCACCGCCCGGGTCATCGCGTCAACCGGAGCCGACGTGGCCGCGGCGCTCTCCGGCGCGGTCGGCGCGATGAGCGGCCCGCTGCACGGTGGCGCACCGGCGCGGGTGCTGCCGATGATCGAGGAGGTCGAGCGCACCGGCGACGCCCGCGCGGTGGTCAAATCGATCCTGGACAGCGGCGGCAAGCTGATGGGCTTCGGCCACCGGGTGTACCGCGCCGAGGACCCCCGGGCCCGGGTGCTGCGGGCCACCGCCAAACGCCTGGAGGCACCGCGCTTCGAGGTGGCCGCCGCGCTGGAACAGGCCGCGCTGGCCGAGTTGCGCGAACGCAGGCCCGATCGGGCCATCGAGACCAATGTCGAGTTCTGGGCCGCGGTCATCCTGGACTTCGCCCGGGTACCGGCGAAGATGATGCCCGCGATGTTCACCTGCGGTCGTACCGCCGGCTGGTGTGCGCACATCCTCGAACAGAAACGCCTCGGCAAGCTGGTGCGGCCCGCGGCCATCTACGTCGGCCCCGATCCGCGCAGCGTGCAGGACGTCCCCGGCTGGGACGAGCTGGCCGTGGCGCGAGCGGCCTCGGTGTGACGGCCGACGTATTCGCCTCGGCGGCACAGGCTTTCACGCGGCTGGTGCAGTCGCTCCCGGCCGCGGCATGGGACGGGCCCGGCCTGGGCGAGTGGGACATGCGCGCCCTGATCGGCCACACCTCACGGTCGTTCGTCACGGTCAGCACGTATCTGCGCACCCCCGCCACCGACGAGGACGTGTCCAGTGCGGTCGAGTACTACGTGAAGATCCGCGACTACATGTCCAGCAGCGGCGCCGCGGCCATTATGGAGCGCGGCAGGCAGGCGGGCCGGGATCTGGGTGACGACCCCGTCGCCGCCATCGAGCAGCTGTCGGCTCGGACCCTCGCCGACGTCGCCGACGCGGGCGACCCCTTGATCACGGTGATCGGCGGTCTGGGCATCCGGTTGAGCGCCTACCTGCAGACCCGCATCTTCGAGCTGACCGTGCACAGCCTCGACATCGCCGCGGCAGCCGGCGTGACGGCAGACCTGCCGTCCGAGGCGCTGGAGGCGGCAGCGGTGTTGGCCACCCGCATCTCGGTCGCGCTGGGCGAAGGCGACACCGTGCTGCGAGCGTTGACCGGCCGGACCCCGTTGCCGCAGCCCTTCTCCGTCACGTGAATGTCAGACTCCCGTGCTTGCATGGGGAGAGCCGCGATGAGATCCGTCCGCCCGGCGGGTCTGCATTGGGGTCCGCCCACAATGAGACAGGAGTCCACACTATGGCCATCGAAGTAACCCCCGCAGTGTTGCCGCATCTGGTCGTCGACGACGCCGCCGCCGCTATCGACTTCTACGTCAAGGCATTCGGTGCCACCGAGCTGGGCCGCGTACCCGGTCCCGACGGCAAGCTCATCCACGCGGCACTCACCATCAACGGCTCCACCGTGATGCTCAACGACGATTTCCCCGAGTTCAACGGCGGCAAGTCGACGACGCCGAAGGCCCTCGGCGGCACACCCGTCACCATCCATCTGACCGTCACCGACGTCGAGTCCAAGTTCGCGCAGGCGGTCGAGGCAGGCGCCGAGGTCGTCATGCCGCTGGAGGACCAGTTCTGGGGTGACCGCTACGGCATGGTGCGTGATCCGTTCGGACATCAGTGGTCGCTGGGTCAGCCGGTGCGTGAGGTGAGCCCCGAGGAGATCGCCGCGGCCATGCAGAACCAGCAGTAGGACACTCCGGCCTCACCAGTATCGGCCGTCCCAGCAGGCCCGGTTAGTCTCGACGCGAGAACCGGGGGGGAGGGTCGATGCTGGACTGGCTGGCGCAGTTGGTGCAGCCGCTCAATGCCACGCTGTTTGTATTGGGCGGTGACGCCGTGAGTTGGGCCGAGCTGCTGGGCTTCGTCACCGGAGGGGCGTGTGTGGCGCTGACCGTGCGCCGCCACATCGCCAATTTCCCGGTCGGCATCGCCAATTGCGTGTTCTTCCTGGTGCTGTTCGCCTCGGCTCGGCTCTGGGCCGACGCCGGGCTGCAGGTGCTCTACATCGCCCTGGGATTCGCCGGGTGGTGGCAGTGGCTGTACGGCAACGCGGGCCGAACCCCATTGATGGTCACCCGGGCCCGCCCGGACCAAATTGGTTGGTGCATCGGCGTTGTCGTGGCCGCAACGGCGGCGCTGACGGTCATCCTGCGGGCGGCGCACGATTCTGCCCCGTTTCTCGACGCGCTGACCACTTCCCTGTCGTTGGTGGCGCAGTGGCTGCTGAACGGCAAGTATCTGCAGACCTGGTACTTCTGGATCGCCGCGGACTGTATCTACGTGCCGCTCTACCTGAGCCGCGATCTCAACCTGACCGCGGCGATCTACGTGGTGTTCCTGGCACTGTGCCTGTCCGGGTTGCAGTCCTGGCGCAAGGTGCGGGTGGCGTGAGCGAGTTCGGTCACGGCCTGTTCATCGGCAAGTTCTATCCGCCGCATCGCGGCCACCACGCCGTGATCGAGGCCGCCTCCGCCCGCTGCGACCGGGTGAGTGTGCTGGTGATGGCCGCGGCGCCGGAGACCGTGCCGCTGGCCGACCGGGTGGCCTGGCTCCGTGACACCCACAGCACGCAGGGCAACGTCACCGTTGCCGGGATCCCGTGCGACGCACCGCTTGACGTCACCGATCAACGCGTGTGGGCCGCGCAGGTGGCGGCCATGCGGGCCGGATTGCGGGCCGCGGGCTGCCCACCCGAGGTCGACGCGGTGTTCTGCGGCGACGACTACGGCGACGAGCTGGCGCGCTGGTTCGACGCCGCGTGCGTGCGGATCACCCGCAGCCCGGTCAGCGCCTCGGCCGTCCGCCGCGACCTCGCTGGACGGTGGCTCGAGCTGGCCCCGGCCACCCGTGCGGGGCTCACCACGCGCGTCGTCGTGCTCGGCGCCGAGTCGACCGGCACGACGACCGTCGCCACCCGGCTGCAGCAGCACTACTCCGCGCGCGGCGGCGTCTGGGCCACGACCCGCGCCGTCGAGGAATACGGCCGGGAACACACCGAGGTGGTGTGGCAGCGGCAACCCGACCGAGCGATCACCGAATTAGCCTGGGGCCACGCCGATTTCGATGCCATCGGAATCGAACAGAACCGACGGGAGGAGGCCGCGGCCCGCACCGGTTCCCCGATCCTGCTGTGCGACACCGACGCGTTCGCCACCTCGGTGTGGGAGCGTCGTTACCTTGGAACGGGCGCGCGCACCGATCAGGCGTGGACGCGGGTACCGCGGCGCGCGGTCTATCTGCTCACCGACCACACGGACGTGCCGTGGCACGACGACGGGATGCGCGAGGGCGACCTGGACATCCGGGCAGCCATGACCGGCTGGTTCGCCGATGCGCTCACGGCCGCCGGACACTCATGGGTGCTCTTGACGGGATCGTTGTCCGAGCGGGTCGAGCTCGCCGTGCGCACCGTCGACCCGTTGCTGAACCTCGCGATGAGCTTCGGCGAACCACTGCACGGCCCGGGCTTCGAGTGACGCGATGCGGGCACTGGTCACAGGCGTCACAGCCGTACCGGGCCTGCAGGCGTTGGTGGACTTCGAAATGCGCCACCGCCCGCAGTATCACAAAATGTGGTACCGCCGGCGGTAGCTCGATTCCAGGTCGGGTGCCGCTCGGCTCACCGGTGCCAAAGTGGCGGGTGTGACAGCTCCGTCGGAGTTCAGTGCGCCTGCAGGCTCGCTACAAGACGTTGGCGCACAGTCGGTTTCGGTGCCGTCGCGGCTGCGGCGAGCATGGCCTCGACGGTGGTGAACTTGTCGCGGGGACGCTCGTCGCCGCCACGCGCGATCTCCGCCGCGTCGATGGCGTGCCACCCCGCGGCGTCCACCACGTCGGGCTGGCGGCGGTGCACCAGCTTCTCAAGCTCCCCCGGCTTGCGCACCGGAGCCGCCAGGACCCCGTCGTTGTAATCGGCGACGAGGTTGTGCACCGTCTCCGACGCACATGACTTGTTGGTGCCGATGAAACCGGTGGGCCCGCGCTTGATCCAGCCCGCCACATACGCACCTGAGGCGCCACGCACGCGGCCACCGTCGTTCGGCACGACAGCAGCGTCGTCGTCGAACGGCAACGCGTCAATGGCCTTGCCGCGGTAGCCGATCGAGGTGAGCACGAGCCCGGCCTCGATGGTGCACGTCTGGTCTGTGCCGGTGACGCCGAACTCGATACCGCTCGTGCGGGCGTCACCCAGCACCCGCTGCGGCGTCAGCTGGTAGGCCAACCGGATCCGCGGCGTGGCGATCGGGGCCGAGGCATCGCCCAGCTTGGCGAGGATCTCCAGCTTGCCGCGGGTCAGCGGATCCTTCTCGGACGCGAGATCGGCGACCACGCGCGCATGGTCGGCCGCGTCCAGCACGACCTCGCACGTCGAGGTCAGCCCGATCAGCTCGGGCAGGGTGAATGCCGAGAACGCCGGGCCGCGGCGGGCCACGATTACGACTTCCTGTACCCGCGAGCCCCGCAGAGCAGCCAGCGCGTGATCAGAAATGTCGGTGCCGGCCAACACATCCGGATCGGTCGTGAGGATCCGGGCGACGTCGAACGCGACGTTGCCGTTGCCGACGATCACGACCCGTTCGTGCGTGAGATCCACCGGCAGATCAGTGAACTCGGGATGCCCGTTGATCCAGGCCACCATCTCGGTGGCCGTTCCGGTACCCGGGCGGTCCATGCCCTCGATGTCCAGGCGCCGGTCGTTCGGCGCCCCGACCGCGTACAGCACGGCGTGATGGTGTTCGAGCAGCTCGGCATGCGTCAGATGCTTGCCGACCTCGACGTTGAGGAAGAATCGGAAATTGCGCTGCCTGCCGATGGTGTCGAACAGCTTGGTCACCCGCTTGGTGCTCTGATGGTCGGGCGCAACACCGGCCCGCACCAGCCCGTAGGGCGTCGGCAGCTTCTCGAAGACGTTGACCCGCACGCCTTTTTGCGTCAGCAGTTCATCGGCGGCATACATCGCAGCCGGCCCTGAACCCACGATGGCCACGGTCAAGGGTCCACCTGAGCGCCGGTCGATCTTCGGCGCCTCGAGGACCGGCGCCAATTTGGACGTCGGCGGCAGCTTGCCTTCCCGCTTGGGATAGAACGCGGCATTGAGTTCGATGAACGGCAGCTGGTTCTCGGTCAGCCGCGTGTCCGCCGCGATGGCGCCGACCGGGCACGCGCTCACGCACGCACCGCAGTCGACGCACGCATCGGGATCGATGTAGAGCATCTCGGCGGTCGCGAAGCCCGGCTCATCCGGCGACGGATGGATGCAGTTGACCGGGCACGCGTAAACACAGGATCCGTCGCTGCAACACGACTGGGTGATCACATGGGGCACAGTGGAGGCTCTCGTCGGTTACGCGACAGCGACGAGGTGCTCGCGCTGCGGTTCGCTGCGGTAGCGGCTCGGCGGTCCGTCGATCTTGCAGATCTTCCACATGATCTTGGCGATCGGGTTCATCAGTCCGGTGTCGGTGCACAGCATCCGCACGTCACCGAACATGTCGCGCAGCATCTTGCGGGATTCGGGCGCGTCGAAGAACAGGTCGTTGCGGACCGAGCGCGGGATGTCGAATTCCTTCCAGAACGCACGCGGCGGCACGATGATGGCCGAGCACAGGATGCGCATGGTCAGCGGCACGAACAGCGACAGCAGCCAGCGCTGACGGCGACGCAGGTGCGGCACCCGCTTGTGCAGGTACTGGTGTGCGAACGAGATGTGGCGGGCCTCCTCGGCGACGTGGATGGCCATCACCCGCTCCATGATCGGGTGCAGTTCCTTGCCCTCGCGCAGCACGTTCTTCTGCGTGTGGTCGATGGGCTCCTCGCCGGCGAGCACGCCGAAGAAGAACGGGATGGGCAGCGGACCCGCCGCAAGCGGGATCAGCGGCTGCAGCCACTTGAGCAGCCGCGGCATGCCCGGCACGTCCTTGCCGATGCGGTTGACCATCTCCTGGAACATCAGGGTGTGGTTGCACTCCTCGACGGATTCGTGCAAGCAGTACCGGTACTCCGGCGAGCCGTTGGGCACCCAGAACGAGTACTCCATGAGGCCGCGGATCAGGATGTTCTCGAAGTGCAGGCCGACCTTGGCGACGTTGGCCTGCCGCCACATGCCGATCTCGATCTGCCGCTGCAACGGCTGAGCCTGGTACCACGGGTGGCCACCGATCGGGTCGGTCGCCGGCAGCACCCAGCGGGGATCGTTGGGCGTGACAGCAAACTCTGGCGAACCCCACTCGATGTCGACGTAGGGATTGAAGTTGCGCCGCACCGACCCCTCGGACAGTGTGGTGAGCATGTCGACGTACTCAGTGTCGTCGGTGACGTCCATGTTCTTGCGCCAGCGCCTGATCATCTTGGTCCGAGCCATATTGCAGACCTCTCCCTCTCCTATGAGGTTTACATCTACCTGCCTTGTGTATAACGGTACCGCAGGTATCGACTAAATGTCTACGTCGGATTTCAAAAGTTTGCCGGGAGGGTGGATGACGTGGTCGAACTGAAGACAGAAACCGAGATAGCGGCCATGACGGCCGCCGGATCTGTCGTCGCAGAGGCATTGCGAGCGGTGGTGGCAGAGGCCGCTCCGGGGCGCACGACAGCCGATCTGGACCGCGTAGCGGCCGACGTGCTGGCCGCCCACGGCGCCACTTCCCCCTTCCTCAACTACCACCCCCGCTGGGCTCCCAGCCCGTTCCCCGCGGTGCTGTGCGTGAGCGTCAACGACGCCGTCGTCCACGGCGTGCCCGGCGACACCGTGCTCGCCGACGGCGACCTGGTCTCGGTGGACTTCGGGGCAATCTTGAACGGCTGGTGCGGCGACGCCGCCCGCAGCTTCGTCGTCGGCACGCCGCGGCCCGGCGACACCGAGCTGATCAAGGCCACCGACGCGGCGCTCGCGGCCGGTATCGCGGCGGCCCGGCCCGGCAACACTCTCGGTGATGTCGGCCACGCCATCTCAACCGTGGCACGTCAGGCCGGCTACGGCCTGCTCGCCGATCACGGTGGTCACGGCATCGGCCGCACCATGCACGAGGCGCCGCACGTCCCCAACGAGGGCCTGCGCGGCAAGGGCCTCAAGCTGCGGTCCGGCCTGGTGATCGCCATCGAGCCGATGCTGATCGCCGACGGCACCGACGACTACGTGCACGACTCCGACGGCTGGACCCTGCGCACCGCGACCGGCGCGCGCACCGCCCACAGTGAGCACACCATCGCCGTCACCCCCGGTGGAGCGCGGATTCTGACACTTTAAGCTGGTCCCATGGCTGAATTGACGATTCCCGCCGACCTCAAGCCCCGCGACGGCCGTTTCGGCTGTGGACCGTCCAAGGTGCGCCCCGAGCAGCTGACTGCGCTGGCCGCGGCCGGGGACCTGTTCGGCACCAGCCACCGGCAGGCCCCGGTGAAGAATCTGGTCGGCCGGGTGCGCGACGGGCTGCGTGCGTTGTTCTCATTGCCCGACGGCTACGAGGTGGTGCTGGGCAACGGCGGCTCGACGGCGTTCTGGGACGCCGCGGCGTTCGGCCTGGTCGACAAGCGATCGCTGCACCTGACCTACGGCGAGTTCAGCTCGAAGTTCGCCTCGTGCGTCGCCAAAAACCCGTTCGTCGGCGACCCGATCATCCTCAAGGCCGATCCGGGCAGCGCGCCCACACCGACCTCTGATCCGTCGGTCGACGTCGTCGCGTGGGCACACAACGAGACCTCGACGGGTGTCGCGGTGCCGGTCCAGCGTCCCGACGGCGACGCGCTCGTCCTCATCGACGCCACCTCGGCGGCAGGCGGACTGCCGGTCGACATCACCGACGTGGACGCCTACTACTTCGCCCCGCAGAAGAACTTCGCCAGCGACGGCGGCCTGTGGATCGCGGTGCTCTCCCCCGCCGCGCTGGCCCGCATCGAGGCCATCGCTGCCACCGATCGTTGGGTGCCCGACTTCCTGTCCCTGCCGATCGCGGTGGACAACAGCGTCAAGAACCAGACCTACAACACCCCGGCCATCGCCACGCTCGTGCTGCTGGCCGAGCAGATCGACTGGCTGAACGGCAACGGCGGGCTGGACTGGGCCGTCAAGCGCACCGCGGATTCGTCGCAGCGGCTGTACTCGTGGGCGGAGGGCACCTCGTTCGCCACCCCGTTCGTCACCGATCCGGCGCTGCGCTCGCAGGTGGTCGGCACCATCGACTTCGACGACTCCGTGGATGCCGCGGCCGTGGCGAAGACGTTGCGGGCCAACGGCATTGTCGACACCGAGCCGTACCGCAAGCTGGGCCGCAACCAGCTGCGCATCGGCATGTTCCCAGCGGTCGACCCTGACGATGTCAGCGCGCTGACCCGCTGCGTGGACTGGGTCGTCGAACGCCTCTGACGCCGCTACCGCGTGTCAGCACGGTTACGGGCTGATAACGCAGTATGGTGCGCCAAGGAGGTCGGTAATGCGAGAACTCAAAGTCGTCGGGCTCGATGTCGACGGCAAGCGCATCATCTGTGAAACCGACGACTCCTCGGAGTTGTTCAGTGTGCGCGTCGATGATCGACTGCGTGCCGCGGCGCGTGGTGACCGAGTCGCCTCGAATCAAACCCAGATGGATCTAGAGGTGCACAGCGTGCTGCGTCCCAAGGAGATTCAAGCCAAGATCCGCGCAGGAGCCTCGGTGGAGCAGCTGGCAGCTGCCGCAGGCGTACCGATCGAACGCGTGGAACGGTTCGCTCACCCGGTGCTACTGGAGCGTGCCCGGGCAGCGGAGCTGGCCACCGCCGCACATCCCGTGCTCGCCGACGGGCCCGCGGTGCTGACCTTGCTCGAGACCGTGACCACGGCGCTTGTCGCCCGCGGGCTCGACCCGGACGCCACCAGCTGGGACGCCTGGCGCAACGAGGACAGTCGGTGGACCGTGCAGCTGTCGTGGAAGGCGGGACGTTCCGACAACGTCGCGCACTTCCGGTTCACCCCGGGCGCGCACGGCGGAACCGTCACCGCATCCGACGACACCGCCCTCGAACTGATCAATCCGGACTTCAACCGGCCGCTGCGCCCGGTGGCGTCGCTGCCGCAGCTCGACTTCGATGCGCCCGCGCCGACGCCCGTTCCCGAGCCGGTCGCCGCGCCGGTGCAGCAACCCGAACCCGTCGCGACCGAGCCTGCGCCGCCGAAGCCCGCACGTTCACGTAAGGCGCGGCCCGCCGTGCCGGCCTGGGAGGACGTGCTGCTGGGTGTCCGTTCGTCCGGCGGCCAGCGCTGAGGTTGACCTGAACCAATCTTGAGGTCATAGCGTCGGTGCATGACCTCGATCGGCTTGGCGACCAGCAATCCGTTCACCGATGACGCGTCCCTCGTGGCCGACGAGGCGCAACACGCCGAAAGCCTCGGCTACGCCACGCTGTGGCGTTCCGGAAACCTGCCGATGGTCTCGGTGGCGGTGCGCGCGACCCGCACGATCGCGGTGGCCACGGGCATCATCCCGGTGGTGCGGGTGCCTGCTGCCGACGTCATCGCCACGCACACCGAGCTCGAAGGCACCGATCCCGGCCGCTTCATCGTCGGGCTGGGCGGCGCGCACGGACCCCATCCGGTCGCCACGCTCAACGCCTACCTCGACGAGCTGGACGCCGTCGGCGTCGACAACCGAATGCTGGCCGCGCTGGGACCGAACATGCTGGCGCTGGCGCGGGACCGGGCCCGTGGCGCCTACCCGTTCCTGGTGACGCCCTCCTACGTCGCCGAAGCCCGGTCGGCGTTGGGACACGACAGGACACTGGCGGTGCTGCTGATGGTCATCCCGGTCACCGACCCCGAGACGGCTCGCCGGGCGGCCGCCGGACCGCTCGAGTTTCTGACGGCGCAGGGCGGCTACCGGCGCAATCTGCTGCGACAGGGGTTCACGGCGGCCGATATCGACACCGTCAGCGACCGGTTGCTCGACGGGATCGCAGCCTGGGGTTCGCCCGGGCGGATCGCAGAGCGCATCGCCGAGTATCACGCCGCCGGGGCCGATCAGGTGGTCTTGCGGATTCTGGGCGCCGACGACGTGGCGGCGTGGCGCACGCGACTCGCCGAAACCCTCATCAGTTAGTTATAGTGACTAATAACTAGTCTAGCTATATATCTGGAGGGGCTCATGCCGCGCACCGAGAACGACACCTGGGACTTGGCCAGCAGCGACGGCGCGACCGCCACGCCGGCCTGACGCCTCACTGCGACAGGACTGCCGCCAGCAGGGCGATCCAGCCGACGGCCACGCCTGCCCCGGCCCCGAGGACGAACCAGCGCCACACGGGCCGGTGCCGCCAACCCCACACGGTCGGTGCGAGGCCGCCGACCGCCGCCATGTTCAGGCCGATCGCCAGCAGCGGGTGCACCCGAGTGAGGCCGAGGCCGAGGACCACGATGGCCGCCGCGAGCACCGCGGCCACGAATCCGGCCACGGTCAGCCCGGTCCCCCACGGTGTCGAATCGTCGGTCACGGATTCAATCTACGTCGGCTCCGAGAGCCTGGCCCGCTCATAGAACGCCAGCGCCGCGGCAGTGGCGACGTTGAGCGAATCGGTGCCGCGCGACATCGGGATCCGCACGCGCACATCACTGGTCCGCATGGTGTGCTCGGTGAGCCCCGGCCCCTCGGCGCCGACCAGGATCGCCACGCGCTCGGACTGCAGATCCGCCATCGCCTCCGGCAGCGTCGCCGCGGCCGAATCCGGCGTCATGGCGAGAACACGGAACCCGTTGTCCTGCAATATCTTCAGATCCGCCGGCCAGGACTGGGCCCGGGCGAACGGCACCAGCAGGGCATGACCCATCGACACCCGCACCGCGCGGCGGTACAGCGGGTCGGCACATCCCGCGCCGAACACCACGGCGTCCACCGCGAGCCCCGCCGCGTTGCGGAAGATCGAACCGAGGTTCTCGTGGTCGTTGACGCCCTCGAGCGCCACCACGGTCCGGGCATCGGAGATCACGTCGGCCACCGACAGCTCCGGCGGCCGGGACGCCGAGGCCAGTACCCCCCGGTTGAGGTGGAAGCCGATGGCGGTGGCCATCACCTCCGCGCTGGCCCGGTAAAACGGGACAGGTACACCGGCGAGGTCGTCGGCGAGTTCCCCGAGTCGCCGGTCGGTGCCGAGCAGTGCCCGCGGCACGAACCGCGAGGCAAGCATGCGCTGCACCACCAACACTCCCTCGGCGATGACCAGGCCCTTGCCGCTGGGCAGATCCGGCCGTCGGTCGACGCTGTTGAGATCGCGGAAATCGTCGAGACGCGGGTCGGCGGGATCCTCGATGTCGATGACCTGAAGTGCGCTCACGCGCCGTCGTCGACCATCGCCGAGATCAGATCGGCCGCCGCAACCAGTGTTTCGCGTTCGTCGGGGTCGAGCCGAGCCAACCGATCCTTGAGCCAGTCCTGGGTGGCCCGGCGTTCGGCCTCGATCAGGCTGACGCCCGCGGGCAGGGCCGAGACCATCACCTGGCGGCCGTCGACGGGATGGGCACTGCGCTCCACCAGGCCCTGCTCGGCCAGCGCCGCGATCACCCTGGTCATCGACGGCGGGCGCACCTGCTCACGCACAGCTAATTCTCCCGGTGTCATGGAACCCTCTTTGGCCAATGTCGACAGCGCCGAGAGCTGGGTCAGCGAGACCGCCGAGTCCGAGCGCCGGACTCTCAGTTGCCGGGTGAACCGCATGACGGCCAGGGCCAGGTCACTCGCCAGCCGAGCATTCGGGTCTTTCACACGGCAAATAGTACTGAGTGCCTGGCCCGCCGGTCTTCGAGTACTTTGGTCAGCGATGACCGACGAGCCGCAGCCGCCGCCGTTACCCGCGTCGCTCCTTGAGCCGTGGCCGGTGATCGTGGTGATCGCGGCGGGATGGCTGATCACGACCGTCCTGGCCTTCACCGTGCCGGCCCTGCACACCTGGCGGCCACTGTCGCTGGCGGGCTTGGCCATCGGCCTCCTGGGCACGTCGATCTTCCTGTGGCAACGTCACGCCGTGCGCCGCGGAGCGCGCGGTGCCCAACGCGGATTGACCTGAGGAGAACCATGGCTGCCCCACTGCTGCAGGCCCAGATCGACATCGATGCCCCGGTCGACAAGGTGTGGGCGCTGATCTCGGATCTGAGCCGGATGCCGCAATGGAGCCCGCAATGTCGGGTGATGAAGCTGCGCGGGCCGCTGCGGCCGGGCGCCCGCACGCTCAATCTCAACAAGCGCAAGTTCACCTACTGGCCCACGACCAGCACCATCACCGAGGTCATCCCGCAGCAGAAACTGGCGTTCAAGGTCGACATCAACAACACCATCTGGTCCTATGAGCTGCAGCCCACCGAATCGGGCACCCGGGTCATCGAGAGCCGCCACGCCGAGAACGGTGTGAAGCCCATCTCCAATGCGCTCATCGACGCGTTCATGGGCGGGGTACCGAACTTCGAGGACGAACTGGTCGAGGGTATGAACGCCTCGCTGGCCCGCATCAAGGCGGCCGCCGAGCGCTAATCGGCGAGGTCGAGGACCCCGTCGTCGTACGGCTCGTACAGCGGGGAACCCGTCCCCGGCGGGGGCGGGGTGTCCGAATGGGCACCGCAACCGTAGTTCGCCTCGACGACATGGCCGTCAGCGGAGAGTTCGTTGGCGCACACGCCGAACATCACGCCGAGCGCACCGCCGAGCGGAAGGTAGAAGGCACAGTCGCGACACGCCCTGCGGGTCGACCGGGCCATCGCGGAACCCGGGCCGTAGTCGCCGTCGTGCCATCGCTGTGCGGCCTCGGCGCGACCGAAGGGGCTGAGCACCTGGCGGCGGCCGAGTCCCAGCTCCACCGCGGTGTCGTCGATCAGCGGGTCGCCCGTCGCCATGAAACCCGGGGTCAGGCGCGGATCTTCGGCCGGCGGAGCCAGCAGGTCACCGGGACCGAGATCGCCCGGCCGCACCCGCTCCTGCCACGGCACCCATTGCGGCGCCAGCAGCGCCGTCGGCCCCGGCACGAGAACAAGTTCACTGATGGTGGCGTGGTCGGCGCCCGGGTACGCCGCCATCACGACCGCCCACTGCCAACCGCGGTAGCCCGTCAAGTTCGCCAGGAAGCGATGGGTCGCCGAGCTGGGATCTTCGAACGTGGCACCGAGGTACTCCCCGACCGTCTCCGCGCCGCTGAACTCGGCCAACGCCGCGCGCGCCTGGTCCACCGCACCCATCAGCAACGCCTCAAGGCCCGGCGCAGGCACAGCATCCGTCGCCGGCTCGGCCTCGGGGGCCTGCTCGGCCTCGGGTGCCTGCTCGGATTCCACGGCCTGCTCAGGGGTTTCGGCCTGCTCAGCAATCTCAGCCGGCTCGGAAACCTGCTCGGCGGCCTGCTCAGCAGGTTCGGTCACGCTTTCCATCGTCATCCATAGTGCCTGACTGGTTCGGTCGAAAGCCACACCGGTCGCCCATGCACCCCGCCGGGCCCGCATAGGCGAGAATCGAGGGGTGACCTACTACCCGCCGCGGCCGCCGGCCGATCGTGGCGCGGAGCATCCCGGCATGGCCAATTACCCCAGCGACGAGACGCCCCGGCGCCCCCGCCGGCCGTCGGGCCCGAGCTCCAACCGCTGGTTGCCGCCGCTGGACGACGAGCAGGCCGGCAGCTACCGCTCCGATCGCTCCGACCCGCAGCCGCGCGTCGGCTCCGCGGCCGGGGAAAAGGTGACAGTGACCCGTGCCGCGGCCGCGCGCAGCCGTGAGATGGGTTCGCGGATGTATGGGTTCGTGCACCGCGCGGCCACCGCCGACGGCGCCGACAAATCCGGGCTGACCGCGCTGACCTGGCCGGTGGTGGCCAACTTCGCCGTCGACGCGGCCATGGCCGTCGCCCTGGCCAACACGCTGTTCTTCGCCGCGGCCAGCGGTGAATCCAAGAGCAAGGTGGCGCTGTACCTGCTGATCACCATCGCCCCGTTCGCTGTGATCGCACCGCTGATCGGGCCCGCCCTCGATCGGTTGCAGCACGGCCGCAGGGTGGCGCTGGCGGCGTCGTTCGCACTGCGCACGGTGCTGATCGTGGTCCTGATCGCCAACTACGACGGCGATTCGGGCAGCTACCCGTCGTGGGTGCTCTACCCGTGCGCGCTCGGGATGATGGTGCTGTCCAAATCGTTCTCGGTGCTGCGCAGTGCCGTCACACCCCGCGTGCTGCCGCCGAGCATCGACCTCGTCCGGGTCAACTCCCGGCTGACCACCTTCGGGCTGCTCGGCGGAACCGTGGTGGGCGGCGGTATCGCCGCGGCCGCCGAATATCTGCTCAGCGTCGTGCATCTGCCCGGTGCGCTCTACGTCGTCGCCGTCGTCTCGGCGGCCGGTGCGGTGCTGGCCATGCGGATCCCGAAGTGGGTCGAGGTCACCGAAGGCGAGGTGCCCACGACGCTGAGCTATCACGGCGGCCCGGGTGACCTGCGGCGGCCCGGCAAGACCAAGGCGGCGCGGCAGCCCATGGGCCGCAACACCATCACCGCGCTGTGGGGCAACTGCACCATCAAGGTGATGGTCGGATTCCTGTTCCTGTACCCGGCGTTCGTGGCCAAGTCGCACGACGCCACCGGCTGGCAACAGCTGCTGATGCTCGGCCTGATCGGAGCCGCAGCAGGCATCGGCAACTTCGGCGGCAACATCGCCGCCGCCCGGCTCAAACTCGGCCACCCCGCCCAACTGGTGGTGCGCGCCTCCGTCGCCGTCACCGCCGTCGCGCTGGCCACCGCACTGACCGGCAACCTTCTCGTCGCGGCGGGCGCCACGCTGGTGACCTCGGCCGCCAGCGCGATCGCCAAGGCATCGCTGGACGCGTCGCTGCAAGACGATCTGCCCGAGGAGTCGCGCGCATCGGCCTTCGGCCGCTCCGAATCGGTTCTGCAGCTGGCCTGGGTGGCCGGTGGCGCGACGGGCGTGCTGATCTACACCGACCTCACCGTCGGGTTCACTACCATCACCGCCGTGCTGATACTCGGTCTCGCGCAGACCATCGTGAGCTACCGCGGCGAGTCACTGATCCCCGGCCTCGGCGGTAACCGCCCGGTGCTGGCCCAACAGGAAGGCGGAGGACCCGCGATGGCGAGCACGACGGACATGCCGCGATGAGGCGATTCCTGGCCATCCTCGCGGTGATCGTCGTGGTGGCGGCTGCCGGCACGGCCGTGGCGGTGTCGCAGCTGAGTCGCGGACACGACGAATTGCCGAAGATCAGTGCCTACAGCAACGGGCATCTGAGCAGGGTCGGGCCGTTCCGGTACTGCCCGGTGCTCAACCTCAACGACTGCACGCAGTCAGGCAACCAGGGCGTGCTGCGGGTCAACAAAGAGCACCCCGTGCAGCTGTCGGTGCCCGCCGAGATCGCCCGCGCACCGTGGCGGCTGCTGCGCGTCTACGAGAACCCGATCGACACGACGCTGTCGCTCTACCGCCCGAATACCACTCTGGCCGTGACGATTCCGACGGTCGACCCGCAGCGTGGGCGGCTCACCGGGATCGCCGTGCAGCTGCTCACGCTGGTGCAGGATCAGAACGGCGACGTGTTCGACCTGCCGCACGCCGAATGGTCGGTACGTACCGACTGGCCAGACAAGGCTCAGCCGGCACCGTGACCGGAGGGCACCCGTTCGGACTCGCGAGTCGGCCCGGGCGGCGTGCCATCGCCGAACGGCCTGCCGCCCAATGACTCCCGGCCGTGCGGGGTGAGCCAGTCGGCCAGCTCGGGGCCTTTCGGGACGATGCGCGTCGGGTTGATGTCAGCATGCACGATGTAGTAGTGCTGCTTGATCTGCACGAAGTCGATGGTGTCACCGAAACCGGGGGTCTGGAACAGGTCACGGGCATAAGCCCACAGCACGGGCAGCTCGGTGAGCTTGGACCGGTTGCACTTGAAATGGCCGTGGTACACGGGATCGAACCGCGCCAGCGTGGTGAACAACCGCACGTCGGCCTCGGTGATGGTGTCGCCCACCAGATATCGCTGGGTCGCCAAGCGCTCGGAGAGCCAGTCGAGCGCGGTGAACAACCGGTCGTAGGCAGCGTCGTACGCCTCCTGTGACCCGGCGAAACCGCAGCGGTAGACGCCGTTGTTGACCTCGGTGTAGATGCGCCGGGCGACCGCATCGATCTCGTCGCGCAACGGTTCGGGGTACAGCTGCGGAGCACCGTCGCGGTGGAACTCGGTCCACTCGGTGGAGAAGTCCAGCGTCATCTGGGCGAAGTCGTTGGTCACCACCGCACCCGTCGGCACGTCGACGACAGCGGGCACCGTAATACCCTTGGGGTAGTTGGGATCCCGCGCGAAATAGGCGTCCTGCAGCCGCGGGATCTTCAGCACCGGGTCGAGCCCGCCAGGGTCGAGGTCGAAGGTCCAGCTGCGCTCGTCATGCGTAGGGCCGCAGAAGCCGATGGACAGTGCGTCCTCCAGCCCTAGCAGCCTGCGCACGATGATCGCCCGGTTGGCCCACGGGCACGCGCGCGCCACCACCAACCGGTAGCGGCCGGCCTCGACGGGAAAACCGTCGACCCCGTCGCGCGTGATCCGGGTGGTGATGTAGCTGGTGTCGCGGTTGAATTCGCCTCCGGACGATGACTTGTCGGCGACGTATGAGCCCTGGGTCATACCCCCAGTCTGCCCCGCCGCACCGCGTCAGGCGTCGAGTTCCCTGGCGACGGCCTTGACCACCTCGGACACCCGTCGGGCGACCTTGCGATCGGGATACCGGCCCTTGCGCAGCTCCGGCTGAACCGTGTCCTCCAGCAGCGTGATCATGTCCGAAACCATGCCGTGCAGCTCATCAGGAGTGTGCTTGTGCTCGGGACGCTCGGCTTCCCGACGAGCCTTGGAGAGGCTCGGCGGCGGGTCAATCAGCTTGAGGCTCAATGCCTGAGGACCACGACGACCTGCAGCGACCCCGAATTCGACGCGCTGACCGGCCTTGAGCGCCTCGATGCCCGAAGGCAACGCCGAAGACCGGACGTAGACGTCCTCGCCCTCTTCTTGGGACAAAAACCCGAAGCCCTTTTCGGCGTCGTACCACTTAACCCTGCCGGTCGGCACTGGACTCACCTGCTCGTTGTTGTTAGCACTACTGGAGACACACAAAGTTCGCGTCCCGGTTTGCGCCGGAACGCGATGTGCAGATCCTACTCTGAGGCGGTTCGCTCCTTCATCCCCATTACTCGGTAGGCTTGGACCACCGCTGAAGGAGATGCGCCCTATATGCGAGTGATACTCAATGTCATCTGGTTGATCTTCGGCGGCCTGTACCTGGCGCTGGGATACCTGCTGGCAGCGCTGATCTGCTTCATCCTGATCATCACCATCCCCTTCGGGTTCGCCTCGCTGCGCATCGCGTCCTACGCGCTGTGGCCGTTCGGCCGCACCATCGTCGACAAACCGGGCACCCGGCCGGGCGCGCTGATCGGCAACATCATCTGGATCCTGTTGTGCGGCATCTGGCTGGCCATCGGCCACCTGGTCAGTGCAGTCGCGATGGCGATCACCATCGTCGGCATCCCGCTGGCGCTGGCCAACCTCAAGCTGATCCCGGTGTCGCTGATGCCGCTCGGTAAGGAGATCGTGCCGGTGGACTCGGTCAGGACGCCGGTATGACCGTCACCGGGCTCGGATTGCCCGCCGTGAACCGTGGCGGGCCCACGAAGCCCGCTCCGGCCAGCGGCCCACTGATCGACACGTATGGGCGGGTGGCCACCGACCTACGCGTCTCGCTCACTGACCGGTGCAACCTGCGCTGCACCTACTGCATGCCCGCCGAAGGCCTGGACTGGCTGCCCGGGCAGGCCCTGCTCAGCGCGGACGAACTGGGGCGCCTGCTGCGCATCGCCGTGACCCGGCTCGGCGTCACCAGCGTGCGCTTCACGGGCGGCGAACCGCTGGTGACCCGCCATCTGGAAGACGTAGTGGCCGCGGCCGCGGCGTTGACGCCCCGTCCTGAGATCACCCTGACCACCAACGGCATCGGGCTGCAACGCCGTGCCGCCGGGCTGCGCCAAGCCGGGCTGGACCGCATCAACGTCTCGCTGGACAGCGTGGACGCGGCGCATTTCGCCCGGATCACCCGCCGGGACCGGCTGGCCGACGTGCTCGCGGGCCTGGCGGCGGCCAAGGCCGCCGGGCTGCAACCGGTGAAGGTCAATGCCGTTCTCGATCCGGTGTCCGGGCTTGACGACGCGGTCGACCTGCTGCGGTACTGCCTGCAGCAGGGCTACCAACTGCGCATCATCGAGCAGATGCCGCTGGACGCCGGGCACAGCTGGAAGCGCGATGCGGTCGTCGACGCCGACCGCATCCTGCAGACCCTGCGGCAGCACTTCGACTTGCAGCCCGATCCTCGTCCGCGCGGCTCGGCGCCCGCCGAGCTGTGGCAGGTCGGGCCAGGACCGACGCATCCGGGCGGCACGGTCGGGGTCATCGCCTCGGTGTCACACGCCTTCTGCTCGGCCTGCGACCGCACGCGACTGACCGCCGACGGCCAGATCCGCAGCTGCCTGTTCTCCACAGAGGAGACCGATCTGCGGGGGCTGCTGCGCGGCGGCGCCGACGACGCTGCGATCGAGGCCGCGTGGCGCAGCGCCATGTGGGCCAAGCCCGCCGGGCACGGCATCAACGATCCGAGCTTCGTGCAACCGCAGCGGCCTATGAGCGCGATCGGAGGCTGACGATGACAGCCACCGTCGAAGTGACGGTCCGTTATTTCGCCGCCGCGGCGGCCGCTGCGGGCGTCGAGACCGAAACGTTAGGTCTCAAATCGGGAACGACCATCGAGGAACTCATCGGACAGCTCGGCGAACGCAACGCGGAACTCGCGCGAGTGCTGAAACGGTGCTCCTACCTGTGCGATGGCGTCGCGGTGCGCGACACATCGGGCGCCGTGACAACGCCGCAGACCCTCGATGTGTTACCCCCATTCGCCGGCGGGTAACGTGATTTGCATCACATAACGAAATGGTCACGAGCTGGCTACGAGCGGGTTTATCGAACCTGCGACCTGCGGAAACGCTTCAGTAACCTGCGGCTTTAATGCTCTTTTAAGTTTTGCCCGGCGGGAAAACGCCCGAAGCGGCAAAAGATGACGAGACCGCGACGAGCCGTTACCTTCATTCCCAAGTCAACTGACTCTCTATCGGATGACCTGCCACCCCCGATTGCGCCGAGCTCCATCCATCGGGCGAGTGGCTAACGACGAGCACAACTTGGATGGAGGCGGGGGACCCACCGGTCCACCGAGCTACAAGGACCAGGAGCCGCTTGCGGCCCCTTGGGGTGAAGCCGTCGTCGTTTCGACGTCGCCGGCCGGGCTACCTCTCCAGCCCGAACCCGACAGCTGACCTCGTGGGCGCATACGAGAGGACCTGCACGCTCATGAGTGGACGGCATCGCAAGCCCACTACGTCTTCATCAGCCAAGAACGTCGCCAAGATCGCCGTGACCGGCGTCGCGCTCGCCGGAGGCAGCCTCGCCCTGGCAAGCCAGGCGTCCGCCGCGACCGACGGCGAATGGGACACCGTGGCTCGTTGTGAGTCAGGTGGCAACTGGGCCATCAACACCGGCAACGGCTACCAGGGCGGGCTGCAGTTCTCGCCGAGCACCTGGTCGGCACACGGTGGCGGCCAGTACGCCCCGGCCGCCAACATGGCCACCAAGGATCAGCAGATCGCCGTCGCCGAGCGCGTTCTGGCGAGCCAGGGCAAGGGCGCCTGGCCCGTATGCGGCCACGGCCTGTCGGGCTCGACCCCGCGCAACGTGGTGAACCAGCCGCAGCCGCTGGACAACGCGGCCGGCAACGCTCCTGAGGCCCCGGCTCCCGATGCTCCTGCCGTCGAGCCTGCCGCGTTCGATCCCGCCGCGGCCCCGGCCCCTGACGCTCCCCCTGTCTCTTATACACATCTGACGCTGCCG
>NZ_LZTB01000081.1 GCF_001665685.1 Mycobacterium sp. 852013-50091_SCH5140682
ATCACGATACCCACCACGATCAACGCGCCGATCGCGACGATCTTGATCAGGGCGAACCAGAATTCGGTTTCCCCGAACGCCCGCACCGTGGGCAGGTTCAGCCCGATCAGCACGCCGACGGTCAGCAGGGCGGGGATCCACAGCGGCAGGTGCGGCCACCAGTAGGTGACATAGCCGGAGATCGCGACCACGTCGGCGACACCGGTGACGATCCAGCAGAACCAGTACGTCCAGCCGGTGAAGAAGCCGGCCCACGGTCCCAGCAGGTCCGCGGCGAAATCGGCGAACGACTTGTAATGCAGGTTGGACAGCAACAGCTCGCCCATCGCCCGCATGACGAAGAACAGCATGAAGCCGATGATCATGTACACGAAGATCACCGACGGGCCCGCGAGCGAGACGGTCTTGCCCGAGCCCATGAACAAGCCGGTGCCGATCGCCCCGCCGATCGCGATGAGCTGGATGTGCCGGTTGGACAGCTGACGGGAGAGATGCCGCTCGCCCGTGGTCGTATCTGACGTCACATCCCGAGGATTCCAGGCCCGCTGTTGACCGTCACATCCAGGTCACGCCGAGCGTGCGGGTCTGTTGGCCGACACGCCGTGTCAGCAGCAACAAACCCGCACGTTGGTCATCAGGCGGCGGCCGTCGCGACCTGCCCGGCCGGTTCCAGCGCCGCTGCGATGATGTCGGCGACGTCGGTCATCGGCCGGACCTCTAACGCCTCGAGCACCTCGGCGGGCACATCGTCGAGATCGGGCTCGTTGCGAATCGGGATGAACACCGTCTTGAGCCCGGCCCGTTGGGCCGCAAGCAGTTTCTGCTTGACGCCGCCGATGGGCAGCACCCGGCCGTTGAGCGTGACCTCGCCGGTCATGCCGACGTCGCCGCGCACTTGGCGTCCGGTGGCCATCGACACCAGGGCCGTGACCATCGTGACGCCGGCCGACGGGCCGTCCTTGGGCACCGCGCCCGCGGGCACGTGCACGTGGATCTGCCGATCGAGTGCCTTCGGGTCCACGCCGAGTTGCTCGGCGTGCGCCCGCACGTAGGACAGCGCGATCTGCGCCGACTCCTTCATCACGTCGCCCAGCTGGCCGGTCAACTTCAAGCCCGGCTCGCCCTCGTTCGAGTTGGCCTCGATGTAGAGCACGTCGCCGCCCAGGCCCGTGACGGCCAGGCCGGTCGCCACCCCGGGCACCGCGGTGCGCTCGGTGGATTCCGGCGTGAACCGCGGACGGCCCAGGTAGTCAACAAGATCCGGCTCATCGATCGTGATCGGCGAGTCCGTAGAGTCGAGCTTCGTGGTGACCTTGCGCAACGCCTTGGCCAGCAATCGCTCGAACTGCCGCACGCCCGGTTCGCGGGTGTAGTCCGCGGCGATCTTGCGCAGGGCGGCGTCGGTGACCGACACCTCGTCGGCGGTCAGCGCGGCGCGCTCGGCCTGCCGGGGGAGCAGGTAGTCGCGCGCGATGGCGACCTTGTCGTCCTCGGTGTATCCGTCGAGCTGGATCAGCTCCATGCGGTCCAGTAGCGCGGACGGGATGTTCTCGATGACGTTGGCCGTCGCCAGAAACACCACGTCGGACAGGTCAAGGTCCAGCTCCAGGTAGTGGTCGCGGAACGTGTGGTTCTGCGCGGGGTCCAGCACCTCCAGCAGCGCGGCCGACGGATCACCCCGGTAGTCGGAGCCCACCTTGTCGATCTCGTCCAGCAGCACAACGGGATTCATCGAACCGGCCTCGCCGATGGCCCGCACGATGCGGCCCGGGAGCGCGCCGACGTAGGTCCGCCGGTGGCCCCGGATCTCGGCCTCGTCGCGCACACCGCCCAGGGCGACGCGCACGAACTTGCGGCCCAGCGCGCGGGCCACGGACTCACCCAGTGACGTCTTGCCGACCCCGGGCGGCCCGGCCAGCACCATCACGGCACCCGAACCACGCCCGCCGACGACGGCCATGCCGCGCTGGGCGCGACGGGCCCGCACGGCCAGGTATTCGACGATGCGGTCCTTGACGTCGTCGAGCCCGTGGTGGTCGGCGTCGAGAATCTCGCGGGCCCCCTTGAGGTCCGTCGAATCTTCGGTCTTGACGTTCCACGGCAGGTCCAGGACGGTGTCGAGCCAGGTGCGGATCCAGCCGCCCTCGGGGCTCTGCTCGCTGGCTCGTTCCAGCTTGCCGACCTCGCGCAGCGCGGCCTCGCGCACTTTCTCGGGCAGGTCGGCGGCTTCGACGCGGGCCCGGTAATCGTCAGACCCCTCCGGTTCGCCCTCACCCAGTTCCTTGCGGATAGCCGCGAGCTGCTGGCGCAGCAGGAATTCCTTCTGCTGCTTGTCCATGCCGGAACGCACGTCCTCGGCGATCTTGTCGTTGACCTCGACCTCGGCCAGGTGCTCGCCGGTCCAGTCGATCAGCACCCGCAGCCGCTCGGCGACATCGGCGGTTTCCAGCAGCTGACGCTTCTGCACGTCGGTCAGGTACGACGCGTAGCCGGCGGTGTCGGCCAGCGCCGAGGGATCGGTGATCTTGTTGACCACGTCGACGATCTGCCAGGCTTCGCGGCGCTGCAGCATCGCCAGCAGCAGTTTCTTGTATTCGGCGGCCAGCGCGATTGTCGACTCGTTGGCCGGATCTTCACCGACCTCGTCCACGAAAACCCACAGCGCAGCGCCGGGGCCGGTGGTGCCGGATCCGATGTGGGCGCGCCGTTCACCGCGGACGACGGCGGCTGCACCGCCGCCGGGCACGCGGCCCACCTGCACGATCGACGCGATCACGCCGTGGGTGGGGTAGCGGTCGTCCAGGCGTGGCGCGATCAGCAGTTTGCCGGATTCGCTCGCTTGAGCTGCATCGACAGCCGCGCGGGCAGCGTCGTCGAGCCCGATCGGCACCACCATGCCCGGCAGCAGGATCGGTTCTTGGACGAACAGCACCGGCACCGATATTTGTTCGGACATCAAACCTCCAAAGTTCAGTCTGATGCGCTCAACTCTCTCAGGCGGTGGTTTGTTCCCGCAAGTGGTCCCATCGGGCCCTGGCCCGCTTGGCCATCACGATCGTCACCACCATCAGCAGCGCGGTGAACGCCAGCGAAACAATCGTGTTCACACCGTTCGCGACGTCGACCGACAGCGAAAAGATGATCACCAAACTGATCAGCGTACCTATCAGCAATCCGATGCCCCACATCGCTGAGAGCGAAACGTTGACGCGCCGCTTGAACTCGGCCTCGCCGGGTTCGGGGTTCTCGTCGGAGATCACCCGGACCCGCTCGGCGACGATCTGGGTCAGCGGTGTGCCGATGAAGCAGCTGCCAAGGAACAACACCGCGCCGATGCCGCCGACGAGGGTGTTGCCGACCATCAGCATCCGGGCATCGGAGGTCGCCAGGCCGACCGCGAGGCTCAGGCCGAAGTTCAGCATCAGGTAGCCCGCGAACGGATCGAGCCGACGGGCTTTGATCGCGTCGTAGCACACCTTGACCCCGGCGAGCACGGTTGCCGTCAGCAGCGCGACGTATTCCGACGCTCCTGCGGCGCGCAGCCCGTAGTAGGCGAGCAGAGGCGGGGCGATATCGAGCAGAATGCCCCGCATGACGGGGCGCAGTGAGTGATCTTGGCTCACCGAAGCGAAGATATGGGCAGTTCCTGTGAATGCCCTGTGGGCGTTGGTCGAACCGCAGACGAGAACGGCCGGGACAGACACGCTGTCCCGGCCGAGCACTCATCCGACAGTTAGCAGGGGTCTCCCGGCGGCGTGAAGTAGGGGACGCCTTCGACGGTGTAGCACGGGATTTCGCCCGGCACGTACGGGACGTGGGCTGCGGCGATGGCCGCGCCGGTGGCGACGTCACCGGCGATGTCGGTGCAGCCACCGGCAGAGAAGTGGCGGCCTCCGGCGTCTGCGCAGACGTCCGCACTGGCGCTCGGGGCGACCGCCAGTGGGGTGCCGGCAAGAGCCGCGCCCGTGACGGCCGCGGCCGCCAGGAGCGTTACTGTGCGCTTCTTCATGGGTTATCTCCTTGTGAATGAGGGTGTTTGGGTCTCGGCCGCGCTCTGCGGCGGTCAGGCGACCTTCGCGACGGCCGGTGGCTTCCAGGTGCCGTCGATGATCGACGGCGGGGTTTCCTTCGGCCAGTACAGGCGCAGCATGAGATTGAACTTGCCTGTCGGTGCGGGCAGCCAGTTGGCTTCCTTGTCCGGTCCTGGATTGTCGTGCTGCAGGTACAGGTCCACTGACCCGTCGGGGTTGGGAACAAAGGTGTTTCGCTGGCTCAGCGTGTAGCGGTTGAGCGGGTTGTCGACGAAGAAGTACCCCTCGTCGTACATGGTCAACGACCAGAAGCCGTTGACGGGCGGGAACTGTCCCTTGTCGAAATGCAGGGTGTACCTGTTGGCGCCGTCGTAGGGCTGGCCACTCGGGTCGGCTTCCGATGTGGGGTAGACCGCGTCCTGGGGCCGGTTGGCGCCGAGGCCGATGTAGGTGATCATCGCGCGCTGCAGGTAGTCGGTGCCGTACTGACCGGTCTGGGTGGTGAACCGCCAGCCGTTGACGGTGTCGGTCGCTGTGAAGCGGGCCAAGATCTTCTGGATGCCCTCTTTGGGGACCGACTGCAGTGCGGCAGCGACGTCAGGGCCGAGCTTGGCGATGTCGAACTTCTCGCCGGGCACGATGCCGATCTTGGCCATCTTGTCGACGATCGGCCGGTCAGCATCCGTCGGTGGGTTGTCCTTCATCAAGGTGGCCATCAGATCGAAGAACGCTTCGGTGCTCATATTGTTGACCTGGTCACGCACCGGCGTCTTCATGTCGATGGTCGGATCGACCTTGCCGGCCGGCGGCGTGTACGGCTTACCGTACGAACTCAACGGCACCAGCGAGATCTCGTCCTGCATCTTGTGTACGGCGTCATAGTCCTGCGGCGTGCCATCGCAGTAGATGCGGCCCAGCAGCCACACCGTCGAGGTCGGTGACTTGTACTCCGTCACGCCGGCGGGCAGCGTGCCCTTCCAACCCGGACCGGTGATGGCGTAGGTCTGCGGGCCGGTGCCGGTGGTGCGTTTCCCGGGGACCTCGAACACGTTGGTGTAGCCGTCGAGCATGGGGAACAGGTAGTAGCGGTCATGAGCGTCGGGCAGGCTCAGCACCCAGGGCTCGTTCTTGACGTCGACGAAGCCGTTTGTGTAGAGGGTGTCTGCGTTGGGTGCGGTGACATCGCGGAATTGAGCGTTCGGGTACTCCCGCATCCGCATTAACTGGCCCATGGGTGCCCGCGTGCCGCCCACGCTCTCGACATTGGTCATCACGCGCCGGGTCATCTCAACGGTCACAAGCGAATACCCGTAGACATAGGCATCCAGCGCGATGGCCTTGGCCTCGTCCGGGCTGAGCTGACCCGATGCGGGTTTGTCGGAGTTGTCGGGTTTGTCGGACGACGGCGGTGAACACGCCGTTGTCGCGACCATGAGCACCGAAGTGCCCAGAGCGGCCAGCCAACAGGCCAGCCGCCGGTATCTGTCGGTCACGAAAACTTGTTCCTCTCTTCAGGGTCCGGTAGCCGTGCTGTCAATCTGTTGCAGCACAGCGCAATTGACGACCCCGCTGGCGCCGGTGGCGGCAGCGGGGTCGGCCTGATCGACGATTTAGGTGTAGGCGACGTGCACGCGGTGGATGCGGCCTTCGAACGGGAACGGAGCACGTTCGCGGTAGTCCAGCGACACCGGTGAGCCGAGGCAGGTGCCGATGTCGAGGCAGTCGTTCGCGGTGAACAGCAACGGCGCGCTGATCGGAACCTGCCCCCCGGCGATCGTTTCCCCGTCGCGGGCGACGGTGATGTCGAGCGGGCCGGCCGGGCGTGGCTCGGCGTACTGGGTGGTGACCGTGATGGTGGCGCGTCCCGGCGGAAGCTTGTCCGCCGAGCGGATCTTGGTGCGCGACAAGATGAACAGGTTGTACTCGTAGCAGAGATAGCCCTCGTCGAGATAGAGGGTCAACCCGCCCGCCGCGGCGCCCAGCGCGTACAGCACGCCGTTGGCGTTGGCGGGAATGTCCGCGTCGATGGTGACGACGTTGTTCTTGTTGCCCAGTGCGGGAGCGCAGAACTCAGGCATACGCACGGTATCGCCCGAGAATTCCCATTCTTTGTACGGCGGAGCGATGCGCAGCTCTGGGTGGTAGACCGGCACCCACAGGCCACCGCCGACGGGCAGCACGGCGTTACGGGCTGCCTCGACCATGAACATCTCCCGCATCTGCGCCAGCTTCTCGGGCATCTGGTCGGCGAGATCGTGCGCCTGTGACCAGTCCTCGTCGAGGTGGTACAGCTCCCACGTGTCGTTGTCGGGAGTCCACGTGGCGATCCCGGGCGGCTGGCCCGGTACCCACGGCAGCCGGGGCCCGCGCGCCGAGGCCATCCACCCGTCGTGGTAGATGCCTCGACTGCCCATGATTTCGAAATACTGGGTTTCCTTGCCGCCGGGCGCATTTCGGTCGGCGAGGGTGCGGGCGAAACTCGCACCCGCAAGCGGCATCTGCGGTTCGCCGTTGACCACCCGCGGCGGTTCGATGCCGACGACGTCGTAGATGGTCGGCACGACATCGTTGCAATGCAGGAACACGTCGCGCGGCGCGGCTTCGGCGGTGATCTTGGCCGGCCAGCGCACCACCATCGGGTTGCGGGTGCCGCCCAGGTGCGACGCGAGCAGCTTCATCCCCTTGTACGGGGTGCTGCCTGCCCACGCCCACGCCGCGTGGTACTGGTTGTCGACCAGCGGTGAGCCGAGCACGTCCAGGCCGCCGAGTTCTTCGAGTGCGTCAATGTGCTGACGTACGGTGGTGGGAATTCCGTTCTGCGCCAACAGTTCCGCAATGGTGCCGTTCTGGCCTTCGCCCGACGACCCGTTGTCACCCCAGATGTAGAAGAACAGGGTGTTGTCGGCGTAGCCCAGTGCTTCGAGCTCATCGGCGATCCGGCCGACCTGGACGTCGACGTGCTCGGCGTACCCGGCAGCAACCTCCATCAGGCGGCGCTGGAACGGCTTCTCGTCCTCGGGGATGTCATCCCAGGCCGGCATGGTGTCATCGCGTGGGGTCAACTCGCAGTCTTGCGGGATCCAGCCCTTGTCCTTGGCGCGCTCGAACACGCGCTGCCGGTAGGCATCCCATCCGTCGTCGAACTTGCCCGCGTACTTGTCCGCCCACTCCTTCATGATGTGGTGCGGCCCGTGCAGGCAGCCGCTGGCCCAGTACATCAAGAACGGTTTGTCGGCGTTGAATGCCTTGTGCCGGTGCAGCCAGGAGATCGCGTCGTCGGCGAGGTCCTCGGACAGGTGGTAGCCCTCTTCCGGCGTCTTGGGCGGGGCCACAACGGTCGTGTTGCGCACCAAATTCGGCTCGTATTGCGACGCTTCACCGGCGAGGAAACCGTAGAAGTACTCGAAACCCAGGCCGGTGGGCCAGTTTTCGAACGGTCCGGCGGCGGTGGTCTCCTCTGCCGGGGTGTTGTGCCACTTGCCGAACGCGGACGTCGCGTAGCCGTACTGCTTGAGCACCTCGGCGACCGTCGCGCTGGACCGCGGGATCTTGCCGGCGTACCCGTCCCAGTCATTGGCCAGCTCGGCGATCTGGCCGTTGCCGATCTCGTGATGGTTACGGCCGGTCAGCAACGAGGCCCGGGTCGGCGAGCACATTGCGGTGGTGTGAAAGCGGTTGTAGGACACGCCTTCGCCGCAGATCCGGTCCAATGTCGTGGTGGTCACCTCGCCGCCGAACGTCGAAGGCAACCCGGGGCCTGCGTCGTCGATGAGGACGATGACGATGTTGGGGGAGTTCTCGTGCAGACGTTTGGGCGCCGGCCGCGGACTGTAGGTCGACTCCTGCAACGTGCGTCCGGCGGTGCTGCCGGATCCGACGGGCGGGAACGGTAACACCCCGCCTCCGGGTAGAACCGCAGCCACCAACTGATCACCCTGCACGTCAGACACCGTGCCCCTCTCGTCTGTAGGAACCTTGGTCTGTGCAGCCGGCCATTGGCAGGGCAAGCCGCGCAGCCGACTCATCCCGACCCGGGCATCTACTGTGCAGCAAACCAGGGCCTTTCGTCTTGACATTCCAGGACAAATCTTTGACAGTCTGGGACATGGCCGTGATTCGTGGGACCGCACTCACGAACTTTCATCAGCTCGTTACCGAACTGGGCGGAAACAGTCGCACTTTCGTAGCCGCCGCCCACATTCCCTACGACGATGTCGGTCGCCACGACCGGTTCATATCCCTGCCCAATGGGGCCGGGATGCTCGAAGACACTGCCACCGCCCTCGACGCCCCGGATTTCGGGCGGCGATTGGCGCTCCGCCAAGGCATCGAGATCCTCGGGCCGGTCGGGCTCGCAGGCCGCAACGCGGGGACCGTAGCCGAAGCGTTCCTGATTTTCGACAAGTTCATGGCGGCCTACAGCCCGTCGATCACCGCACGGATGACGACGCACCTCGACCCGGAACTACGGCGCTTCGAATTCGAGTACCTACTCGATCCGTCCCCACCGCAAGCGCAGGCCATCGAACTCTCGTTGGGAGTCACCCTGCGGGTCCTGCGCCTGTTCCTCGGCGCGGACTACCGGCCTGTCGCGGTGCATCTGCCACATCCCGCACTGACGCCTCCCGACGACTACGAGACCTATTTCGGCTGCCCACCGAGCTTTTGCGAACCGGTTGCGGGGTTCACGCTGCGCACCTCCGACCTGCAACGCCCCCTTCCGACCGATCATGTGGCCCATCAAACCGCGGTCGACTACCTCGCCAAGGTCGTCGGCGAGTTCGGTCCGGCCACCAGCCAGTTGGTGCGCACCTTGGTGCGGCAACTACTGCCCACCGGCGCGGTCGGGTTGGCCGACATCTCCCGGCACATCGGTGTTCACCCGAAAACCCTGCAGCGGCGGCTGTCTGCCGAGAAGGCAACGTTCGGCGACCTGGTCGACCAGACGCGCCGCGAGACCGCCCAACGTTTGCTGCTCGATACCGACCTCAGCCTCGATCAGTTGTGCCGACAGCTGGGCTACGCCGAGCAGAGCGTACTCACCCGCTCGTGCAAACGCTGGTTCGACAAGACGCCCACCGCCTACCGCAACACGCGGATTTCGTCATCACGACGACGGCCGCTTGAGGAGTAGCAGTGAGTGGTTGATCTTCTTGAAGTTGGCGAAGGTGTCGGCGGGAACACCGAAGACCGCGCCGAGGACCGAGGGCGGCAGCGCGCTGATGGTGGCGCCGATTCCGATGTCGTCCTTGGCTTCCGGTGTGCTGGCGTTGAAGATGATCACGATGTCCATGTCGACATCGCCCTTGTTCTCGAAGTAGTGGAATGAACCTTGGGGTGCGAAGACGACGTCGCCGGGATGTTGGTCGAACGTCTCGGTGTGACCCATGACGTCGAGCAGCGTCCAGGTGGCGACACCGGAGGTGACGATGTTGAGCTCCCACGCGCTGGGATGCCAATGGGGTTCCCGGATTCCACCGGGCTGCAGCTTCAACAGCGCGAGGCTGGCCTCTTGGCCGCGCAGGATCGGGAAGTTGTCCTCATGCGCCTGGCGCAACGTCCCGCCGTCGAAGACCAATGGATCCGCTGCGCTGAGGTGGAACAGGTGGGAAGCGGTGTTGTCGAGTTCGGCGGGTATACGCGGATTGCCGAACCGGGAGGCATCGTCCGTCATCGCAGGAATCCCTCGTTAGATGGGTGTCGCAACTTGTCGACGCGTCGCATCGTAACCCCGGGGCGGGACGGGAAACTGCGAAATGAGTGTCGCCAAAAACCGCGAAACCTATTGATACACAGGAAAATATCAGCTTCCGCGGTCTACGAGGTCGAACACCTCGAGCGCGTGGGTAAACGGTTCGGGGGTCACGCCTGCCGGGCCGAACGCGTGGTCGAGGGAAAAGATGACGTAGAGCAGCAGTGCGAGTAGCACGGTGACAGCGCTGACCAGGACCATGTGGTAGCGGTCGTTCGCCAGCCGCATGAAACTGGTCAGCGTGATCAGCACGAGGCCGCCGAAGATCAAGGCGCACCACAGGAGCCGTGGGACGCGGCGCTGGGCATCCAGGATGCGGGCGCTGCGGTCGGACGCCAGAGTTGTCAATTCGCTGAGGAACTGCTGATTGATCGGAGGTGCTGCGGCGCCGGGTGTTTGGGTGCCGACGATGCGGTAGAGCTGGGTCAGTGCGGCGCGACCGTCGTTGCTGATGTTGCTGAATTCGGCCTTGCCCCATTCGGGGCCCTGCGTCGCTTGGGCGTAGCGGCGCAACTCCTCGCGCACCTGAGATTGTTCGGGTTGTGGCATGGCGACGGTTTGGCGATACAACGTCGTCAGAGTAGCCGCCTCGTTGGATACGTTGGTCTGAGCGGTGAGGTACTGCTGCCAGCCGACGACGACGGTGAATCCGAGCAGCGCACCGTACACCAGGCCCACGACGGTGAGGAACGGCGACAATATCGAGTTGTGCTCCGGCCGGTTGTCCACCAAGCGGCGGGTCAGCAGTACGCTGCCGACCGCGACACCGACGGCGACGACAACGACGCCGGCCAACAGCAGCCATGCTCCGACCACACCAAGATCGCCCATAGGTCAACAAGCATGCAGCAACCTCGAACTGTTGCCAATGGAAAGCGCAAAATCGTTGCTGCCGTTAATAACCGCGCTTCGCCTGGCAATATGTTGCCGACTTTGCGAACAGTCAGCAAACAGCATCGATCGTGTGTTAGCTTTCGCCCGCCAACACCGTAAGTCGGGGCTCGCAGATGAGGAGTCTGCCGTGAAACTACGAGATTTCGTGGCTGCTGCCGCCGTCGCAGGCGCATTGGGTTCCGGTGCCGTGACGGTCGGCGTCCCCACGGCTCACGCCGACCATCCACTGTGGGATTGCGGCGGCTATCCCGCCGACATCTGCGCGAACTTCCCCTGGAACGCGCACGCCGGTGATGTCGGTTGGGGCGGTGATGGCCCGCCGCCCGCCGAGTTCAACGAAGGGCGCTTCGCGGGGTGCGACTGGAACTGGTGGTGCATCCGCGACCGCATTCGCGACGACAACTGACGTGTGTGGCCGAACGGCCGTTCATGGCACGGTTTTTCGTGATCGCCGTGCCGGGCTCACCGCACTGCGTCGAGCACCGGTGAATTGCTGTGTGCCGAGGCCGGCGAGCTGATGCGGTATCCGAAGCCGCGGACCGTCTGGATCGTGTTGGTGCCGAACGGAAGGTCGATCTTGCGGCGCAGGTATCCGATGTAGATCTCGACGGCGTTGTCGCCGCCGGTCTGGTTGGCCCAGACGTTCTGCCGGATCTCCGATTTGGTCACGACGGCATCCTTGTTGCGCATCAGGAACTCCAGCAGACCGTATTCGCGTGGCGTCAGGTCGATCGCCGTGGACTCCCGTTCGACGACCCGCCGCGCCGGATCCAGCGACAGGCTGCCCGCGGTGAGCACCACCGGTCGGTGTGGCGCACCGCGACGAATCAATGCCCGCAGTCGCGCCACCAGAATGGTGAACGAGAAGGGCTTTGTCAGGTAGTCGTCGGCGCCCAGGTCGAAGGCCTTGACTTGAGCGTCGTCCTCGTCGTTGGCCGTCAGCACCAGGGCTGGCGTCCACACCTGCTGAGCCCGCATGCGCCGCAGCATCTCGTAGCCGTCGAGGCCCGGCAGCATGATGTCGAGGATGACGGCGTCGTATTCGTGGGCCGTCGTCTGACTCAGTCCATCGGTTCCGGTGCACACGTGGACCACGACGTAACCCTCAGCTTGCAGGCCTCTGCACAAGGCGCCGGCGAGCCGTTGCTCGTCCTCGACGATCAGGACCTTCATACCCGTGGCTTTCCGTTGCAGTGCCGGTTGGCGATCCCGTGAAGAAATCGGCAGCTATCAGAGTGACAAGTGCTCGCTGTGAGGACGCTGAGTTTTGGACGCGGGACCTTGTGCTCTTCCCGAGGTCGCGCAGTGGCAGGACGATGACGATTGGTGGGGGACCGAGGTGAGGAGCGCATCATGCTCGACTGCACATTGGACAAAGAGAACGCGATCGTCGTCGTACGCCCAGAGTCGCCGCTCGACCGAAACGACTTCGTCGAACTCGGCAAGCTGGTGGATCCTCAGATCGAGGCTCATGGCGATCTGGCAGGGCTGATCATCGATGCGCCCAAGTTTCCGGGCTGGGACAGTTTCGGCGCGCTTGTGACGCATATCCGATTTGTCCATGATCATCACAAGCACGTGAAGAAGATTGCGGTGATGACAGATTCGCACCTCGGGGACTTCGCGGAGCACCTGGCAGCGCATTTCGTGTCAGCCGAGATCCGCAAGTTCCCCGCTGGTGATGTCGTCGAAGCGCAACGATGGATAACCGGCGAGGCGTAGCGTCGCGCCGATATGACCGACCTGCCGCTTGACGAGCAGGAGCGTCACGCAGTGTGCGATCTTCTCGACGCTCTGGGGCCTGACGCACCCACAGTGATCGAGGGCTGGAACTCCGCCGACCTCACGGCTCATCTGCTGGTCCGTGAGCGCGATCTCCTTGCCGGACCATGCATGGTGCTGCCCGGGCCGTTTCATCGGTTCGCCGAGCGGCGCATGAAGCGGTTGGCGCGCGAGCGAGAGTTCGGGTGGCTTGTCGATCGCCTGCGGTCGGGACCGCCCCGGGGATTTTTCCGCCTCGGATGGGTCCGGTCGCTGGCCAATCTGAACGAGTTCTTCGTCCACCACGAGGACCTGCGCAGAGCCAACGGCTTTGCGCCTCGTGACGCCCTGCCGCCGGCACTGCAGGCTGCGTTGTGGCGAAACGCCTGTCGGGGCGGCCGGTACTTGTGCCGCCGGTTGGGTCCGTTCGGATTACAGCTTGTGTGGCCGGGTTCGGACTGTCAGGCCGTGGCGGTGCGCACCGGGGAGATGACCGCACGACTCAGCGGGCAGCCCGGCGAACTGCTCTTGTACCTCTTCGGACGCCGAGACTGTGCGCGGGTTGAGGTGACCGGGCCTGCGGAGGCTGTCGCGGCGGTAGGCCGGACGCACTTGGGGATGTGACAGCCTGCTCGGCGCAGCGCAAAACTCGTTTCCCTGTGTGCGGTGGTCGCACCTACTCTGGTTAGCCGCACAAACCAAGTACAGGGGAGAGATATGACGACGGGCCCGAGCGCCGGGGCGATCACGACGCGACCGCGTACCCAGTCGAGCGCGAACGTCATCATCGGGCTACTCGTCGGCTCGGCGTTCGTCATGATCCTCAACGAGACGATCATGAGCGTCGCGCTACCCGCCCTGATCGTCGACCTGAACATCGCGGCCAGCACGGCGCAATGGCTCACCAGCGGCTTTCTGCTGACCATGGCCGTCGTCATCCCCATGTCCGGATCACTTCTGCAGCGCTTCCCGGTGCGAGGGATCTACCTGGTCTCGATGACGCTGTTCTGCACCGGCACGCTGGTGGCCGCCCTGGCACCCGGTTTTGCGGTCCTGTTGGCGGGACGGATCGTGCAGGCCTGCGGTACCGCCGTGATGATGCCGTTGCTGATGACAACCGTCATGACCTTGATCCCCGCCGATCGGCGCGGGCAGATGATGGGGACGATCTCGATCGTCATCGCCGTCGCGCCGGCGATCGGGCCTACCCTGTCAGGATTCATCCTGGGCTCACTCGACTGGCGTTGGATGTTCTGGATCGTGCTGCCCATCGCGCTGGTCGCGCTCATTGCCGGGCTCACCTGGCTGCGGGTCGACGACGAGCGTCAAGACCCGACCCCGATCGATGCCATCTCCGTGCCGTTGTCGGCGATCGCGTTCGCGGGCTTGGTGTTCGGCCTCTCGCTGCTCGGTGAATCCGCGCACGGTCGCCAAGGGGTACCGGCATGGTTGCCGATGACGGTCGGTGCGGTGGCGATGGTGCTCTTCGGCGCCCGGCAGGTGCAGTTGCAGCGCCGCGATCGGGCGTTTCTGGATCTGCGGCCGTTCACCTACCGGCGGTTCTCGGTGTCACTGGGTCTGGTGATCCTCGGCTTCATGGGGTTGTTCGGCGCGATCATCATGGTGCCGCTCTACGTGCAGGACGTGTTGCGGCAGAGTGCGTTGGTGGCCGGTTTGGCGACGCTGCCGGGCGGGCTGCTGATGGGCTTGGCGGGCCCGCTGGTGGGGCGGGCGTACGACCGCCACGGTGCCCGAGTGCTCGTGGTGCCGGGATCGCTGATGCTGTGTGCGTCGCTGTGGGGGTTCACCACGTTGTCGGCGGTATCACCGGTCTGGCAGCTGGTCGTCCTCCAGACAGTCATGATGGTCGGGCTGTCGATGATGTTCACGCCGTTGATGACCGACGCGCTCGGGGTGTTGCCCGACCGGTTCTACTCGCACGGCAGCGCCATTCTCACGACGCTGCAACAGGTCGCGGGCGCGGCCGGGACTGCGCTGTTTGTGACGGTCATGACCAAGGCGTCGCAGTCAGGCGGGGCGCCGGATCTGCCCGGTGTGCACGCGGCGTTCACGGTGGCCGCGATCATCAGCGTCGTCGCCGTGATTGCGGCGTTCTTCACCGCGGCTCGGCCGAGCCCGGCAGGCGGTACCCCGACGCACTGACGAGGCGGCGGTGTCAGGGCGACGGGTAACGACAGGTCTCGTAGGCGGTGCGCAGGGCCTGCTCGGCGGGCGGCGAACGGTAGACGAGGGTGTCGCGGTCGGTACAGCCGCCGACAGTGATGGCGATGGGTCCGGTGGCGCGCTCCGTCACCGTTGATGTGACCTTGAATCTGGTCGCTGCTCGTGTACAGCACAGGCGCGGGAAGTACCCGCAGCAGCGGCAACTGCTCCCGCGCGAGTGCCGCGGCATCGGCGAGGTCGTGGGAACGGGTCTGCACCGCGATCCACACCGGTGCCGACACCGGCCCGTTGATGGTCAGCTGGCTGGAGTGGCGGATGGTCTGCTCTGCGTTGACCCTGCGCCAGACCTCGAGTTCGGCGGCGCTGGGATCGCATCGGGTGGTTTTGATGTCGGCAGGGTGCTGGCTGCCGGTGCTGATGGTCCACGTGAGGCCGGCCAGTTGGAAGAAGCGGTCGGCGAGAGTGGCTGCGGCTGCAGCCGCGGCGGTGTAGTCCGCGTCGTTCGGCAACTGGATCTTGGCGATGTTGGCATGGCCGGCGTCACGGATGGGTGATTGGTTGCCGGGGTGAGTGATGGTGGCGCGCAATCTGATCGTCGCGGTGGGGAACTGTTCTCGCAGAGCTACCCAGTCGCGCGCCTGGGCGATGATCTGCTGGTGGTAGTTCGCCGCCGTCGACGGCGAACCGGTTCCAGCCACTGGTGACGTCGAGTTCTGAGCGGTAGCTGGTGTAGTCGACGAGTTGCAGGTCTTGCAGGTAGCGGTCGATGACGGCGGCCAGCTGCGCCGCGGTGATGCCCGGGGCGGGTTCGACTGCCACGGTGAACGACACCCATCCTTGGGCGGGACGATTGGTCACCCGACTGCTCACCGGATGCACCCCGGGCATCCGGCCCAGGATGTTCGCCAGCCGTGCCACGTCTGCGCGCCGGTCAGGAGGTGCGCCTTGGCAGGCCGCTACGAGAACGGTGACGATCATGGCCATCGCGGCCGCCCGGGCGATCACGCCGGTCACCATGACGGTCCCTTTCCGCATCCATCCCGCCGCAGGGAGCCTCGATTGTCCGTCGGTGCGATCCTTGCGCAACGCAACTGTATGGATGCTGTCAGTCGGGTGCGATCGCCTACTGTCGAATCAATGCGGTTGCGGCCCAACGTTGTCGGCTACCGCTCATAAGGCGTAGTACGGTAGCGGGAAGTCGTCGCGCAACTGACGTTGAACCAGCCAGTCGCCGATGAGCCGCTGCGAGAGCAGCCTGCTCATCCGATCGCGCGCCCATACCCCCGGCCTTGTTCTCGGTGCGAAGGCGGAGGCGAATCTCTGCGCGGCGCGTTGCTTGCGTTCGATGAACGGCCGCAGCATCCCGTGGTAGCGGTCAAACGCGGCGCCGAAATCAGAACCCGCGCGCTGCAACTCGCCGGCCAGCACGTACGCCTCGAGCATCGCCAGCCCGGTACCTTCGCCGGCCAAGAGCGACACTGCGGCGGCGGCATCGCCGATCAGCATGACCCGACCGTTCGACCAGTGATCCATCCAGATTTGGCTCACCCGGTCGAAGTAGACGTCCTCGGCGCGGTCCAGCGCTTCGAGAATCTGTGGGCATTCCCAGCCTGCATCGCCGAACACGTTGTGCAACAACGCTTTCACCCCGTCCGTCCCGGCCGGGTCAGTACCTATCTGCTCGGTGGTGCAGATGAACAAGAACATTGTGCGGTCGTCATGCATCGCGAACCGACTCGCCATGCGTCCCGGCAGGCCGTAGGACACGTAGACAAGCTCATCTCGCGGTCGATATCCGCGGGTCTCGAATGCGGCGACGCGGTAGCCGAGGTCTCGCTCGAATTGCGTATCCGGGCCGAACGCGAGGCGGCGCACCGGGGAATGCAACCCGCCGGCGCCGATCACCACATCGAACCAGCGTGACCCGCCGTTCTGGAGTTCGACCTGCACACCGGAATCGTCGGGGTGGATCGCGGTGATGCTGTCGCCGAAGACCGTTTCCACGTCGTCGGCGACGGTGGCGTAGAGCATCGCTGCCAGATCTCCGCGGGGCAAGCTGGTGAATCGGCCGTCCAGTACGCGGCGAAAGCCTCCGGTGGGGAACCCGCCGACCCTGCGGCCGCGCGCATCGACCAGCCGTACCTCGCCGATCTTGTAGCCCGCTTCGTCGAGTTGGGCAGTCAGACCCATGCGCTCGGCGATGTCGTACCCCACACCCCAGAAGTCGATGACATAGCCGCCGGTGCGCAGTTGTGGGGATCGCTCGATCAGGCACGGTTCGTGTCCGCTACGGCGCAGCCAGTAGGCCAGTGTCGGGCCGGCGATGCCTGCGCCACTGATCGCGACTTTCATCCGGCACACGCCTCCTCGCCGCCGCACCTCAATATGGAACTATTATACCGTCATGGGCACTGAAGTACCATATGAGGCGACTGGCAGGCGCAGCCAGAAGGTACGTACCCGCACAGCGCTGGTCGAAGCGACTCGGGCACTGCTTGCGCAAGGCCAGCTGCCTACGGTCGAAGACGCCGCTCATGCTGCCGACATTTCCCGGACCACCGCTTACCGTTATTTCCAGAACCAGCGTTGCCTGCTGGCCGCGGTGCACCCGGAGATCGACGCCGCCTCGCTGCTGCCCGACGCCGCGCCGGACGACCCCTACCGCCGGTTGGAGCTCGTCATGCGGGAATCCGTGCGGATAACGACGACATGGGAACCCGAACTGCGGACCTCGCTGCGACTGTCCCTTGAACCCGGCAACGCGGAGCTGCCTGTACTGCGTCGTGGCCACGCTGTCGCCTGGATTGAGGACGCGTTGGCACCGCTGCAGTCGTCTCACCCGGATGTCGACACACACCGGTTGGCCATCGCGATCCGTGCCGCCACCGGCATCGAATCCTTCGTCTGGCTCGTCGACGTGGCCGGTCTAACCCGCGGCGAGGCTGCCGAAATACTTTGTGGGACAGCGCAAGCGATTCTATCTAACGCCGTGGCCACGCCCGCGGGAATGTTTCGGGGCGCCGGTTCGTCGTAGGGGAGATGAGTAGAGCAGTCCAATTCGATGAATATGGCGGGATCGACGTTCTGCAGGTCCGTGACGTGCCCCGTCCCGTCCCAGCCGACGGCGAAGTGCTCGTCGAGGTCAGGGCTGCAGGCATCAATCCCGGCGAGGCGATGATCCGTCGCGGTGCCCTGCACGATCGCTGGCCGGCCACGTTCCCGTCCGGACAAGGCAGTGACCTTGCCGGTGTGATCGCCGAAATTGGTTCCAACGTCACAGGATTCGCTGTCGGTGACGAGGTGATCGGATTTTCCGAACGCCGGTCGAGTCACGCCGAATACGTCGCCGTGCCTGCCGATCAGGTCACCGCCAAGCCTGCTGCCGTGCCGTGGGAGGTGGCGGGCTCGCTGTTCGTCGCGGGCACCACTGCGTATGCGGCCGTTCGCGCGGTGCGGCTGCAGCCCGGCGACACGGTCGCCGTGGCGGGCGCAGCGGGTGGCGTCGGGACCGTCGCCGTGCAGCTTGCCGCACGCGCTGGAGCGACCGTCCTCGGGATCGCCGGCCCCGCCAACGACGACTGGCTCACCGCGCACAGCGTCATCCCGGTCAATTACGGCGACGGACTGGCCGACCGGCTGCGGGCCGCGGCGCCCAACGGTCGCGTGGATGCGTTCCTCGATTTCTTCGGCGGGGGCTATGTGCAACTCGCGGTCGAGGAGCTGGGTGTCGAACCCGGCCGGGTGGACACCATCATCGACTTTCCCGCCATCGAGCAGTTCGGTGTCCTTGGGGCCGGCAACGCCGATGCGAGCGACGTCGCTGTTCTCGCGGAACTGGCCGGGCTGGTGGCCGACGGTGCACTAGAGCTTCCTATCGCACACGTTTTCAGCCTCGACGATGTCAGGGCGGCCTACACCGAGCTGGAAAAGCGCCACACCAGAGGCAAGTTGGTGCTGCGCCCCTGACGTCCGGCTGATGTAGGCGGCGGCGCGTAGCATCCAATCATGAAGCGGGGATTCGTAGTCACGTTCGCGGTCGGTGTGATCCTGACTCTGTTCGGCTTGATCTGGGCACTGCAGGGCTTCGGTGTCCTGCAGGGCAGTCCGATGAGCAATACCACCACCTGGTCGGTCATCGGTCCCATCACCGCCGTGATCGGCGTCGGGATCGCAGCCTTCAGCTGGCGCAAGCTCTCGGCCAAGTGACCCGATCGCGTCCTCTCAATCCTTGCCGCGGTATTCGAAAAGCTTGAACGACATCCAGCCGGCTTCGCGCGCTCGCTCGAGCTCCTCGATGCGGAACATGAACGCTCCACTGAGCACGCACGGAAGACTTGAGAGACGTTCGCGGACTTCAGCTTCGGTGAGTCCTCGACCGACGCGGTACACCCGGTCGTTCTTGTAGTACGTGTCAACGGTGACCACGTGCAGGGCCATGACAACACGAACGGTTTGCTCCAGGTCCCCGATCGTCAGAACGACGAGGTCATAGCAGTCGTATTGGTAACCACGGTCGTAGAGCGTCGGGTCCTTGTTCAGGGGCGTATGCGCCCTCACCCGGAGGCACCGGCCAGTCTGTTTGTTGACGATGACGCCGGTGTAGAGGTCGGAGCCTTTCGTCACGCCGGGGAAGAACCACCCGTCGTTCAATTCTCGAACGGCGCCGAGTACCACTTGGTGAGCATCGAACGCTTCGATGGCCAGTTCACGGGCTCGTGGCTCGTCGATCATGCTGCGCAAGCCTAGCTGCGCGCGAGAGGTTTTTCGGGGCAGTGCACCCGCTGATTTCTGACTGAGGTTTCTCGGTGCGATGAGCCCCGAAACTTGTCGGTGCACTCCGCCATAATGGTGGTATGTCCTCGCAGCCAACATCTTTCGCTGATGATGGGGCGAGCCCTGTGCAGCGGTTGGAGGTGTTGCTCGACGAATTGTCGGAACTGTGCGGGCAGCGCAACGCGATCGATGGACGCATCGTCGACATCGTCGCCGAACTCGAACGCGACGAGTTGTGCGGCGCCACCGGCGCCCGGTCGATCGCCGAATTGGTGGCCTGGAAAACCGGTGCCACCCCGCACAATGCCGGGATCATGGTCACGGTCGCACGCCGCCTCGACGAATTCCCGCTCTGTGTCGAGGGATTGCGCGAGGGCCGCCTGTCGCTCGATCAGGTCGGGGCGATCGCCGAACGCGCCGCCGACGGCTCCGACGCGCACTACGCCGAACTGGCCGCGGTCGCCACCGTAACCCAACTACGCACGGCGGTGAAACTCGAACCCCGCCCCGAACCGGAGCCGCGCCCGGAACCCAACCGCGCGTTCCGCAAAGACGTGCACGAGGACCACACCACCTACCAGATCACCCTGCCCCACGACGAAGCCGCCACCGT
>NZ_LZTB01000082.1 GCF_001665685.1 Mycobacterium sp. 852013-50091_SCH5140682
ATGCGATCGTCGGCAGCGTCAGATGTGTATAAGAGACAGCGTCACCACGCCCCCGGCCAACATTGCCACCGGCGCGAATGTGGCTGCAGTCCAACGCTTCCGGCGTACGACGGGGCTGCTGTCGAACATGAACCGGCCGCGCCGAGCCGAGGAGAGGGCGGCACCGCGGGCCAGCGCCAGCTCGGCCTCGGCAGGCGTGAACACCGGAACTCCGAGCGTCCGTTCCAGCCGGGGCATGACTCCGGTCAGGTCCCCCGCCGACCCGACCACCACCACCGCGTCCGGGCGCGGGGTCGCGCCGGCGAATACGTCGCGCAGCCAAGCGGACAGCGCCGCGTCACCGTCGACGAGATGGTTGACCGCGCTGCGCACCGGTCCGCCGCCGGGCCGCACGGTCAGTGCGATGACCATTTCGGGTTCGATGACGCAGACCACCGTCGAGTCGAAACCGACGACGTCGGCGATACCGCGGGCCAGCGCCTCGGTGGCCTGGGGTAGCCGGACCGGCACCACACTCGGAAATCCGGACTCGGGCAGCGTCTTGATCACGTGGGACGCCTCCCGTTCGGCGTAGTCACTCCAGGTGACGCCGACCGAGCGCAGCTCGTGGCCACTGCCTGCCGCCATCGCGTCGAGCTGCGCCACCGCGGACAGGACCTCGTCGCAGACGTCGCGCTCGTTGTAGGCCCGCAGATCGATCGTGTCGTGGGCCAGCGTGGTGCCGTCCCCGTCGCGTCCTTCGACCAGGACCAGACCGACGCTGGATCCCGTCATCGAGACGCCGAGCACCGCGTCCACACGTACTCCCCTCGGAGCTGTGGCCACGAAACGGTGGCCCGCCGCAACGCGACAACGCAACATACCGCGGGCCTGGAAGTGTGGCCGCCGTCCACCTGTTCGGGGGTGACCATACCCGGGCCTCACCGGGCAAGTACACCTGGTGACCGGCGGCTTCGGTCCTCGTGCCGGACGTCAATATGTGCTGTGCCCGATGAATCCGGTGGACAGGACCGAAATCGATTTTGCGGGCCGGCGGGGTAAATTCCCGCCCGACATCCGGGCGCCCGGTCAGCCCCGCCTGTCCTCGCCGCCGGAGAGGATGTCGCCCAGCAGCGCCGGTTCGATGTTGCCGCCAGAGACGATGACGACCGCGGGACCCGCGGGCAGTGCACCACGCCGGTAGCCGGCCAGCGCGACGGCACCACTTGGCTCGGCGACCAGATGCGCGCGGTGCGCCAGTTCCCGCACCGCCGTGCGGATCTCGTCCTCGCTGACCGTGATGACGCCGTCGAGAACGTGTTGCAGGTGCGCGAACGTCAGCGCCGACGGGGTGGAGCGCAGTCCGTCGGCGATGGTCCGGTTCCGTTGCGCCACCGGCCAATCCACCAGATGGCCGCTGGCCAGCGCCTCGGCGGTGTCTGCCGCGAGCTCGGGCTCGACGCCAAATATCTTGGCTTGCGGGCACAGTGCGCGTATCGCGGTGCCGATCCCGGAGGCCAGCCCGCCGCCGCTGACGGGAATCAGCACCGTCGCGACACTCGGGAGGTCCTCGGCGATCTCCAGCCCGGCGGTGCCCTGTCCGGCGATGATGGCAGGGTCGTCGAACGGCGGTATCAGGACACCGCCTGTGCGTTCGACGAGTTCTGCGGCCACCCGTTCGCGCTGGCCCGCGGCACACAGCACCACGTGTGCGCCATGGGCCCGGGTCGCGTCGACCTTGACCGCGGGAGTTTCCTCGGGCATCACGATGTGCGCGGCGACGCCGTACCGCGCCGCGGCGAAGGCGACCGCTTGGGCGTGGTTGCCACTGGAGTACGCCACTGCTCCCCTGGTCCGCACGTGCGGATCCAGCAGGCCGAGCGCGTTGAACGCGCCGCGGATCTTGAACGCGCCGATGGGTTGCAGGTTCTCGGGTTTGAGCCATAGCGGGCGATCCGGGTCGCCCCACGTGGCAGGCAGCAGCGGAGTGCGAAGCACGTCGGCGGCGATACGCCCGGCGGCGCCGCGGATGTCCTCGATGGTCACCAGTCTCACGCCGGCCAGTCAACACCGCGGCGCTACAGTGGCTCGCGCCCGGGTGTCGGAGAAAGGGTGTCCAGGTGACGGGGTTCAGTTTTCCGATCGTGCCGCGCTACGCGGAGATCGATCAGCAGGGCGTGGTGTTCAACGGCCACTACCTGACGTGGTTCGACGAGACCTTCGGCGCACTGCTGGATCACCTCGGCGAGAGCTACCCCGACCTCATCGCGTCCGGATTCGACGTGCAGGTGGTGCACAGCGAAATCGACTACCTGGCGCCGGTGCGCTGGCGGGACGCCGTGCGGGTCACCGCACAGTGCGAACGCCTCGGTACGACGAGCTTCACGCTGGGCTATACGGTGCTGAGCTCCGATGCCACCACCACCGAACGGCCCGCCGTCATCGGTCGCAACGTCTACGTCATCGTCTCCACCGCCGACTGGGCCAAGCGACCGGTCCCCGAACCTCTCCGCACGGCACTCAAATCCGTTGCTGTGCAATGAGTCTCACCGGTCTGCCGTAGCGGGTCGACGGCGGCGGTAATGTCGCCGCATGGAAGACCACGGAGCACACCGAGAACTGCCCCCTGGCATGGCCGAACAGCTTGACCTGCCGTACTCCGGCATGGTGTCGTTCGGCCACCGCCCCTTCCTGACCGAGGTCGAGCAACTCGACTCATGGCGGCCCGATGTCGCGATCGTCGGGGCGCCCTTCGACGTCGGGACGACCAACCGGCCCGGTGCGCGCTTCGGCCCGCGCGCCATCCGCGCCACCGCCTACGAACCCGGCACCTACCACCTCGATCTGGGGCTGGAGATCTTCGACTGGCTGGAGGTGGTGGACTTCGGCGACGCGTACTGCCCGCACGGGCAGACCGAGGTGTCGCACTCCAACATCCGTGAGCGGGTGCACGCGGTGGCCTCGCGCGGCATCGTGCCGGTTGTGCTCGGTGGCGACCATTCCATCACCTGGCCCTCGGCCACGGCGGTGGCCGACGTGCACGGCTATGGCAACGTGGGCATCGTGCACTTCGACGCACACGCCGACACCGCCGACATGATCGAAGGCAACCTGGCGAGCCACGGCACGCCCATGCGTCGGCTCATCGAGTCCGGGGCGGTGCCCGGCACGCACTTCGTGCAGGTCGGCCTGCGTGGATACTGGCCGCCGCAGGACACCTTCGAGTGGATGCTCGAGCAGGGCATGACGTGGCACACCATGCAGGAGATCTGGGACCGCGGCTTCAAGGAAGTGATGAACGACGCCGTCGGCGAAGCGCTGGCCAAAGCCGAAAAGCTCTATCTCTCAGTCGATATCGACGTTCTCGATCCGGCACACGCGCCGGGCACCGGTACCCCGGAGCCCGGTGGCATCACCAGCGCCGACCTGCTGCGGATGGTGCGCCAGCTCTGCTACAGCCACGACGTCGCAGGCGTGGACGTGGTCGAGGTCTCCCCCGCCTACGACCACGCCGAGCTGACCGTGAACGCCGCGCACCGCGTGGTGTTCGAGGCGCTGTCGGGTATGGCCGCGCGGCGCCGCGATGCCGCCCAGGCCAAACCGGGTCCACCGGCCCGCTGACCAGTCCCGTTGAAACACCCCGGCGCCGGTAGGACAATCGGGGTGGCCATCGCGGTCCGATCGGGGAGGAACGATCATGACGTATGCCGGCAACAGAACCTTCGACGACGACGCACCTGAGGCTGATGCGGTCGAACAGCTCACTCCCGTCACCGTCGACGACGATGACATGTCCGAACTCGGCCGGGTCCGGATCTCGCCCGATACGGATGCCGACGAGGCGGATCTGATCGAACAAGCCACTGCGGTCCCATTTGACGACGACCTGGATTTCGACCGCTGACCAGAGAGGATGCCGGCATGCGGATGCCCGAGGCGCTGGAAGCCCTGTCCACCGAGAGCGATGCCGACCGGGTGTTCGGTGAGCCGTATCAGACTCCCGACGGAGCCACCATCGTCCCGGTGTCCAAGGTTCGGCACCGCCGCGACGGCAGCCGGGTCACCCGGGCGCTCGGCGTGTTCGTGGTCAAGGACGGCAGACCGACGTGGGTGCCCGCCGTCGACGCCACGCGGCTGGCGTTGGTGGGCGAGTTGATCGGCCTGGTCGCGGCGACGCTGGCAACCGCGGCTATGATCCGTCGCCCGCCGTGGCCGGACCTGCGGGCCGACCTTTCGCGCTGCGCCTGACCGTCAGTCGCCACACTGCGGCGGTCACCGCCAGGGCGGCGAGGGCCGCCAGCCACGGCCATGCCCCATGCTGATGGACCCAGCCCGCCACGGTGCCCTGCACTCGACCGGCCGCGGCGATCACCGGGTCGTCGGGTGAGCCGCCGCCACCGAACAGCCGGATCTCGTAGAGGCCGTAGTAGCCGACGTAGGCACCCACGGCGATCAGCAGCGCGCCGCTGATTCTGTTGACATACGGCACAATTCGGCGCATCCGGTCGACGACCACAGTGCTCGCCGACGCGGCGGCCACGGCGAGGGCTCCGACGATCACCATGAATCCTGCCGCGTAGGCACCGAACACGGCGACGCCACGCACCGGTGTTCCCGATCGGAAACCCGCACCGGTGGCGGCGAGAAATGGCCCCACCGTGCAAGACAACGAGGCCACCGCGTAGCCCACGCCGTAGCCGAACATGGACCCCAGGCGTGCCGTCGGCGCCCAGTTGACGTGACGTGTCAACGTGTCTCCGACGAGCAGGCCCAGATGCCGGCCCGCCAGTAGCCAGCCGCCGAGCCCGAGCAAGACCAGCCCGATCAGCACCGTGACATAAGGCAGGTAGCGCTGCACGGTGCTGGCCACCGCGACCGTCAACGCGGCGAAAAGGCCGAACACCGCGACGAACCCGGCTGTCATCGCGACCGTGGCCAACAGCGCCCGGCGCACCGCCCGAGGCCATGCGGTCTCGTCCGGTCCGCGCACGACCAGCGCGAGATACCCTGGCAGCAAAGCGAATCCACACGGATTCAGCGCCGCGACGAGGCCGGCGCCGAACGCCAGCCCCACCAGTTCGTCACCCACGCCGGTCAGCGCAGCGCTGCCACCCGACTGGCCAACTCGTCCTGCGGCATGGCCGATGTCGGGTTGTTCACGAATGTCGACGATCCGTCGGCGCGGTAGAAGACGTAGGCCGGTTGCCACGGCACGTTGTAGCGCGCCCAGATCGAACCGTCGGCGTCGTTGAGATTGGTGAAGTTCAGGTGGTACTTGTCCACGAAGCCCTGCATCGCACCGACGTCGGAGTGCGCGGCCACGCCCACGAATGTCACGCCCGGGTTTGCCGCCGACACAGCGCTGACGCCCGGAGCCTCGGCGTTGCAGAACGGGCACCACGGCGTCCAGAACCACAGCACCGCAGGATGTCCGGCCAGGGTCGAGCCGTTGAACGGTGCGCCCGACAGGGTCGTCCCGGTGAACTGCATACGGTCATCGGCGAGTGCGGCGGGCGGGGCCACCAACGCCAACCCCAGCACGACCACACTCATGACGGCGGCCAGGGCGAAGGCCAACATTCGCGGTCGCCGCCAGAATCGCGTACTCATGGCACCATCTCCTCGGCTCAAGGTGCAGCGTGCGCGCGGGGACGCACACACCCTTGACACGACAGCAGGCACACCCGGGTTCAAGAGGAACGGCAGAACTGATGCCGCAGCGTCATACGCTGCGGCATCAGTCTGTGCGGCGGGTTATCCGACGCCGAAGATCGGGATGAACAGGCCGAACAGCCAGACACCCCACTGGCGGGGACCGTCGTTCCACACGGGGGTCAGGTCGTACCCGTAGTAGTTGATGGTCGGCGGCAACGGTCCGCCTCGCCACTGGTACGGCGGCGGCGGGCCCCAGCCCCACGGCGGCGGACCCTGGCGGTCATCCCACCAGTCGTGCCGGTTGTTGGCCCACCACGGACCCTTGTTGTCCCAGTCCCCGTGATCGTTGCCCCAGCGGCCGTGGTCGTTGTTCCAGTCCGCGCGGTCGTTGTTCCATGGGCCGCGGTCCGGTCCCCGGCCAGGCCCGTTGCAGAACGGGAAGCAGTCGTCCTGACCGTGCCCGGGCTGTAGCGGTGCGGGTACGACTGGTGCCGCCGATGCGGCAGGCGCGCCGGCGATTCCGATTCCGAGTGCGCCAACGGTCATCGCCGCTGCGACGAAATTCGTCAGTTTCATTCATGAACCTCCTACGTTGGTGACCCGGGCGCCTGCCATCCCCCAATGGCCCGGCGCCGTAACGCCTTGCGACAACACCGCGGCGAGACGTTCACCCCCGTGTGAGTTATCGGCGCGGTGATCGCGAGCGTTACCCCGCGTCGCTCCCCGGAGCGTCATGGTGACGTGGCTAACCTGAAAGGCAATGCCCCACGTCGCCACCGCCGCACCGACCCGTTCCGTGCCGAAGTTCGCTGCGTCGGCGGTGCTGCCGATCGCTGCGGTGGCTGCGTTGGCACATTGCGTCGCAACACTATTGGGCCGGGGCTACTGGTTCGACGAGGTGTACATGCTGGCCATCGGCCGGTATCACCTGGACTGGGGTTCGGCCGATCAACCCCCGGCCGCCACCGCGCTGGCCGCCCTCATGGACACCGTTGCGCCGAACTCTGTGTTTGCGTTGCGGGTGCCCGCGATACTCGCGACCGCGGGCGCGGTCGTGTTGGCGGCGATGATCGCCCGGGAGTTCGGCGGTGACCGCGACGCCCAGGCGATCACGGCTGTGATGCAAGCCACAGCGCTCTGGCCGACGCTGACCGGGCACTGGTTGACGCCCTACACGCTCGAACCGGTGCAGTGGCTGGCCATCATGTGGCTGTTGGTCCGCTGGGTCAGGGTGCGCGACGACCGACTGCTGGTCGCACTCGGTGCTGTGGTCGGGCTCGCCGTGATGACGAAGTTCCAGGTGTTGCTGCTGTGCGCGATGTTGCTGGTGTGCATCGCGATCACCGGCCCGCGCGATCTTCTGCGCCGCCCGGCTCTATGGTTGGGCGCCGCGATCGCCATCGGTGTGGCCGCACCGACATTGTGGTGGCAACAGTCACACGGCTGGCCGCAATGGCAGATGACCAGAGTGGTCGCAGGCGAAGCCGAGGCGCTCTACGGCGGGCGCCCGGGCGTCGCGGTGCAGCTCGTGATCTATGCAGGGGTCCTCGGGGTGTTCCTCGGTCTCTACGGCGCCTGGCAGCTACTGCGCGCACCGCATTGGCGGGAGTACCGGTTCATCGCGTTCACCGCTGCGGCGCTGTACGTGGTGTTCATCGCGACGCTGGGCCGCCCGTACTACCTGGCTGGACTGTACGGGGTGCTTGCCGCCGCAGGTGCGGTGAGCCTGCAACTGCGACGTGCAGCCAAGCCCGGTGGCAGGCGCTGGCCGGCACGCGTTGGCGCATTGACGAGCATCGCAGCGGCGGTGCTCATTTTGGTCTTCTCCGTCGGGGCCACCCGCTCCGACATCGGCGAGAAGATCGCCCGCACCACCGCGCAGGCCTACCAGAGCCTGCCCGGACCCGAGCGCGAACACACCGCACTGCTGGGCGAGTCCTACATCGTGGCGGCATATCTCGACGGATACGCACCGAAGTACAGCCTGCCGCCGGCGTACAGCACCAATCGCAGCTACGGCTACTTCCCGCCGCCACCTGATGCGGTGGACACCGTGCTCTATGTGGGCCGGACCCCGGAACCGTTGCGTGGATATTTCGCGTCCGCCGACAAGGTCGGCACGGTCAACGACGATCTCTACATCTATCGCCTGAGCGGGCGCGAGCAACCGTGGCAACAGATCTGGCCGCGGTTGCGGACACTGACCGTATCCTGACCGCGCGACGGGTGTGGACCGAATGCCCACCACACTGCGGGTGGACGCTCTACGCTCGATTGGATGGTCTGCAACGGCATCGCGGCCCGGCCCAACGGCACCCCACCACCCGAGGTCCCGCTCTCCGAGATCAACTTGGGCTCTTGGGAGTTCTGGGCGCTCGACGACGACATCCGCGACGGGGCGTTCGCCACCCTGCGCCGCGAGGCACCGCTGTCATTCCAACCCGAGTTCGTCCAGGAGGGAGCGCCGATCGGCCGAGGGCACTGGGTTGCCACCCGGTACGACGACGTGTTCCACGCCAGCCGTCACGCGGAGATCTTCTCCTCGGCCAGTGGCATCACCATCGGTGACGAGAATCCGGAACTGGCAGAGTATTTCGGGTCGATGATCGCGATGGACGATCCGCGCCACACCCGGCTGCGCAACATCGTCCGCAGTGCCTTCACGCCCCGGGTGGTGGCGCTGATCGAGGACTCGGTCCGCGCGCGGGCGCGCAGCCTGGTGGGCGCGATGACGACGCGGCATCCCGACGGCCGCGCAGACCTGGTCGAGGAGTTGGCCGGTCCGCTGCCGCTGCAGATCATCTGCGACATGATGGGTATCCCGGAGGACGACCATCAGCGCGTCTTCCACTGGACCAACGTCATCCTCGGCTTCGGCGACCCCGACATCACCACCGACTTCGAGGAATTCTTCAGCGTGGCAATCGAAATCGGTAGCTACGCAAAGGCGATGGCCGAAGCTCGGCGGTCCGAGCCCGCGATGGATCTCACCACGAGTCTGGTGCAGGCCGAGGTGGACGGCGAGCGGCTGACGTCGGCGGAGATCGCGTCGTTCTTCATCCTGCTCGTGGTGGCCGGCAACGAGACGACGCGCAACGCCATCAGCCACGGCCTGCTGGCCCTGAGCCGGTATCCGGAGCAGCGTCGGCGGTGGTGGGCCGATTACGACGAGCTGGCTCCGACGGCGGTCGAGGAGATCGTGCGGTGGGCCTCTCCGGTGAGTTACATGCGGCGCACCGTCACCCGCGACACCGAGTTGGGCGGCACACCGTTGGCCGCGGGCGACAAGGTCACGCTGTGGTACGGGTCAGCCAACCGCGACGAGGCGAAATTCGCCGACCCGTGGTTGTTCGACGTCGGCCGTCATCCCAACCCGCATCTCGGGTTCGGCGGTGGCGGAGCGCATTTCTGTCTCGGTGCCAATCTGGCGCGGCGCGAGATCACCGTGGCCTTCGAGGAGCTGCATCGCCAGGTACCCGACATCGTCGCCGTCGCCGAACCGGACCGGCTGCAGTCGGCATTCATCCACGGCATCAAGCGGTTACCGGTGGCGTGGGAGTGATCCGCGCCGACCGGCTATTTGACGGTCAGGTTGCTGACCATCGCCGGATGGTACGTGCAGACGAAGCCGTACTCCCCTGGGTCGGCGGGCGCGGTGAGAAGCGCGCGCTGCTTGCCGCCGACGTGGACGTCGAACAACCCTTTGGTGCGCGAGGTCACCGTGTGCGCGACCTCGTCGTCGTTGACGATGGTGATCTGTGCGCCCGGCGCGACGGTAATCGGTGCGCTGTAACCCATTCCGGAGATGGTGATGACGGGTGTGCCCGGTGCGGGTGGCGGCACCGGACTGCCGGTCGTCGCGGCGGCGGTGTCACGGCCGGCGGTGGTTTGCGAATTCGAGCACGCCACAACCCCGAACGCCAGTGCGGCAGCCGCACAGCACACCACGATGCGATTCATACTGACGATTATCGACCGGTCGTCAACCGGGTGGGCTACGAGGTCGCCAGATACCGGCGCCGTTCCCAATCGCTGACGTGACCGGTGTAGGCCTGCCATTCGCTGCGCGCGATCTCGGCGAAGTCGTGCACCGAGTCGGCACCCAATATGTCGGCGATGGTGTCATCCTGTGTGGCCAGCGCGATGGCCACCCCGAGCGATTCGGGCAGCGGCACCCCTTTCTCGTAGAGGTTTCCGCTTTCTGGCTGCGGCGGCGTGCGCTGCGCCCTGATCCCGGCGACCACCGCGGCCAGCGCCGCTGCGATCAACCAGTACGGGTTTGCATCGGATGCGCCACTGCGCAATTCGATGCGGGTGGCAGCGGGGTCGGATTCGACCAATGACCGCACGGCCGCGCTGCGATTGTCCCGACTCCAGCTCACCGTCGCGGGTGCGAACGAATCCGGGGCGAAGCGGCGGTAGGCGTTCACGGAGTGGGCCCCGAACAGCGTGATCGACGGCAGGTGCTCCAGCAGACCGGCGATCGCATACCGGGCCAACTCGTTCTCCTGACCGTCCCGGGGCGCGAAAGCCGGTGCGCCGTCTCGCCACAACGACACGTGCAGGTGCGCCGAGCTGCCCGAGTGTTCGCTGAACGGCTTGGGCATGAAACTCGCGATCCGCCCGTGTCTGCCCGCCACCTCCTTGGCGGCGTATTTGAGCCGGGCGGCGTCGTCTGCCGCCTCGAGGGCATCGGTGTAGATCAGGTTGGCCTCGACCTGCCCTGGGCCGTACTCGGTTTCGATACCCTCCAGCCGGGTGAACGCGGCCAGCGTCCGGTGCAGGTCGGTCAGCAGAGGATCGAGTGCGTTGGCGTTTTCCAGCGAATAGGCGTGAATATCGTTCTGGAACGCCGAGCCGTCGGGGTTGAGCAGGTAGAACTCCAATTCGACGCCGACCTTGGCGGTGTAGCCCAGGGATGCCAGTTGCGCCAGCACCCGTTTGAGCACGGCGCGCGGGTCCAGCAGCGAGGGCCGCCGATCGTGCGCGACGATGTCGGAGATCACGTGACCGGCGCCCGGCCGCCACGGTACGGCACGGAACGTGGTCAGATCGGGAACCGCGTAGACATCGGGGTAGCCGCCGGCCCAGTTGGTCAGGCGCAGGGTGTCGATGACGGTGGCGTCCGCGTTCCAGCCCAAAGATGCCTCGCAGAAGGCGAATCCGCTGCCGCGGGCCCGCTCCAGGAATCCCGCCGCCGGGATCCGTTTGCCCTGGGCGTGTCCGAACGGGTCGCTCCAGGCCACCTCGATTTCCGTGATCGAGCCGTCGTCGATGCGCCCCACCAGTTCTCGCTCCGGGGTGGTTGCTCCCGCACCGACCGTTCCATTGAGTCCATTGAGCGTCATGCCGTCGTATCCGCCTTCGCACCCACTCGTGTCACCACGGCGGCGCCCGCAACGAAGGCCGCGACCAACACCGAGACGATCACCCAGGCCAACACGCTGGACCCACCGACCAGGTCGCTCAGGTTGGAGAGGATGAGCACCAACGCGCCCAGCAGCCCTGCCAGTCCCAGCGCGGGCGCGACCCGGACCCGCCACAGCGAGTTGCCGCGCCGGTCGCGGGCGAAGTAGACCAGCACCGCCACGCTGGTCACGATCATCAGGACCACCACGCCGACCGTCGTCGCCCCGGCGAACCAGGTGTAGAACTGCGCGGCCGGGTCGAGGCCGAACACCACGGCCAGCAGCACCGCCACCGCCACGACTGCCGAGATCCACAGCGACGCCTGGTGTGGTGACCCGTGCCGATCGTGCGGGCGGCTCAACGACGCGGGCAGCACGTCACGCTGTGACAGGGCGAACACGTAGCGCGATGCCACGTTGTGGAAGGCCAGGATGCAGGCGAACAGGCTGGTGAAGTACAGCACGGTGATGAGGTCCGCGCCGACAGCGCCGACGTAGCGCTTGGCCGTGTCACCCAGGAAGGTGCTGCCCGACTGGGTGGCGTGCGCAACGGCACCGTCGTCGCCCCAGCCCGAGATCAACGCCCAACTGGTGACCGCGTAGAACACCCCGATCAGGATCAGCGCGGCGTAGGTGGCCCGCGGGATCGTGCGCTCCGGGGTCTTCGCCTCGTCGCGGAAGATCGCGGTCGCCTCGAATCCGACATAGCTGATGATCGCGAAAAGCAGCCCGATGCCCAGTGATCCGGACAGGATCGCGTGCGGATTGACGATGCCCGTGGACAGGCCGTGGTCCCCACCGCGGGCGACGATCACCAGGTCCAGCACGATCACGATGGCGATCTCGGCGGTCAGCAGGATGCCGAGCACGCGGCTGGACAGCTCGATGTTGCGGTAGCCCAGATAGGTGGTCACTGCGAACGCCGCTGCAGCGAACAGCCACCACGGCAGCGTCGGGCCGCCTGCCAGTTCGAGCACGCTCGCCCCCGCCGGTCCGAGCAGGCCGTACACCCCGGCTTCCAGGGCGACGTAGCTGACCAGCGCCACGAACGCGACGCCGATGCCTGCCGGAAAGCCAAGGGCCTGGCGAACATACGAGAAGAACGCGCCCGCGTCCTCGACGTACGGCGTCATGGCGGTGAACCCGGTCGCGAAGAGCAACAGCACCACGGTCGCCACGATGAAGGTGGCGGGGAAACCGGCTCCGTTGCCCGAGGCGATGCCAAGCGGCACCACTCCCCCGATCACGCCGAGCGGGGCCGCCGCGGCAACGACCATGAACACGATGGCGACGACACCGAGATTGCCGCGCAGCTTGCGGGCGGGCGGCCCCGCAGGGCTACCTAAAGACTCTGGGACCGTGGTGGTTTCGGACATGACCGGGGACCATAGAACCGGTGCCACGGCCACACCAGGTCTGCGGTCACCCTGCGCAAAACCCTCTCAGGCCACGGCGTCGCGGTCGACGATGAACAGCAGCAGAGTCACGGCCAGGATCCCGGCGGCCAGCCAGATCGCGTGCACGCCCCAGGCCCGGCTCGCCACGCCGCCGATCACCGCGCCGCCGGCGAACGCCAAGATGAGCGCCGCGTAGACACCGGTGGCGCGGCGCGCATCCGGGCGGCCTTCGACGAACCCGGCATAGCCCGATTCGACACAGCGCATGAGGTTCCCGGTGGTCGCGACCGGCAGGTAGGCCAGATCCCCGATGTTGCGGAAGAGCCCGATCTGTACCGCGGCCAGCAGCGAGATCGGGACGGTGACCACGGTGTGGGACACGGTGGCCGGTACGAAACCGATCACCGCGAGCGCCACCACCTGGATGGCCATCGTCCAACGCAGTGGGTACGGCAGCACCTGCTCGGCGCGCCCCGATTTGATGTGCGCGGCGATCGACACCCCGACGATGAAGGCCAGGATCGGCCAGAGGTGTGCCAGTGCCGCGCCCACATGCCTGTCGGACAGGTCGAGAGCGAGGAAGATGACGTTGCCCGTCTGCACGTTGGCAAAGACCTGTCCGCGCGTGAAGTAGGTGTGCGCGTCCAGGAATCCGTTGGTGAGCGTGAGCAGCAGGGCGAACCACAGCGTGGCGGTCCGTGCCGTGTCATCGGTACGGCCGCTCATGCGGACAACCTACCGTGATCCTGATGCTCCTCGCGTCCGCCGTGACAACGCCGCCGAAAAGCCGAGATGCTCAGGCACCGAGCACGTCGAGCATGCCTGCCGCGGCCCTCGGCCAGGTGAACTCCTCGGCACGCAGGCGCGCACTGCTGCGCCGCAGCGGTTCCGGGCGGCTGATCACCGAGGTCACGGCATGCGCGATGGCCCGGGGGTCGTTGTCGGCCGTCGCGCCACTGTCGGAGGTGAGGATCTCTGCCAGGGCCGAGGTCCGCGACACCACCGCGGGCGTCCCACAGGCCAGGGCCTCCAGAGCGGCCAGACCGAATGTTTCGTGCGGGCCGGGGGCGAGTGCGACGTCGGCCGACGCCAGAATGGTCGCCACCGTGTCCCGGCAGCCGATGTAGCCCGTGAAGTCGACCGGCAGCCGTGCCGCCTGACGTTCCAGCCGCGCCCGCATGGGCCCCTCCCCGACCACCACCAGCCGGGCATCGACACCCGAATCTCGCAGTGCGGCAACGGTATCGATGCTTCGATGGGCGTGCTTCTCGACCGACAACCGACCGCAGTGCACGAGCAGGGTCTGCTGCGGGGCAGCCCACCGGCTGCGCATCTGCTCGCTGTGCCTGCGCGGGTGGAACTGCTCGAGATCGACTCCGAGCGGCACGGTCGCGACGTTGGCGGCGCCGATGCGGTCGAACTCCTCGCGCGCGAACGCCGTCGTGCACACCACCGCGTCGTAGTTCGCCGCGGTGCGGCGGTTGGCGAAGTTGGCCACCGCGCGGGCCAGTGACCGCGGAAGCACCTGTCCGACAAGGCGGTCGAGGCGTTCGTGGGAGATCATCACGGTGGCAACGTGATTGCGCCGGCCCCACGGCCCGAGTGAGCGCAGGGTGAGCCGGTCGGACACCTCCAACGCGTCGGGCTCCAGTCGGCACAGCAGCGCGGTGACCGGCCCGGGAAGAACGGCGCGGTAACCACCGGTGAACGGGATCTGTCTGGCCGGCAACGAAATTCGTACCACGCCGGTGGGTAGCACGTGCTGTTCTGGAACAGAACCGGGCACGATGAGGTAGACCTCGTGGCCGGCCGCACTGTATTCCGCGCCCAGCCGGTCGACCGCGGTGCGCAGACCACCCGAGCGCGGACCGTAGAAGTTCGCAACCTGGACAACCCGCATGCCCAGATCAGAACCGGGCGTGATGTGCGGTCAACAACGTGACCCCGACCGGTGCCTGAACAGCCGCTGAACTCCGCAGGCGGGTCAGCCGAGGTGCTGGCCGAACCAGTCCTGGACGCGACGCCAGGCATCAGCCGCCGCTGCCGCGTTGTAGCGATCCCCGGTGTCGTTGAAGAAGGCGTGGTTGGCATCGGGCTCGGTGACAAGGTCGTGCACCATCCCGGCCTTCTCCAGCGCGGCGCGGACGACGGGTTCGGTGCTGGTGACCCGTTGGTCCAGCGCGCCGTAGAAGGCGAGGACGGCCGCCTGTTTGGACCCCGAGAAGTCCGGATTGTCCGGGGCGGGCCCGTAGAACGGCACCGCCGCAGCGAGTTGCGGTGCACCCGCGGCCAGCAGTTGCCACACGAGGCCGCCGCCCATGCAAAAGCCGACAGCCGCGAGTTTCTGGTCGGGAACGCGGCGCGCGAGTTCGTCGACGCCGGACTTCAGGTTAGCGACGAACTCCTCTGGCGCGATCTTGCTCAGTGCCGCGGTCGCGGCGGCCGGATCGGTGAAGGCCCCGGTGCCGCCTTGGCCGGACAGCAGGTCGATGGCCAGCGCGGAGTAGCCGATGCCGGCGAAACGTCCTGCGACAGAACGGACCCAGTCGTTGAGTCCCTTGTTCTCATGGATCACCAGAACCCCGCCGCGGGGTTGCGGCGCCGCCGCCCAGGCACCTTGGAGCTGCCCGGCGGGCCCGGCCCAGGTGATCGGGCCGGTGGGCAATGCGCCTGCCGCACCCGGTGGTGGCCCGCTGGGACTCGGGCTCGGCGCGGTGGGGCTCGGCGTCGGCGACTCCGACGTCGGCGGAGCGGCCGTCTTCTGCTCACCGCATGCGGCGATCAGAGCGGTGGCGGCGGCGGTGCCCATCCCGATGAGGGCCAGTCTTCGGAGTGCCTCGCGCCGGGACAGCAGGCCGTCCACGTGATCGGTGGCAATTTCCTCTGCGATGTAGCGCTGTAGCGGTGTCACCTTCGCCAGTATGCGCGGGCTTGCGCAGCGGCAACAATGCTGAACCGCAATGTTCGGTGGCCGTCGGGCGCGATACTCATCGGATGGTGTGGACGCCGGATCCGAATGCGCTGCGCGGCCGTGTCGCCGTGGTCGCCGGTGCGACGCGCGGCGCCGGTCGCGGTATCGCCATGGCGCTTGGCGAGGCGGGCGCCACGGTGGTGTGCACCGGGCGCAGCAGTGTCTCCGGCAGCCGCCTGTCCGACTACGACCGCCCCGAAACGATCGAGGAGACCGCCGAACTCGTGTGTGCGGTGGGCGGTGTGGGCATCCCCATCCAGGTCGACCATCTCGACATCCCCCAGGTCCGCGCGCTCGCGGAGCGGCTCGGCAGGGACTTCGGCAGCATCGACATCCTCGTCAACGACATCTGGGGGGCGGAGATACTCAAGGGCGCGCCCGCGACATGGGGCCGACCGATGTGGCAGCACGATCTCGACGACGGCTTGCGGATTCTGCGGCTCGGGATCGACACGCATCTGATCACATCGCACTGCCTGCTGCCTCTGCTGACCACCAAGATGGGTGGGCTTCTCGTCGAGATCACCGATGGGACAACAGAATTCAATTTCGAGAACTACCGGCTTTCAGTGTTCTACGATCTGGTGAAGACTGCGGTCAACCGGCTGGCGTTCAGCCATGGCTACGAGCTCGCGGTGTTCGGCGCCGCGGCGGTCGCCGTCACGCCGGGGTGGCTGCGTTCGGAGATGATGCTGGACAACTACGGCATCACCGAGGAGACCTGGCACACCGCGCTGGACCCGATGCGCGCCGACGGCTACCCGATGGCCCCACCCGGTTTCGCCGAATCCGAGACCCCCCGATTCGTCGGCAGGGGCATCGCCGCCATCGCCGCCGATCCCACCCGGGCCCGCTGGAACCAGCGGTCGGTCAGCTCCGTGGATCTGGCCAGGGAATACGGCTTCACCGACCTCGACGGCCGTCAGCCCGACGCCTGGGCCCCGCTATAACTGCAGGTCACCCAACCCCACGGCAGACCAGTAGACATTTCTTGAAATCTGTTCACGGATTTCATTGACACCCGCCGACCACGGCTGTTCTATAACTTGGTGACCTTCGACACAATCATCCGCAATGGCCGCTGGTTCGACGGCACCGGCGCCCCGTCGGCCGTGCGCACCATCGGGATTCGCGACGGCCATGTCGTCGCCATATCGCCCGACGAACTCGACGACACCGATTGCCCCCGGGTCATCGACGCCACCGGCAAGTGGGTGATGCCCGGAATGTTGGACATCCACACGCACTACGACGTCGAGGTGCTGAACGGGCCGTCGCTGTCGGAGTCACTTCGTCACGGCGTGACCACGGTGATGCTCGGTTCGTGCTCACTGTCGACGGTGCATGTGGACGGTGTCGACGCAGGTGACCTGTTCGGCCGGGTCGAGGCCATCCCGCGCGAGCACGTCATCGCCGCGGTCGACGCGAACAAGACCTGGACCAACTGCGACGAATACGTCGCCGCCCTCGAGGCGCTGCCGCTGGGGCCGAACCTGGCCGCGTTCATCGGGCACTCCGACATGCGCACCGCAGTGATGGGCCTGGACCGCGCCACCCGCAAGGACCAACGTCCGACCCGCGCCGAGCAGGCCCGCATGGAGCAGATGCTCAAAGAGGCACTCAGCGCCGGTTTCGTCGGAATGTCTTCCCAGCAGCTGCTTTTCGACAAGATCGACGGTGACACCTGCCGGTCGCGTACGCTGCCGTCGACGTATGCCAAACCGCGTGAGCTGCGCAGGCTCAAGTCACTGCTGCGCCGGGCGGGTCGCGTGCTGCAGTCCGGCCCCGACATCCAGAACCCGGTCAACCTGGCCTCGCAGGTGGCCCAGTCGCTCGGCATCTTCCGCAATCCGCTGAAGACGTCGCTGTTGTCGGCTGCCGATATCAAGGCCAATCCCTACGCGATCCTGATGATGGGGCCGCTGGCCCGGATCACCAACGCGCTCGGCGGCAACTTCCGCTGGCAACACCTGCCGGTGCCGTTCGAGGTGTATGCCGACGGCATCGACCTGGTGGTGTTCGAGGAGTTCGGCTCCGGTGCGGCCGCACTGCATCTGCGTGACGAGGTGGAGCGCAACGAACTGCTGCGCGACGAGGACTACCGCCGCCGATTCCGCAAGGACTACGAGAACAAGTTCGGCGTCCGGGTGTGGCATCGCGATTTCTTCGACGCCGAAATCGTTGCGTGCCCTGACGATTCCGTGGTCGGTAAGTCGTTCGGCCAGGTCGGGGTGGACCGGGGCGTGCATCCGGTCGACGCATTCCTGGACCTCGTCCTCGACCACGGCACCGCATTGCGCTGGCGCACCACCATCTCCAACCACCGTCCCGAAGTGCTCAAGAAGCTCGCGCGTGACCCGGGCATCCAACTGGGCTTCTCCGACGCGGGGGCGCATCTGCGCAACATGGCCTTCTACAACATGGGGCTGCGCCTGCTGCGGCATGTCCGTGACGCCGAGCAAGCCGGAACGCCTTTCATGTCAATCGAACAGGCCGTGCACCGGCTCACCGGTGAGCTCGCCGACTGGTACCGCCTGGACGCCGGGCACCTGCGGATCGGGGACCGCGCCGACGTGGTCGTGATCGATCCGCAACGGCTCGACGGTTCGCTGGACGAGTACGCCGAGGACACTGTCGAGCACTATGGCGGGCTGTCGCGGATGGTCAACCGCAATGACGACACGGTCACCGCCGTCCTCGTCGCCGGAAGGGCCGTCTACCTCGACGGCCGATTCACCGACCTCGTCGGCGCCACGCGCACCGGACGGTTCTTGCGCGCCGCCCACCGGTCCCCGGCCCAGCCCACCCAGAGAGGCGAACTCACCAGTGTCAGTTGAGAATACGATCGTCGGACTGTGGCAGGCGCTGTCAGACCGCAACTGGGAACTGCTCAAGACCTACGTCTCCGACGACTGCATCTACCTCGACATGCCGGTGGGCCCGGCGGCCGCGGCCAAGGGGCCCGAGGACATCGTCAAGCGGCTCAAGATCGGGCTGGAGCCGTTGGCCTCCTACGAGAACTTCCCCGGGCTGCTGGTGTCCGCCGGTGCCGACGCCATGTACGAGCATCACGAGGAATGGCATTGGGCGACGGGGGAATCCGCAGTGCTCAACTTCGTCACCGTGCACCGGGTCGAGAACGGCAAGGTGACGCTGTGGAAGGACTACTGGGACATGGGCGCGCTGACCAACCACGCGCCGGCGAGCTGGCTGTCCGACTTCGCGACCGCGGACATGTCCTGGATCTTCGACGCCACCGGGCTGGTCTGAGCCGCTCGGCCCGGTCGAATGGCCAGTTATGCCACGGGATCTCGGAAAACCCGGCAAGAACTGGCCATTCGGCGTCTCAGGGCGTAAGTCAGGCTTCGTCGATGGCCCACACCAGGCAGAACGGATGCCCTGCCGGGTCGCGGAACACCCGGAAGTTGTTCTCGCCGACCGCATCGGTGACCCGGGTCGCGCCCAGCTCCAGTACCTGGCGTTCGGCGACATCCGGATCGTCGACCTTGATGTCGAGATGCATCTGCTGAGACCCGGCCGGGTCGGGGAACTGCGGCGGTTCGTGTTGTGGCGAGTACTGACATGCCAGGCGCCGCCCCGCCGGGTCCGTGACGACCACCCAGGTGTCGTCCTGGACGGCCACCTCCCCGCCGAGCAGCCCGGAGTAGAACGCGGCCAGCCGGTGGGGGTCGCGGCAGTCGAGGACCACTGAACGCAATGTGCCGATCATGGTCCCAGTATTGCCACTCGGGTCACGATCGAATCCGCGGCACCGCGGCCGACCTAGACGCTCCAGGCCATCCGGAACTTCTCGGTGAGCTCTTCGTCCGTGAGATCCCCGAAGTTCTGCAGTTCGTAACGGCGGACCGCCACCACCGCATCGACCGGCTCGTCGCCCAGAATCCCACGGATCAGCGACGAGGCGTCCAGCGCTGACTGCGCATCGGCAGGCCGGGTGGGCAGCGCCACGATGCCGCGCTCGGCACGCTGGGCCTCGGTCAGACTCCCCGGATCGACCGTGATCTCAGGACCGAGCGACAGTTCGTTCTCGATCCCGTGATGCGCCAGTCCCAGGATCACGGCGCTCGCCAGATACGGGTTGGCCGAGGGATCGATCACCTTGACCTCGACGTTGGCGCCGTACGGGTTGCTGGGCCCACCGATCAGGAAACGCACTGCCGCCTCCCGGTTCTCGGTGCCCCAGCAGTTGTATGCACCCGACCAGTGCCCGGGCTGCATGCGCAGGCCCGAGAGCACCGACCCGCACAGCACGCCCTGCGCGGCAGGCAGCCCTGCCAGCAGGCCCGCGATGGCGGACTCGCCCAGCGCCGACATGCCCCGCATCCCGGCGCCACCGGAGAACAGCGCGGTGTCCCCGATCGTGAGCGAAAAGTGTTGATGGGCACCGGAACCCACGCTGCCTGCGAACGGCACCGGGGACAGGCTGACCCGTAGACCGTACTTGCGGGCCACCCGGCCCACGATGATGCGCATCAGTATCAACTGATCGGCGGCCGCGACCGGCGGTTGTGGAGCAAGCGAGATCTCGAACTGGTTGACGCCGTACTCGGGGTGGAACTGTTCGATGGCCACCCCGGACGTCGTCGCCGCATTGGTGACGTCCCGCACGAAGCCTTCGAACTCCAGCAGCCCGGCCAGTCCGTACTGGGCCCACATGACCGACGGCAACCGGGCGCCGTCCGGACCGACCAGGACGAATTCCATCTCGTGGCCGACCGCTGCGCTCAGGTCGGCCGCAGCCAACCGATCGGTCACGCGTTGCAGCGCACCCCTTGCACAGTACGGGTCGACCGTGCCGTCCTGGTTGAAGAACTCGCCAGGCGCCCAGGCCAATCCGTCACCGAGGATGCGCAGCGCACCCAGGTCGATGCGGATCCGCTGGTCCCCCACCACGCCGAGTGTGTCGCTGAATACGATGCCGGTCTGGTCGATGGTGAACACGTGGAACACCGGACTGGCGCCAAGCCCGGGGTCGGCGAAGATGCCCATGCGGCGCAGCGGAACGGTCTTCGCATGGATCAGGCCGGCCGGATTGACGACCGTGCCGATGAGTGTCGCAACCCCATCGGCTTCCAACTGGGCGATGGCCGCTGCGGCCAACGGTTTGGCTGCCCGCGCTGTCACAGCTGCCATTGTGCGCCGCAGCGCGGCGACCTACAGCGTGATCGTGCAGGTTTGCCCGATGTCGAGCGTCCGCAACATCCGGCCCATGCCCAGCCACATCGCACACGACAACGCCAGATCGGTCAGCAGCTCCGGGTCGAACTGTTCGCCGGCCCGTTGCCAGAAGTCTTCGTCGTCGCGCAATTCGGTGTGCCCCGTGGCGAAGCGGTGGGCGAACTCGGCGGCTACCCGCTCCGCGGGGCTGTACCCAGGCCAGGTGCGCCATTCGGCTGCGTGGTCGTAGAGATCCTCGTCGACGCCTGCCGCAGCGCCGTCGGAATCGCGGGTGTTCTGGCACACGGCGCACTCGTTGTCGAGCGCGATGACCATGCGGGCCAGCTCCCGCACCCGCAGCGGCAACCGCCCCTTCGTGTACACGGCGTTGGTGAAGTTGGCCATGGCCGTTCCGATTTCGGGCGATCGCAACACCCAGCCTGCAACGTCGTCGTCGGGAAAATCACCGATGCGGCTCATGGACCAAATCGTACGCGGGCCGCGCCGATTCTGGAACAGGTTCTAGTTTTTCGCCGAGACCAACTCGGTCCGGTCGTCGCCCCAGTCCCGTTGCACCAGCACCCGGTGCACGATGCGCTCGAGCGCGGCCTCCACCTGATCGCGGTCCGGTCGCCCCTCGAACGACGGTGAGGTGGCGAGCTTTTCGACGATCCGCCCGACCAGTGCCGACGACACCGCGTCGACCTGGCCCAACCCGCGCTGCGTCAACAACAACTGATCGCCGGTCCGCAGGACACCCTCGGTGACCAGCGAGTCGAACGTGGGCTCGAGCACCTCGTGCGGAACGCGCAACCGCTCGGCGATCTCGGTGAGCCGGGCAGAGCCGAACACCTGGCTCTGCCGGTAGATCTGCAGCAGCGCCCACAGCCCGGCCACGTCGAGGTCGCAGCCCGGCGAGCCCGCGACGGTCCGCAACCGGATGTCCTGCGAGTGGCGCATAAGCCTGCTGATCGCCGTTTCGAGCACCTTCTCCGCCGATTCCGCACTAGGCATGCCGAACCCCTCGCCGAGATCGACCGCGACGCTGGCGTCCATCTCCTGCAGTGGGACCTCCTTGAGGAACAGCGCCACGACGAACCCGAGCAAGGCGACCGGTGCGGCGCACAGGAACACGTTGCCGAGCGCACCGGCGTACGCGTCGACGATCGGCGCGGCCACCTGCGCGGGCAGTGCATGAAGCACCTTCGGTGATGCCCCGGCCTCGGGGGGCGCGCCGCTCGCGGCAAGTGCACCCGCCAGCCGGCCCGAGAGGAAGTTGGTGAACAGCGACCCGAAGATGGCCGCCCCGAACGAGCTTCCGATGGTCCGGAAGAACGTCACGCCCGACGTCGCGACGCCCAGATCGGCGAAGTTGGACGTGTTCTGCACGGTCAGGATCAGGACCTGCATGCACATGCCGATACCGATGCCGAGGAAGAACAGGTACAGCGACTGCTGCAGGGTCGGGGTGTGCGCATCCATCCGCGACAGCAGCACGAACGCCGCCGTCATCACCGCGGTTCCGGCGATCGGGAACATCTTGTAGCGACCGGTGCGGCTGACGATGGCGCCGCTACCGGTCGAGGTGATGAGCAGCCCCGCCACCATCGGCAAGGTCCGCAAACCGGATTCGGTGGCCGAGACGCCGTTGACGAACTGCATGAAGGTGGGCATGAAGGTGAGGGCGCCCAGCATCGCGAAGCCGACGATGAACGACAGCACGCAGCACACCGTGAACACCGGGCTGGCGAACAGCCTCATAGGCAGGATCGGTTCGGCCGCACGGGTTTCGGCCCAGACGAACGCGGCGAGCGCGATCGCCGAACCGATGAACAACGCGATGATGACCGGCGAGGTCCACGCGTACTCGCCACCACCCCAGCTGGTGGCAAGGGTGAGCCCTGAGGCGCCGAGCCCCACCAAAACGATGCCGAGGTAATCGATGGCAGGCCGGCCGGCACGGGCCAGAGCCGGGATGGTGCCTGCGGCGACCATGAACACCACGACGCCCACCGGGACGTTGATCCAGAACGCCCAACGCCAGCTCAGGTGGTCGGTGAAGAAACCGCCGAGCAGCGGGCCGATCACGGTGGTGACGCCGAAGACGGCGCCGAGCATGCCCTGATAGCGGCCCCGGTCGCGTAGCGGGATGACCTCGCCGATCAGTGCGGTGGCGGTGACCATGATGGCGCCGCCGCCGATACCCTGCAGGGCCCGCGACGCCACCAGCATCGTCATCGAACCGGCCATGCCACACAGCACCGAACCGACGAGGAAGAACGCGATCGCGGCCTGGAACACTGCCTTGCGGCCGAAGATGTCGCCCACCTTGCCGACCACGGCGGTGACGATCGTGGAGGCCAGCAGATAGCTCGTCACCACCCAGGATTGATGCCCCGCACCGCCGAGATCGGCGACGACGGTGGGCAGGGCGGTGGCCACGATGGTCTGATCGAGCGCGGCCAGCAGCATGCCGAGCAGCACCGCGACGAACACGAGGTTGCGTCGCTGCGGGCTCAGCAGGACACCGCCGCCGGGCTGCGGTTCCGTGGTTGTCGGTGCGCTTGTCATGACATCCTTTCGCCGACGGTCGGGGCTGTCGGTCCAGACGTCATATCGTTAGGTTACCTATGAAAGTTACCGTGATCCCGAGCACAGACGACAAACCGCCCCGGACGTCCGGTACGGGACCGGTTGTCCGGGGCGGCGAAACGCGTGGCGCGCGAGACTACTGCGGCGGCCTCGACACACACTGCGCGGCGTAGAGCGCATCACCGAGCTTGTCCATGAGTTCGAGCTGCGTCTCCAGGTAGTCGATGTGGCCTTCCTCGTCACTCAGGATGGTCTCGAACAGGATGGCCGACACCGCGTCCTGCTTCTCACGGCACATGATGATGCCGGGCTTGAGCCGCTCGACAACCTCGTATTCGATGGCCAGATCCGCCTCGAACTGTTCGCGCAGCGTCTGCCCGACCCGCAGCGAGAACAAGCGCTGGTAGTTCGGCAATCCGTCGAGCAGCAGGATGCGATCCGTGATCGCCTCGGCGTGCCGCATTTCTTCGAACGATTCCGAACGGGTATGGGCGGCCAGTTCGGTAAATCCCCAGTTGTCCTGCATCTTGGAATGTAGGAAATATTGATTAATGGCCGTGAGTTCACTGGTCAATTGCTCGTTGAGCAATTTCAGAACGTCCGGATCCCCTTGCATCGTCACTCCTAAGCACCTTGAGGGCTGGTCAAGCGTTGCTGTTTGCCGTGCACCGCCAATCTAGTGCAGAGACTCCGCGGAGGTTGGTCGATTTCGGCTGCACCGGGCGTGTTTCCCGGCCAACGGGGTGACACGCGCCGGGCCCGCACGGCCGTCGGTCCTCGAAGGCTGGACTGCCTGCCCTAACTAAGGTTAGACTGGGCTAACATGTCGGCCGACCGGACGGAATCGCGAAAATAATGCGTGAGTTTGATTTGCACTCGCTTATTTTGTCGTGCGATTTCCGGGTCGACGATGTCGAACAGATGTGGAAATGGATGAAAAAGCATCGTTCGGGATTGTTGACCATCGGCGCCCATCACGTGGTGCTGTACACGTCGATCTGGGAGCCTCGCCGCGTATTGGTGACCATCGGGATCCGCAATGCCCACTCGATTCGCGATGTCCTGCGGTCACCGGCCATATTCGAATGGTTCGACATATCGGGCGTCGAAGACATTCCGCCGATCTTCGGCGGTGAGGTGGTCGAGAAGATCGACCTGTCCGGGCCGACGTCAGAGGACTACGTGGCAGGCGTGATCGTCGGCGCGGTCTCGGTGGTCGACGACGTCCCGACGCTGATGCGCAAGGTCCACGACGGGCTCAGCCGCTTCGAGAACAGCGGCGTCAGGAAGGTGTGGGTATACCAGGCACTCGACGACGGCCAGGAAGTCATGATCCTGCAAGAGATCGAGGACGAGGTGAGCGCACGGCAGTGGATCGACCATCCCGACGCGGCCGCCGAGTGGATGACGCACGCAGGGTTCGGCGCTTACCCGAGCCTGTTCGTCGGCAAGCTGGCCCACATCATGACCGTTGACGGCCAGGATTGAACCGGTGAGCTGATGTTCGTTTGTCTATGCACAGGAGTCACCAGCCACGTCGTCAACGACGTCGTGGCGGCGGGCGCCACGACGTCCAAACAGATCGCGGAGGCCTGCGGCGCGGGCAAGGACTGCGGACGCTGCAGGCGCACCATCCGGGCGATCATCGCCGCTCATCAGGCCAATGGATGCCCGACCCCGTTCAACGGCTGCCCGGCCCGCACCACCGCCTCACCGCGCATCTGCGGTGAGGTCGTGGCGTCGATGGACAACGGGACCGGCCGCACACCCTGAGCCCGCGCCTATTTCCGGTCGGCGAACGCGGCAAGCGCGTCGACATTGGCCGCGGCGCCCACGAGTTCCACGAACAGGGCCTTCTCGCGCTCGACGGCCGCCACGATGTCAGCCCGGATAGGGGCCAGCATTGTCTGCTTGACCGCCTTGAGACTCGAAAGCGGCTTGGCGGCAAGGACTTCCGCATGCCGCTGCGCCTCGGGCAGCAGTTCCTCAGGTGCGCAGACCCGCCACACCAGGCCCATATCCTTGGCCTCCTCGGCGCTGATCCATTCCGAGGACATCAACAGCCAGGCCGCGTTCTGCCGGCCGATCAACCGCGGCAGCAGATAGGACGAAGCGGCCTCAGGCGCCACGCCAAGGCTGGTGAACGGGCATTTCAGCCGGGCGGACGAGGACATGAACGCCAGATCGGCGAAGCCGAGGATGGTGGCGCCGATGCCGACGCCGAGACCGTTGACGGCGCAGATCAACGGTTTCGGAAAGTCGACGAGCGCGTCGAGCATGCCGTAGAAGCCGTGCTCGCCCGCCGGAGCACGACCGGCACCGCTGATCCGGGCCTGCATTTCGACGAGGTCGTTGCCCGCGCTGAAGGCGCGGCCGGTCCCGGTGAGCAGCACCACGCCGACCTCGGGATCATCGGCGGCGGCCCGCAGCGCGACGGTGGTCTCGTCGTACAGCGCCTCGTTGAACGCGTTGAGCGCGTCCGGGCGGTTGAACGTGAGTGTGCGTACGCGGTTGACGTCGTCGATCAGCAGGTTCACATGTCGCAGCGTAACTAGAACACGTTCCACTATTGCCGGTCGGGTGCCGCGAACGGCGAGCGGAACACGTAGCGACTGGTCGGTACCGTGTCGATGTTGGTGCTGGCCCCGAAGGCTTCCGTGCTGGCCACCATGCGCCGCATACGGTCCGCCAGATCGGCGTCGTCGGCAGCACCGAAGAAGGCATGCAGGTCGGCCACCGCCGACTGCGGGAACAGTTCCTCGACGATGCCCGAGATCACCGGGGCGTCGGGAGTCAGCGCCCGTACCACGGCGTTCTGCGTGTAACCGAACGTCGCCTGGGTGTCGATGGCCACCTGCGTGTGGTCGATGTGCCAGCGGTGCCGCCAGGAGTCCTCGCTCAGTTCGGCCGGCCGCCTCAGCAGAGCGATGTTGGCCAGGCCGTCGGTGCGCTGACCCGGACCGGTCCGCGGGGGCGGCATCGGCACCGATTCGGTGACCAGGTAGGCGTGAACCGAGTCGGCTTCCGCAGCAAGCAGTTTGATCGCCGTACCGACCTGCTCGCCGTAGTACTGCTGGGTCCACAGGCTGACCACCGCGACCACCGGCGGGTCCAGCGTCGTCAGGGTCATGAGCGAATCGCGCACCGGGGCGTCCCGCACGTTGATGGACAGTCCCGGCAGTCCCGTGCCGAGCAATTCGTCGGCGACCCCGCTCCGAAGCCGTGCGCACCAATCGTCGTCGGCGTTCCCGGCGCGCACGAGCACGATGATCTTCTCCACCCAGCGGACAGTAGGCGATTCGCGCCACTTGGCCTCTGTTGGCCACCTCCCGGACCGACAGGCGCGAGAATGGGCACGTGCAGACCGGTGGACAGGCAGCCGACGCGTTGCGGCTCAGCACTCCCGACGCAGGCGCGGTGGCCCGCAGCCTGATCGGCACGCTCGTGCTCAGCATGCTCGCGCTCTACGGGGTGTCGCCGACCGCAGCGATGTGGACCCTGGGCGCCGGAGTGATCGCCGGTGCCATCGCATTGCAGCGCAGCCCGGGCGGTCGGGTACCGCTGGTGGCGACCGCGTCGGTCGAGCTGGCCATCGTGGTGCTGCTCGCGGTGTTGAGCGGCTCACACGACGTGGTGTTCGTCATCGTGGTCGCGCTGTGGTGCTTCGCCGCGGGGATGCAGTGGTCACTCGGCGCCAACGCCGGCCTGGTGGCGTCGGCCGCGAGCGCGCTGCTGGTGATCGCCCCGGTCACCGCACCGACACTGGCCGACACCCTGCTCTCCCCCCTCCTGGTACTCGTCGCGGGCCTGGTGCAGGCGGCGCTCATCTCGGTCCGGCCACCACGGCGATGGCGCGCGCAGCGAGAAGGTCTGAGCCGGGCCTATCGATCGCTGGCCGCCGATGCCCGCAGTGTGGCCGCCGACTGTGCGGCCGATGTCGACGACGCGCCGATGACGTGGCTGCGCGAAGTGTTCGCAAACAGCCAGGTGAGCCAACAGCCCCGGGCCTACCACGGCGGATACCGGCTGCCGGAGCGGCTGGCCGCGACGCTCGTCTCGTTCCGCTCGACGGCAGGTGGCGATCGCCGTGACGGGGTGCCACAACTGTTGTCGGCAGCCGCCGTGCTGCTCGACGCGATCGCCGACCACAGCCACACCGCGCGCCGCGACGCCGAGCACGCCCTGGTCAGGGTTGATGCCACCGCTGCCGCCGTGACCGGCGTGGAAGCCGCACGCGCACAACGTTTCTCCGAACAACTGAGGGAGGCCGCGGTGCTGCGCTTCGGGCAGCTGCACCGGCCGGACCTGATCGGTTCGCTGGCATCGGCACCGGCGGTCGTCCGTTCGCACCTGACGTGGACATCGCCGATCCTGCGGCACGCGATCAGGTTGTCGGTCACCACGGCCGTCGCCGCGGCCGCGGCGCGGTACGGCACCCTCGGACACGGCTACTGGATGGCGGTGACCGTGGTGGTCGTGCTGCGGCCGGAAACCGCGCACACCTACACGCGGTGCGCCGGTCGGATGGCCGGACTCGCCGTGGGCATCGTCGTCGCGTCGGCGCTGACGGTGTTCTGGCAGCCGGGAACCATGGCCTCGCTGATCTGCGCGACCGTGTTCGTGGGAGTCGCCTACGGGGTGATCAGATTCGGTTATCTCGCGGTGGTCGTCGCCGTCGGTGCCGTCCTCGTGTTCGTCGTCGGCGTCGGTGGTTTCACCGACTGGGCGGGCGTCGTCGACCGCCTGGTGGGCGTGCTCGTCGGCGGCGGGCTGGCGGTGATGGCCCACGTGCTGCTGCCTGACCATTCCCTGATCCGGCTGCGGCAGCGGGCCGGTGAACTGCTGATGACCGAGATCGACTACGCGGCAATGGTAGTCACCGCGTTCGTGCACGAGGTGGATCACCCTGCCGAGGCGCTGTCGGCGGCCTGGCAACGCGCGTTCCGGGCGCGTGCCGCGTTCGAGGCCGCCTGGGGTGCGGCGAGACTGGATTCCCCGACGCTGCGCCGGTGGCTGCGGTCCTATCGCACCGCGCTGAACGCGGTGACCAGTGCGTGCACCACGTTGGAGAACAGTCTGCCGACCCATCCGTCTTCGGCGTTGGACGCCGAATTCATCGCTGCGGTCGACGATTACATCGAAGCCTTGCGTGGCGCACCGCCCAGCCCCGCGGTGCCGTGGAGCCTGGACACCGCCGAATTGTCGGCCGCCCTGCGGCGCGTGCACGATCTGGCCTCGACGTTGGCGACCGACAACGGCGCAGCGCGCATCCTCGTCGGCGAGCTGACCACCATCACCGGCAGCCTTGCCGACATCGCGATCGACCGCGTGGAACCGGTCACGCCGTCCCCTTGACCGCGCTCAGCCGCGGGCCCAACGCGGCAGGATGAACACGCCCTCGGCCTCGGCGGTGACGCCTTCGGAGTCCGAGAGATGGCCGGCGGCATACGCTTTGATGCCGTCGGTGCGGGTGATCTGACCTTCGGCGTGCAGATCGCCCAGCGGGGTGGCCCCACGTAACGGATGGTCAGGGTGCCGGTGAACCGTGGACTGTCCGGATCGTTGGCGGCGACCTCGCCGAGCAGGTGATCGAGCACCATCGCGACGATGCCGCCGTGCACATGCCCGGGCGGGCCTTCGTAGGCGGCTCCGAGGTGAAAGTTACTGGACACCACGCCCGAGGGGTGCTTGACGATCACCAGGGGCGGCGCGATCGGGTTGCGGATACCGATGGCCGGGTTGCCCCACGGCATCCGGTCTCCGTCGGACGTGAAGCGCACGCCGAACGCACCGTCGATCTGCTTGGCCCGCAGCCGTGCCGTGGCCGAGTCGATCTCCGCCTTGGCCGCGGCCACCTCGGCGGGGTCGGCCTCCGAGCGGATGGTCGCGTCGATCAGTGCGCGCACCGAATCTGCCAGCGGCTCGTAGGTGGACTTCAGGCGTTGCACGTCGGCCGAACGCAGGCCCTCGACATGGGTGTAACCCGGCATCTCAGCACTAGAACACGTTCTTGTGGCGGTGTCGAATCCGCGGGTCACAACTGCGCAACGAATGGCACTGCGGCGACTCCGGCCACATCATCGACAAAACCACAAACCCGAAAGAGAATGGGGCGCAAACTATTCAATCTGCGAGTTGGCCATGTCGACCCGAATCGGCTCCGGTTAGACGGTTCGAAGTGGCCCATCCGAGTACCTGAGGGGGAAGGGCCGCGTTGGCGATATTGTGCTGAGCTCGATTCTGGCTGCAGGTGAGTTACGGTATAAGTACCGCCCGGCCCTGCCGCGCGGACGGTGGGCTTGAGGCAACAGGCCAGCTGGATTTGCTATGCCTGTGAGGGGATGAGTCCCTTGATCACATTCTCACTAATGCTGACACCGCAATCGACAATCTCCGTCGATGTCCTATTTGCAGAGGCGTGTGCTGGTGTCATCGCCGAGCTCCGTGAGTGCGGATACACCATCGAGGGCGACTCCGCAGCGGACAGTAGCCTTCCTGTGGCGGAGCCCCTGCGCTACCGGGCCGACCCCGGCGGCGCGATGTTGACGGCGCTGACGACGCTCGACGGGCCCTCAGTGCAGTTCACTTTGGAAGGCGACCGGTTCGGCATGGCCGGCCCCACGGGCACGAACGATCCGCTGTTGTGGATGAGACTGGTGCAGTTGGGTTTTCAGCTGGCGCAGAGCTACTCCGTGGTTCCGGCCGTCTGTGACCCGGTCACTGGGTTTGGGCCGATACATCCGCACACACCTACATTCGACGCCGACCCCGCACCCCTACCTGCTACCTCGGCGGGCGACGCACTCTAGGCCTCACCTCAACGCACCGCCGTTGCCGACCCGCCGTGGCCCGCCGCACAGCTTATCTGCGCGCCAAGATCAGAAAGGCGCTGCGCGAGATGCAGCGCAAAGGCATGAAAATCAATCCCAATGCCCGCCGCACTGCGGGAGCAGCTTCGCACCCAGAAACGTGGCTACGAAACCACCATCGACGCACTGAAGCCGAAATCAAACAGCTCAAACACGACCTAGCCGCGGCCCACGGCGAAATCCACCGCCTCGGCGAGCGGTCGGATCGGCAACGAAACAATGCTCGTGTTCCGTCGCCAGGCGTCGGCCATCGCGGAGTGTCACGGTAACTGCTATTTTGCAAACCTCCGGACGCGCCGGTGAAATGTCGGGCGGTAACGGGTATTGAGAGGTTCTTGGTCCGGCGCGTCGACCGCGAGCAGGTTGGCGACCATCGAAGCGTTGTTGGGCGCGGCCGCGGTCATCATCGCCACGTGTGCCATCTCCCGGTCAGTGTTCGGAGGCACCACCAGCAAGACAATCCTGCTGCCGTCGAGCCCTTGAACTTCGATGGTGTTTGTCGGCTGCCGTCGGTATCCGTCGAGCCGTACCCGTCGCCCGCCGGTCGCGAGTTTCCTTGATGGAGTGGCCCATTCATTGAGGTTGTATATCACGCGGTCAATGCGCCCGAGCCGAACCGACAGCACGGCCAGGAGATCTGGCAGCTCCGCGGCGAGGTCGTCACTGTGCGGCCACCATGCGCCGTCGACGTGCCCGGTCGTCGGCGCCTTAGGCTTTAAGCGCAATCGCGGCGTGTGTTCCGGCCGTCCGACGGCGGGGCGATCTTGTATCAGCGTCATTGTGACGCTCCTGTCTTGACCGCGAACCGGCCAGATCCTACAAATCGACGACGACACAACCGTGAACGGTCGTATGACGAAGTACCGCCGATATGCCTTTAGTCTACTCGGGGTTGTCCAGCTCCGAGCCCCTCCCGTGGAGCAAACGGCGGCACCACCAACGTTCTCCGCTCGAAATCGCTGGAACATAGGCGCTTCCAGTCCCACGCAGTCGTTTCAGTCACACAGGTTCGGGTTCCCAACGGTTGGCTGGATGCCTTAGGCGGCAGCGGTCGGCCGGCCAGAGTCCGGCGGTGCCCACCGGACACCGACCGCTGTTAGCCATCGGAGGCAGGGCTCCGCTCGGCATGCAGAACAACCTGGTCGCCACATTGACTCTATGTGCGAAAATTGTTGACAGGCCTACGAATCAGGCGTGTACTGGACGTCTACTAGCGAAGAGACCTCGAATGCTCGTCATCGTCGAATTGACTGTCTTGTCTATGGCAATCGTGGGCGTGTTGAGCACCGCCGGGGCGACGCACCCGCTGACCCACTCGCCGTGTTCGGCCTGCAGCCCCCAGGGGCGAGCCGCATGTTGTTCCTCTTTGGGATCGCGGTCGGCGCGGTGACGTCGCTCGGACTTCGGCTACTGCTGACGGACCTGCGGCCGGCCGCGAGTCGCGCTGCCGATGCCCGCCGTGCGATCGCCCGCATTCACCGCCAAGCGGCGTTCATCAACCGAGACCACGACACCAGGCTCGAACATCAAGCGCGAGCCGACAGGGCCACGGGCCAGCGGTAGCGCCGAACTGGGAGCGATCTGCCGACACAATAGTCACTCGGTGGTGCGGCCAATAGCGCCCGCCGATTCAGCAAAGCGCTCAACACGTTGCACCAATCCAAGGGGTCGACATGTGTACGAACACAACCATTTTGAGCATCGTAACGACACGCCCACCCTTCGGCATGTTGCGAGAGAGGCATGTTCTATGACAAGTAGCGCTGAGCCGCAACAGTTTTCGCCGGGATGCTGGATCGTTCGCGCAAGCCGAACGAGCGCAGGTGGCCGATCCACCCGGCGCATTCCACCGGGATCGATCTGCGGGTCCGGCGGCAGATCTTTCTTTCTTGAGTATGGCTACCGCTCGGACTTTGGTGCCAGGGACGACGCGTTTGTCCCGCTCGTCGGTGGAATGGGTTCTCAGGAACGGTTCATCGCCGAATTGTGACATCATTCTGGTGCCCAAGGTCCAGGCCGAGGATCTATCGGAACTCAATGTGGGACAGGTCGTCTGGGGCTGGCCGCACTGGGTGCAGGATCCTGCGCTGACCCAGGTCGCCGTTGATCGGCGGGTGACGTTGATCGCCTTCGAGGCGATGAACCACTGGCAGGCCGACGGCGGATTCGGGCTGCACGTCGTCCACACAAGAACACCAGCTCGCCGGGTACTCCACGCCATGCAACTTGCCGGCATCACCGGCAGCTATGGTCGGCGTCTGCGCGCTTCGGTCATCGGGTCGGCGCCACCGCCCGCGGCGTTGACGATGTACGCGTGCTGACCAATCGCGAGGTGGCCGCCGAGGCGTTGTTGCCCCATATCGAAACGGTTCTGGCCGGTCCGCAGATGTGGAACTCGACCCCGACGATCTCCCGGCCCATCGAGATTCCGCGACGGCGTCGTTATCAATCCCAGCATCCTGTCGTTTCAGCAACCGCGAGGATACCTACCCGCACAGCGTCCGCACTGACTCGACCGAGCAGTCGCAATAACTACGCCGAACCAACGATTCACGTCCGCGGCTGCGCGCCGCCCTCGGAATCCCATGCCGACTGGGCTCCAGCCATTTCCTCCGGCCGAGCCCTGCGGCGCACTCCCGCCCGGAGTATGTCCTTGACTGTCATTGGGATGTAACGGGCCGCCGAAGTCGACCCGCCCATTTCGGCATGGTTGCCGATAACACGTGGTTCGGTGATGTGCGTCATGGCTGTCCCGCTATCTGCCCGCATTGGCGGGCGACTGGTTCCTTCGCTGCGAATCCCGCGCCGACCTGGATCACGTTCTCGCGAAGGACGTTTCGTTGTTTGTCGTCAGGCCTTCTCATCACGGTCTCGATTCGGGCGCCCGGAATGCCCGCCCAATGATTGGGTGGTGCGCGTAACCGCAGCGCGATCACGGCCACGCGGTTGGCCTCCGGGAATGGGACAAGAAGCGCGGGAGGCGCTCTTCAGCGGAACTTTTCGGGGATCGAATTTATCGCATGCAAAACGTGCACGGCCAGCTCGCTTGCGGCCTTGTCGCCAAGCTTCGAGTGAGCCGTGATGGTGTCCTTGACCAGTTCAACACGGAGGTCGTAGGGCGTACGAAACGTTGTTGGCGAAGTCATCGAATTTCCTTTTCAATCGGGCCTTTTCGCTCGACCCGAGCCGCCCGATACCTGTCACGGTACGCTCTTTTCGGTCGCCGGGGTTGACCACGGACATCTGCTCAACCGATCGACACCAGTTGGTCGATCGAATCCCTGGAAAGCTCGCCATCGACGATCGCCGTCACCTCCATTTTGGTCAGCGTGATCGCTCCCTTGTGGTTGTCGAGGAAGGCGATTTATGCGGCGTCACGGCCGGTGGCGATGCGCACCAGTGTCTGCCGCGGCGCCAACAACGTCCCGTCTACCACCCCCACCGCCCGTCGACGAACGCTTCGGAAACGGCATGGAAATCCATCGGCGCCAGATAACTTCGTCGCAGGGCAGCGCGCATAAGGGCCTGCTCGCCAACCTGCACGGGATCAGCGCAGCGTGCCCGTCACACCAGCCTGATAGCCCTGCGCTGTGAAACACCGAGATCGCCGTTCCGCGAGACACTGTCGGCAAGGCCCGATCCCATCCCCACCAGCGGCCTATCAGCTGGACGGAGTGGTCGGCCAGCCCTCCGCAGCCAGCCGTGCACCGACCCGGCGCACATCCCGCGGTGAGGGCAGCGTGTCGATCGCTTTGGTGATGGCCACCTCGATATCGGTGACCGCCACCGGGCATTTCCCGGTGGCGATAAGCTCGGCGGCAACGGCGCGGACTTCGTCGTCGCCGAGTTGACGCTGCAGCAACGCCAACAGCGGCACATAGGTGGCGGGCACCTCGTCGGGGTAGCCGGCCCGCAGAAAACCGACCACCCGAGCCACCATCGCCGGAATCAACATCTCACACACTCCCCGGCCAAGCTGGGATCGAACCGGGTTCCTCGGTCCACTGTAAATCTCGCCCGGCCCGCCTGCTCGGCGCAGAGTGCGACGGCAGAGTTCACTGCACCCCGATCACCGCGGCCTTACCTGCTGTTTACCGTCAGGCCACTGGGGGCTTTCAGAGTTGCGACTTATGCTCGAGGGTCGTGCGGACGGTTTTCCACCATCAACTCGACGAACTCAAGGCCGGGATCGCCGGGCTCTGCGAGCGCACCGGCAATTCGATGGCCGACGCCACCGCCGCCTTACTGCAACCGAACCTGCAGATCGCCGAAGAAGTTATCGACCGCTACCGTGACATCACCCACGAATGCACCCGGCTGGAAGCCGACGCCTTCACCATCCTGGCCCGCCAAGCCCCGGTGGCCGGTGACCTACGAGCCGTCGTGAGCACACTCAAAGACGTCGCCGACATGGGACGCATGGGCGCATTGGCCACCCACATCGCGCGCATCGCCCGCCGCCGCCACCCCAACCTCGCCGTCCCCGTCGACGTCGTCCTGCATTTCGCCGCGATGGGCCGTATCGCTGTACGGATCAGCGAGGACACCAAACACGTTGTACTCGCCAATGATCCCGACCAAGCGGCCCAACTGCGCGCCGACGACGAAGCGATGGACGATCTGCACCGCCATCTGTTCACCACGGTGATGGACCCGACGTGGACACACGGCACCGCCACCGCCGTCGACGTGACACTTCTCAGCCGCTACTACGAACGCTTCGCCGACCACGCCGTCGAGGTCGCCGACCGCGTCATCTACCAAACCACCGGCGCCCACCGCGCCTGACTTGCCGCGGCGAGCAGTCGCAAGGTCAGGGCATCACGCCCCAAGCGCGACCGTAGATACGGTGCCCTCAACTCAAGACCTGAAAGCCCCGAGAGCACGTATTCGGACAGTTCCGATACCGCCAGATACCAGCTGTATGCCGGGCCAGTGAGCCGCCACCGTAGGCGTACCGATCGGGCCGGGCACGCCGATTCGGCTCAGCGGTTGTGCCAACACTTCTCGCGGGGCCAGCGGCTGAACTATCGTGCCAGCCGTGACGGAAGCCGACGCGTACTACGACCTGGGCACCTACCACCGGCCCGTCGACACCCCGTCGCAGCCGGCGCAGACCTGGTTCGACCGTGGCCTCATCTGGGCCTATGCGTTCAACCACGACGAGGCCATCCGCTGTTTCGAACGCGCGCTGGAATTCGATCCCGATCTGGCGATCGCGCGGTGGGGCATCGCATACGCGGTGGGGCCCAATTACAACAAGGCCTGGGAGGCGTTCGATCCGGTCGATCTGGCCACGTCACTGGCCCGGGCCCGCGCCGAGCTCGACCTGGCCGCGGGCGGACGCGCGTCGACCATCGAGCGGGCCCTGATAAGCGCTCTGCGACAACGGTTTCCGACCGGCGACCCCGACGACACCGAGGCGCTGACCGCAGGCCACGCCGCCTACGCCGACGCCATGGCGGTCCTGGCCGCTGAGCATCCCGGCGACATCGACGTGCAGGCGCTGGCGGCCGACGCCCTGGTCAACGTGACCGCCTGGGCGCTGTGGGACGGACGTACGGGCGAACCCGCGCCGGGTTCTCGGGTCATCGAGGCCAAGGCCATCCTCGATGCCGCACTGACCAACTCCGAGGGACGCGGCCACCCCGGAATCCTGCATCTGTACATCCATGCCATGGAGATGTCGGCCACGCCGCAGGATGCTCTGCCCGCGGCGGATCTGCTGCGCGGCCTGGTGCCCGACGCGGGCCACCTGCAGCACATGCCCAGCCACATCGATGTGCTCTGCGGCGACTACCACAACTCAGTCGTCGCGAATCAGGCTGCCGTGCAAGCAGACCGGAAATTCGTCGAGCGGTCCGGCGCGCTCAACTTCTACTCTCTGTACCGCGCCCACGATCTGCATTTCGTGGTGTACTCGGCGATGTTCGCCGGCAACTACCAGACGGCGAGCAGCGCGGCCGACGAACTGGCGCGCCAGCTCACCCCTGAACTGCTCGCGGTCCCGTCACCACCGATGGCCGACTGGCTCGAGGCGTTCGTACCGCTGCGCGTGCACGTGCTGGTGCGGTTCGGACGCTGGGACGATCTGATCGCCGAACCGCTACCCGCCGACGCCGAGTTGTACAGCACCACCACGGCCACCATCCACTACGGCCGCGGTGTCGCCCACGCCGCCAAGGGTCAACTCCCCCAGGCTCGCGCCGAGCGGGACGCCTTCGCTGCCGCGTACCGGCGCATCCCCGAGAGCCGCTACTTGTTCAACAACACCAGCCTCGACATCCTCGCGGTCGCCGCGGCCATGCTCGACGGTGAGATCGCTTACCGGGAAGGCAAATTCGACGACGCGTTCGCGCACTTACGGCGCGCCATCGAGCTCGACGACGGGCTGCCCTACGACGAACCGTGGGGCTGGATGCAACCCACCCGACATGCCTATGGCGCCCTGCTGCTCGAACAGGGCCGGGTCGAGGAAGCCGCCGGGGTGTACGCCGCCGACCTCGGCCTTGATCCGACGCTGAACCGGTCGAGCCATCACCCCGGCAACGTGTGGAGCCTGCACGGATACCACGAATGCCTGCAGCGGCTGGGCCGCGACGCCGAGGCGACGATCATCGCCCGGCAACTGGAACTCGCCCGGGCCCGCGCCGATGTTCCGATCGTCGCGTCGTGCGCGTGCCGCCTGGACGTCGCACCCACCTGTTGCGGTGGTTGACCGTCGTTGTGCCCCGGAGCCGTCGTCGCTCGCCGTAAACTCGCGACCGTGGCCATCAGCGACACCGACCTCAAGCACCTGCGCAAATGCGTCGTACTCGCCCGCGAAGCCCTCGACGATGGCGATCAACCGTTCGGGTCGATCCTGGTCGACTACACCGGCACCACGGTGTTCGCCGACCGCAATCGGGTCAAGGACGGCGACGAAACCCAGCACCCGGAGTTCGCCATTGCCCGCTGGGCCGCCGAACATCTGAGCCCGCAGCGGCGGGCGCGCGCCACGGTGTACACCTCCGGCGAACACTGCCCGATGTGCGCGGCAGCGCACGCCTGGGTCGGGCTCGGCCGCATCGTCTACGCGACCTCCAGCGAACAACTGACCGGATGGCTCAGTGAATGGGGCGTCCCGCCGGCCCCGGTGGCGCCGCTGCCGATCAGCACCGTGGCGCCCGGTGTCGCGGTCGACGGCCCGGCCCCCGAACTGGCCGAGGAGATGAAGGACCTGTACGCGGCGAAGTTTCGTGCCTGAGCCGGGGTGGGTGGCGCACGCCATCTGGTGGCAGATCTACCCCTTGGGCTTCGTCGGTGCGTTTCCCGCCGAACCGGTGCCGGGCCCTGATGAACACCGCTTGCGCCGGGTCATCGAATGGCTGGACCACGCCGTGGAACTCGGCGCGTCCGGTATCGCCTTGGGACCGATCTTCGCCTCGCGCACCCATGGTTACGACACCACCGATCACTTCCGCATCGATCCACGGCTCGGCGACGACGCCGATTTCGACGAGTTGGTGGCCCAAGCGCACCGACGCGGGCTGCGGGTGCTGCTCGACGGGGTGTTCAACCACGTCGGCACCGACTTCGCGCAGTACCGCGAGGCGCTCGACGGCGGACCTGACCATCCGGCGTCGGGGTGGTTCCGACGCCGCGGGTCGCAAGCGCGGTTCGACACCTTCGAGGGGCACGGTGAGCTGATCGCGCTCAACCACGCGAGCCCGGAGGTGGTGGAGTACACGGTCTCGGTGCTGCGGCACTGGCTGGCGCGCGGCGCGGACGGCTGGCGACTGGACGCCGCATACGCCGTGCCGGACCGGTTCTGGGCGCAGGTATTGCCAAGAGTGCGTGAGGAATTCGCCGACGCATGGTTCGTCGGCGAGGTGATCCACGGTGACTACGCCGCCACCGTCAGCGCTGCCACCTTCGACTCGGTCACGCAGTACGAACTTTGGAAAGCGATCTGGAGCAGCCTCAACGACGGCAACTTTCACGAGCTGGACTGGGGGCTGCAGCGGCACAACGATTTTCTCGACACTTTCGTGCCGTTGACGTTCGTGGGAAACCACGACGTCACCCGGATCGCCAGCCAGCTGACCAACCCGGGCCACGTTGAACATGCCCTGGTCATCCTGCTCACCACCGGCGGCACCCCGAGCATCTACGCGGGTGACGAATCGGGCTACCACGGTGTCAAAGAAGAGCGCCGCGGCGGGGATGACGCGGTTCGGCCCCGATTCGATGAACTCCCTGAGGATTCCGATATCCTGCGGTTCCACCGCTATCTGATCGGACTGCGTCGGCGCCATCCGTGGCTGCACACCGCGACGACGACCGCGCTGAAACTGACCAACACGCAGTACATCTACCGCACCACGGCCGGGGATGAATCGTTGATCGTCGCCCTCAATGTCGACGACGCCCCGCTGGCCGTCTCGCTGCCCGACCTCGGTACACGGGCGGGAACGGTGCTCGCCGGGTCAGGGGCTCCCCCGCAACACGAGATCGCCGAGACCGAGGTTGCACCACACGGCTGGCTGATCATTCAGCCGCACTGAGCATCTCGCACGTCGCCGGATCGGCGAGCCCGTCGTAGAACTTGTCCAGCACGGCCTGAAAGTCCGCGGGATCGGCGGCAACCGCGGCGAACAGCGTCATGCACGACCGGACCTTGAGACAGTCCGGCCAGCCGAAGATCTGCTCGGCGGACCGCCCGTCGATCGCGGCCACCAGGCGCGCGCACTCCCGCAACCGCGGTCCCAGCGTCGGATCGGCCAGGTAGGCCCGAGCCTCGTGCGCCGAGGCGATGCCGTAATGATGCGCGGTCGGGCTGCGGCCCAGCCCACGCAGCTGCGGGAAGATGAACCAGATCCAGTGAGTGCGCTTGCGGCCACCGGCCAGTTCGGCGAGCACGGTCGGGTAAACGCGTTCCTGCGCCTCGGTGAAGCGACGCAGATCATCAGGGTCAGCCGCAGTGACCATCTGTCGAATGTCGCACAGATACTGTGCAACCGGCCACGAGTTGCCGCGAAAGTGTTCGACTTGGCGGCTGCACAGTTAGTGTTCCGTTCCGATGACGACCGAAGCCGACTCCCCAGACGTCGAGATGCCCGCGCGCAATCAACGACACCCGCGCCGCCGCATCATGTCCAGGATCAGCATTCAGTCCAAGCTGCTCGCGATGCTGTTGATCACCAGCGTGCTGTCGGCGGCGGTGGTCGGGGCCATCGGCTATCAGTCAGGCCGGAGTTCGCTGCGCAATTCGGTGTTCGACCGGCTCACCGAGATCCGGTCGGCGCAGACCCGCCAGCTGGAGGCTGAATTCCGGTATCTGCGGGACTCATTGCTGGTCTACACGCGAGGAACCACTGCCACCGAAGCTGCCCGGGCGTTCACCGCGGGATTCGACCAGCTCCTGGACGCCGGGATCACGCCCGTACAGCAGCAGGCGATCGTCGACTACTACCGCAACCAGTTCGCCAAGGCTGAGAAGGCCGAGAGCGGCAACGACGTCGACGTGGCCGCGCTGCTGCCCACCACCAATCCCCAAAAATGGCTTCAGGCCAACTACATGGCGCCGTTCAGCGACTGGGACTCGGCGCTGAAGTTCTCCGACGCGCACGACGGCAGCGCCTGGTCGGCCGCGTGCGCGCGGTTCAACGACTACTTCCGCACCGTCGTCGAGCGGTTCAAATTCGAAGACGCACTGCTGCTCGATACCCGCGGCAACGTGGTGTACAGCGCATACAAGGGCGTCGACCTGGGCACCAACGTCTACACGGGACCGTTTCGTGGCGGCAGCCTCACCGACGCGTACCGGCGGGCCATCACGTCCAACGCCATCGACTACGTCGATGTCACCGACTTCAGCGACTACCAGCCGGCCCAGGCCCCGACTGCCTGGATGATGTCGCCCATCGGCAGCGAGGGCCGCATCGAGGGCGTGCTCGCCCTGCAATTGCCCATCACCGGGGTGAACCGGGTGATGACGGCCAACCAGCAGTGGCAAGAAGCCGGCATGGGATCGACCGGTGAGACCATCCTGGTGGGCCCGGACGGTTTGATGCGTTCGGTATCGCGGACGTTCGTCCAGAACCGCGACGAGTACAAGAAAGACGTCGTCGACGCGGGCACCCCGCCGGATGTCGCGGCCACCGCGATCCGCCAGGGCGGCACCACACTGGTGCAACCGGTGGCCAGTGATGCGGCGCGGTTGGCGCAACGCGGTCAGACCGGCACCATGATCGACGTCGACTATCTCGGCCACGAGACGCTGCAGTCCTACGCCCCCGTGAACCTGCCAGGCCTCGACTGGGTGATGGTGGCCAAGATCGACACCACCGAGGCATTCGCCCCGGTGACGGTGTTCACGCGGACCCTCGTGCTCTCGACGGTGGCGATGATCTTCGTGGTGTGTATCGCCGCCATCGGGCTGGCCCGGTTCTTCGTGCGCCCGCTCCGACGTCTGGAGGCGGGGGCACAGCAGATCAGCTCGGGCGACTACGGGGTGTCGCTACCGGTCCTCTCGCGTGACGAATTCGGTGATCTCACAGTCGCTTTCAACGAGATGAGCCGCAATCTGCGGATCAAGGAGGATCTGCTCGAAGAGCAGCGCAAAGAGAACGACCGGCTGCTGTTGACGATGATGCCCGAACCGGTGGTGCAGCGGTACCGCGAGGGCGAAGAGACCATCGCCCAGGACCACCAGAACGTCACCGTGATCTTCGCCGATTTCGTGGGCATCGACGCGCTGGCCGCCAATCTCAGCTCCGATGAACTGCTGGCCATCGTCAACAAGCTGGTGCGGCAGTTCGACGCCGCGGCCGAACATCTGGGTGTCGAGCGGGTACGTACGCTGCACAACGGCTACCTCGCGAGCTGTGGGCTCACGGTGCCTCGGCTCGACAACGTACGCCGCACCGTGGATTTCGGAGCCGAGATGCAGCGCATCGTCGACCGGTTCCGCGCCGAGACCGGACACGATCTCAGGTTGCGGGCCGGCATCGACACCGGCACCGTCAGCAGCGGTTTGGTCGACAGGTCCAGCCTGGCCTACGACATGTGGGGAACGGCCGTCGATCTGGCCTACCGGGTGCGCAGCGGTGGGCCGCAGCCCGGCATCTACGTCACGACGCGCGTGCGGGACGCCACTTTGGATGTCCGCCAGTTCACCGAGGCGGGGTCGGTGACCGTCGACGGCACCGAGGAGCAGATCTGGCGACTCGCGGAGCGTCAGCCGTGAGAAGCGTGCTGGAGACCGACTGGTTCTACTGGGCCCTGGCCGTGGCGATCGGCCTGCCGGTCGGCCTGGTCCTGCTCACCGAGCTGAACAACACGCTGGCGCGCCGCGGAAGCTATCTGGCCCGGCCGGTGGGCCTGCTGCGCAACTACATCCTGCCGTTGGGTGCCCTGCTGGTCCTGCTGGTCAAGGGCGGCGACATCTCGGGCGAGACGACCACCGTGCGCATCGTCGCCACCGCATTCGGTTTCGTGGTGATGATCCTCTTGCTGTCGGGTTTGAACGCCACCTTGTTCCAAGGTGCGCCGGAAGGCAGCTGGCGCAAGCGGATCCCGTCGATCTTTCTCGATGTGGCGCGCTTTGCCCTGATCGCGGTCGGCGTCGGGTTGATCTTCGCCTACGTGTGGGGCGCCCATGTCGGCGGTCTGTTCACCGCGCTGGGAATCTCGTCGATCGTGCTCGGCCTGGCGCTGCAGAACTCGGTGGGCCAGATCATCTCCGGTCTGCTGCTGTTGTTCGAACAGCCGTTCCGGCTCGGCGACTGGCTCGACACCCCCTCGGCGCGCGGCCGGGTGGTCGAAGTGAATTGGCGCGCCACCCATATCGATACCGGCAGCGGCATGCAGATCATGCCCAACTCGGTGCTGGCCGGCGCCTCGTTCACTAACCTGAGCCGGCCGGAGGCGTCGTACTCGCTGTCTATCGTCAGTACGTTCGCCCCCTCCGATGCACCGGATCAGGTATGCGCGCTGCTCGCCGGGGTCGCCCGACAACTTCCCCAAGTACGTCCGGAGGGCGTGGTCAAGGCGGTTCCGATCGGCGGTAACGATTACCGCACCACGATCCCGGTGCGGTCCCCCGCCGACGACGGCGCCACCAAAGCGGTCTTCCTGCGATGGGTCTGGTACGCCGCGCGGCGCGCCGAATTGCACCTCGACGGCGTCGAGGACGATTTCAACACCCCGGAGCGGCTGACCAAGGCCTGCCGGCGACTGGCGTCGGCGTTGCGGCTCAGCCATACCGATCTGCAGGAGTTGCTCGGACACGCCGTCCTGAGCCGCTACGGAGTCGATGAAAGCATCCAGACCGCGGGCGAGATACCGACCTGCATGAGCTTCATGGTGCAGGGACGAGGACAGGTCACCGCGATGGGGGCCGACGGTATCGTCGCGCCTGTCCGCGCGTTGCAGCCCGGAGACTTCCTAGGCCACAGTGCGCTGACCCGCGAAGCGACGCGGACCTCGGTGCACGCTGTCGAGGAAACCACGATGCTGCAGGTGGACCGCGATTTTCTCGAAGAGCTGGTGACGCGAAATCCCTTGCTGCTGCACGAGTTGAGCCGCATCTTTGACCAACGCAGGACAGAGGCTCGCCAGGCGGTGGCCACCACGTCGCCGCCGGACTCGGTCTCGGCGCCGAGTTCCAATCGTTAGCCAACCGCGATCTGCCCACCCGGTCGTGTTACGCGTGTGACTCATGGGGCACATGATTCACTTTGCTCGCAAAGCGACGGCAATTGCTTGTGGCAAGCAAACGAAAGGTGGGTTGGTTGCCGTTATGAAGTTCCTCAGAAACATGCGTGGCACGACAGCGTGGATCACGTTGCGCCGGTTGATGGTCGGCGCCATCGCGACGCTGGCACTGCCCGGGCTGATCGGTATCGCCGGGGGGTCGGCGACCGCTGGAGCGTTCTCCCGGCCGGGCCTGCCCGTCGAGTACCTCGATGTCTTTTCGCCGTCGATGAACCGCAACATCCGCGTCCAGTTCCAGGGCGGCGGCCCGCACGCCGTGTACCTGCTCGACGGTCTGCGCGCCCAGGACGATTTCAACGGCTGGGACATCAACACGCCGGCGTTCGAGTGGTACTACCAGTCCGGCCTGTCGACGATCATGCCGGTCGGCGGCCAGTCCAGCTTCTACACCGACTGGTACCAGCCGTCGAAAGGCAACGGGCAGAACTACACCTACAAGTGGGAAACGTTCCTGACCAACGAGCTGCCCGCCTGGCTGGCCGCCAATCGTGGTGTGTCGCAGACCGGTAACGCCGTCGTCGGAATCTCGATGGCCGGCAGCGCGGCCCTGACCTACGCGATCTACCACCCGCAGCAGTTCATCTACGCGGGCACCCTGTCCGGATTCCTGAACCCGTCCGAGGGTTGGTGGCCGATGCTGATCGGTCTGGCGATGAACGACGCGGGCGGCTACAACCCCGAGAGCATGTGGGGTCCGTCCACCGATCCGGCGTGGAAGCGCAACGATCCGATGGTCAACATCAACCAGCTGGTCGCCAACAACACCCGCATCTGGATCTACTGCGGCACCGGCACCCCGTCTGATCTCGACACCGGGACCAATGGCGGCAACCTGATGGCCGCACAGTTCCTCGAAGGGCTGACCTTGCGCACCAACGTCACCTTCCGCGACAACTACATCGCGGCAGGCGGCAACAACGGAGTGTTCAACTTCCCGCCGAACGGCACGCACAGCTGGGGCTACTGGGGACAGCAGCTGCAGCAGATGAAGCCGGACATCCAGCGGGTGCTGGGCGCACAGTCCGCCACCTAACTACAAGATCCACCCACCCAGGGAGCCTGCCGTTACCCCCGACGGCAGGCTCCCTGTCCATGTCGGTTGCCGTAGATTCGGCTAGTGCCATCTTGGGGAGCCTTAATCGCGTTCACGACCGCATCGTTTCTGTTGATCGTCATCCCGGGTCCGAGTGTCCTTTTCGTCATCGGCCGATCCCTGGCCCTCGGGCGCCAGGCTGGATTTCTCAGCGTGGTAGGTAACGAACTCGGAGGGCTGGTGCCTGTTGCAGCGGTGGCGTTCGGAGTTGGCGGCATCGTTGCCAAGTCGGTTGTTCTATTCACCGTGGTCAAGGTGCTCGGCGCTGCCTACCTCGCATATCTCGGGGTGCAAGCGATCAGGCACCGCAATGACGGACTTGGCCACGCCGCCAACACACATCCCACACAGCGGACCGGATGGCTGACGGTACGGCAGGGGTTCATCGTAGGTGCGACGAACCCGAAGACGATCGTGTTCTTTGTGGCAGCACTCCCCCAATTCGTCAGTTTCTCTGCCGGAGGCGTTGCCGCTCAAATGATGATCTTGGGGCTTGCGTTCACCATGATCGCCTTCCTGTGTGACAGCATCTGGGCACTTCTCGCCGGAACCGCACGTGGGTGGCTTGCATCGTCACCTAGGCGCGTACCGCGCATCCGTGCGACCGGCGGAGGGTTGATGATCGGCCTCGCCGGCACTCTTGCCTTCACCGGCAACAAGGGGTGACGAAGCCTGCCGAATCGACCCACCTCGGCCCAGCGCGAATTCGCCTGGCGGCCAGTGTTATCCGGACCGTCATGCTGCCGGGCTCATGCCTCACGCCTAGTTTGGCGATGGTGGGGGTGATTCCGGTTGGAAGGGTGTGTACCACCACCAATCGGCGCGTTCGCCGGTCGGCCCTCGGTAAGGCGGTACCTGGGGTGGTGGTGTGGTTGGTGGTCGCGCCAGTGATCCGGGATGTAGCTGCTTGCCGGTGGGGTCGGTGACGCTGAGGTGGTGGGCGGGCCCGGTGATGGTGATGCCACCCTTGTGGTGCAACCGGTGGTGGTACGGGCAGAGCAACACCAGATTGTCGAGTTCGGTCGCGCCGCCATCTTCCCAGTGGGTGATGTGGTGGGCATGCAACCCTCGGGTCGCGCCGCAGCCGGGTACGGCGCAGCAGCGATCCCGATACTCCAACACCCGGCGTAGCCGCCGGTTGACCGTACGGGTGGTACGTCCGGCGCCGATCGGCTGGCCGTGGCGTTCGAACCACACCTCACACGTGGCATCACAACTCAGGTAGCGCCGCTCGTCCTCGGACAGTGCTGGGCCCAGATGCAGGGCGGCAACCGGCTTCTCCCCGTCCTTGTCGAGATCAACGTGCACCACGACGGTGGTGCGCTGCCCATGCGGGCGGCGCGCCACGTCGGTATCCCAGCCGGCCTCGACCACACTCATGAACGCATCCACGGTGTCCGGGAACGGCGGCGCCTGCTCCGAGGTTCCACCATCAGCATCTTCGTGGTCGCGTTTCCACTCGCGATCAGCGCATCCTGATGTGACTGCATCGCGGCGTCGACGGTGGCGGCTTCGTCGTGGGGCAGGGTGATCTGGTAGGTGGTGTGGTCCTCGTGCACGTCTTTGCGGAACGCGCG
>NZ_LZTB01000083.1 GCF_001665685.1 Mycobacterium sp. 852013-50091_SCH5140682
CCATACGCGATGCAGCGTAGTCTCGTGGGCTCGGAGATGTGTATAAGAGACAGGGTCAGCACCACCCGCCCGGCATCGCGCAGCGCACCGCGCACAGCGGCGAGCACCGAGGTCTTGCCGGTCCCGATGCCACCGGTCACCAGCAGTTTTGTCGGCACAGTCGGCGCGGCGAGCACGGCTGCTACGACGCGGCGGGCGGCCGGCGGCAGGTCCATGCCGGTGTCCGGCGCCGGGTGCGACATGACCGGCTAGGCGCCGCCGCCGGCCGCGGTCGTGGTGACCGGCGGTTGTGTCGTGGTCGGCGGCTTGGTCGTGGTGGGTTGGGTTGTCGTCGGCTGGGTCGTCGTGGGCTGTGTGGTGGTCGGCTGAGTGGTGGTGGTGGTCGTGGTGGGCGCTGTCGTGGTGGTCGTTGTGGTGGTGGTGGTCGTGGTCGGACTTGTGGTCGTGGTGGTGGGCTCGGTGGTCGTAGTCGGCGTGGGGCTGTCCGTCGTGTGCGTCTGGGTGATCACCGTTGTCGGGGTGATGACGGTGGTGGTGCCCTGACCGTCCGGGCCGACGGTGACGGTGGTGACCGGCGGCAGCATCGAGACCGTGGTGCTGGTCTCGGTCACCGGTGTCGAATCGCCGGACGAGCTGGTCAGTGTCACGGCGAGACCACCCGCTGCGAGCAGGACTGCGGCGGCGGCTGCCGCGAACAGGATCACCGGCCGCTTGTACCAGGGCAGTGGTCCTGGCTCGGCGTCGAACGCCTCTTCTTCGTGGGCGAAGGCCATCTGCGGGCGAGCCGAGGTCGGGCCCGTCCCGCCGCTCTCGTAGTTGTAGTTGTAGTCCGGTCCGGCGTAGGGGACCGGTTCGTCGGTGGGAGCGTCGTCGTCCTGCGACCAGGCCAGCGACCGGAACGTGGCCGACCCGGCCCCGTCGGACGCCGACTCGGCCGCGGCCGCACCGGCCGCGCCGACGGCCCACGCGCTCGGCGCCATGCCGGTCGGGGCGTCCGCGGGGTTGATCCCGGGTGCCAGGCCGGTCGGAGCGTCGGCCGCGAAAACCCCTGGGGCCATGCCGGTCGGGGCGCCCGCGTCGGCGACGACGTCGGCCACCAGCGCGGCACCGGCTGCGGCGGTCAGCTGCGGCTGCGGTGACGTGACGACCGGTGCGCGCAGGTGCTCCGACAGGCGCTGGGTCACCAGCGGAATAGCCGCGGAGCCGCCGACCGTCGCCACCGCTGTCACGCTCGACAAAGCAATGTTGTTGCGCTGCAACGTTTCTGCGACGCTGTTCAGCAGACCGGTGAGCGGGTCGGCGACGAGCTGCTCGAGCTCGGAGCGCGTCACCCGGACATCGGACGTGAACCCGGGAAGCTCGGTCGGAATGACGGCGACGGTGTCGGCGGACAACTGCTCCTTGGCCTGGCGGCAATCGGAGCGCAGCCTCGCCAGTGAGCCGACCGCAGCGGTACCGGCCGGGTCGGCGTTGCCGGCAGCGGCGACACCGCTGAGCACATGGTTGAGCAGCGCCTGGTCCACCTGGTCGCCGGAGAAGTCCGGGTACCGCACGGTCTGGCCGATTTGGGCCAGGCCCGCGCCTGCGTCGGCGAGCGTCACGCTGGTACCGCTGCCGCCGAGGTCGCACAGCACCACGACGCCCTCGGCGGGCAGGCCGGGTCCCGCGCGCAACGCCGCGAGTGCGGCCAGGGAATCGGGGACGAGTTCGGCGGGAACACCGTCTGGAGCCAGTGCGGGTTTGCCGCGCAGAGCGCCGCGCAGCGCCCCGACGGCGGCGGGCCCCCAGTACGCCGGGACCGCGATCGTCACAGGTGAACCACCGCCGGCAGCGCGGGCCATCGCGTCGAGGGCCTCGGCCAGCGCCAGTTCACCGCGATGTTGGGAACCGTCAGCGGCGACGATCGGTACCGGATCGCCCACCCGCTCGACGAACCCCGTCAGGGCCAGGCCCTGACCGCCGTACTCGCCGACCTCGGGAGCACGGTCGGCGAACAGCGTGAGGATCGAGCGGCGAACGACCGGCGGACGGCCCTCGCGGGCAGCCACCAGGTTGGTTGTCCCGATCGACAACCCCAGTGCGTCGGTCATCAGGCGTCACTCCTGTGTTGTCGGGGCGGTCCCCACGATAGCGGCTGGCCCCCTGGTGTCGAGGATTCATCCCCTAGTCGCCAGAATCCCCTAACGGCCGACCCCCTAATTGGACCGCCAAGGGGGTGGGTTGGACACCGATCCCAGTGACGCCACTGGTGGATAGCATCGATGACAGCCGTCACGAGACGGGTCCGAGATGGTCACAAGAGAGTAAGGAAGGTGTCATGGCGAATTCGCTCCTCGACTTTGTCATGTCACTGGTCCGTGATCCCGACGCCGCCGCGCGCTATGCCGCCGACCCGTCGCAAGCCATCTCCGATGCCCATCTGACCGGTGTGACCAGCGTCGATGTCAACAATCTCATTCCGGTGGTGTCTGAATCACTGACCGGAGGCGAGGGGTTCGGCACCGAACCCGCGGGCAATGTCTGGGCGAGCGGGGCAGCCACTGCCGCGTTCGACGCCTTCGGCGACCACGTGCCTGCCACGGCCACGCCCGCCGACACCGGGCACATCGTGGACCACGTGATCACCCAGCCCGATCACATCGCCCCCGCTGCCCTTGATGACTACTTCACCGACAGCGGGATCGGCCAGCAGTCGCTGGATGATTCATCGCTGCAGCTCAGCAACCCCGTCATCGATGACGCCACCCACGCCGACTTCGGGAGCGAATGGGCGGCCCCCGCACTGGACGATCACCACCACGACGATGGTGGGGCCGGCTTCGACCTGTTCAGCTGAACGCAGCCGCATCTAACCGTAGCGAATTAGCGCACAACCTCTCGGGTTGTGCGCTTTTTGACGTTGACGTGCATAGATGGCGTTCTCCCAGCGTTTGACCATATTTGCTTCAGGAACCCCTAGCGATCCCCTAATCCCCTAATGGGTCCCCATCGGGCACCCCCAGTGGACGTGCGGGAGGGAGGGGATCCGGCCCCGTTTGCGGGGGCTTGCGCGGCCCATAACGTTGTCACCAGTTCGCCGGGACATCCCGGAACGAGAACCAGAACCTCAGGCAAGACACAACGAAAGGCAGTACCGAGATGACCACTCTGATCGACTTCATCATGGATCTGTTCCGCAGCCCCGCCGCTGCCGCCGCCTACGTGGCCGACCCGGAAGGCGCGCTGCGCGACGCCGGCCTGCCGAACGTGTCCGCCGCGCAGCTGGCCTCCGTGGCCGCCACCGCCGCTCCGGCCGGTCTGGCGCTGGGCAACGGTGACCCGGTCTACGGCCTGCAGCGCGCGGTCGCCGACTACCACAACATCGCCTCCCCGTTCTCCCCGCAGACGGCCTTCACCTCGCAGCCGACCTTCGCACCGCAGACCGACACCTCGCTGCTGAGCGGCAACTCGACCGACCTGGCCAGCCACAACAACGTGCCGATCATGAGCCCCAACCAGGACGCAGGCGCCAACGCCCAGCAGGGTGCGTTCAACCTGGGCTTCGGTGACATCACCCTCGGCGACAAGACCACCACGACCAACACCGCGACCAACGGCGGCGTCGTCAACACCGGACACTCCAGCGGCCCGATCGTCACCGGCGACGGCGCGGTGCTCGGCCACGGCAACACCGTCAACAACGGCGATGTCTGGGCCGGCTCCGGCTCGCACGTCGCCATCGGCCAGGGCAACGAGATCGCCGACAGCTCGCAGCACGCAGGCGGTCAGATCATCTCCGGTAACGACGGCCCGGTCATCAGCGGCAACGACATGAGCGGCGGCCACGGTGGCGGCGCGAGCGCCAGCGGCAGCGGCGGTGGCCTGCTCAACATCGGCGGCAGCGGCGGCCACGCCAATGCCGGCGACGGCGGCAACGCCGGCTCGATCATCGTGACCAGCAACGACAGCCACGCGGTGGGCGGCAACCAGACCACCGCCGGCCACGATGTCGGCAGCGGCAACACCAGCTCGATCGACTCCTCGGTGCACACCGCGTCGTCGACCCACACCTCGCTGTCCGACCAGTCGGTGCACGACAGCTCGGTGGGCAACACCAGCACGGTGCACAGCGACAGCTCGGTGCACAGCTCGGTGACCGACGATTCGGTGCACCAGGTCGGTGGCCTGCACACCAACGTGTCGACCACCAACGATGTGGCCAGCCACAACACGGTCGACCCGCACGCCGGGTTCCACGGCTTCTGATCGGAACAGCACCGCTACTGGCGGGGACCGCAAAGGTCCCCGCCAGTTCGCCGTTTACCGTTAGAGGCCGGAGGGTTTCCCAATGACGCAATCGAATGACCCGGGCAAAGGCGCGGCCGGCGGGCCGGCCAGACCGGTCGCGGTCATCATCGAGCTGATCGACCACACCAGCAGGATCGCCGGCGCGAGAGACCGCGGCGACCTCGTGCAGAGCCTCGGCCGCGCCAAGGAGCGCATCACCGATCCGCACATCCGGGTGGTCATCGCCGGCCAGCTGAAACAGGGCAAGAGTCAGCTGCTCAACTCGCTGCTGAACATGCCGGTGGCCCGGGTCGGCGATGACGAGAGCACGGTGCTGGCCACCATGGTGTCCTACGGCGAGCAGCCGTCGGCCCGGCTGGTGGTGGCGCGGCCCGACGGGGCGGAACCCGAACTCATCGACATCCCGCCGGGCGAACTGCGCAACGATCTGCGCCGCGCCCCGCAGGCAGGCGGGCGGCAGGTGTTGCGTGTCGAGGTGACCGCGCCGAGCCCCCTGCTGCAGGGTGGGCTGGCATTCATCGACACCCCTGGGGTGGGCGGGCACGGGCAGCCGCACCTCTCGGCGACGCTGGGCCTGCTGCCCGACGCCGACGCGATGCTCATGGTCAGCGACACCAGCCAGGAATTCACCGAGCCTGAGCTGAGGTTCATCCGTCAGGCACTCGAAATATGCCCGGTGGCAACGATTGTCGCCACCAAGACCGATCTGTATCCGCATTGGCGCGACATCGTCGCCGCCAACACCGCCCACCTGCAGCGCGCCGGACTGAATGTGCCGGTCACTCCGGTGTCTTCCGTGCTGCGCAGCCATGCCATCCAGCTCAACGACAAGGAACTCAACGAGGAGTCCAACTTTCCGGCCATCGTCAACTTCCTCTCCGAGCGGGTGCTGTCTCGCGAGAACGACCGCATCCGCGATCAGGTGGTCGACGACATCCGGTCTGCCGCAGAGCATTTGATGCTGGCGGTGGAAACCGAGCTGGCGGCGATCAACGATCCTGAGGTTCGCGCGCAGCTGACGAGCGAGCTGGAGCGGCGCAAGCAGGAGGCGCAGGACGCCCTTGCGCAGAGCGCGCTGTGGCAGCAGGTGCTCAACGACGGTATCGCCGATCTCACCGCAGACGTGGATCACGATCTGCGGCAACGTTTCCGGACCATCAGCGCGCACACCGAGAAGATGCTCGACAAGGTCGATCCCACGGCGCACTGGGCCGAGATCGGCGCTGAGCTCGAGGACGCGGTGGCCACCGCGGTCGGCGACAACTTCGTGTGGGCCTATCAGCGCGCCGAGGCGCTGGCCGCCGAGGTGGCCGACACCTTCACCAAGGCAGGCCTGGACGCGGTGGCCCTTCCTCAGATCGATGCGCGGGAAATGGGCGCTGGCTTCGGGGAATTCAGCTCGGTGCAGAAACTGGAGGCCGGACCCATCCGGGCGGGCCACAAGCTCGTCACCGGTATGCGGGGTTCCTACGGCGGTGTGCTGATGTTCGGCATGATCACCTCGTTCGCGGGCCTCGGCATGTTCAACCCGCTGTCGCTCGGTGCGGGACTTCTGTTGGGCCGCAAGGCTTACAAGGAGGACATGGAAAACCGGATGTTGAGGGTCCGAGGCGAAGCCAAGGCCAACGTGCGCAAGTTCGTCGACGATGTGGCATTCGTGGTGGGCAAGGAATCCCGTGACCGGCTCAAGGCCATCCAGCGTCAGCTGCGCGATCACTACCGCGACGTGGCCAACCAGACGAACCGTTCACTCAACGAATCCCTGCAGGCCACCCTCTCCGCGGCCAAGGTCGAAGAGAACGAGCGCAACACCCGGGTGGCCGAACTGGAGCGTCAGCTCAACATCCTCAAGCAGGTCGTCGAGCATGCTGGGAACCTCGCCCAGGGAGTCCCGCTAGGCTCGCGGGGTTAAGTGAAAGGGTCGGATTTCGCAGCGTGAGCACGAGCGATCAGGTACGGACGATTCTGGGCGGCACCATCCAGGCGTACCGGGGTGACCCGGCGTACCGTGACCGACCCGACGTGCACAACGAGCTCGACCGGATCGGGCGCCGGCTCAACCAGCCCATCCGGATCGCGCTGGCGGGCACGCTCAAGGCGGGCAAGTCCACGCTGGTGAACGCGCTGGTGGGGGAGGACATCGCACCCACCGACGCGACCGAGGCGACGCGCATCGTCACCTGGTTCCGGCACGGGCCCACCCCGAAGGTGACGGCCAACCACCGCGGGGGCCGCCGGTCCAACGTGCCGATCGCGCGCGACCCGCACGACCGGGGCTTGACGTTCAGCTTTTCGGCCCTCGACCCTGTCGACGTGGTCGACCTCGACGTCGAATGGCCCGCCGCCGAACTGATCGACACCACGATCATCGACACCCCTGGCACGTCGTCGCTGTCGCGGGACGTCTCTGAACGCACACATCGGCTGCTGGTGCCCGAGGACGGAGTGCCGCGCGTCGACGCGGTGGTGTTCCTGTTGCGCACGCTCAACGCCGCCGACATCGCCCTGCTCAAGCAGATCGGTGAGCTGGTCGGCGGTTCGTCGGGCGCGCTCGGGGTGATCGGGGTGGCGTCGCGGGCCGACGAGATCGGTGCCGGTCGCATCGACGCCATGATGTCGGCCAAGGACGTCGCCAAACGGTTCACCGCCGAGATGGACAAGACCGGCATCTGCCAGGCCGTGGTGCCGGTGTCGGGGTTGCTCGCGCTGACCGCCCGCACGTTGCGCCAGAGCGAGTTCGTGGCGCTGCAGAAGCTCGCCGGAGTCGACGCCGCGGAGATCAACAAGGCCATGCTGTCGGTGGATCGCTTTGTGCGCGAAGACAGTTCATTGCCGGTGGACGCGAAGACACGCGCGGCGCTGCTCGAGCGGTTCGGCATGTTCGGGATCAGGATCTCCATCGCGGTGCTGCGGGCAGGCATCACCGACTCCGTGGCGCTGGCCGATGAATTGCTCGAGCGCAGTGGCCTGGTCGCGTTGCGCGATGTCATCGACCAGCAGTTCGCGCAGCGCTCGGATCTGCTCAAGGCGCACACCGCGCTGCTGTCGCTGCGGCAGTTCGTGCAGCACAACCCGATCTACGCGACGCCATACATCCTGGCCGACATCGACCCGCTGCTCGCGGATACGCACGCGTTCGAGGAGCTGCGGCTGCTCAGCCAGTTGCGCGGGCGCCCGACGACGCTCAACGAGGACGAGATGGCCTCGTTGCGGCGCATCATCGGCGGGTCGGGCACCGATGCGGCGAGCCGGCTCGGTCTGCAACCCGATACGCCCTACGACGGGCCGCGAGCGGCGTTCGCGGCCGCGCAGCGCTGGCGTCGGCGGGCCGAGCACCCGCTCAACGACCCGTTCACCACCCGCGCGTGCCGGGCTGCGGTGCGTAGCGCCGAGGCGTTGGTTGCCGAATATTCGGCCCGCAACCCTGACGGATTAACGAATCGGGGCCCTCGACCGACATAGAAGGTATGCGTGGTTGCCTGGGGTTGTCGGTTGGTGCGGCCAACCTGACAGCGGTTGCTGACCAGGCGCCGATCATGCGGCGTAGCGTGCTGACCCTGTTCCGGGACCGCATGCCTGAGGTCGGCGTCTCGGACGGAGACGGTCTTGTCATCACCGGCTTCGTGGAGCGGGTCGGTGATCCGATCCCGCTGCTCGCTGCCGACGGCTCGGCTCACCGCGGCGAGCAACTGCTGGCCGCCGCGGTGGAATCGCTGACCCGGGCGGCCAGTCCGGCGCAGCGACCGGAACGCACGGTGGTGGCGGTACCTGCCTATTGGGGCCCGGCAGCGTTCGATGCGGCCCGCGCCGCGATGCCCGGCGTGCGGGTGGTGTCCGATGCCCTTGCGGCGCTGACGGCGATGCAGGCGCATCCCGGGCTGCCGGCCCGCGGTGTCGTCGCCCTGGTCGATTTCGGGGCCACCGGAACCAGCCTCACGCTCGCCGACGCGGATGCGCGTTTCGCGCCGATCGGACAGACCGTGCGCTACGACGACTTCTCCGGCGACCTCGTCGATCAGGAGCTGCTGCGGCACGTGCTGAGCAACCTCGACGCCGATGCCTCGGGCACCGCGGCGGTCGCTGCACTGGCCCGGCTGCGTGAGGAGTCGCGGGCCGCCAAGGAACGGTTGAGCTATGAGGCCGCGACCGGGTTGCCCGGCCCGGCGCCGGGAAGCATGCTGCGGCTCACCCGTGCCGAGCTCGAGGCGGTGGTCGACGCGCAGCTGCGCGGGGTGATCGAGGCGCTGCACGATCTGCTGCGGCGCAACGGCGTGCACCCGGCGCAGCTGGCGGCGCTGGTCACCGTGGGCGGGACCGCGCGGATTCCCCTTGTGACACAGCGACTTTCGGAAGCCTTCCGGATGTCGGTGACCACCGTCGCGCAGGCTCAGGTGGTCACCGCGATCGGTGCGGGTCTGCTGGCCCGCCGCGGCGAGGCCGAGACGGCGGCGACGCGGGCGGTGACGGCTGCTCCCTTCGCGCCCGCATCGACGACCGGTACGGTCGCTGCTTCGTCACTGGCGCCGGCCGCGCTGGCGTGGTCGGTCAGCGATCCGGCCGCCGAGGTCATGGACTACATCCCCGAGTCCGTGTCGGAGGATTCCGCCAGGCCCGCATTCGTGTTCGCAGAAGCACCGCGTGAGCCCGCCGCGGCGGCCCGCACGCCGTGGTATCGCGGCATCGTGGTGTGCGCCGCGGCGCTGCTCACCGTCGTCGGCACCGCAGGCCTGCTGCTGTCTGCCCACGCCGACAAGATGGACGCCGCGCCTGTCAGCGGCCCGGCGGCACCCGGGCTCGCGCCGGCTGAAGCTCCGTTGGCGCAGGTCGGGGCGGGTCCGCCGACCCGTACCGTCGTCGTGCAGGATCCGACGGTACCCGCGCCCGCTCCTGCGGTGTCTCCGTCGTCCGCGCCGTATTCGGTTCAGCGTCAGCAGGTGCAAGCGGTTCCGGCGCCGCAGGCCGCTCCCGCCCCGGCTCTGCCGCAGGCGGCGGACCCGGCTCCGGCGGACATCCCCGCACCGGCTGCGCTGCCGCCGGCCCCCGAGCTGCCGCCGATCCCGCAGTTGCCCATCCCGGCGCTGCCGCTGCCGCAGTTGCCGGTACCGCAGCTACCCGTGCCGCAGTTGCCGATCCCGACATTCACGCCACCCCCGCCGCCGACGCACACACCTGCACCGACGCCGACGCCGGAACCGACTCAGACACCCGAGCCGACGCATACACACACCGTGCCGCCGCCGCCCGAGCCGACGCACACTCAGGCGCCGGAGCCCACGGCTGCGCCGAGTTCACCGTCGAAGCCGTCGCATTCGACGGAGCCGACGACGTCAGCGGTGCCTACGCCGTAATCGCTGTCAGCCGGCCTCGGTTGCCGTGACCCGGAGGTGGATCAGGGTGGGCCGGTCGGCGTTCAGTGCGGCCGCGACTGCATCGGTCACCAGAGCGGGCGACTCCAGCGACACGCCGTGGCAGCCGAGTGAACGTGCCAGGGCGGCGAAGTCGGGGCTGGCCAGATCTACCGCGTGCACGCTGTCGCCGCGGTCGGCCATCTCGTTCCGGATCTCGCCGTAGCCCCCGTTGTCGACGATGACGACGGGGATGGACAAGCCGGCCTGCGCGGCAGCTGCGAGCTCGGCGACGGTGAACATGACACCGCCGTCACCGAGTAAGGCGACAACATTGCGTTGTGGTGCAGCGATTTTCGCGCCGATTGCCGCCGGTAGGCCGTAGCCCAAGGTGCCCACCCCGGTCGGATAGAGAAAGGACCGCGGCTGGTGCAGCGGAAGGTTGGACAGTGCGCCGTAATAGCAGGCCATCGTGCTGTCGGCGGCGATAAGGGCGCTGTCGTCGAGTGCGACGTCCAACGCGGCGCACAGCTCGAGGTAGGCGCTGCCTTCTCGCTGAGCGTCCTGCCGGAGCGATCGACGCCACTGTGCTGAAGATTCGCGACGATCAGCGCGCCCGGCGGTGCTGATGCCGGCGAGCACGGTGGAGAGCGTTTCGGCGGCATCGCCGATCAAAGCGACGGCGGGGGAGATGTTGGTGGCCGCGGCCGTGGGATCGATGTCGATGCGAATCACGGTGCTCTGCTGCGATATTGGGCCCCACCACCAGTCCGACGGAGCCAGTTCGGTACCGACGGCCACGATCACGTCGCTGGCGGCGACCAACTCTTTGACGGTGGGGTGATGCACTCCGGCGCCCAACGACAACGGATGTGTCTCGGGCAGAACACCTTTGCCGTTCGCAGTGGTGATCACCGGCGCTTGCAACGCTTCGGCGACTTCGCGGACTTCGTCGGCCGCGCCCGATGCCCCGCCGCCGACGATCAGCAATGGGTGCTCGGCGGCGTCCAAAAGCTGTGCCGCTGACCGGATCGACTCAGGATCCGGACGGCCCGGGCGACCGGCGTAGGGCGGCACCAGTGCCGTCGTGGCCTCGAGATCGAGCAGGTCTAACGGGATTTCCAGGTACGCAGGCCGGGGACGTCCACTGGTCATCGCAGCGAAGCACTGCGCGACCGCCAACGGTATCTCTTCGACGGTGGTCACGCGTTGCGCATGTCCGACGATCGAATCCATCGCGCGGAACTGGTCTTTGACCTCGTGGAGATACCCGTTGCCCAGGCTCGGGTGGTGCAGCGGCAGACCCGGCGCGATGAACAGGACGGGCACGGAATCCGAATATGCCTGGGCCGCAGCGGCTGCGGCGTTGAGGATCGCCGGGCCAGTGGTCGTTATCACCACCCCAGGTTTCCCGCCGGCGCGTGCGTAGCCGTCCGCGGCATAGCCGGCGCCCTGTTCGTGGCGGGCCAGCACGTGCCGGATACCCGCGGCGCCCAGGGCGGCGTACACCGGCAGGTTGTGCGTCCCCGGAATACCGAAGACCACGTCGACGCCGTGAAGGGTCAACGCGTCGACCAGAGCTTGGCCCCCGCTGCGGCGCTGTCCGACAGGCGCGGTCGTGGCTTCGGTGTCAGTGCTCATGAGTCCTTCCAGGGGTGATACGTGATCTCGTTGGGCCTGTGGCTAACTGGGGTACGCGGTGGTCAGCTTGTCGAGCCGGTCGGTGGCCATGGTGTACGCGGCGGCGCGCGCGGTGATCTTGTCGGCGGCTGACAAAGCGAACATCTCGTTGCTCAACTCACGCAGCCGCGTCGAGATCTTGGCGAAGGATTGCTCGGCACTTCCGTCGATGTCGCCGAACAGTACCCACCACCACCACGCGTTGGTCGCCGAATTGGCCACGAAATCCGGCACGATCACGATTCCGCGTGCGGCCAGGTCGGTTTCGGCGTCCGGGGTGACAGGCATGTTGGCTGCCTCGACGATCAGTTTGGCCGTCACCTCATGCTGGTTGGTGGCGTTGATGCAGTACGAGGTGGCAGCGGGGACCAGCACGTCCGCCGCGACCGACAGCCAGCGGTCACCGGGCAGCTCGACATCCTCTGGGCGCAGCTCCGCGCGGTTGACGCCGCCGCTGGGTGTGCGGGTCAGCAGCAGCCGCTCCACGTCGAGTCCGTTCGGGTTGGCGACGACCCCGTGCACGTCGGCGATACCGACCACGCGCACCCCTGCCCGCTGCAGGTAGCGGGCGGTCGCGCCGCCCATCGACCCGAACCCCTGGATGAACGCCGTGGAGGCATCCGGACGCAGATCGTGCAATTCCATCGCAGCCAGTGCCGCTTCGGCCACGCCGTAGCCGCCGACCAGCTCATCGAGCTTGACGCCGTCGACGTCGGTGCCGAACGCGACCCGCATCCGGGCCTGCGCCTCGTCGGGATCGTCGAGGTGTCGGTAGGCCGCATCCACCGAGCTGCCGAGACCGAGCTGGGCGATGCACTTGTCGACGGTCTCCTGGCGAACGCCGAAGTCTTCGCCCATCGTCCAGCGCTGCTCGATGAGGGGTTTCATCGCCTCGAGGTAGCGGTAGAGCACCGACTCTGCGGCCGGATCGGACGGTTCGAAGTCGATACCGCCTTTGGCTCCGCCCAGCGGAACGTAGCGGGCAGCCTCTTCGTAGTGGATGGCCTCTTTGAGGGTCATGCCCCGGGCCAGTCCGCGGACCTCGTCCAGTGAGCAGCCTTTGCGCATCCGCAGGCCGCCGCTGCTGATGCCGCGTACCAGCCGGTCGAGCACGAGATATCCGCGGGCGCCGGTGACCGGATCCGTCCAGATCGCCTCGAAAACCGGCGAGTCGTCGGCCTGCTCGACCGAACCGATGGCGTTGGGCAAAGAAAGTGACATGAGACTCCCCAAAAGTGACTGACTAGGCAGTCAGTATGGAGAGTGGGTCAGGTCACGTCAAGTTTGGCTTGGATCGTCGCCGCGCTACGCGGATGTGGTCGGCAGTCCGAGTTCGTTGCGCAGGGCGTCCTCGGTCCAGCGGTGAATCTCCTCGGTGGTCACCGCCCCGCCGAGGGCGACCGACTGGACAGCCAGGCCGTCGAGGAGCAGGGTCAGGCGCCAGGCCGCCCCGTGCGGGTCGGGGGTGTGGAATTCTCCCGAGCCCACGCCTTCCGCGATGAGCATCGCCACGGTCTGCCGCCACTGCGTGTCCATGTCTTTGACGACTTTTCGCAGGTTCTCGTCATGCAGGCCGGCTGACCACGATTCGATCCACAGCCGCCAGCCGAGCGCGTTCCCGGTGGGCCCGTAGTGATGTAAGACCGCGCGCAGTCGGTCGAGCACCGGCTGGGTCGCGACCCTGTCGAGGGTGTTGCGCAGTTGGGTCAAATCACGTTCTGCGGCAACGGCGAACGCGTGTTCAATCAGATTTGCCAGCGTCTCGAAGTGGTAGAAGATCAGGCCCGTGCTCACGCCGAGGCGTTTGGCGATGTCGACGGTGCGAAGCTGGCCGACGCCGTTCTCGGTGATGAAGTCGATGGTCGTGGCCACGATGTCGTCGGCGCGGCCAGGGGACTGTTTCTGTGATCGGACCACATCGGCACGGTACCCGGCCTCATCTGCGCAGGTGGCGCAGTGATGGCGCACGCGCTCTTGACAAATTGTGACGCGCGCCGCACAGTCTTCCTGCTTACTGAGTGAACAGTCAGTGTCCCTGACTTCTCACGCACCGCTCCACTTCGACGACAGTCGCAGAACCAGGAGAAACCGCTATGACGCAACAAATCATCGAAGAACCAGAGCTCGAGCCTCCCAAAGGGCGGCTGCGGCAAGGGCTCCGCCGGTTCGACGTCTTTTTCCTGCTGCTGTGTTCGCTGGTCGGTCTGGACACCATCGGCGCCCTGGCGGCATCCGGGCCCGAGGCGTTCGCCTGGCTGCTCGTCTTCTCGGTCGTGTTCTTCGTGCCCTACGGGTTGATCGTCAGCGAGCTGAGTTCGACCTTTCCCCTTGAGGGCGGCCAATACACCTGGGTACGGATGGCCTTCGGTCGGGGTGTGGCATCCGTGGCGCAGTTCGTGTACTGGCTGTCCAACCCGGTGTGGGTCGGCGGCGCTTTGGCCGTCGTGGCATTGGCCACCTTCCAAACCTTCATTCATCCCTTGCCCGGGGCATGGACGTATGTCTTCGGCTTGGCTTTCGTGTGGGCGGGTGTCCTGGCGGTGTCCGTCTCCCTCGAAGCCGGTCGCTGGGTGCCCATCGCCGGTGCCGTGGCACGCATCGTCCTGCTCGGATTCTTCTTCGTCTCGACGGTGGTCTACGGCGTCATCCACGGAATCCAACCGCTCACCGCATCGGACTTCTCCCCGTCGTATCTGGGGTTCCTCGCTCTCGCACCGCTGATCGTTTTCACTTTTGTCGGTTTCGAGGTTTCCTCCGCGGCGGCCGAGGAAATGGAAGCCCCGCAACGCACCATCCCGGTCGGTGTCATGCGCTCAGGGCTTGCGGCATTCCTGATGGTCGCTGCGCCGGTGGTGGCGATTCTGGTGGTCCTGCCGCGGGACCAGGTCAGCCATCTGAGTGGTTTTCTCGATGCCGCCAAACTCGTCTTCACCATCTACGGAGGCCACGTCAGCCCGGACGGAACCGTCGAATTGACCGGTGCGGGTGAGGTTATCGGCGTCATCTGCGCAGCGGGCGTCATCATCGCGCTCTTCACCAGCGGAGTGAGCTGGGCGATCGGGGAGAGCCGCGCTCAGGCCACCGCATGTTCAGACGGCAGCGGTCCCGCGTGGCTGGGCCAGATCTCGGAGCGGTTCGGTACCCCTGTGCGGATCAACGTCCTGGCCGGAATACTGGCGACCGCCGTGATGATTGCGGCGCTGAACTTCACGTCCGGCGACATCGGCAAGTACTTCAGCGTCGGGCTCAATCTGGCCATCTCGATGACCATGGTGGCCTATCTGGTGATGTTCCCGGCGCTGATGGTTCTCGACCGCAAATACCCTGACGCCAATCGGCCGTTCCGCATCCCGGGTGGCACCGTCGGCCGGTATCTCTGTTCAGCGGCAGCAACACTCGTGGTCATCTTCACCCTCATACAGCTGCTGTACCCGGGGGCCGGTCTCGGTCTTTTCGGCTCTCCCGGGACCCCCGATGACGCGCTGCCTGCCGGATTCGCCGGCGACCGCCTGGGTTACGAACTGGGCCAATTGATTCCGATGGCCTTGTTCATCGCCATGGGGATCGTGTTCTACCTGATCGGGCAGCGCGAAATGCGACGCGAGCACCGCACGCTCCAAGCGGTGGACGATCCGCTGGGGTGACGACGACGGCCTCAGTTTCCGGGCAGCGGATAGAGCGTGCGCGTCACGTTCGTCCGCACCCGGGGACGGCTGGTATCGGCGTCGCCGGCGTGGGTCCGGGTGGTAGGCAGCTGCCCGGTCGTCGACGGCCCGGTCGTCGATGTGTCGCTCGATGACGAGGTGTCCGAACCCGACGTGGTGGCGGCGTCCGACGGTCCCATGATCTCGGAGGTGCTCACCGGTGGGGTGGACGTGATCGTGGCTGTTGTGGTCGTCGTGGATGCGGCCGGCGTCGACGACGAAAATGTCGGATCGACGAACTGGGTGGGTGCCTCTTGCGGGCTGTTGGCGCTGCTGGTCAGGCTCACCACACCCCACACCAGTAGGGCGATGACGCCGAGGGCTGCGGCGCTCGCACCCGCGACCGCCGACGTCGAATGGTGCCAGGGCTGATCATGAGCCCGGTCGTCGTCGTCCTTGGCGGTCACGGGGTCCGATGATAATCGCGTTACCTGGTCTCGCCCCTATCAGTCCAATTGGCGGATGACCTCAGTGGAGAACAGCTCGACGTGGTCCAGATCGGACATGTCGAGCACCTGCAGGTAGACCCGCTGCACGGCCGCTTCGAGGAACGGAGCCAGCTTGTCGACGATCTCCGCGGGCGTCCCGACCAAGGGCGAATTGCTGCGAAGCTCATCGACTTCGCGGTTGATCGCGGTGGCTCGGGTGGCGATCTCGGCGTCGGTGCGCCCCACACACAGCACGAACGCCGCGGAGTAGGTGAGCGAGTCGGGCGCTCTCCCCGCGCCGGCAACCGCGTCGGCGACCCGAGCGAACTGCGCCTTGAGGACGTCGAGAGGGACGAACGGGATGTTGAACTCGGCGGCAAACTCGGCGGCCAGTGCAGGCGTGCGCTTGGGGCCACCGCCTCCGATGATGATCGGCGGATGCGACTGCGTGGGCTTGGGCAGGGCCGGTGAGTCGACGACGGTGTAGTGCTTGCCGTCGAAGTCGAACTTGTCCCCGACCGGGGTATCCCACATGCCGGTGATGATCCGCAGCTGTTCGGTGAGCCGGTCGAACCGTTCACCCAGCGGCGGGAACGGGATGGCGTAGGCCTGGTGCTCGGCTTCGAACCAGCCTGCCCCGATACCCAATTCGACACGGCCACCACTCATTTCGTCGACCTGCGCGACAGAGATGGCCAGTGGGCCCGGATGGCGGAAGGTCGCCGAAGTGACCATGGTGCCGAGCCGAATGGTCGAGGTCTCACGCGCGATGCCTGCCAGCGTCACCCAGGAATCCGTCGGGCCGGGCAGGCCGTCGCCGCTCATCGCCAGGTAGTGGTCCGACCGGAAGAAGGCCGAGTAATTCAGCGACTCGGCCGCGCGGGCGACAGCGAGCTGATCGGAGTACGTAGCGCCTTGCTGGGGTTCGACGAACACACGGAAGTCCATGGGCGCCAGAGTATCGGGGATCTCACCTCGCCGATGCTTCGTGACCGAGCTCCTCGAACCGAGCCAGCGCGGCGGCGAGGTCAGCCTCGTCGAACAGTTCGCAGCGGTTGATCAGGTCACCGGCGAGCGTGAGCAGCGCGATCTCACGCCATTCGGCGTCGAAGCCCTCCGGTGACGTTCCGTGTACCGCCTGTGTGACGAGCGCACCGTATCCGGTCAGGCGATGGACGGTTTCGACGTGGGCCTCGGCTTGGGGAGTGACGTCCCAGGTCGCCTGGATGTACGAGGTCTGCTCGCCAGGAGCGAAGGCGATCGCCCGCCTGCGGTCGACGTTCTCCCAATCGGGCGTCGTGGGCGGCAGCTCATGTCTGTTGAACGCGGCGTAGCCCGCCATGATGGCCGACCAGGTGTGTGCGTGGGCGGCTGCTTCACCGGCGAGGTAACGGGCATCGAGTTCGGCGAAGGCGGCCTCGATGTCGTCGGGATCGAGCGTGATCACCGTGTCGATTCGCTCGTCGCTGTTCAGGCCGACGACTTCGAGGACATTGACGTGATACGCGGCGGCAGGTTCGTCTACATATTGCGAGCGCCTGAGCACGAGGCGATCACCGCGCGTCGCAATCACCGCTGTTGCTGTGATGCTGATGCCGAGCTCGGTGATCGCGCGGGCGTCCTGGAGTGCGGCATCCCGACCATGCCGGATTCCCGAGCCTACGAGGCGACGACGATCGTTACCGTAGAAGTCTTCGGCCAGCATGGCCGCGATCGCGGCCAGATCGCGCTCGGCAAAACACTTATGGAAACGCTCATACATCTTGCTTGCGGTGTTCTCCAGTTGCGGCGCTTGACTGCTGAGTTCTTGGAATCTCGCAAGCGCAGCGGCGAGGTCTGTTTCGTCGAAGAGTTCACAGCGGCTGATCAATTCACCGTCGACCATCAGAATGTGGGTGTCCCGCCACTCGGCGCGGAAACCCTCTCGCGACATCCCTTGTGCGACATGGGTGACCACTGCGCCGAGGTTACTGAGTTGATGTACCGCCACGATGCGGATCTCGGTGTCCGGCGAGTCGTCCCACGCGGCTTCGAGGTAACTGATCATGTCGCCGGGCTGAAAAGCGGCTCCACGACGGTTGTCCACGTTCACCCAGTCAGGCGTCGTTGCAGCGAGTTCGCGGCGGTTGAATGCGGCGTAAGCGCCCACGATTGCCGACCAGGTCTGTGCGAACGGCGCCGCCTCCCCAGCAAGATAGCGGGCATCGAGTTCGGCGAAGGCGGCGTCGATGTCGTCGGGATCGAACACGACGCGCGCCACAACCAGTCCATCGGCGTCGATTTCGATCACGTCGAGGACATCGGTGTGGAAGTCCTCCGGTAGCTCGCCGCTCGCCGCGCGTGCACGATTGAGGGCAACGTACTGGCCGCGAATCGCGACAGTGTGCGACGTCCAATTCGTAGCCCCGACACCCGCGATGGCCGATATTTCGCGGATCACGGCATCGCGTCCCTGTTGAACGCCCGCGTTGACCACCATGCGACGGTCGTCGTTGGAAATATTCTCAGCATGCATCTCGGCCAACGCGGCCCAGTTTCCACTCCCGTAGCAGTGTTTCATGCGCTCGTACACATGGGTTGCCATGTTTTCTGGTCGTGCTGTTGGGGCGCTGAGCTCGTCGAATCTCGCCAGCGCCCCGCGCAGGTCCGCCTCGTCGAACGCCTCAGCGCGACTCAACCGGTCGCCGTCGACCGTCAACAGGCAGACGTCGCGCCACTCGGCGTCGAAACCCGCTTTCGAGGTCGCCGATGCCACATGAGTTGTGACTGCGCCGATTTCACCGAGCCGATGGACGGCTTCGACATAGATCGTGGCTTGTGACGTGATGTCCCACAATGCATTGAGCGACACTCCCAGGTCACCATTGTCGACGGTGACCGGCTGTCGATGATCGGCGTCCACCCAGTCCGGCGTTGCCGCGGGAAGCTCGCGCCGATTGAGTGCGGCGTAGGCGTCAGCGATGACAACCCACGTATGCGCGTGCGGGGCGGCTTCCCCGGCAAGGTAGCGAGCGTCCAGTTCCGCTATGGCAGCGTCGAAGTCGTCGCGGTCGAACCATACCTGCAGAGCGATTAGGCCTGCGTCATCGATGCCATACACCTGGAGAAGTTCGTCCTCTGGTGCCCCGGCGCTCATGTCCGCGGTGCCCACTCTCAATCGGGAAAGGGCCAGGCGCTCACCCCGAACGGCGATTACCGTCGCGGTGACCCGCATGCCGCCGGTCTCGAGGTTGAGTCTGTTCTGGTGCACCCAGTCCGAGGGCACGTCGACCGGCTTGAAACCGACGATCTTGCGACGACTTTCGACAGTGGCCGCAGCCGCGAACAGCTGCTCGAAGTCGTCCCACGCCCTTCGGTCGACAGCTGCCATCAGGCGCTCGCCTGCTCGGACGCATGAGGTTTCGAGCTCGACGCTCGCTATCTCAGGTAGAACCGGCGTAGTGGCACGGACGGTATCGCCGACAAGTCGACGTGCCTTCTCGACAAGGGCTGTAGCCTCCTTCTGCTCGTACAGGGCTGCGGCTCGTTCGGCAGCGGACTGCATCCCGGAGGTATCGCCTGCGGCACCCAGCACCATTGCGAGCGCCAAACAGGCATCGCCGTGATCGACCAGCGCATCGGTGCGTTCGACCAGACTCACAGCCGCCTCGGCAACGCGGCGGGCCTTGTCGTGATCATTATCTCGTGAAAGTAGCTGTGCCCGAAGGACGCGCCACGCAATCGAGGCCTTCAGCGCATGGCCCGCGAGACGCTCACTCTCGGCGCACAATTCGTCGGCTTCCTCGTCGCGGCCCAGGAGCATGCACGCGCGACCCAGCAGTGCCGCAGTCTCAGCCGTATCGGCGTCCACTCTCATCCGTCGAAAGCCGTTGTACGCCAGGCGTAGATGGAGTTCGGCGGCCGCGGGATCGTCGAGAGTCAGTTCGATGATGCCTGCGAAGTGTTCAACCTCCAAGGTCGCATGCCTCAATCCCAGTTCGGTGACTGTGCGCCGGGCTGAGTCGATCATGCGTCTGGCCGCGCCGCCCCGGCCACGGTAAGCCTCCAACACAGCCTGGCACCGTGTCGATATCGTCTCTACCACCGGTGATCCGCTGGTGATCCGCAGGAGTCTCACCACGTCGAGACACCGCCCGCCTGCGCGCGGAACCGGGCTGGGACCCCACAGCGCGGCAAGCGGCGCGCCCGCCAGGACGTTGTTCACCCGGCGGTGTTCTCGTGCGCGCCGGGCTGCGGAAAGAGCATGGTCCAGCGCGCTTTCGCAGTCTGCGATTCGACCGAGCCGAGCCAGGCATGTGGCGCGCACGGTATGGGCTGTGGCTTCCCCTGCGCCGTCGCCCAATTCGGCCAGTCTGTCTGCGGCTGCGCGCAACGCGCTCTCCAGCTCATCGAGCCGCTCGGGGTGAATCAGGATCGAGAGCTGGCCGTCGAAGCATGTTGTCCACGCCGTGAGGCGTGCGGAATCGCCCTTCTGCTGTTGGAGTTGGGCCAGGGTGGTCGCCGCCGATGTGACATCGCCGGCAGCCAGCAGCGCTTCGCACCGAGCGATCAGCAGGTCCGCCCGCCGGTCGTCACGGTCGGGGAGTTCGTCATCGAGTTCCTCGAGCGCGTGCAGCGCGTGGTCGTAGAGTTCTGCGGCGCCTTCGTAGGCAAGCCGGGCCATCGCCTGGTCGGCTGCGCGGCGGCAGTATTCGACGGCCTTGAACGCGTTGCCCGCCCAGGCGCATTCGAAATAGTGGTACGCCAGCTCTGCCAGGCGCTCGTCGTCGCGTGCGGGTTCGGTTTCCAATGTGGTGGCGATGCGTTGGTGCAGTCGCATACGGCGTACCGATGCCAGCTCGGCGAGCAGCGACTGTCGGACGATCGCGTGATTGAATCGGTAACGGCCGCCGGGCTCTTCGATGACTATGCCCGCTGTGCATGCCTCGTCGAAGGCATCGATGAGGTCTTGTTCAAGCACTCTCTCGACCAGGTCCACGGTAAACCGGCTGCCAACAACCGCGGCGGCCGAAAGTGCCTTGTTGGTGTCCGGAGAAAGCCGTGACAGCCTGCGGCTCACGGCTTCTCGCACTCCCTGGGGCAGGGTGCTCGGATCCCAGCGGCCACCGCTTTCGTTGACGTGGCGCAGCGCTTCGATGAGAAAAAACGGGTTGCCACCCGTGACCGACGCCAGCGCGTTCGCCAGTTCTTCGTCGTCGTAACCTGCTTCGGCGACGTATGCCGCCACATCGCCGGTATCCAAACCGCTGAGGCTCATTCGGCAGGCAGCACCGTCGCGATGCAGATCGGCGAGCATTGCCGCCAACGGGTGAGAGCGGTCGAGGTCGGTGCTGCGGTACGTGCCGACGATCTGCACGCGGGCGTGTTCGCCGAAACGTAGGAGATGCCTCAACAGCAGCAGGGTTGGTTTGGCAGCCCAGTGCAGATCATCGAGGACCAAGACGATCGGCACGCTCGCAGAGGCTGCTTCCAAGAGTGCGACGACGGCGTCGAACAACGCGTAGCGTTCGGTGTCCGGGTCGGCTCTGGTCGGTGCGGTCAAGTCGGGTACAGCATCGATGAGGCCTGGAACCAGTGGCAGTATCGCCTCGATGCCGCGGATGCCCCGTAGCCTGCCGGGTCCGACGCTGGGCACAAGTGTGCGTAGTGCTTCCGTGAATGGCTGGTACGGCGCGCCGAGATCCTCGTCGCACCGCCCGTACAACACGACGGCGCCGTCCTCGTAGGCCTGGCGGGACCATTCGCCGGCCAGGCGGGTCTTGCCGACGCCGGGTTCACCGGCGATCAGCACCGCCTGGGTGCCCGCGGTGAGCGCGGTCTGCCACGTGGACAGCAGTTCGCCGAGTTCGGGGCCACGCCCGACGAAAGGTCCAGATCCGGTGAGTACTGCGGGTATTTCGAGCCGCTCGATCGGGGGAGTGCTTGGGGGCGGTGCGTTGTCGTTGGTGTCGAGGCGAAGTTCGAAAACGTGCTCGGGCCGAGTCAGGTTCTTCAGTTGTCGCGTCCCCAGATCCACGAGTACAACGTCGTCGGAGAGAGAGTCGATCACGAGTTCGGCGGTCGCACCCGAGCACAGGATCTGGCCGCCCGTGGCCAGGGACCGTAGCCGAGCCGCGCGGTTGACCGATCGACCGAAATAGTCGCCGTCGCGGAGTTCTGCCTCGCCGGTGTGCAAGGCGACGCGGATACGCATGGGTTCGGCCAGCGCCCACGGCTCCTGGAGGATCGCATCTTGCAGCTCGATGGCGGCAGCGGCGGCCGCTGAAGGGCGGTCGAAGACCGTGAACGTCGCATCGCCCTCCCCGCGCGTCTTGATCAGCCGACCGCCCCGGGACGTCACGACCTGCTCGACGATCTCGTCGTGGCGGGCGAGCGCGACGGCCATGGCATCGGCATCTGCCTCCCAGGCGGCCGTCGACCCGACGATGTCTGTGAGCAGAAAGGTGACGGCGCGTGTCACGGCGGTAACATGTTGCGTCGCAGGGAGATCGAGTGCATCGTCCTGTGCGACGATCGCGGCCTCGAGGCGCCGAAGCTCGGGTCCCGGATCTATTCCCAACTCATCGGCCAGCAGCGTGCGGGCGCGTCGGTAGGCACCCAGCGCCTCACCCTGCCTGCCGGCGCGGTACAGGGCGAGCATCAGCTGGCCCCAACGTCTTTCGCGCAAGGGCGCGTCCGTCACCGAGGCCTCGAGTTCACCGATGATCTCCGCCGCTCTGCCAGTCATCAGCAGTGCGTCGGCCCGATCTTCGATCAGCGCGGCGTGTCCCTCGACCCAGCGCGTCTTCTCAGACGTTCCGCGCCGGCCGTCGGGAAGCTCCGGAACTCCACGCCATAAGGCCACAGCCTCGCCGAAGCGAGCCACCGCACCGCTGGTGTCACCGGCGGCTGCTGCGGCACGACCGAGCCCGGCTGCTCGCTTGTAGCGTAAGGCGTCAACTTCGGTGGTGCTCAGGCGCCATCCTGTTCCCTCGGTCAGGACGAATCCGTCGCCGAGAGCATGTCGTAACGAGGAGATGTGGGTCTGCAGGGCTTTGGCGGCGGTGCGTGGTGGGGTATCGCCCCACAGCAACTCGACCAGCGTCGTGGCGGGGACCACCGAACCGCCGTGCAGCCCGAGCATCGTGAGTATCGCGCGCGGCTTTGCGCCCGGTATGACGACGGGCGCACCGTCTTTCCGAACCTGGAGAGGTCCCAAAACCTCCAGTTCCACCGATGGAAGCGTACTCACACCCGACATCGTGGGTGTGACGATTCAACATGTGGTCAAGATCGAGTAAAGGTCTGTCGATCGGCGTCGGCGAAGTCGTGGCGATCCAACCACACCAAGCTCTTCTGCGCATCGGGGAATCCTGTTGCGGCGTAAGGCCTGTGGATGAAGTGCGGGTTGTGGATAACTGGTTGGCGGGTCGGTCGATCGCGATAGAATTCGAACATGCTTGCGAACACTGTGATGGACCGGGAAGCGGTCCTGGCGGTGTTC
>NZ_LZTB01000084.1 GCF_001665685.1 Mycobacterium sp. 852013-50091_SCH5140682
GTGGAAAACGGTCTGGCACAAGCGGTTGCGGCCGGCCTGCCGCCGTTCGCGGTGACCGTGACGGTTTCCGGCGGCGGCGGAGGCGGCGGTACTTCCGATGTGGGTGAGGGCGGCGGCGGAGGCGGCGGGGTCGTCGTGGTGATCTCGTCCTGCACGGGCGGTTTGGACACCGTGGTGCTCGTCGACGGAGTCGCCAGGTTCGACGTGTGGTCCTCGCGGGTCACCAGCACCGCGACCGAGGCCACCAGTGCGATGGCGGCGACGATCGCGGTGATTCCGACGACCCACGGCCACCGTGGTGGCGGATGGTCGTCCGCCAGCTCCGAGGCCGGGTCGTAGTTGTCGTAGTCGTAGAGCGCGAGATCGGCGGGGACGTAAGGCCCGCTGGTGAACTGCTCGGATTCCGGCGCGGAGTAGGCCTGCGAATAGGCCTCGGTGACTGACTCGCCGGTTGCCGGCCCGGAGTCACCGGCAACCTCCGCCGGCTCCTCGGGGGCGGCATGCTTCCCGGGTTGCTCATCCGGCACATCCGAACCGGCGGCAACCGGCTCGGTGGGATTCGGCCCGCTCATCTACGCATATCCTTCTCGACTGCTTCACCTCGCCCGCCGATGGCCGTAACGGTTCCGGCTGACGGTGCCCCGGCAACATTACCCAACCGGGTGGCGGCAGTCAGAAAGGCAATGCCGATGACCGCAGAAGTTATCGCCCTCTTGTGACCTTGACCGGGTGTTACTGCCGCGATGCGGTCAGTGCTTCTCCGGGCCCCAGTAGAACTCGAAAACCAGGCCGGCGGCCGTCGTCAGGACGAAGCAGACGCCCGCGAAGATGAGCCACGGCAGCCACAGAGCGGCACCGACGGCCGCCGTCGAGAAGGACAGCGCGATCATGATGGGCCACCAGCTGTGCGGGGCGTAGAAGCCGAGTTCGCCTGCGCCATCGCTGATCTCGGCATCCTCGTAGTCCTCGGGACGGGTGTCGAGACGACGGGCCACAAACCGGAAGAAGGTTCCGGTGATCAGGGTCAGACCGGTGGTCAGCACGAGGGCGGTGGTACCCGCCCACTCGACGCCACCGTTGGCGAACATCGCGGTGAGCACGCCGTACACCACGGCGGACAGCGCGAAGAAAGCGGTGAGGATCTCAAACAACCGAGCTTCAATATGCATGAGTCGTATCCCTAGTTGCTCGCCTGCGGAACCTGCTCGCCGCGCCGGCTTTCGAACGGGTGGGTTGTGGTTGCCAGCGGGGCCTGATGGATCGCCTGCAGCGCTTCGGCATTCGTCTTACCGGCGACGCGCGCATCCATGTAGGTCTTGAAGTCGTTGGGCTCCACCACGCGCACCTCGAAGTTCATCATCGAGTGGTAGGTGCCGCACATCTCGGTGCAGCGACCGACGAACGCGCCTGTCTGGTCGATCTTGCTGACCTGGAAGACGTAGTCGGAGTGGTTGGCCTCGGGGTTGGGCATGACGTCGCGCTTGAAAAGGAACTCCGGAACCCAGAAGCCGTGGATGACGTCGGCAGAGTTGAGGATGAACTCGATGCGCTTGCCGACCGGCAGCACCAGCACCGGGATCTCGCTGGACGAACCCAGGGTCTCGACCTTGTCGAAGTTCAGGTACGTGCGGTCCTCGGGATTCAGGCCGCGCACCGCGCCGACGCGCTCCTCGCCGTGCTCGTCCTTGCCTTCCGGCTTGGACGTCATGGCGGCCTTGCGGGCCGGGTCGGCACCGTCGAAGTTGAACGTACCGTCGGAGTAGGCGACCTTCTGGTAGCCGAACTTCCAGTTCCACTGGAAGGCGGTCACGTCGATGACCACCTCAGGGTTGGGGTCCTTGTGCAGCATGCGCTCCTGCACGACCACGGTGAAGTAGAACAGCACCGAGATGATCAGGAACGGGATCACCGTCAGGACCAGCTCCAGCGGCATGTTGTAGCCGAACTGGCGCGGAAGTTCGTTGTCGCCCTTCTTCTTCCGGTGGAAGGCGCTGGACCAGAAGATCAGTGCCCACACGATGGCGCCAACGACGAACGATGCGATGACTGATCCGAGCCAGAGATCCCGGTTCAATTTGCCTTCCGGCGTGATGCCGTTCGGCCAGCCCAGGCCCAGCACGTCCTGCCAACTGCAACCGCTCAGCAGTAGCGCCGTGCCACCCAGGACCATTGACAACGCCACCACCCGGAGCCCGCGAGGTGTCACGTTGGCGCCTCCTAGAAGTCGGTAAAACTAGACCGCGATCGGTCATCAACTCAGCGAATACTACGCAGCGTAGACCACGCCTGTGCGCCGGAGCGAAGCGACCGCCGAATGTGTCGTCGGCCGGGCCGAATGTCTTCGGGTGCTGCTCTGCGAAGCCTTCACCATTAGGCATACTGGCCCGGTGTGCGGACTCCTGGCGCTGGTAACTGACCCTTCACTGGCCAAGCCGGGCGAGGCCGCCTCCGACGCCGGATCCCGGCTGGTCGACGCGGTGGCCGAGGCTGCCCACCTGATGCGTCATCGCGGCCCCGACGAGCCAGGAACCTGGTCCGACGCCGGCCCCGACGGGTCCGGCCCTGCGGTGGTGCTCGGCTTCAACCGGTTGTCGATCATCGACATCGCCCACAGCCACCAACCGCTGCGCTGGGGTCCGGCGGAGTCACCCGACCGCTACGTGCTGGTGTTCAACGGCGAGATCTACAACTATCTGGAACTCCGCGCTGAGCTCCGGGACAAGCACGGTGCGGTATTTCACACCGACGGTGACGGCGAGGCCATCGTCGCGGCCTACCACTACTGGGGCACCGAGGCGCTGCACCGACTGCGCGGCATGTTCGCCTTCGCGCTGTGGGACACCCAGGAACGGGAGATGTTCTGCGCCCGCGATCCGTTCGGCATCAAGCCGCTGTTCATGGCGACCGGTCCGGGCGGCACCGCCGTGGGCAGCGAAAAGAAGTGCCTGCTGGACTTGGCCCCCGCACTGGACCTCGACCTCGGGATCGACGAACGCGCCGTGCAGCACTACACCGTGCTGCAGTACGTGCCTGAACCGGAAACCCTCAACCGCGGTATCCGACGGCTCGAATCGGGCAGCTACGCGCGGATCCGGCCCGGCTCGCGTCCCGAAGTGACCCGCTATTTCGAGCCGAAGTTCTCCGCGGTGCCGGTCATCGCGGGCGAGGAGCAGGCCCGCTACGACGAGATCACCGCGGCGCTGGAGGACTCGGTCGCCAAGCACATGCGGGCCGACGTGACGGTGGGCGCGTTCCTGTCGGGCGGCATCGACTCGACGGCCATCGCCGCGCTGGCGATGCGGCACAATCCGCGGCTGATCACGTTCACCACCGGTTTCGAGCGCGAAGGATTCTCGGAGGTCGACGTCGCGGTCGCGTCGGCGGAAGCCATCGGCGCCCGGCACATCACCAAGGTGGTCAGCCAGGCCGAATTCGTCGAGGCGCTGCCGGAGATCGTGTGGTACCTCGACGAGCCGGTGGCCGACCCCGCACTGGTGCCGCTGTTCTTCATCGCCCGCGAGGCGCGCAAGCACGTCAAGGTGGTGCTCTCCGGCGAGGGCGCCGACGAGTTGTTCGGCGGCTACACGATCTACCGCGAGCCGCTGTCACTCAAACCGTTCGACTATCTGCCCCGCCCGGTTCGCAAGTCGCTGGGCAAGGCATCGAAACCGCTGCCGGAGGGCATGCGCGGCAAGAGCCTGCTGCACCGCGGCTCGCTGACGCTGGAAGAGCGCTACTACGGCAACGCCCGCAGCTTCTCCGACGAGCAGCTGCGCGCCGTACTGCCCGGTTTCCGCCCCGACTGGACCCACACCGACGTGACGAGCGCGATCTACGCCCAGTCCGACGGCTGGGATCCGGTGGCCCGCATGCAGCACATCGACCTGTTCACGTGGCTGCGCGGCGACATCCTGGTCAAGGCCGACAAGATGACCATGGCCAACTCGCTGGAGCTGCGGGTGCCGTTCCTGGACCCCGAAGTGTTCGCGGTGGCGTCGCGGCTGCCCGTCGACCAGAAGATCACCCGGTCGACCACCAAATATGCGCTGCGCCGGGCGCTGGAGCCGATCATCCCCGCCCACGTCCTGCACCGCCCCAAGCTGGGTTTCCCGGTGCCGATCCGGCACTGGCTGCGGGCCGGCGAGCTGCTGGACTGGGCGTACGCGACGGTCGCCGCGTCCCAGGCAGGTGAGCTGATCGACCTGGCCGCGGTGCGCATCATGCTCGACGAGCACCGCAGCGGGGTCAGCGATCACAGCCGCCGGTTGTGGACCGTGCTGATCTTCATGCTGTGGCACGCGATCTTCGTCGAGCACAGCGTGACGCCGCAGATCAAAGAGCCGCACTACCCGGTACAGCTCTAGGCGGGCTCGCCGCCCAGAGCTGTAGCCGAGGTCAGGCCAGCGCCGCACCGATCTCGGCGCCTGCGTCGGCGCCGTAGGCGTCGGACAACCGCTGCACGGCCTCGTCCTGGTCCCAGTCCCACTCCTGGGGTCCGGTGGCCTCGAGGACCAGCACAGCGACCAGCGAGGCCAGCTGAGCGGAGCGTTCCAGGTTCAACCCGGCGCTGCGGCCTGTCAGGAAACCGGCCCGGAAGGCGTCGCCGATGCCGGTCGGGTCGGCCTGATGCTTCTCCGGCACGACGTCGACGTGCACGAACGTGCCGTCGGAGCTGACCAGGTCGACCCCCTTGGCGCCGAGCGTGGTGACGCGCATGCCGATCTGGCCCATCACCTGGGCTTCACTCCAGCCGGACTTCTGCAGCAACAGGTCCCACTCGTAGTCGTTGGTGAACAGGTAGGTGGCGCCGTTGATGAGCTTGCGGATCTCCTCGCCGGACAGCCGGGCCAGCTGCTGCGACGGGTCGGCGGCGAAGGCCAATCCGAGCTTGCGGCACTCCTCGGTGTGCAGGAACATCGCGTCGGGATCATTGGCGCCGACGATGACGAGCTCCGGAGTGCCGACCCGCGACACCAGGTCGGCCAGCGAGATGTTGCGGGCCTCCGACATCGCGCCCGGGTAGAACGACGCGATCTGGGCCATGTCCTCGTCGGTGGTGCACACGAAGCGTGCGGTGTAGGCGCTCTCGGAGATCAGCACGCTGTCGCAGTCGACGTTGGCCGCCTCCAGCCATGCCCGGTAGTCGCCGAAATCCTGACCGGCCGCACCGACGAGGGCCACGTCACCGCCGAGGGTGCCGATCGCGAAAGCCATGTTGCCCGCGACTCCCCCGCGATGCACCACCAGATCGTCGACCAGAAAGCTCAGTGACACCTTCTGCAGATGGTCTGCCAGCAGCTGTTCGGAGAATTTGCCGGGGAACCGCATCAGATGGTCGGTCGCAATGGATCCGGTAACTGCGATGGTCACGAAGCGTCATCCTTAATTTCGTTAAGTCGTCTAGATAAGGCTACGCGCGCGCCCCCAGCGCCGTCGTCGTACACGGTCGGGCCCCGTGGGGTGCGCTAACCTGCCTGTAGCTGTACGCCAGATCACCGTCAAGCGGTGATCCACAAAACATACCTGCGGGGAGCCCCATTTAATGACTGGTCCCTACCAGTACCCCGAATCCGTTCCGCCAGAGCCATATCCGGAGGATGCGTCGTCGGTCTACCCCGGGACGCTCCCGCCGCCGGTGCAGTACAGGAAACGGCGGCGCTGGCCACGGATTCTCGCCGTGTTTCTCACGCTGGCGGTGTTCGCCGCGGTCATTGCCGTGGTGGTCGTGACCCGTAAGCCTGCGCAGCAGCCGGGCGTGGTGTCCGACGAGCAGGCAAAAGCGGCGATCCAGGAGTATCTGAACGCGCTGACCGACGGTGACGACGAGACCATCGCGCGGCACACGCTGTGCGGTCTCTACGACGCGGTCAAGGACCGTAAGGCTGATCTCGCGGTGGCCACACTGGCCAGCGATGCGTTCCGCAAGCAGTTCGGCCGCGCCGACGTCACCAGCATCGACAAGATCGTGCCGTGGTCGGGTACGCAGGCCCAGGTGCTCTTCACCATGAAAGTCACGCCGGCGCGGGGCCAGCAGGCACCCCGGGAGGACGCACAGGGTGTCGCGCAGCTGCTGGTCGCGAAGGATGCCAAAGAGGGCGGGCACGACGAGGTGCTCGTGTGCTCCTACGTATTACGCACCGGTGGCCAGTACTGACGAGCAGTACTGGCCAGGGGCGGCGTCAGAACGAGATCAGTTGAATGAATCGCCGCAGGCGCAGGAGCCGGTGGCGTTCGGGTTGTCGATCGTGAAGCCCTGCTTCTCGATGGTGTCGACGAAGTCGATGGTGGCGCCCTGAACATACGGCGCGCTCATCCGGTCGACGGTCAGCTTCACGCCGCCGAACTCGGAGGTCAGGTCACCGTCGAGGGTCCGGTCGTCGAAGAACAGGTTGTAGCGCAGGCCTGCGCAGCCGCCCGGCTGAACGGCGATCCGAAGCGCGAGGTCGTCGCGACCCTCCTGGTCCAGCAGCGCCTTCGCCTTGGCGGCCGCGGCGTCGGACAGGATCACGCCGTGGGTCTGAACGGCCGATTCGTCCTGAACAGTCATTGCTCTCCCTAAGCATCCGTGGGCATCGCCTGATGCCGAAGTCTATGAGTCAACGGTACCTCCTCATGGCGCTATTCCCGACTCCTCACCGCGTCCGGGGCATGTGGCCGGGCGTCGGGCGGCGGGCAGTAACCTGACTTGCGTGAATCTGCTGGGCCGTAAGAAGCGTGAAGACGGCGAGAACGACGAGGCCAAGGGCGGCGCCGCTGAGGGCGGCGGCCAGGCGTCCGACACCACGATCGGTGGCGGCACGGCGCCCAAAGGCCGGCCTACACCCAAGCGCAGTGAGGCCGCCAAGAAGCGTGGGCCGGTCGCGCCTGCTCCGCTGACCGCCGCCGAGGCACGGCGCCGGCGCAAAGAGCTGCGTGGCCCGAAGCTCAGCGGTGAGGAACGCAAGGCCGAGAAGTTGACCCGGCGCGCCGAGATGGCCGAGCGGCGGGAAAAGATGATGGCCGGCGACGACGCCTATCTGCTGCCCCGCGACAAGGGCCCGGTGCGGCGGTACGTCCGCAACATCGTGGACTCGCGGCGCAATCTGCTGGGCCTGTTCATGCCGGCGGCGCTGGTGATGATCATGTTCATGATGGCGTTGCCGAGCCTGCAGTTCCAGCAGATCATGTCCTACACGATGCTGGGCCTCGTGGTGGTCATGGCCGCCGACGGTTTCCTGGTGGGCCGCAAGGTCAACCGGATGGTCGACGAGAAGTTCCCCGGCAACACCGAAAGCGGTTGGAAGCTCGGCTTCTACGCGGCCAGCCGGGCCTCCCAGATTCGTCGGATGCGGGCGCCGCGCCCCGCGGTCAATCGCGGCGACAAGGTTTCTTGATGTCCGTCCAACCGGCCTGACGTCGGGTGCGCACCCTGGTGCTCGGCGGGATCCGGTCGGGCAAATCGCAGTGGGCCGAGACGGCGGTCGACGCTGCCGCCGACGGCCCGGTGCGCTACCTGGCCACCGGCCCCGCGGCTGACACCGACCCGGCGTGGTCCGCGCGCGTCGCGGCACACCGCGGCCGCCGCCCGGCGCACTGGAGCACCGTGGAGTGCGGCGCCGACCCTGACGACGTGGCCCGCCGGCTTGGCGCGGAACCCGTCGTCGCGACGCTGCTCGACGACGTCGGCGGCTGGCTGACTGCGACGATGGATCGCCGCGGCGCATGGTCGGGCACTTCGGTGGATGCTGATGTCGACGAGCTGGTGGACGCAGTCGCCGCGTTCACCGCTCCCCTCGTTCTGGTCAGCCCCGAGGTCGGGCTGACCGTGGTGCCCGCCACCGAGGCCGGCCGCCGGTTCGCCGACGCGCTCGGCACGGTCAATCAGCGCCTGGCTGCGGTGTGCGACCGGGTGGTACTCGTCGTGGCCGGTCAGCCGGTCACAGTGAAGGAGCCGTTGTGACCGAACCCGATCCGCTGTTCGCAGGCCTCACCGCGCCGGACGCGGCGGTGGCCGCCGATGCGCGGGCCCGGCAGAACCGCCTGACCAAACCTCCCGGATCGCTGGGCCGGTTGGAGGATCTGTCGGTGTGGGTCGCGTCGTGTCAGGGGGTGTGCCCGCCGCGGCAGTTCGTGCGGCCCCGCGTGGTGGTGTTCGCCGGCGATCACGGCGTGACCGCGGCAGGCGTCTCGGCGTTCCCGGCGGCGGTGACCGGCCAGATGATCGCGAACTTCGATGCCGGGGGCGCCGCTGTCAACGTGCTGTCCGAGGTGGCGGGCGCGACGGTGCGGGTGGCCGATATCGCCGTCGACTGCGCCGAGCCGCTCTCACCCGCGATCGGCGCCCACAAGGTCCGCCGCGGGTCCGGCAACATTGCGACCGAGGACGCGCTGACCGCCGCCGAGGCGGCCGCAGCGGTCGCGGCCGGCGCCCGGATCGCCGACGAGGAGGTCGATTCCGGTGCCGATCTGCTCATCGCGGGCGATATGGGGATCGGAAACACCACCCCCGCAACAACTTTGATCGCTGCCGTGACGGGTACCGAGCCGGTCGCGGCGGTCGGGCGGGGCACCGGCATCGACGACGAAGGCTGGATGCGCAAGACCGCGGCAGTCCGCGACGCGCTGTACCGCGCCCGCAACGTGACCGGGGATCCGCTCGCCCTACTGCGAGTGTGCGGTGGCGCGGACCTGGCGGCGATGGCCGGTTTCTGTGCGCAGGCAGCGGTGCGGCGCACGCCGGTGTTGCTCGACGGCGTGGTGGTGACGGCCGCGGCGCTGCTGGCCGACCGGCTCGCACCGGGCGCGCGGGCGTGGTGGCAGGCCGGTCATCGGTCCACCGAACCGGCGCACGCCCTCGCGCTGGCGCACCTGGAGCTCGAGCCGATCGTCGATCTGCGCATGCGGCTCGGCGAAGGCACCGGAGCAGTCGTGGCGTTGCCGGTGGTGCGGGCCGCGGTGGCCGCACTGGCGTCGATGGCCACCTTCGATGAAGCGGGCATATCCGAAGAATCGTCGTGATCGGTTCTGTCGCTTCGGCTTTCGCGTTCGGCACGGTTCTGCCGGTGCGTTCGAAAGCCGGGTTGGGGCGCGGCTCGCTGACCGCGCTGCCACTTGTGGGCCTGGCGTTGGGCGGGCTGGCCGCGGCGGTGGTGTGGGCCGGTACGCACGCGTTCGGCTCCGGGCCACTGGCAGGGGTGCTGGCGGTTGCCGCGCTGATCCTGGCCACCCGCGGGTTGCACATCGACGGGCTGGCCGACACCACCGACGGGCTGGGCTGTTATGGCCCTCCGGAACGCGCACTGGCCGTGATGCGCGACGGCACGGCGGGCCCGTTCGGCGTCGCGGCGGTGGTGCTCACGATCGCCGTTCAAGCCCTCACGTTCGCGCAGCTGAGCGCGGCCGCAGTGGTGATCGCGGTGGCCACCGGACGGGTGGCCGCGGTGACGGCCTGCCGACGCGGCGTACCCGCGGCGCCGGGCAGCTCGTTGGGTGCGGCGGTGGCAGGTAGCCAGCCGATCGCCGTCGTCGTCGCGTGGTCGCTTGCGCTGGCCGCATCGGCGGTCTGGGCCGGCCCGCGCCCGTGGCAGGGTCCGGTGACCGTGCTCGTCGCCCTTTCGCTGTGCGCGCTGCTGGTTGCCCATTGCGTGCGTCGGTTCGGCGGCGTCACGGGCGACGTTCTTGGCGCCGCCGTCGAAGTGACGACGACGCTCGTCGCCCTCGGCCTGGCGGTGCGCTAGTTCAGCCGCGCCATCCAGCCGTGCGTGTCGGCGAACGTGCCGCGCTGGATTCCCGTCAAGGTGTCCCGCAGGGCCATCGTGATCTCGCCCGGTTGTCCGTCGGCGATGGTGAACTCGCCCTCACGGTGCTTGACGTGCGACACCGGCGTGATCACCGCGGCGGTTCCGCAGGCGAACACCTCGGTGATCTCGCCCGCTGCAGCCTTCTTCTGCCATTCTTCGACGTCGATCTTGCGTTCTTCGACGGCGAATCCGGCGTCGGTTGCCAACTGCAGCAACGATTCCCGCGTGATACCGGGCAGCAGCGAGCCCGACAGCTCCGGGGTGACCAGGCGCGCCGAGCCGCCGCTGCCGAAGACGAAGAACAGGTTCATCCCGCCCATCTCTTCGACGTAGCGCCGTTCGATGGCGTCCAGCCACACCACCTGGTCGCAGCCGTTGTCGGCGGCCTGGGCCTGCGCCAGCAGCGAGGCCGCATAGTTGCCGCCGAACTTGGCCGCACCGGTGCCGCCCGGTGAGGCCCGCACGTATTCATGCGACAGCCAGACGCTGACCGGCTTGATGCCGCCCTTGAAGTACGCGCCGGCCGGCGAGCCGATGGCCAGGTAGCGGTACTCGTTGGCGGGCCGCACCCCCAGGCCGGGCTCGGTGGCGATGATGAACGGCCGCAGGTACAGCGACTCCTCGCCGCCCGCGGCGGGCACCCAGGCGTCGTCGACCGCGATGAGCTGACGCAGCGACTCGATGAACAGTTCTTCGGGCAGTTCCGGGATGGCCAACCGGCGTGCCGAGGCCTGCAGCCGGGCCGCGTTGGCCTCGGGCCGGAACGACACGATGGACCCGTCGGCCCAGCGGTAGGCCTTCAGGCCTTCGAAGATCTCCTGCGCGTAGTGCAGCACGATGGCCGACGGATCCAGCTCGATGGGGCCGTACGGGACCACCTGCGCGTTGTGCCAGCCGTCGGTCACGGTGTAGTCGATGGACACCATGTGATCGGTGTGGAACTTGCCGAATCCCGGATTGGCCAGAATGGATTCGCGTACCGCATCGGTCGCCGGGTCCGCGTTGACCGTAACCGTGAACTCTGCAAGACCGCTTGTCATAAGGCGATTGTATCGCCGGTGGCTAGCGAGTATTGGCCGCCACGAACGGTGGCTTCACAACCTCGCATTCGACCGCCCGGCCACGCACGTCCACGGCGACGCGCTGGCCGTCGGCAATGTCGTGGGCGGTGTCGATCAGGGCCAGCGCGATGCCGACCTTCAACGTGGGTGAGAACGTTCCCGACGTGGTGACGCCGACCGGGGTCTCGCTCGCCCCCGGGCCCAGCACGGTCATGTCAGCCCGCAGCACACCGCGTCCCAGCGCCTTGAGCCCGCGCAGCACCCGGCGCGGCCCGGCCTGCTTCTCGGCCAGCAGCGCCTCGCGTCCCCAGAACGCGTCCTTCTTCCAGCCGATCGCCCAGCCACATCGAGCCTGCAGCGGCGAGATCTCCGGTGACAGCTCGTGGCCGTGCAACGGGTAACCCATCTCGGTGCGCAGCGTGTCCCGGGCGCCGAGGCCCGCGGGTTCACCACCGGCGGCCTGGACCGCGGCCGCCAGCGCGTCGAACACCGCGCCCGCGCCGTCCCACGGCGGTAGCAGTTCGTAGCCGTGTTCACCGGTATAGCCGGTGCGACAGACCCTGGTTCGGACGCCGTCGATGTCGGCATCGGCGAAGGCCATGTAGTCCATGTCGGTCGGCAGCCCCAGCCCGCTGAGCACTTCGGCGGACTTCGGCCCCTGTACCGCCAGCACCGCATACGAGCGGTGTTCGTCGGTGATGGTGAGCTCGGCCGGGGCGTGCCGCTGCAGTTCGGCCACCACCGCGGCGGTGTTGGCCGCGTTGGGCACCAGGAAGATCTCGTCGTCGGAGACGTAGTAGGCGATGAGATCGTCGATCACACCGCCAGACTCGTTGCAGCACAGCGTGTATTGAGCTTTGCCCGGCCCGATCCGGTTGAGGTCGTTGGTCAGCGTGGCGTTGACGTAGGCGGCGGCCCCCGGCCCGCGGACGAGTGCCTTGCCGAGGTGGCTGACGTCGAAGAGGCCGACGGTGGTGCGGGTCGCGGTGTGTTCGGCGACGGTCCCGGCGTAGGACACCGGCATCGACCAGCCACCGAACTCGGCGAAACTGGCGCCGAGGGCGCGGTGGCGGTCTTCCAGCGGGCCGTGCAACAGGTCGTCACTCACGGAGCTCACCCTAATCCGGCACGTGAACTGCCACACTTGACTGGTGGTCGATTTCGATGCGCTGCAGGCCGCCGGGGTGGCCGACGCGCGCGACCGTGCGCCGCTCATCGAGTACCTCGACAGCCTGGGGTTCACCACCGAGGAGATGGTCGAGGCCGAACGCCGCGGCAGGCTGTTCGGTCTCGCAGGCGATGTCCTGCAATGGTCGGGACCACCGAAGTACAGCCTGGCCGACGCCGCCGCGTCGCTCGGGCTGCCGTTGGCCGACGTCGAACATGCCTGGGCGGCACTGGGCCTGACTGTCGCAGGCGCCGACGTGCCCACGCTGAGCCAGGCCGATCTCGACGGGCTTCGCACGTGGGCCGAGATGCGCGCGCGCCTGGGTGATGTCCCCGCGACCGGGTTGCTTCGGGTCATCGGCTCGAGCCTGGCCCGGATCTCCGAGGCCGAGTCATCCATGATCCGGGCCAACAGTCCCGACATGCAGATCGACATCTCCCACAACGAGCTGATCACCGCCCAGGCCTACCGCGCCGCCGCCGGGTTCATCCCGCGGATCGGCGCGATGATGGATGCGGTGCACCGCCACCATTTGATGAGCGCCCGCACCTATTTCGAGCACGTGATCCGCGACGGGTCCTCAAGTGTGGTGTGCGGCATCGGCTTTGCGGATCTGTCCGACTTCACCGCGCTGACTCAGGCGCTGACCACCGACGAGCTCACCGCAATGCTCAACGAGTTCAGCGGCGTCGGTGCCGACGTGGTGCACGCCGCGGGCGGGCGGGTGGTCAAATTCATCGGCGACGCCATCATGTGGGTGGGCTCCGAACCCGAGCAGGTGGTGCAGGTCGCAGTGGAGCTGGTCGGGCATCCGCGGGCACGGGAGGCGAACCTGCAAGTGCGGGCCGGCCTGGATTTCGGTCAGGTGCTGGCGATCAGCGGGGATTACTTCGGCAACCCGGTGAACCTGGCGGCGCGGCTGGTGGCGTCGGCCGACCCGGGCCAGATCCTGGTCTCGACGCGGCTGCATGATGAGCTGCCCGACCGGCGGTTCGCGCCGCCGCAGTCGCTGACCTTGAAGGGTTTCGCGACGCCGGTGACGGCCTACCCGCTCGCCCGCATCTAGGGTGAACCGGGTGAGCAGCGCACCCGGCTACCAGGCCCCCACCGTCACCGTCAGCTCGGCCGTGCCCCGCAGGGGCGTCGCCGACGCCGTCCTGATCGTTCCCGTCGTCACCGGAGATTCCGGGCCGACGGTGCTGGCTTCCGGACCCTATCTGGACGACGACGCCGTCGCCGCCATCGAATCGGGCCTGCAGGCGCTGGGCGCCACGGGCGCCGAAGGCCAGTCGCATCGGCTCGTCGTAGCCGGGCTGCCCGTCGCGAGCGTGCTCGCCGTCGGCCTGGGCAAGCCCCGCGATGAGTGGCCTGCCGACGTGATCCGTCGCGCCGCCGGTAGCGCCGCGCGGTCCCTGGACAAGGTCGACTCGGTGGTGACGACGCTGAGCGCAATCGATCTGGAGGCCACGGTCGAGGGCCTGATCCTGGGCGCCTACCGGTTCAGCGAATTCCGCAGCGCCAAGACCGCGCCCAAGGATCCGGGGCTGAGGAAGATCGTCGTGCTTGCCGCCGATACCAAGGCCGCGACCAAGAAGGCTGCGGAGCGTGCGGTCGACGTGGCAGCGGCGGTGGCCACCGCGAGGGATTTCGTCAACACCCCGCCGAGCCATCTCTTCCCGACCGAATTCGCCAAGCGGGCAAAGGATTTGGGCGAGGCTAACGGGCTTGAGGTCGAGGTGCTCGACGACAAGGCACTCACCAAGGCCGGCTACGGCGGCATCATCGGGGTCGGCAAGGGGTCCTCCCGCCTGCCACGGCTGGTGCGGCTGGCGCACCGCGGCGGCGGGGGGTCGCGCACGCGAGGAGCACGATCGGCCGGAGCGAAGACCGTCGCACTGGTCGGTAAGGGCATCACGTTTGACACCGGCGGCATTTCGATCAAGCCCGCCGCGAACATGCACCACATGACTTCCGACATGGGTGGCGCCGCCGCCGTCATCGCGACGGTGGTCCTGGCGGCCCGGCAGAATCTGCCCATCGACGTGATCGCCACCGTCCCCATGGCCGAGAACATGCCGTCGGCCACCGCGCAGCGCCCCGGTGACGTGCTCACCCAGTACGGCGGCACCACGGTCGAGGTGCTCAACACCGACGCCGAGGGCAGGCTGATCCTCGCCGACGCCATCGTGCGGGCCTGCGAGGACAATCCGGATTATCTGATCGAGACGTCCACCCTGACCGGCGCGCAGACCGTCGCGCTGGGGGCGCGCACGCCGGGTGTGATGGGCAGCGACGAGTTCCGCGACCGGGTGGCGACGCTGTCGCAGGCCGTCGGCGAGAACGGCTGGGCCATGCCGCTGCCCGAGGAGCTCAAGGACGATCTCAAGTCCACTGTCGCAGACCTGGCCAATGTCAGCGGCTCACGCTTCGCCGGAATGCTGGTCGCCGGAACATATCTGCGCGAGTTCGTCGCCGAGGGCGTCCAGTGGGCGCACATCGACGTCGCGGCACCCGCCTACAACACCGGCAGCCCATGGGGTTACACCCCCAAGGGCGGCACCGGCGTTCCGACTCGGACCATGTTCGCGGTCCTGGAGGATATCGCCGCGAACGGCTAGTCAGCCAATGTGAAGAAGATCGCGGGAATCCTCGAGAATCACGCGATCTTCTTCACGCTCAGCGCGTCGAACCCGCGCGGGCCGCGCGCCGCAATGCTGACGGCACGAGCCGCGACACGCCGTATGCCGCATAGGCTTCCGGCGTGACGGGGCGGACCGCCTTGTTCTTGCGCACTGCGGTGACGATGGCCTTGGCGACCTTTTCCGGCCCGTAGCGGCGCGCGGCGAAGACCTTCTTGGTCTTGGCACGCATCTCGTCGGCCTGCCCCTGCTGGTCGGCGGGCAGGTCGAAGCGTGTGGTGTCGATGATGTTCGTGTTGATCACGCCGGGGCAGATGGTGGTCAAACCGATTCCCGCCGAGCTCAATTCGGCCCGCAGGCAGTCGGAGAACATGAACACGGCGGCCTTGCTGGTGGAGTAGGCGTTGGCTGCCTGCGACGGTGAATACGCCGCCATCGACGCCACGTTGACGATGTGGCCGCCGGTGCCGCGTTCGACGAGCCTGCGGGCGAACGACCGGCAGCAGTTGACGACCCCACCGAAGTTCACGTCCAGCACCCTGTCGAACTGCTCGGCCGGGGTGTCGAGGAACTTGCCGCCGTGCCCGATACCGGCGTTGTTGACCACGATGTCGGGTACGCCGTGCTCGGTGCACACCTGCTCGACGAAGCGTTCGACCGCGTCGGCGTCGGCGACGTCGAGCGCGTAGGCATGCGCGACGCCGCCGCGCTCGGCGATCTCGGCGGCGGTGTTCTTGGCGGCGGCCTCGTCGATGTCGCTGACCACCACCTCGGCGCCCTCGGCGGCGAACGCCAGCGCGGTCGCGCGTCCGATGCCGCTGCCCGCACCGGTCACCGAAACCATTGTGTCGCCGAAGGTTTCGCGCGGCCGGCCGACCTGGGCGCGCCGCAGCGCGCGGGCCGCGGGCGCTCCCTGCAGGTGCTCGATGAGTTCGTCCACGGCCGTCGCGATGGCCCGCGGATGCGAGAACGGCGCCCAGTGCCCGGCTTTGAGGTCGCGGCGCCACAGCCGCGGCACCCATTTGGCTTCGTCGTCGTAGCCGTCACCACGTACCACGGGGTCGTTGTCGTTGCAGATCAGCTGTACCGGAACCGCCACGTAGTGGTCTCGCCGCAACCTCGTGAACGAGCGAACAGCGTTGGCGCGGTATATCTTCAGCGAGTTGGCGGCGTCGACGTCAAGGTTCTCCGACTGGAACTTGGGCCCCGGCGTATCGATCGCCTGCAGTCGCCGCGCGGCCCCGCGGCGCATCAGTGCCGGCGCGATCACCGGCACCGAGAACGGGATCCAGTAGCTGAACCGGGACGCCAGGTTCACCGCCTTGGCGAATTGGACGGGCCGGTACGGACGGGCCAGGCGGCTGCGCACGAACGATCCGTAGTGGTCGGTGCTGGGTCCCGACACCGAGGTGAACGAGGCCACCCGCTCGGCCGATCCGGGCCTGCTCAGGTACTCCCACACACCGACCGAACCCCAGTCGTGGGCAAGCACGTGGGCGGGCACGCCGGGGCTCAGCGCGTCGAGCACGGCCGAGAGGTCGTCGGCGAATCGCTCCATGGTGAACGCAGCGACGCGGTTGGGCACATCGGAGGCGCCGGCCCCGCGATTGTCGTACCGCACGATGCGGTACCGGTCCCCCAGCTCGGCGACCACGCCATCCCACAGCACGTGGGAGTCGGGCCAACCGTGGGCCATCACCAGCGTCGGCCGGTTCGGGTCGCCCTGTTCATAGACCGCGATGCGGGTCCCGTCGGCACTGTCGACGTAGCGCTGCATAGTCCACCCTCCGCGAGGTTGTCTGTGACCACTATCCGTTACGGACAGTATCCAATACCGACGGTATCGACTACCCCGGCCCTAGCTTCCGTCCAGTTCCCGGCGCATGGCGCGCTGCCGTTCGATGCGACGACGCGCGTCGTAGTCGCGCATTCGCTGCGGGTAGCCGACCTTCTGCACGTCGTACACCGGGATCTGCAGCCGATCGCTGAGCCGCCGGGCGCCGGCGTAGCCGCCCGCGCGCCGTCTGGTCCACTCGCCGTCCGCCGCGACGAGCACCACGGTGACGTCGGTGACGGTGGTCCGTGGCTCGACGTAGGCCTCGACCCCGACGTGGTCGTTGACCCACTGCCGCAGGTACCCGAGATCGTCGGCGGCGTCACGCCCGCCGCGGCCCGAGGCACGCGCGAGAACCTTGTCGAACAACCCCAACGGAACGATCTCCTCTACCTGTATTACCCAGTTCGATAGTGCCAGAGCCGCAGCCAACCCTGAGTGCGTGCGAATTGCTGCGCAGTGACAGGATGGTCCGGACAATCCACCTAGGTGCCGCACCCGGTGCACCTAGCTGTGGTAAGCCAGAGTTCGAGTCGTCACGAGTGACCGTCCGAGGGAGTCAATACATGGCCATCTCCGTCCAGATGCCCGCG
>NZ_LZTB01000085.1 GCF_001665685.1 Mycobacterium sp. 852013-50091_SCH5140682
ATCGGCCGATATCAAGAGGCCCGCAGTGTCGGTGAGGACCGGGAATCGGCGTACTACACGATGTTCCACGGCACCGCGCATGTGGTGCTGGGGTCTGGCCTGACCATCGCGGGCGCCACGTTCTGTCTGCATTTCACGCGGCTGCCCTATTTCCAATCCCTGGGTATCCCGCTGGCCATCGGCATGGTCATGGTCGTCGTCGTCGCGCTCACGATGGGCCCGGCGATCATCACGGTCGCCACGAAGTTCGGTAAGACCCTGGAACCCAAGCGCGCCATGCGTACCCGCGGCTGGCGCAAGATCGGCGCCGCGGTCGTCCGCTGGCCGGTGCCGATCCTCGTCGCCACCATCGGGCTCGCACTCGTCGGATTGCTGACCCTGCCCGGCTACCGGACCAACTACAACGACCGCAAGTACCTGCCGACGGACCTGCCCGCCAACACCGGTTACGCCGTCGCCGACCGGCACTTCTCGCAAGCCCGCATGAACCCCGAGTTGCTGCTCATCGAGAGCGACCACGATCTGCGCAACTCCGCGGACTTCCTGGTCATCGAACGGATCGCCAAGCGCGTGGTCGGAGTGCCGGGCATCTCCCGGGTACAGGCCATCACCCGGCCGCAGGGCACGCCCATCGAGCACACCTCGATCCCGTTCAACATCAGCATGCAGGGCACCACCCAGACCATGAATCAGAAGTACATGCAGGACCGCATGAAGGACATGGGTGTCCAGGCCGAGCAGATGCAGACGATGATCGACACGATGACTCGGATGATCGCGCTGATGACCGAGATGTCGCAGACCATGAACAGCATGGTCGGCAAGATGCACGGCATGGTCGCCGACATCGAGGAATTGCGGGATCACATCGCCGATTTCGACGATTTCTTCCGGCCCATCCGCAACTACCTGTACTGGGAACCGCATTGCTACGACATCCCCATGTGTCAGGCCATGCGGTCGGTGTTCGACGCGCTTGACGGCATCGACACCATGACCGACGACTTCAAGAACATCGTTCCCGACATGGACCACCTCAACGCGATGCTGCCGCAGATGCTCGCGCTGATGCCGCCCATGATCGCGACCATGACGTCGATGAAGGCCATGATGCAGACCATGCAGGCCACCCAGGGTGGTTTGCAGGACCAGATGGCCGCCATGCAGGACAACTCCACCGCCATGGGTCAGGCGTTCGACAAGGCCAAGAACGACGACTCGTTCTATCTGCCACCGGAAGCCTTCGACAATCCAGACTTCAAGCGTGGCATGAAGATGTTCCTGTCGCCTGACGGGCATGCGGTGCGGTTCATCATCAGCCATGACGGTGACCCGATGAGCCCCGAAGGCATCAAGCACGTCGAACCGATCAAGCTGGCCGCCAAGGAAGCCATCAAGGGCACGCCGCTGGAGGGCTCCAAGATCTACCTCGGCGGCACGGCAGCCATGTTCAAGGACATGCAGGAAGGCGCCAACTACGACCTACTGATCGCCGGCATCGCCTCGCTGTGCCTGATCTTCATCATCATGCTGATCCTGACGCGAAGCGTGGTGGCCTCGGCCGTCATCGTCGGCACGGTGGTGCTGTCGCTGGGCGCATCCTTCGGCTTGTCGGTGCTCAT
>NZ_LZTB01000086.1 GCF_001665685.1 Mycobacterium sp. 852013-50091_SCH5140682
CGTAGTCTCGTGGGCTCGGAGATGTGTATAAGAGACAGCGCCACCACCGCCGCCTGCCGAGCCACCGCCGAGCCAGGCGCCGGCCTACCGGCCGACGTATCAGCAGACACCCACCAAGCGGCCCGAGATCAACGTCACCCGAACGCCGTACAGCGTGGCGCCGCAGCCGAGACACACCCACTGACCCGGCGCTTGCTCCTACGCTGAACGCATGGCCGAGTTCGATGCAACCGGGTTCAACGCCATCGAGCAGTTCGCAGGCATGCCCACCGCAGTCCTGGCGACGCTGGGACCCGAGGGCGCCCCGCACCTGGTCCCGGTCGTGTTCGCGGTGCATCGCGGGACCGACGGCGTCACGATCTACACCGCAGTCGACGCGAAACGAAAGTCCACGCAGAAGCTGCGCAGGCTGGCCAACATCGAACGCGATCCGCGGGTGAGCCTGCTCGTCGACCGCTACGACGAGGACTGGTCCCACCTGTGGTGGGTGCGGGCCGACGGGCAGGCGGCAACCCACTACAGCGGCGACGAGATGGCGACCGGCTACGCCCTCCTGCGCGCCAAATACCGCCAGTACGAACGGATCGCGCTCGACGGACCGGTCGTCACCATCGAGGTCACGCGCTGGTCTTCCTGGCAGGCCTGAACGCTCGCCACCCAGCCCTTGTGCTGTAGGTCACATCGGGGAATGGTGGAAAGAGATCTCAGGAGGACATGTCATGGCGGACAGGACGGCCTCTGCGGCCGGCAACGGAGCCCTACCGACCGCGGAACGCCCGGAGGCGATCCGCAACATCGCACTGGTCGGGCCGTCGGGCGCAGGTAAGACCACACTCGTGGATGCCTTGCTGATGGCAGGCGGGGTGCTGACCCGCGTCGGCTCGGTGCTCGACGGCTCGACGGTATGCGACTTCGACGACGCCGAGATCGCCCAGCAGCGTTCGGTCGGGCTTGCCCTGGCCTCGTTGCAGCACAACGGGATCAAGGTGAATCTCATCGACACCCCCGGGTATGCCGACTTCGTCGGAGAGCTGCGCGCGGGATTGCGGGCGGCGGACTGCGCGCTGTTCGTCGTCGCGGCCAACGAGACCGTGGATGAGCCGACCAAGGCGTTGTGGCAGGAGTGCAGCGCGGTCGGGATGCCGCGCGCCGTGGCGATCACCAAGCTCGACCATGCCCGGGCCAACTACGCCAACGCGCTGGCCACCGCACAGCAGGCGTTCGGCGACAAGGTGCTGCCGCTGTACTTTCCGGCAGGCGGCGGCGTCATCGGGCTGATCACCCAAACCCAGTACGACTACTCCGACGGCAAGCACTCGTCGCACGCGCCTGCCGATTCGTACTCCGACGAGATCGCCGAGCTGCGTGGGTCGCTCATCGAGGGGATCATCGAAGAGTCCGAAGACGAGACGCTTATGGAGCGCTACCTCGGCGGTGAGGACATCGACCAGAACGCACTCATCGAAGACCTTGAGAAGGCCGTCGCGCGCGGCTCGTTCTTCCCGGTGATCCCGGTGTGCAGCGGATCGGGCATCGGCACGCTGGAGTTGCTCGAGGTCGCCACCCGTGGCTTCCCGGCTCCGCCGCATCACCGCCTGCCCGAGGTGTTCACCCCGCAGGGCGCTCCCCGCAAGGCCTTGACGTGCGACCCGTCCGGACCGCTGCTGGCCGAGGTGGTGAAGACCACGTCGGATCCCTACGTCGGCAGGGTAAGCCTGGTCCGGATGTTCTCCGGCACCATAAGGCCCGACGCGACAGTGCACGTGTCGGGCCATTTTTCGGCCTTCGTACCGAATGGCGGCGCACCCGGCGCCGAGGCGGGCGCGCACGCCACGACCGGGCACGCCGATCACGATGAGGACGAGCGCATCGGCACGCTGTCCTTCCCGCTGGGCAAGCAACAGCGTCCGGCACCGGTGGTAGTGGCGGGCGACATCTGCGCGATCGGCAAGCTCAGCCGCGCCGAGACCGGGGACACGCTGAGCGACAAGGCCGATCCGCTGGTGCTGCGACCGTGGACCATGCCCGACCCGCTGCTGCCGGTGGCCGTGCAACCACGCGCGAAGTCCGACGAGGACAAGCTCTCGGTCGGATTGCAGCGACTGGCCGCCGAGGACCCGACGCTGCGCATCGAGCAGAACCCCGAAACCCATCAGATCGTGCTGTGGTGCATGGGTGAGGCGCATGCGGGCGTCGTGCTCGACGCCCTGTCCCGGCGCTACGGCGTATCGGTGGACACTATCCCGTTACGCGTCCCGTTGCGAGAGACGTTCGGCGGCAAGGCAAAAGGCCATGGTCGTCACGTCAAGCAGTCCGGTGGGCACGGCCAGTACGCGGTGTGCGATATCGAGGTGGAGCCGTTGCCGGAGGGGTCGGGTTTCGAGTTCGTCGACAAGGTGGTGGGCGGCGCCGTTCCGCGCCAGTTCATCCCTAGCGTCGAGAAGGGCGTGCGCGCCCAGATGGAAAAGGGGGTCGGATCAGAGCTCGGTTACCCCGTCGTCGACATCCGGGTCACCCTGGTCGACGGCAAGGCGCACAGCGTCGACTCATCGGATTTCGCGTTCCAGATGGCGGGCGGACTGGCCCTACGAGAGGCTGCTGCCACCACCCGGGTGAACCTGCTGGAGCCGGTCGATGACGTGATGGTCGTGGTGCCCGACGACCTCGTCGGCTCGGTGATGAGCGATCTGTCCAGCCGCCGCGGTCGCGTGGTCGGCACCGACAAGGTCGGCGAGGATCACACAGCGGTGAAGGCGGAGATCCCCGAGATCGAGCTGACGCGGTACGCCATCGATCTGCGCTCGTTGTCCCACGGCTCGGGGTCGTTCACGCGTTCGTTCGCCCGCTACGAGCCGATGCCGGAAACGGCGGCAGCTCGGGTACGCAGCGAGGAGTAGCCGTCCGGTTCAGCTGCCGATCTCGGTGTACAGCTCTTCTTTGCCGGCATCGGCTTCGAGCTGGACGTCGAAAGTGTTGAGCGCCAACGCGAGTGTGCCGTAGCCGCCGACCGTGAACATCAGATCCATGCGCTGCTGATCGTCGAGCCGTTCGCCCAGCGCGGTCCAGGTGTCCGGGCCGATGCGCGAACCGGAATGCAGCTCATCGACCGCGTGGAGCACGACCTGATCGAATTCGTCTACGGCGAAACCGCTTTGGGCCGAGGTGATGTCCTCATCGGTGAGGCCAAGTCGACGCGCGATGACGACGTGGTGGCCCCACTCGTACCCGCACCCGTGGTGGTGCGCGGTGCGCAGGATCACCAGTTCCCTGATGCGTTCCGGCAGTCGCGAGGACTTCTGCAGGTAGGTGTTGAACGGCAGGAAGCGGCCGGCCAATTCGGGATGTCTGACCAGCGTCGCCAGCGCGTTGCCCACGTCGTCGGCGTTTCGGCGCTCCGGTGGCACCGTGCCGATCAACGCCTCACGCGCATGCTCGTCCCAGTCTTCAGCCGGTAGTGGCGTCAGCATTGTTGATCCCTTCTGCGACCGCATCACCGCGCGGCGACCGATCTCCCCGACCGATCACAATGTAGATGAGCTAAACGTACACCCGGCCGCCATCGCGCAGGTCCGTATCACGATCACGTGACCGCCGTCTCGTTGCCCGCCGGCTTTGATATGCACCGCAATCGGCCCGATTCAGTTGCTTTTATCTCCACTCATTTGAGAAAGTTTGATGAGCTTAACTTTTGGCTGCGTCAATAATCGGAGGTTTGCGCGTGGCCTCATCCTCGGCCGGATTACGGGGCGGCTTGGAACAGCGGTTCAGGCATTGGCGCTATGACCCGCCGTACAAGACGACTTTCTTCATCTTCGCCACGGCCATTGTGGTGATCCTGGCCCTGACCTGGATGCAGTTCCGCGGTGCATTCGAGCCGAAGACACAGCTGACGGTGATGTCCGGCCGGGCGGGCTTGTCAATGGATCCCGGTTCGAAGGTCACCTACAACGGCGTGCCGATCGGCAGGCTGGCCTCTGTCGACGTGGTGGACGTCGGGAATAACCCCGAAGCCAGGTTGCTGCTCGACGTCGATCCGAAATATCTGCATCTCATACCGGAAAATGTGCACGCCGAATTGCGGGCCACCACGGTGTTCGGCAACAAATACATATCGTTCGTCTCGCCGGACAACCCGTCGCCGCAGCGGCTCTCGGCCGACACACCCATTCGGGCCCAAGGCGTGACCACAGAGTTCAACACGCTGTTCGAGACCATTACCGCGATCTCCGAACAAGTGGATCCGATCAAGCTCAACGAAACCCTCACCGCCACGGCCCAGGCCCTCGACGGTCTTGGCGACAAATTCGGCCAATCGATCGTCAACGGCAACACCATCCTGGCCGACCTCAACTCCCGCATGCCCCAGATCCGCCACGACGTCACGGCCCTGGCCGATCTCAGCGAGGTGTACGCCAACGCCTCGCCGGATCTCTGGGACGGGCTGAGCCACGCCGTCACCACCGCGCACACCCTCAACGATCAACGCGGCAACCTCGACGAGGCCCTCGTCGCCGCGGTCGGCTTCGGCAACACCGGTGGTGACATCTTCGAACGCGGCGGCCCTTATCTGGTCCGCGGCGCCCAGGACCTGCTGCCGGTCAGCGCGATGTTCGACCGCAACAGCCCTGCGCTGTACTGCATGATCCACAACTACTACGAGGCCGCGCCCGCGTTCGCGCAGCAGACCCGCAACGGTTACTCGTTCCTGTTGCACGACTCGCTCGTCGGCGCAGGCAACGCGTACGTGTACCCGGACAACCTGCCCCGGGTGAACGCCAAAGGCGGCCCCGAGGGACGGCCCGGCTGCTGGCAACCCATCACCCGGGACCTGTGGCCCGCGCCGTATCTGGTGTTCGACACCGGCGCATCGATCGCGCCGTACAACCACTTCGAGCTGGGTCAACCATTGACGTCGGAGTACGTCTGGGGCCGCCAGATCGGCGAGCACACCATCAATCCGTAACGGTGCTCACCGACCGCCTGCCCACCTGGGCTTCGAGTTTCTCCTCGTAGGCGCCCTCGTCGCGGCCCAGCGCGATGGTCGCCGCGGCCATCGCGCAGATCGCCAGCGACAACGCGATGGGCTCCAACCCGGTGATCGACATGTGCTCACCCAGCACTACCGAACCGAGCACCACCGCCACCACGGGTTCGAGCACCAGCATGGTCGGCACCGAGGTCTGCAGGGACCCGGCATGAAAGGCCGACTGCTGCAACAGGGTTGCCACCACGCCGAGCATGATCACCAGGTAGAGGGCAGGTGTGGTGAACACCGCCAGCACGCTGCCCTCGGCGACCAGATGCATCACGATCTTGGTCAACACGGCGACGACGCCGAACATCACGCCGACCGCGACGGCCAGCAGTACGGCGCGGCGCCAGTTGGTGCTGCGGGTCGCGGCCACGACGAACAGCGTCACACCGGCCGCACACACCACCGCGACGATCAGCGTGGTGGACACCGGAACCTGGTACGAGCCGGTGCTTGCCCTGGCGAGAACGACGAACACGGTCAACGCGGCCGTCAGCAACAGGGCCCACAGCCATTCGGCACGGCTGACCCGCCGGCCCGCCAGGCGAGCGCTCAAGGGCAGGGCGAACAACAACGCCGACACCAGCACCGGCTGCACCAACAGCAACGATCCGAAGCCGAGCGCCATCGCCTGAAACGCATATCCGGCTACCGCGGACGCAGTGCCCAGCCACCACAACTTGCGGCGCAACAGAGTGCGCAGCATGACCGTGCTGACACCCTTTTCGGCGGGTACATCCATGGTGGCGCGTTGCCGGACCACGATGCCGACCGCGGCGAAAACCGCTGCGCACAGCGCGAACAGCACCGCCAGACCGTTGCCGAGCAAGCCTCGTCAACCCCTTTCGGGCCGGTCGGCCCCTGAACGCCAGTCACCTTCAACCGTAGAGTGCCTGACGCCCTTGCGCCGGTCCGGGTCTATCCGACTTCCAGATGTTGCTGTTCAGGCTGCTGCGGTGGCGCAGCGCCGGGCACAGGATCCGGTTCGGGCGCGGTCGCGGGCTCCGGCTTGGCCTCCAGCCGGGTCTCCGGGGCGATCTTGTCGTTCACTGTGGCGACCGCGGAGTCGACGCGGTTGACCGCGTTGTCGCACATGTCGCGGACCCGGCCGCTGGCCGTCTCCACGTCATCGGCCGCGCTGCGCAGGTAAGCCCTGACGTTGATCCGCAGCCGTTCCCCGGCGTTGCGGGCGCGTCGCCGCAAGCGATCGTCGACCTCGACGGTGACGTATGGCAATAGCCGAAATCTCATCTGCCCCGCTCCCATCGCCGGAATGTTATTCCTCACAGTAGCGCCGTAACGCCAGGCTGGGGAGCGGGACGTGACCGGCACCGCAGCCCGCGACCGGTGCTGTGCGCGTCACATCTGGGGTACCCGCCCGGTGCCTGCTACGCACGTGGCGCGGCGTGTCGGGGTTCTTGGCTCAACCGAGTTCCTGCGGATGCGGTTTCGTGATCGGGCCGCCGTAGCGTTCGGGACCCGTACGGTTCCGCCCGCCACCAGGAGTTGACGATGTCGGTAAGCCGATGGCTTGCAGCGCTCCTGGCTGGGGTGCTGGTGACAGCGCTGACGTCTCCGCCGGCCGGGGCTGCCAGCCAGTACGGTCCACAGTTGCCGGACAACCCGTACGACGGTCCCACGGGCACCGCGTCCATGCACGGCGACAGCGGCGCCTCCGACACCACTGCGCTCCCCGGCCCCGGCACGCGTCGGGTCGTGGCTCAACCCATCGGCCTGGCCGCGGCCTGCCCGACGATCCTGATCGGGTCCGACGGGCTGCCCGTCGCACTGTGCACCCAGATCCTCGGCCGGACGCCGCGCGTCTATCTACTGGACAAGTCCTCCGGCACCCCCCTGACCAGCATGGCCGTCGCGGCGGGCAGCCTCCTCGGCGGTGTCTACGCGTATCTGGACCACAATGACCGGCTCGTGCTCGTCGACGGCGACGCCAACCTGGTCCGGGTCGCCCACCTCCGCAACAAGCTCGGGTTGTGGAACCTCTCGATCGTCGAGTCGACGCCGCTGGGCACCGGCCTGCCGTCCGGCGACTCTGTCACGAGCGTCGCACCCGCCTACAACGGCAAGGTCTGGTACGCCACCTCCGGCGGCACGGTCGGCATCGTCGACACGGCCACCCGCAAGGTCACATCGGTCGCCCTGCCCGACGGCGAGCGGGTCGCCAACAGCATCGCGACCGCACCCCAGGGCACCGCGGTGGTCACCACGCATGCGCTGTACCTGCTGACCGAGGATGCGACGGGAAACCCCGTGGTCAAGTACCGCGTCGGCTATGACCGTGGTTCGGCCCGCAAGCCCGGGCAACTGAGCTGGGGCAGCGGCTCGACGCCCACCTTCTTCGGCCCGGTGACCGGCGGCGAGTACCTGACGCTCATCGACAACGCCGACAACCAGGTACATCTGGTCGTGATCAGCACGGCCTCCGGCGCCGTCCTGTGCACCACCCCGGTGCTCACGTCGGGCGGCCCCGGCTCGGAGAACTCGCCGATCGGCGCCGGACGCACGGTGATCGCGGCCAGCACCTACGGCTATCCGTATCCCGCGGTGCCGGGCGATGCCGGTCCCGCGGTGCCTGCCACCGCGCCGTTTGTCGGAGGCATGACGCGGGTCGACGTCCGGCCCGACAACTCCGGTTGCGATGTGGCGTGGAACAACACGGTGCGCTCGGCGGCCGTTCCGAAGCTCTCGGTGGCCGACGGCATGATCGTGACCGTCACGCGGCACAATCCGGTCAACGATCAGCAGGGCACCACACCCGCCGACAAGTTCTTCTACGCCGCGGTGGATCCCGGCACCGGAGCTGTGCTCACCGAACAGTTGATCGGCGCGACCACCGCGTCGGATCCCATCCAGACCGCGGGCACCACCGCACCGGGCGGGACGATCTACCAAGGCACGGTCACGGGCATTCAGCGCATCACGCCGCTGCCTTGACCCCGTTCCAGTCGACCAGTCGCCAGCCGTTGATCGGGTTACCGGCAACCACAACGTAATCCGTGTTGTTCAGCGGATGTGCCAGCAGCAGACTCGGATCGGAGTTGGTGACGTTCATCGCGACCCACAGCATGATCGCGCCGCCGTGTGAGTAGACGACAGGCTGGACGTCACCACTGTCGTAGATCTGCTGCACCGCGTCGTCGAACCGCGCATCGAACTCGTTGCCGTCCACCGAACCGGGAATCTGCGCAGATCGGTCGCCCCGCAGCCACTGCTGCGGCGCCGCGAAGTAGGTGCCGGCGGCATCGGCTTCGGGTCGACCTTCGTAGTCTCCGGCCTCGATCTCCCGCAGCCCGGGCAGCACCGTGACGGGCTCGTGCAAGGCGTCGGCCATCGGTTGCGCGGTCTGCTGGGTGCGGATCATCGTCGAAGCGAAGATGCCGTCGTAGTGGTTGCCCGCCAGGCGCTGCGCACTGGCGACGGCCTGGGTGCGGCCGAGCTCGGTGAGCGCCGGACCGGGGGTCGAGGTGTCGATGAGACCCGTTGCGTTGCCCTCGGATTGGGCATGCCGGACGAATGTCACCGTGATGGTGCGATAGCCGCCCGCCGCCGCGATCGGGGTGACTACGACGCACCACCCGGCCAACACCGCGGTGACCACGAGGCACATGAACCGTGCGGCTACGGAGCGACCCATCCACATCCCATCGGGCGTAGTTTCGTTAGCATGACTACCCTCCACGATGTCACAGTCGCCGCAGCCCTGGACCGGATGTATGCCGCGTCCGACGAACAGTTCGCCAAACTGCGTGAGGGCAGAGGCGGTCGATTCGCCGACCTCACCGGAGCGACCTCACAAGAACGTGCCGATGCCCTCAGCGACATCTACATGCCGGTGACACCGGAAGCAGGCCGGCTGCTCTACTCCCTGGTGCGGGCCACCAAGCCGCAGATCGTCGTCGAGTTCGGCATGTCGTTCGGGCTGTCCGCCCTTCATCTGGCTGCTGCGGTGCGCGACAACGGCTTCGGCCGGCTCTTCACGACCGAGCTCAGCGCGGCCAAGGTCGAGGCCGCCACCAAGACATTCGCCGAGACGGGGCTCGACGACGTCATCACCGTGCTGGCCGGCGACGCCCTGGAAACCCTCAAGACCGTCGAAGGGGAGATCGGCCTGGTTCTGCTTGACGGCTGGAAGGAGCTGTACCTGCCGGTCGTCAAACTGCTTGAGCCACAGCTTGCGACGGGCGCGCTGCTGGTCGCGGACAACACGTCGATGGCCGATACCCAGCCATACCTCGACTACGTCCGGGACAGCGGCAACGGTTACGTCAGCGTGAACTTCCTGGCCCGCGACAGCGACAGCATGGAGATCAGCTGCCGCGTATAGCGCGGCCATCGCCGACGGCTCCGCTACGGTGCTGAAATGGTGAATTTCGCGCTGCGGTCCTGCGGCCTGCGCGGCCACGCCACGTTCAACCCCGACGAGCCCGAGCTGCGCGAGCGTCTCCGCGCCGAGACCCCTGTCGGTGAGGCGTGGCGCTGTCTGCGGTGCGAGACATTCGTGGTCGGCCCGCCGAGAGGTCACGGGCCCGCCGACACCGCCCCCGAGGTTCCGCGCGGACGGCTGCTGCGCGACCGCACGATCATGCGTGCGCTGGCCGTCGAACGCGCGATCCGGGCGGTGGTTTTCGTGGCGCTGGCCATCGGGGTGCTGAAGGTCCGCTCCACCCGGTCGCAGCTGCACGACGCGTTTCAGAAGGACATCCCCCTCATCCGTCCGCTGGCCGACCAAATCGGTTGGAACATGGACGATTCCAGGATCATCCGAACCATCGATCACGCCTTCTCGCTGTCGGCGACCACGCTGCTGTGGATCGCCGTCGGTTTGGCGCTCTACGCCCTGATCGAACTGATCGAAGCGGTCGGCCTGTGGCTCACGCAGCGCTGGGGCGAGTACTTCGCGGTGATCGCCACCAGCGTGTTCCTGCCGTTGGAGATCTACGAACTCACCGAGAAGGTGACCGTGGTGCGGCTCGGGGCGTTCCTCATCAACGTCGCCGCGGTGATCTGGTTGCTGTGGAGCAAGCGGCTGTTCGGGATCAACGGCGGCGGTGCGGCTTACCGCGCCGAACACCACACCGAAAGCCTGCTCAGTGTCGAACGCGCCGGGCTCGCCGCGCCTGCGCGATCCGAGTAACGCGGAGGTGCCATGTCGTTGATCGCGCTCGAAGAGCACTACGCCTGGGACCCGGCCAGCGTCGGCAATGTGGTGGGAACCTGGCTGCGCTCGCACAACCAGGTGGCCTACGAACGGTTGTATGACCGGTCGACGCTGCGGCTTGAACAAATGGACGCCGCCGGGATCGATTTCCAGATCCTGTCGTTGTTCGACCCGGGTGTGCAGGACGAGGCGGATGTCACGCGTGCCATTGATCTGGCCCGTCGAGCCAACGACGACCTGGCCGACACTGTGCGCGCAAACCCGCACCGCTTCGGCGGTTTCGCGACGCTGGCAACCCAGGATCCTGCTGCGGCGGCAGCCGAGCTGGAGCGTGCCGTGACCGAACTGGGCCTGGTCGGTGGCCTGATCAACGGGCACTGCCAGGGCCGCTATCTCGACGACCCTGCCTATCACGCGCTCTTCGAGTGCGCGCAAGACCTCGGTGCGCCGATCTACCTGCACCCCACGACGCCGCACCCGGCCGTCATGGATGCGTGGTTCGCGCCGTACGTCGGCGATGGCCTGCACCTGGCCTCGTGGGGATTCGCCGCCGAGACGGGTACCCACGTGCTGCGGCTGATCTACTCCGGCCTGTTCGACCGTTTCCCACGCTTGCAGATGATCATCGGTCACCTCGGCGAGATGTTGCCGTTTGCGGCCTTCCGAATCGATCGGTACTACGGGCTCGGCGGTGACGCCGATGCGGGCCGCCGACTGCAGAAGCTTCCATCGGAGTACCTGCGCAGCAACTTTCACGTCACCACCAGCGGGAACTTCTGTCCGCCTGCCTTCGGCTGCACTCTGGAGGTGCTGGGCGCCGACCGGGTGATGTTCTCGGTCGACTACCCGATGGACGACAACCAGGCCGGCGCGCAATTCCTCGCCGACTATCCCATGGACGCCGCGACTCGCCGAAAGGTCAGCTGCGGCAATGCGATTGAACTCTTCGGCGAGCGCCTGCCGGCCCACCTCGGCGCATAGCGCTACAGCGCGAACACCTGACCGTCCCGTGCCACGGTGATCTTGCCGGAGTAGTTCTTGCCGATGGCATCGAGCCACTGCGAATCGGGTAGATCGGTCGGTGAATAGTGGCTCAGCACAACATGCTTGGCTCCGGCTGCGGCAGCCACTTCGCCGACCTGCTCAGCCGAGGTATGTGAGCTCTTCAAATAGTTAGGCGGAAAACGGTTGTGGTAGTACGCATCATCGAGGCTGAACTGCGCCTCGTGTACGAGGATATCGGTGCCCTTGGCGAGCGCGATGAGATTGTCCGACTTGGTCGTGTCACCCGAGAACGTGACGGACACACCCGGCTTCTTCAGATCGAAGCGGAAACCGAAGGCGGGATAGACGTCGTAGTGGGACACCAGGGTCGCGGTGACGGTGACGTTCTCGTCTGCCATCACCGGGAACGGGGCCGTCTTCGGTGACCGGTTGCGGTAGTCCGAGCCGGGCGGCACCGCGATCTCGACGACTTTGATCAAATCTTGCAGGTCGTCGATGCCCATGTCGCGGATGAAGATGTTGCTCGTGTACGCATACGCCTGCAGCAGCGCAGTGCTGGTGGCGGCCAGGCCGGGCGCCGGGTTGCCCGGGTCGATGGTCGCCGGGTCGCTGTTGCCGACCTGGCTCGCCGGCAGGCCACCGGCCGGGCCGGGGCCGTAGACGGTGACCGGCGCCTTCCCCGGTTTCGCGGTGTAACCGCCCGAGAGGAAGAAGCTGTAGTAGTCGACGATGTGGTCGGTGTGCAGGTGCGTGATGAACATGCTCTTGAGGTCGTCGAACGTGAATCCCGCATCGGTGAACGCGTTCAGTGAGCCCAAGCCGCAGTCGATTTGATAGACGTCACCACCGATCTTCAGCGCCGACGATATTCCGGTCATGTTCTTCACCGGCGGCGGACCGGCTTGGACACCGAGTGTGACCAAGGCGTTCTCGGGCATCGGCGGCGGCGACTTGGGTGGTTCCGCCCGGCCACACGCCGAGGTGCCGAGGACCGCGCCGCCGACCACGGCTGACATCGAGGCCGCCAGCATGGATCGTCGGGACAGCGAACCAGGTCCGGATGAGTCGTGCCCACCGCAGGCGCATGTCACGCCGTCAGGTTAGCTGGTGTCTGTTTGCCGGGCGCGCGACCGGTAGGCCGACGGCGTTTCTCCGCAGAATTGGCTGAAGGACCGGGTGAATGAGCTCAGGCTCTCGAATCCGACCGCGGTCGCGGTGGCCTGCACGGACTGCTCGGGTGCCGCCAACAGAGCCATGGCCCGCAGCATCCGGGCATGCAAAAGGTATGTCCGCCATGGCATTCCGATCGTCTCGGAGAAAAGCCTCCGCAAGGTTCGCTCGGAGACCGACACTGCCCGGCTGACCTCATCGGCCGTCGCCGAGGCCAGATGCTCCTTGGTATAGGCCAGCGCGGCCGCCACGATCGGGTGCTCAGAGGTCGGCAGACTCAGCGGCGCCTCGTGATCGAGCGCCTCGGCGACCAGATGCGCCAGCGTCGCGAAGAACGTGTCGGAGGTGTCGTCGCCGCACGTCCGGTCGATCGGCCAACGCAGCCCGTAGATCATCATTTCGCGGATCAGCGGCGACACCGCGATGATGCGGGCGCGGTCGCCCGGGTCGGCGATCAACTGCGTATCGAACATCACCGCGATGGTCTTGACGTCGGGATTCATCACCGCCTGGTGCTCCAGCCCTGCGGGGATCCACGCGGCCTGCTGGGGCGGCAGCAGATAGTGCGCGGCGTCGGTCTCCACCTCCACCACACCGTGCATCGCGTATTCGATCTGGTGCACTTCGTGGGAATGCCAACCGGTGATCAGCCCTTCACCTTCGTAGAGATAGCTCCCGGCCAGCGCCCGGCCACCGCGGCGCAGCTCGATGACCGGCCGCGCAAGTCTGGCCGATTGGGCTAAACCTCTGTCCGAAAGCGCAGAGACGGTCACGCTGTCCGACGGTACTACTGAACCCATGCAGGTGCGCACGCGAGGAGCAACATGAACAAAGACGACCTGATCCTGGTCAGCATCGACGACCACGTTGTCGAGCCGCCTGACATGTTCCTGCGCCACGTGCCTGCCAAATACAAGGACGAGGCCCCCATCGTGGTGACCGACGACCAGGGCGTCGATCAGTGGATGTATCAAGGCCGGCCGCAGGGCGTCAGCGGGCTCAACGCCGTGGTGTCCTGGCCAGCCGAGGAATGGGGCCGTGACCCCGCAGGCTTCGCCGAGATGCGCCCGGGCGTGTACGACGTGCACGAGCGGGTCCGTGACATGAACCGCAACGGCATCCTCGCGTCGATGTGCTTCCCGACCTTCACCGGGTTCTCGGCACGTCACCTCAATATGCACCGCGAAGAGGCGACGCTGGTGATGGTGTCGGCCTACAACGACTGGCACATCGACGAGTGGGCCGGTTCCTACCCCGACCGCTTCATCCCGATCGCGATCATGCCGACATGGAACCCCGAGGCGATGTGCGCCGAGATCCGCCGCGTCGCGGCCAGGGGCTGCCGCGCCGTCACCATGCCGGAACTGCCACATCTGGAAGGACTTCCGAGCTACCACGACGACGAATACTGGGGCCCGGTGTTCCGGACCCTATCCGAAGAGAACGTGGTGATGTGCCTGCACATCGGCACCGGCTTCGGGGCTATCAGCATGGCCCCCAATGCGCCGATCGACAACCTGATCATCCTCGCCACGCAGGTCTCGGCAATGTGTGCCCAGGACCTGCTGTGGGGTCCGGCCATGCGCAACTACCCCGACCTCAAGTTCGCCTTCTCCGAAGGCGGAATCGGTTGGATTCCTTTCTATCTGGACCGCAGCGATCGGCACTACACAAACCAGAAGTGGCTGCGCCGCGACTTCGGCGACAAGCTGCCGTCCGACGTGTTCCGCGAGCACTCCCTAGCCTGCTACGTGACCGACAAGACCTCGCTGAAGCTGCGCCACGAGATCGGCATCGACATCATCGCGTGGGAATGCGACTACCCGCACTCCGACTGCTTCTGGCCCGACGCGCCCGAGCAGGTGTTGGCCGAGCTGAATGCCGCGGGCGCAAGCGATTCCGATATCAACAAGATCACCTGGGAGAACTCCTGCCGGTTCTTCGGCTGGGACCCGTTCGCCCGCATCGCCCGCGCGGACGCCACGGTAAAGGCATTGCGCGCCAAGGGTGCTGATGTCGACGTGTCCATCCGGCCGCGGGCCGAGTGGGCGCGACTCTACGAGCAGAAGCAGCTCGCCAAGGCCTGACCACCCCGCTCAGTGCACGATTTGCCACTCGGCCGCGGCATGCTGTTGGCGCCAGAATTCGTGGAACCGGCCGCCCGCACGGAGCAGTTCGTCGACGCTGCCGTCCTCGACGATCCGGCCGCCGTCGACGAACAGAACCCGGTCGGCATGCCGGATGCTGGCCAACCGATGCGCCACGATCACGCGGGTGCGCGGCCGCAGATCGACTGTGAGCGCGTCCACGACAGCAGCTTCGTTCTCGGTATCCAGCGCGCTGGTCGCCTCGTCCACCAGCAGGATCGGCGCGGGTTTGACGAGAGCGCGGGCGATGCTGACGCGTTGCCGTTCACCGCCGGACAGCGCCGAGCCCGCCTCGCCGACTTTAGTGGCGTCGCCGTCGGGTAACCGGCCGGTCAGCTCGTCCACCCGGGCCAGCCGCATCGCCGCCGCGACCTGGTCGGCGTCGGCCGCCGGGTCGCCCACTGAAATATTCTCGCGAACAGAACCGTCGAACAGATAGGGGTGCTGGAACACCACACTCGTTGCGGCCCGGCGGGTTTCGGCATCCAATGTCGACGCGTCGACGCCGTCGATCAGCACGCGGCCGCCCGTGGGCTGGTGAAGTCCTGCGATCAGCGAGAGGATCGTGCTCTTGCCCGATCCGGACGGGCCGACGATGGCTGTCGTGCCCCCTGGCTCGAGAACGAAGTTGACCTTGTCGAGCACGAGGGTGTCGCCGTAGCCGAAGCTCACGTCCTCGAATTCGATGCGCGGCACGGAGTCCTGCTCGACGACAACGGTTCCCGCGGTCAGCGTCGGCGCGGACAGCACGCTGCCGATCCGCTGCAGCGTGGCGCGGGTCGACTCGATGGCGGGTGCCAGCTCGCTGAGTGCCGTGAAGGGCTCCAGGTAGCGCGCGATGACGACGATCAGCGCGATCGCCTCGGGCACACTCAACGCTGCGCGCATCGTCAGCACCGTGACCATGCCCGCCAACGCGATCAGAGCCAACTGGCCGGCAAGGCTGAACAACAGCTGCCCGGGAATCTGCATGCCCAGCAGTCGCACGCTCGCGCCGTGCTGAGCGGCCAGCGCGTCGCCGACCAGGCTGCGTGCCGGTTCCGCACGCCGGGCGGCCCGCAAAGCCTGTTGGGTGCGGGCGAATTCGATGATCCGCTCGGTGAATGCGCGGTTGGTCTCGTCAGCGACGGCGTCGGCCTTGCGGCTGCACCGCCCGGACGCCCAGAGCGCACCCAGCAGGACGACCACGCCTGCGAGCGCCGCGAGCCCCAGCGGCGGTGACACGGCGATCAGCGCGACGGCGATGGCCGCGGGCAGCAGGACCGCCCCGACGAGGGGGGTCAGCAGATTGACCACGAGGCCGACCAGTTCCGGCCCCGTCGCCGCGATCGCCTGCCGGGTGTTGGCGGTGTTGTCGCCGGACAGCCAGTCGAGTCTGATGTTGGGGAGCCGGTCGGCGACGTCGTGCTGAGTGTGGTCAAGCACGGCGAAGCCCAGGTCGAACCCGAGCCGCGATGTGGCGGTGTCGATCCCCCAACCCACGACGGTCGCTGCGGTGAGCCAGCCCAACCACGGCACGGCGCCGCCGGGGTCGGCGCTGAACAGCGCTGCAACCAATGGCACGAGCAGCACTGTGCCCGCGGCTCGGATCACCACCGATATCAGGGTCAGTACGCCGTAAACCGCGACCTTGCCGCGCTTGTCGGCAGGTATGAGGGCCATCAGAGTGCGGATCATCGGGCAGCCTCTCCGGCGGTCACAGTGTCGCGGCGTCCCGTCTCCCACAGCTGGTGGTAGCGCCCGCCCGCCGCGAGAAGTTCGTCGTGGGTGCCGATTTCGGCGATCCGGCCTGCGTCGAGGACGACGATCTGATCGGCATGGGTGATGGTGTGCAGCCGGTGCGCGATGACGAGCACGGTCCGGTCTCGGGTAAGCCTGTTGAGAGCCTGCTGCACAAGGTATTCCGACTCCGGATCGGCGAAGGCGGTGGCCTCGTCGAGGATCAGCACCTCGGTGTCGGCCAGGATCGCCCGTGCGATGGTCAGGCGTTGCCGTTCACCACCGGAGAGGGCAGGCGCCGCGCTCAGCGTCGTGTCATAGCCGTCGGGCAGGCGCACCACCCGGTCGTGGATCTGGGCGTCACGTGCCGCCTCCCTTACCCGTTCGATTCCCGCGTCGGGGTCGGCAAGGGCGATGTTCTCCGCGACCGTGCCGGCCACCAGCTGCGTGTCCTGCAGCACGAAGCCGACACGGCGGTACAGCTCGTCGGTGCTCAGCGTACGAATATCTCTGCCGCCCAACCGGATCGCACCATCGCCCACGTCGTGGAAACGGGCCAGTAGCGCCGCCAGCGTGGACTTGCCCGATCCGGACGGGCCGACCAGCGCGGTGACGGTACCGGGGCGCAGTGTCAGTGAGACGTCCTCGAGCACCGGGACGCCCGGTCGGTACGCGAACGTGACGTGGTCGAACACCACCGCGCCCGAATCATCGTGCGGTGCAGCAGGATCCGAGATCGCCAGATCTGGTTCGTCCAGCGCGTTCTGGATACGCCGGGCGGCGATCATGCCGCCACGGATGCCGCCGAGGCCGTAGCCGATGCCCAGCAACCGGACGCCGAATGTGGTGCCCAGCAACAGGAACGGCAAGAGCTCCACCGGGTCCAGCCAGCCGTTGACGATCATCGGGGTGCCGACGGCCACGATCAACCACACGAACGTGGCCGGCCTGGTGACCAGGTCCATCAGCGACTTCTTGCCGGTGAACGGCCGCTGCCAGGCGACCAGGAACCCGATGTACTCGTCGAGCCTGCGGCGGAAGCTTGACGCGGCCGCGCCCCCGAACACGCGGATCACCGGCTGACCCTCGAGATACGCCCCGGCCTCGACGTTCATCCGCTCGGCCCAGCGCTGCGCCTGCGCGACGCGGGGCCCGGATTGGATCGTCATCACCGACATCAACACGAGGTAGACCAGTACCGGGATGAACAGCACTGCGGCCAGCCGCCAGTCCACGGTGAACAGATAGACCAGCACGGCCAATGGTGCGATGACCGCGGCGACGGCGTCGGGGATGGCATGGGTGACCAGGTAGTGCAGCGACAGCGTGTCGTCCTGCACCAGCTGCTTGATCGAGCCGGATCCGCGGGCGGTGAACCAGCCCAGCGGCAACCGGGACATCTTGGTGAGCAACCGGGTACGCAGATCGCGAGCGAAGTTCGCGTCGATCCAATGCAGCCATAAGGTGAGCACCGCGGCGAGGAAGGTGCCCGTACCGAGCAGTCCGATGGCCGTAAGCCCCAAGGTCCACAGGCGCTCCCGGTCGGCTCCGGTGAGCAGCAGCCGCACCAGTTCGACGAGCAGCACGAAGGGCGCCAGCTGAACCAGCGTGATCACGGCCTGCAGCACGCCTGAGACGATCAGCGGCGTGCGGAGCGGGGCCAGCAGGCGGCCTGCGGCTTGTGCCCGCCAGTTCCCGCGGGGTGCGCTCGGCTGCGGTGCGGGCTGTTTGTCAGGTTGCGCGGCAACGTCTTTGTCTACTTCAGTCTGTTCCTCATCGCGCTTGGTCCCCATGGCCCGGCCCTCGGTCCAGTAGGCCTGCGCGTGAATCTCCGTCTTGGGGAAGCCGAATTCGTCGCGCAACCGCACGCGGAGATGCTTGAGGGATCCGGCTTCCGGAGTCACCCAGCAGTACCAGTCCGACCAGTCCCTGGCCTCGATGGCTGCCGCGAGTGAAGTCGGGTCGGTGCGGGCGATCCACCGCACCGACATCCTCGGATGTTCCGCAATCGGGATCAGCACATCGGACTCGTCGTGCTGCTCGAGGTAGACCTCGATCGGGACGTCGTGCGGTACGGCTTCGATGATGCCGTTGATCGCGGGCGTGGCTGCGGCGTCGCCGATCAGCAGGTACCCGGCCGGCGGCTCCTCCGGCACACTGAAGCCCGCCGAGCCCAGCGTCGTCACCGATACGGTGGCACCCGGCGCCGCACCTCTGGCCCACTGCGACGCCGGTCCGGACGGCTCGTGCAGGACGACGTCGATGGCGAAGTGTCCGGTGCCGGTATCGGCTTCGACGATCGTGTAGCCCCGCTGGAATTCCGTCTTGGATCCCTCCGGGTCTGGGAACCAGAACCGCAGCCAGGACGTCGGCTCGGCGACGGCATCCTCGAACAGCGTGGGCGAAACCATGCGGATACGCAGGAGATTCGGCGTTCGCCATTCGGTCCCGACGACGGTGGCCTGGTGGTCGCGGACGCCGAAGCCCCGCATGATCGCGCCCTGGAATCCGCGTGCCATCGACGGTCCCCTCCCGGTTGGTCCTGACCACGATATCCCACAAAGTATGGGTAGCCTTACCTACTGTCAACATGGCCCATCGGCATGGCGATAGTTATAGAGCAGCCGCTCTGTTACTCTGGCGCCATGCCTCGCCCGCGTGTCCACGATCCGGACACGGTTCTGGATGCCGTCGAATCGATGGCAGTGAGTTCCGGCCTCACAGCGGTGACCATCCGCGCGGTGAGCGCTGCCGTCGGCGTATCCAACGGCGCGCTGTACCACCAGTTCGGGTCCCGTGGCGGCCTCCTGGGCCGAGCGTGGGTGCGCGCGGCACACAGATTCCTCGACCTGCAACGGCAATTGGTGGAGGCAACGTCCAGTGGCACCGACGCCATCGCCGCCGCTGCGCAGGCGCCCGCGGTGTTCGCCGAGGACCATCCGGCGTCGGCCCGGCTGGTGCTGCTGTTCCCGCCGCACGAAATCGCAGCGGTCGGATTACCCGACGACCTCGCCGATGAGGTTGCCGCGCTTCAGAAACAGCTGCTCGCCCTGATGATCGAGTTGGCACAGACGGCATGGGGACGACGCGACCGCGCCGCCGTGGACACCGTCACAACCTGCATCGTCGACCTGCCCACGGCGGTGCTGCTGCAGCGCGACCGGCTCGGCGACCCCACCGCACTGCGTCACCTCCGCGCGGCGGTGTACGCAGTCCTCGAAATCGGCCCAAGCCCGACCACCGATAATCACCACCCAACGAAAGGTGCATCATGACAACGACATTGGACTTCGACGGCGAGATCGCGGTCCTCGATCTCGGAGACGACGAGAACCGGTTCTCCCCCGAGTTCCTCGACGAGGTCGACGCCCAACTCGACCATGTGCTCGCCAAGGGGGCGCACGGTCTCGTCACCACGGCCGACAGCAAGTTCTACTCCAACGGTCTGGATCTGGATTGGCTTGGCGCACATAGCGATCAGAGCGCATGGTACGTCGGACGCGTCCAGAGCCTGCTGGCCAGGGTCCTGACGTTCCCGGTGCCGACCGCGGCCGCTGTGGTCGGTCACGCCTTCGGCGCCGGGGCGATGCTGGCCATCGCACACGACTTCCGCGTCATGCGCGCCGACCGCGGCTTTTTCTGTTTTCCCGAGGTGGACATCCACATCCCGTTCACCCCCGGGATGGCGGCATTGATCCAGGCCAAGCTGACGCCGCAGGCCGCCGTCGCGTCGATGACGACGGGCCGCCGCTTCGGCGGGGTGGATGCGCACACCCACGGACTGGTGGATGCGACAGCACCCGAGGGCGGGGTGACCGTTGCGGCCACCGACCTGTTGCGCCCGTTGCACGGTAAGGACGCCGGCACGCTCGGCGCCATCAAAGACGTCATGTTCGGCGTCGCCGCGCAGGCGCTCAAGGCTGACAGCTGACCGGAGCCGAGCCGGTCAACCCGTCGCCGGGTGGGGGTTAGTTACCCCACCCGCGCTGGCCGTCCCAGCCTCCGCAGATGCCGTTGAGGCAACCATGGCCCCAGCCACCCTGGACCGGGTTCCAGCCGCCGCAGCCCTGCCAGCCGGCGCCGCTGTCGCAGCCGCCACCGCCGCCTGCGTCACCGCCGCCGACCGGGTCGGCAAGCACCACTTGATTCGTTCCGCTCAGGTCGGTCAATGAGGCCGGCGCATCAGCGAGGAGCATGGCCGTCGGTGCGGCGGCAATGGCCGCTGCGGCTCCCGCTACGAATACTGTTCCCGCGAGTTTTCGTATGGTTAGCATGACTCCATAGTCCTCCCCTGTGAGCCCCCTGCCAAGGAATCTGTGAGCACAGACACCACTTTTCGGCGAAAGCGGTGGTCAGGAGCGTGGACGGGGAAGAACTATTTTTCAGGCCGGCGGGACAACCCCCGGGGCACGGACGACCATGGGCACGGCCGGGAAGTACGAAGCCATCTCCGAGCGCGATTTGCGCAGCGCCGCAGTGCCGTACCCGCGCTTGCGGTAATCGGGGTGGATCCAGATCCGGACGTTCACCTCGCCGCCGCTGAGTTCACCGAAGACCATGCCGACCTTCTCCGAACCTTCGATCGCCACGAACCATGCGGCCTCGTCGGCATCCACCCGGGCCAGTGCCGACCGGATCTCGTCGTCGATATCGGCGGCGGGTGCGCCGGACCCGTCGCCGGACGCGCCGACATCTGCCGTGCGTGCCTCGAAGATGTCCCGGTCGGTGGCGGCCGAGAAGGACCTCAGCACAAGCGTCTCGCCCGAGCTCGCCCGGCGTTCCTGCGCGGTGAACGACAGCTGACTGTTCAGATCATCAAGCTCGGCAGCGATCTGTCGCCGCGATTCCTTGGTGATCCGGTCGAAGGACAACCCGACGACAGCGTCGGCAGCGGCATGCGACGTATCGAGCAATGTCGCAACAGCGTCGACCGCGCTCTTGCGGTCGTCTGCCTCCACGATCACATCAAGCAGTTCGTGTCGGCGGTTGAGTGCGTTGAGCAGAGCGTCAGCAATCTCACGCCGCGCGGCGGCCTTGTCGTGGTCGGTCATGCAGGTGAGCCTAGAGCAGCTGAGTCCGGGCTGCGACGAGTTCACAGCGGCCAGACAAGGTTGGCAGCAACCTCACCGGAGGAAAACGGCCGAATTGCATGCCATTCGGGTTATTTGTGTCCGGAAACTTGTATGCGGAAATTCATGGATGATCCATTTCCCGCGCCAACAGTCCCGACTCGAAATAGATGCGCCTGGACGCGCGGCCACGCGATTCATGGCGCGCATGGTCGTGGCTGTCATGGAGCGGCTGCTCCGACTGCTGTTCATGAAGCAGGTCGTTCATCATGTCCGCTGGCCTGTACGGAATCGTGAGGGTCACGGCTACCCCCTTCGCTGGCACCGTATCGGGGCAACTCCGCCGCGGCGTCACGGTCGCCGGAGGATCATCAGAAAGCCATTCCGAATATTCCTGGAGCATCGACCAAATGGATGATTTCGCATAGGATTTTCGGCAGCGCTGGACAATTGATGGGACGAACGATGTCGGCTTCGCCGCCTGAACGGGAACCCGCTCCATGGTCACGCTCGAGGATTTCTCGCGACTCGTAGCGCGTTCACCTCGGTTCCGGAGTCCTGACGAGCACGAAACCTCTTCACCGTTGGGCCGTCTCAGCGATTGCGGCGAGGGCATCGACAACGCGATGGAGCGGTTGAGTGGTGTCGATCTCGTGCGTGGCGGCGGAGCGCAACAGCGGCTCGGTCTCAGCGATGTCCCGCGCGATCCGAGACTGCTCAACAGCGCTCTTGCCGAAGTCGTTTCCGGTACGGGCGCGTAGCCGATCGAAGATCACGGCGGGAGGGGCACTCAGCAGGACGACAGCATCGAATCTTGCATAGAAATTGCCTTGATTGACCACGGTGCCTTGCACGAACAGCGGACGAATACGCGGTCGGCGTAGCAACTCGTCAATGAGCGGTTCACGCCACAGCGGCTCGCCGTCGACGACGTGGATCCAATGCCCGTAATCGGTGTCCACCGTGCCGAAACCGCGTAGGGCAAGCTCCGCGAGGGCCGTGGACTTGCCCACACCCGACATTCCGGTGACGAGTACCGCAGCCATCGGCGATCCAGAACTCACCCCACCACTACTACCAGGCCGTCGCCGGCTGCAAGAACATCCGGCTACTGTCGGAACAGTGTTCGACCAGTACGAGCTGATCGCCGCCGAGTACGCACAACACTTCACCGATGAGTTCGACGTCAGACCGTTCGACCGCTGCCTGGTGCAGTCGTTCGCCGAGCTGGTGCTGCGATCGGGCGGCCACGCCGCACTGGACGTGGGGTGCGGGCCCGGACAAGCCGCCGCCGAACTCACCCGGCTGGGCCTCAGAGCCGAGGGCATCGACGGGTCGCCTGCCATGATTTCCATTGCCCGCGAGCGGTATCCGCAGATTCGGTTCCAGGTGGCCGATATGCGCGAGTTGCCGTACCGCGACGGCACCTTCTCGGCGGTGTCCGCGTGGTATTCGATCATCCACACCCCAGCCGATGAGCTTGCGGACCTGTTCGCGGAGTTCCGCCGGGTCCTGACCGACCCGGGCTGGTTGCTTCTTGGATTCCAAACTGGCTCACCTCCTTTGTGTTTCGACGAAGCCTTCGGACACGCGGTCTCGATGACCTTCCTACGACACGACACTGCCACCGTGCGCGACGCATTGGCCGCCGCCGGGTTCACCGGGTATGCCATCGCCACCCGCGAGCGCCAACCGCAGCTCAAGGAGACAGCCGACCAGGCGTTCATCATCGCCGCGGTCGCCGCCTGATCACGTTGGCGTACAGTCTGTTTCGTCGTCGTCTTGGTTGTCGGTGAAGTATTGCTGGGGGTGGTGGTAGGTGTTGATGCGGGATTGG
>NZ_LZTB01000087.1 GCF_001665685.1 Mycobacterium sp. 852013-50091_SCH5140682
GCCGCATTGAGCATCAGCTCCACGCACATGAACATGACGATGGCATTGCGCCGCAACAACACCCCGGCCGCACCGATAGTGAACAGCAGCGCCGACAGATACAGATAATTCGCGGGATCCATTTATCGCTCCCTCTCCACATCAGCCGCGACACTGCGCTGCGGCAGGATCGCGCTGACCGACAGCACGGCGTCCGAGCCGTCGGGCAGTCGCGCGGGGATGTCGACCGCGTTGTGGCGGGCGTACACGCCGGGATTGGGTAGCGGCGTCGGCCGTCCGCCGGCCTGGAAGCGTTCGATCGCCAATTCCCGCTGGGTTTTTCGGCGTTCGAAGCGTTCCCGGTGCGCCAGCACCATGGCTCCCAGCGCTGCCGTGATCAGCAGGGCGCTGGTGAGTTCGAACGCCCACAGGTACCGCGTGAAGATCAGCGCCGCCAGGCCCTGCACGTTGCCGCCGCTGTTGGCCTGCGCGAGCCCGGTGAAACCCACCGCCGAGACGTTGCCGATGCCACCGATCAGCAGGATGCCAAAGCCCAGCCCGGCGATCAGCGCCGCGACCCGTTGTCCGCGAAGGGTTTCCACCAGCGACTCCGACAGGTCGACACCGATGAGCATCAGGACGAACAGGAAGAGCATCATCACCGCACCGGTGTAGACGACGACCTGCACCACCCCGAGGAACAGCGCATCCTGGGCGACATAGAGCACCGCGAGCGCGATCATGGTCGAGGCCAGGAACACCGCCGAGTACACGGCCTTCGGGGCCGCCACCACACCGATCGCTCCGAGCACCGCGACCGCGCCGAGAACCCAGAAGACCACGGCTTCCGCGGTCGAGGTTCTGGTGACTGCGTCGGTGGCTGCCGCGAGCAATTCGGGCCTCATCGAGCATCCTCGCTACAGGGCGAGATCTTGCCCAGGTAGTAGTCGTCATCGGTGCTGCCCGGGGCCATGTCGTGCGGCGGCGCCACCATCCCCGGCTGTAAGGGGG